>NZ_WOEY01000012.1 GCF_013177695.1 Paraburkholderia solitsugae | reverse complement strand
CTTCAGCCTCGACTAGCAGGAGCTTGTCCCTGAACGTGGCCGGATTGAGCTGCGCCCAATTGCGCAGCTTCGCCAGATGCGGCTCGATTGCAGCCACCGCGGCGCTCGCATCCTCGCCACCGGACACCTTCGCCAGAGTCAGCGCCGTGTAGAAGTGATAGTCCAGCAGATGAATGTGCGCGGGGGTCGCCCACTTCAGCTCGCCGGCTTCGGTGAGGCAATACCGTGCGTTCTGATAGTCGCCGTGAAAATAACAGGAGACGCCCTTCAGCAGCCAGATCCAGAAACGCAGCGTCGCCATCTGGGTATCGAGCACGCCGGCATCGAAGCTCATTTTGCCGTCCACCACGACGCCGAAATTGCCCGGCAGCCCAGGACCGCCCGTCAAACTGTGGACGAAGCGCTTCTGCAGTTCGAGGATCCCTTCAACGTCCTTGAAACGCACACGTCTTGCGAATGACAGCCCAAGGTCGATTTCCTTGTCGACCTGCTCCAGCGGCACCCCAAGAATCAGCAGGTCCGACACGATGTGATTGCACGCATAGCAGCTCATCGTCAGATCGCCGCTCGGGCCAGCCGACTCGAATGCGGCGCGTGCGCATCCCAGCACATAGGAAAGGGGTTGGGTCCAGACCGCGACCTGATCGAGCGCAACCAGCGTACTGGTGACTACCGCGTGATAGCCGCGCTCCTCAACCAGCGTTCTTGCCAGGCGAGAGAATTCGAACCCTTGTGCGTACTCGCCGAAAAATTCCGCGACGTACACGCCGAACCACGCGAGGCTATGCGCCGAGGCCGCGGTGATACCGTGGTCAATGGTCAGCTGCACCATATGGCACAGGTTGAGAAAGCCAAGCCTTTCGTTCACGAACGATGCGGGCGCGTAGATACTCACCAGCAGATTCAATTCTGATTCGATTGCCGCGTTGCGCAAAGGCGGCAGATCGGCGATTGAAGCGAGGGTTCGCCCTCCAAGCGATTGATTGAGCCGGCGGTAAGCCGCCTCGACATCCGCGGCTTCCGGATAACGCGGCAGATACGTACCGAACAGCTTGATCCCTTCGAGGGCGGTATCGACAGCCGCTTCATAGTCCGACAGATGCTGCTGCATGTCGGCTTTCAGCTTGTACACCGACGCGCGCGCAATGACCGACAGGTTCTGGTCCAGCAGTTTTTCGATCTGGGTGCCGGCGGCCTCGAAATTCGCATCCAGAATGTGGCATTGCACCCGCAGAATGCCGATTTCGTAGCCGAGCGATTGCGAATAGTCTTCTCCACTGGCGTCGAGCAGCGTCTGCCCGACGTCCAGGTAGTTCAGCGCGGACTGGATGGCAATCGCTTCTTTGGCGTGACGGGCAGCCTGCAGACAGATTCTGCTGAAGACCGTCGTCTCGTGCGCGTCCAGTTCGCACAATGCCCCGGCTGCCTGGGCGCGTTCGATATGGTGAGCAATGTCGAACGCCGGCCTCTGCAAGTCGCCGATGTCGAAATCTTCCAGCAGGATGCGCGCGATCCGGGCATGTTCGGCACCGCGCTCCTCCTCGGCAATCAGCGCGTACGCTGCCTCCTGGACCCGGTCGTGCGCAAAGGCGAATCCCGTCCGGTCCGACACCGTCAGACCCGCCTCCACCGCGGGATGCAGGCGGCGCTCCAATTCCACGCCGCCGTCAGGATCGATCCGCGCCAGGGTCGCCCTGTCGAGGCGCCGCCCCATCGACGCCAGCAGCCTGAGGACGGCCTGCGCCTCTGCGGGCAGCCTCGTCAAACGCGCGACCATCAGGTCAACGACGTTATCGGAGGACTCGTATTCGCTAATCCGATCGATATCCCATGTCCAGCGGCCGGCCATGCCGTCGTAACAGATCAACTGGTTGTCGGCCAGCGCGAGCAGCAGTTGTTTGATGAAAAAAGGATTGCCGCCCGTCTTCTCGTGAACGACCGCCGCCAACGGATAGACGTGCGCGGAGCCACAATGCAGCGCGTCGGCTAGCAAGGCCGTGACATTGGCGGTATCGAGCGGCGTCACGTCGATCGTGGAGATGCGTGCGTTTGCGCTCGGTAACGAACTCAGGAAAGCCTTGAACCTGGGCGACCGGTCGACTTCATTGACGCGATATGCGCAGATCAGCAGCACATGCCGGTCCTCGACCGTCGTCAGGAAACAGGCGATGAAATTCAAGGTTGCAACGTCGAACCAGTGAACGTCGTCGAAAAAAAGGATCAGCGGGTGTGACTCGGTCGCGAAGACGGACAGCAGCCGAGTGATCAGCGCCTGGAAACGGAGCTGCGCTTCCACGGGCGGCAAGTCCGGCACCTCCGGCTGCACGCCGAGCACCAGTTCCAGTTCGGTGATGTAACTGACGAGCAGTTTGCCTTGCGTGCCGACGGCTTCGCGCAGCACGTCCCGCCAGCGGTCCAGCTCGCCATCGCTCTCGCCCAGAATACGCTGGAACAGCGAGCGTATCGCCTGCATCAGCGGCGCGTACGGCGCGTTCTGGCCGTACTGCTCGAACTTTCCCGAGGCGAACAGCGTAGCTGTCTGCGCGGTCGCGCGGTGCACGCTGCGCACGAGTTCGGATTTGCCCGCACCCGAGTATCCGGACACGAAAATCAGTTCCGCCATGGCCTGCCGCGCGTTGCGCCCGAACGCATCGAGCAGCGTATTGTATTCATGCGCGCGGCCAAACAAACGATGCGTGACGGCAAGGTTTCTGACGTTGTCCTCAGCGGCCGGTTCGAATGGAACGATATGCTGCATCTCGTTCCAGTCAGCCAGACAACGGCGTAAATCGGCCTCGAGACTCGAGGCGCTTTGATAGCGTTCCGCGGGGTTTTTGGCCAGCAGTTTCAGGATGATCGAGCCCAGCACAGCGGGAAAGGATCGACGGTGTTGGCGGGGGTTGGCGGGCTGACGCGCCACGTGGTTATAGACCCATTCGACCGCATCCGCCGCCTCGAAGGGCAATTGCCCGGTGAGCAGCTCATAGAACGTCACACCGAGCGAGTACAGATCGCTTCGCTCATCGGCATGCCCTTCCGCCCGCCGGGCCTGCTCCGGCGACATATAGGCCAGCGTGCCGTACAAGGTGTCTGGTGATTCGGTCAGCGGATCGCCGACAAGGCTGAAAGCGTCGCGAAAACCCAATAACCGGATCGTGCCATCACTGCATTCCAGCAGATTGGACGGCTTGAGGTCGCGATGCAGGACACCGCGTGCGTGCGCGAGACGCAGCGCGTGCGCGGCGCCGACCGCAATACGCAGGAAACGGCCGACCGCAATCATCCCGTTGGCGGGTGGCAGAACCAGCGTGCCGCCGTTGTCTTCGTACACGAGCACCGGCCCCCGCGACAGCCGCACGAGTGCGACCGGCCGCACGGCCCATGTCGACTCGAGCTTGTCGGCCGGTGCGAATTCCTGCTGCAAGCGGCGCAACACCGCGTCCGAGGGCAGATCGGTCGGCACCGCGATCAGCCACGACCGTGCGCCTTCCTGCCACCTCGCGCGATAACGCACGATGTTTCCGTCGACCAGTAGTGCCTCGAGCGCAAGCCGGTCAAACCACGCCTGGTCAAAATGCACGCTTACACCAGAGTTCGGCGACGATCCACGAACGCCCTCGATGATTGCCGCTGTACTCAATTCGCCTCTCTCCCTTCCGGACAGCCCTAAGCGGCTACCGCCGTCAGCTGGCTAAGGTACGCATGGATCTGACCGACCACGGCGGCGCCGTCGCCCACGGCCGCGGCCACCCGTTTCGCGGACTCCGAACGCACATCGCCGACCGCAAACATGCCCGGTATGCTGGTTTCGAGTGGATATCGCTCGCCTGCTTCAGACAGCCCATCCTCACTGCGGGCGAAACCCGTGACGACAAACCCTCTGTTGTCGAGCTCCACGCCGCTCGATCCGAGCCAATCGGTCTTCGGGTCTGCGCCGACGAAGAGAAACAGATGACGCGTCGCGACGACTTCCTCCACATCCTCGTCTTCATGCCGGATATGAAGGTGCGTGAGTCCGGCTTCATCGCCATCGACCGAACGCAGCGTGCAGCGCGTGTACAGCGTGACGTTAGGCAAGGAGCCGATCCGGTCGATCAGGTATTTCGACATGCTGGCCTCGAGGTCCTTGCCACGAATCAGCACGCGGACGCTGCGCGCGAAATTGGCGAGAAACACGATCGCCTGGCCGGCGGAGTTGCCCCCGCCCATCAACACGATGTCCTGCCCCTTCACCAGCTTCGCTTCGATCGTCGACGCCCAGTAGTACGTGCCGCGTCCATCGAAGCGATCGAAGCCGTCCACCGTCGGCCTCCGATAGGCGGCGCCGCTCGCGACCACGACCGTGCGGGCGCCGATGCGCTGCCCGTCGAGCAAGGTCAGCAGAAAGAGGCCTTCATGACGGCACACATTCGTGACCTTGCCTGGAATCGCCAGATGCGCGCCGAACTTCAGCGCCTGCTGGAACGCCCGCGCGGCGAGTGCCTGGCCCGAAATGCCGGTGGGAAAGCCTAGATAGTTTTCGATCCGCGAGCTGGCGCCGGCCTGGCCGCCCGGCGCACGCTGATCGAATACGGCAACCGACAGGCCTTCCGTGGCGGCATACACGGACGCCGCCAACCCGGCAGGCCCGGCGCCGACGATCGCAACGTCATAGACGTGCGATTGCTCGAAAGTCGGTACGAGTCCAAGGCACGATGCGAGCTGGACCTCGTCCGGCGCGCGCAGCACGTTGCCGTTTGGGCAGAAGACGAGCGGAAAGTCGTCGGGGCCGGTGGTCATGCCGCCCAGCAGCGTGATCGCCTCGGGATCGCTACGCGCGTCGATCACCGTTGCGGGGTACGCATTGCGGCGCAGAAAACTTTGCAGCCCCATCAGCTTCGAGCAGTCGCCATCACCCACGATGATCGGCCCGAGCCCCTGCTCGATCAGTCCAAGCCGTCGCAGGATCAGGGCGCGCATGATGTGTTCGCCAAGCTGCGCATCGGCCACGATCAACGCGCGCAGCCTTTCCGGCTCGATCACTAGCGTCTCGACGTCTGTCAGTGCGACACCGTCGATCAATGCCGGTTTGCCGGAGAGTTGCGCCATCTCGGCCATGAAGTGTCCGTCTTCATGTTCAGTCACGAGCGTCGAGCGGCCGAAACTGTCGCGCGAATAGATCCTCACACGCCCACGCAGCAACACGAACAGGCCGAGTGCAACGTGCCCCGTTTCGAAGATCAGTTCGCCGGCCTTGAACGACATCGGCCGGGCAAAACGCCGCAAACTCTGAATCTCCGCCGTCGAAAGACGGGGAAACATCTGATGTTGACGGTACTCCAGCGATGAATACGGTGTCGCGAGTTCCGACGGTGTCGTCGCCTCGTTGGATAATTCTAGAGTGCTCATAACATGACCTCATCTGACATGGTTTGCAGATAGCGCTTCTACCAGCCGAATTTGAGTTCCGCGCCTATGTAGTCGGCATTGCGGGCGCCCAGCTCGCGCAGCGATGGTCCGATCTGGAAATGCACGGCCTCAAGCGCTGCGGCGAGGTTCGCGGTGACTGCCCAGTCGGCGCGAAGTTGCGTATAGAACCCCGTCCAGAGATTGCCGTGTCCCGCCGTGCCCGGCACGACCGCCGAGCCTTGCTGGTACACCGCATCCGCGGTGGTCTCGCGCCATTGCAGACCCACACCGGCCAGCAGCGTCAGCTTGCTATTCGGTTTGAGGGTGAGCGACGGCTTCACGTGAATCAGGTTGGCGTAGCCGGTATAGCCGGCCAGCGCGAAGTAATAGCCGTTCGGGAACAACGGGTTAAACGTACCGACACGGCCGTCGCCGGGATGGCTGTCACCCGATGCGGCGTCCACCTGAATGCCGATCCGCGGCGTCCACGGCGCGGTCTTCAGCGTATAGCCGGCGAGCGAGCCCACCGCCCACGCGCCGATCGTGTCGCTGCCGACATGTCCCGACTGATACATCGCCTCAACGTCCCAGTCGATAGCGTTGACGTTGCCGGAATAGCGCGCGTCGAATACATCGCGATGTTCGTCGCCGACCGCGTCGAGAAAGTGCGCGTTGCTGCGGTTGTAGCGCGAGTAGTACGCCGACAGGTCGCCCGGCCCGACGTTTTTGCGCTCCACACGCAAGCCGCTGAACGTCAGATCGCGATTGGAGACGTCGTCGAAATCCGAATTGTCGCGATACTGCACCGGCTGCGTCGCATAGGCGATCCAGCGCCACGGTCCGGTTTCATAGTCTGTCCATAGCCCGTCGAATGCCTGACGAACGTTCGGGCCGTCGCGAACCGAGACGAAGCGCTGCAAGTCGAACGCCATTTCCTGCCGGCCCACGCGGAACTTGAAGGTGCCCGGCCCCAGCGGCTCGGTAATCGCGACGAACGCCTGGCGCAGATCCAGCGGATTTTTATCGACCGGCGTGACGTTGTCCTTGCCGTAGGGTTGCGCGTCTTCGAATTGCGTGAAGATCTGCACATGGGGCCCGAGACGGATATCCGCATGCACGTCCAGACGTTGCAGCAGATACGTGTCGTCATGCCCCGATCCGAGACCGAACAGCGGCGCGTCGTTCACCTCCAGGCGCTCGCGAAGCACCACACCGAGCGAAATGTACGCGTCGGGATTGCCGAACAGCGGAATGTATTTCAGCGAATCGAACGGCCGTTTCGGCACGCAGGGATTGGCCAATACCCCCCAGTTTTCCTGCCAGCGATTGAACATGATTGCAGGCCGTGCACACGACGCACTCGCTGAAGCCGAAGTCACCGCGGTGTTTGCCGCGGAGGTATCGTCAGCCCCGCCGAGCGCGGTGTCCGCCGCCGAGGCCGGCAGCGCGGCCGCGAGACCCGTACTGAACAGCAGGGCACGGGCGGCGCGCCGTGCGGAAAAGCGGGGCGCGCGCCTGCGGGACTTCAGTGACCACAACGGCTTCATGACGTTTGCATCACTTGCCATCGTGCACTTCAGCAATGTAACGGCCCGGGAACTCGAGCATGGCGGTCGTACCTGTTGCGCTGTGGTACGGCGGGTAGAGCACCTTTGCGCCGGCCGCTTGTGCGCGCTCGATCGTCTGGGCGACATCGTCCACGGTATAACCGGTCGTTTCGGTCCCGAACGGGACCGGCAGCTTGCCGTCCGTGACGAATACGACCATGTGGCCGAATCCCGAACTGATTCGAATCACACGGATCGTCTCACCCGGTCGGCCGATCACGCCGGCGTCCGCACGCGGGTTGTCCGACACCACCTTGCCATGCGAGAAGCGCAGCCACCGGCGAACGAAGTTGTCCGCTTCGTAGCGCGACACGTACACACGGTTGTCCGGCACGCTCTGCAACGGCGCATAGTTCGGCGCCTTGGTGTGCCAATAGAGCTGCATCGTGACGCCGCCCGGCCATTGAATGATCGCGTCCTTGCCGATTGGATCGTCGAACGTATCGACGAGGACGTCGGCACCGGCCGCACGCGCGGCTTTCACCGCCTTATCGATATCGGTGACCAGATACCCGGTTCGCTCATTGCCGAACGGATACGGAATCGCCGTTTCGAAGCCGAACACCGAGAGCATGCCGACCGGCGTTTGCACATACTGCGACGCGGTCTTGCTCGGCGTGGGCGTTACCGTGAAAACCGCACGGGGAGATGCCTTGCCACCGAATGTCGCGAGAAAGCTGTTGACGAACGCGTCGAGATCGGCCGAAGCCACGTACACGTGAGTCGTGTCGTACTGTGCGCCGACCGATACGTCGGGCTGTCTCGCGGCGACTGCGGCTTTTCCGTTCGATACCTCCGGCGGTCCGGCATCGGCGAACGCTGATACGGATGCAACCGATGCCAATCCAATCAGTATCGCCGCGCAGAGAGACGCGAGTGAACGGGGTTGATGAAACGACTTGAACATAGTGTTACCCAAAGGTGCTGGCAATGTTTGAATGGTCTGCCTCCGATCGAGGCGGTGTGTGTTGTCCGCCGAGCGTTTGGCACAGCCCGCAATCGGCGCCGGGGCGCTGTCGTCGTCGATTCACGAACGATGTTCAGCGAGGCGAAGGACAGGTGCCTGTCAGGTCAGCCGCCCTGCTTCGTCGCGCCCGGCGCCACCGTCTTTTTCGCGTCGGCGTCCGTCACCTGCCCAGTAACCTGGACCGCCGTCGTCTGCGCAAAAAACTGCGCTTTGACAACAGGGATGGCGTGCTCGCCCAACACCATGCCGAGCAGCCCGGCCAGCGCAATCAGCGGCGGCGCCGGAGACTGCACCTTGAGTAGCCAATAGAGCAGCCCGATGCCGAAGCCGACGCCCAGAGAAATGATGTAGCCCATGCTATTCGTCCTTTCCAGAAACACCCTTCAATTCAACCAGTCCGATCCCAGCACCAGCCCGCAGAAATTCAAGCGGCGATAGTTCGGATCCCATCGGTCCAGTACGTCGGCATTCACCGTTCCGAACGTCGTTTCCGGACGATGTTCCATGCCACGCGCATAGGCTTCGATGATCTTCTTCTTGAAACCTGATTCGCGCGGATAAGCCTGCACGATTTCATCGCGCTGTTGTACGGTGAATTCGTCGTGGCCGGCGCCCCGCACATCCATTTGCACGCCGGCGCTGACCAGCGCAACCAGCGGCGACATATGTTCCGGAATGCCCGGTGTCGTGTGCAATGCGATCGCCACCCATACTTCGTCGATCAGACGGTCGACGACGACGTGCTGCCGCAGAAAATCGCGCGCGGCATTCGCGCCGTCCACCTCGAACCGGCAGGGCGAGCGCTGATACTTCACGTTCAGACCGACGTTGTGAAACATCGCAGCGACATAAAGCAGTTCGGCGTCGAACGTCAGGTTCTCGCGATATCCGGTCAGCGCACCGAACAGAAATGCTCTTAGCGAATGATGAAACATCAACTCCGACTCCGTACCCCGGATCTGATCGGTCGCCGCCTGAGCCATTACACCATCGGGAATCTCAATGCCGGCAATGGTCTTCTTCATCTCAACTCCTCCGTGTCGCCCCTGCCCCTGGTGTGCCTCTACACGCATGCCAGACCGATACCACGGCCAGGCGACGTTTAGGACCGTTCGATGTTCAAGGAGCGCCAGTGCATTGCAGCGTATCGAATTAAATTCATAAAGACTTTGGCAAATCCTTAAAAACACTTAATCGGCGCAGTACGCCTGCGGATCCACTCAAAGCGACAGTTCATGAATGCGCCGCACGCCGTCGCGAATCCATTGCAGAAAGCCGCCCGGGCTCTGCTCCACATGACCCGGCGATGCAAGGACCATTTCCTCGGTTGCATGGTGTTCCGACAGCAACCGGCACATTTCCTTCACCACATCCGGGCGCTGCGCGAGAACAGGCGTCAACGCGCTCTTGTCCAGCCGGAACACAGTGGTGCGGGTCAGCGCACGCACGACAACAGCGGTCCGGACGCCGGCGAGAACGCCGGACTGGCCAATCGAATCGCCCGGCGCGAGCCTTCGCAGTTCGACCTCGCCACCGTCCTTCGCCACGATCACTCTCGCGACGCCCTGCGCCAGAATGTGAAGCTCGTGACCGCTCTCATCCGCCGCGTTATAAATAATGTCGTCGGCATCGAACTCGTGCTTCGTCAGTTGCGCTGCCAGGTGCGATAGCTCGTCAGCTTCCAGCGTCTGGAAGATCAGCACGTTGCGCAGCAAGCGATGTTTCTCGTCCGCTGGGTCGACAGCGGGCTCGGGCACCGACAGCGGCCGCAAAACGACGCCGCGCGAAAGCAGATGGCGGTGCGCGAGATCGAAGAGCTCATTACGCACACCGGTCTTTTTGCTCAGGGCGTCGACGTAGCAGACGATCTCGTACTCGATCGCGTCGTTCGTGGCGCGGCGCACGCTGACAAGCGGTTTGGGATCGATCAGCACGTCCCCGGAACTGGCGGCGACGTTGGCGAGCGCCTCCAGCACGAGTGCGGGCGGGATCGACGGCTTGACCGGCAGCACGATGCTGATGCCGTGCGTATGCGACGGCTCATTGGCGTTGACGATATTGGTGCGTGCGGCCACGCTGTTCGGGATCACGACGATATTGCCCTGACCGTTCAGCAGGCTCGTCGCACGCCAGTTGCTTTCGACCACTTTGCCTTCCACGTCGCCGATCGTCACCCAATCGCCAATCTGAAACGGCTCCGTTGCGTTCAGGACGACGCCTGAAAACACATCGTTGAGCGTGCTCTGGATCGCGAGGCCGAGCACGACCGCGAGCGCGCCGGACGTGGCGAGCAGCCCTTTCACCGGCAGTTGCAGTACGAACGCGATCGCCCCCACCGCGGCGGCCATGAACACCAGCGCACCAAGCACGTCCTGAAACAGGCGCTCCCTGTGCCACGTCTCGGGCAACACGACGCGATCGAGCAGGATGATCACAAGGCGCGCACCTTGCAGCCACCACACCACCTCCAGCACCTGCGCAAGCAGATGGCGCAGCGGCTCATCCGGCCAGGGCGCCGCGCCTAGCGGATTCATCCCCGAACTGAACAGCACGTAGGTCGACAGACCGAACATGAGCGCACGCAAGGCGAGGCGCCCCCGGTCGCTCTTGCGGTCCATGAAGCGCCAGGCGAGGAAATCGAGGACCAGAATGCCCAGGCCAAACAACACACCGTCGGTCAGGGTCGGCATCGTGGTCCTCGCTCGCGTTGTGACACGAACCTGTGGCGATCAGAATGCGAAACAGCTACATCCCAAGGCGCCCCAGAAACCGTTCGAGTCGCTGACCGGCACGTTTTTACGCCACGCCCAACCGTGGGCATGGGCATGCACGCCGCACAGATTCACGCAGCCATCCACACAGGCCACCGCAGTCGGCTTGTAACGGCTGTAGCCGCCAAATTCCGCCACCGGCGACCACGACGGGCTAACCGGAAGATCGGGCGGTCCGAGCGCCGCGAATTCGTCGTCGGCGTACACGACCTTGCCGCCCACCACCGTCATCGCGGAGGTCAGGAACTTGATGCGGCTTTCGTCGACGGTAAAGTAGTCCTCGCTGAGTACCGCGAAGTCCGCGAACTGGCCGGGCACCAGCGCGCCTTTGCGGTCGTCCTCGTTCGAGAACCATGCACTGCCTACCGTGTAGCGGCGCAACGCTTCCATCCGGTCCAGACGGTTCTCGCTGGAATACATGGCCGTGCCGCCGACCGTTTTACCCGACACCATCCAGTAAAGCGATACGAACGGGTTGAAGCTCGCGACACGCGTGGCGTCCGTACCCGCGCCAACGGGCAATCCGGCATCGAGCATGTGGCGAATGGGCGGCGTGCGCTTGACGGCCTCTTCACCATATTGCTGGATGAAGTACTCGCCCTGAAAGGCCATCCGATGCTGGATCGCGATGCCGCCGCCGAGTGCTCGCACCCGCTCGATGTTCTTCTGCGTGATGGTCTCGCAATGGTCGAAGAACCAGCGCAGCCCGTTGAACGGGATCTGGGCGTTGACACGCTCGAATACGTTCAGGAAGCGCTCGATCGATTCGTTGTACGTGGCGTGAAGGCGGAACGGCCAGCGGTTCGCCACCAGCAGTTTGACGACAGCTTCCAGTTCGTCTTCCAGCGTATCCGGCAGATCTGGGCGCGGCTCGAGAAAATCTTCGAAGTCCGCTGCCGAGAACACGAGCATTTCACCGGCGCCATTGACGCGCAGGAAATCGTCGCCGTCGCCGGGTTTGGTCATCTTCACCCACTTCGCGAAATCTTCGATTTCCTTCTTGGCATTCTGCGTGAAGAGGTTGTACGCGATCCGCACGCTCAGCTCGTTGCGCTTTGCGAGATCCATGATGACCGCGTAGTCATCCGGATAGGCCTGGTAGCCGCCGCCCGCGTCGATCGCGCTCGTCACGCCGAGGCGATTCAGTTCGCGCATGAAATGCAGCGTGGAATTGCGCTGATCTTCCGGTGCGAGCTTCGGCCCTTTGGCGAGCGTCGCGTACAGGAGGCCGGCGTTCGGCCGTGCGATCAGCATGCCGGTCGGGTTGCCGCGCTTATCGCGCTGGATCTCGCCACCGGGGGGATTAGGTGTGTCTTTGGTGTAACCGACCGCGCGCAGCGCCGCTGCATTCAGGAGCGCGCTGTCGTACAGATGCAGAATAAATACCGGCGTGTCCGGCGCGATCGCATTGACTTCTTCGAGCGTCGGCCCATGCCCCTCGGCGAACTGGAATTCATTCCAGCCGCCCACCACGCGCACCCATTGCGGCGCCGGCGTGCGCGCCACCTGCTTCTTCAGCATGTCGAGCGCGTCCGCGAGCGACGGCACGCCGTCCCAACGCAACTCCATGTTGAAGTTCAGTCCGCCTCGAATGATGTGCAGATGGGAATCGTTCAGACCAGGGATAACCGTGCGCCCCTTGAGGTCGATCTGCCGTGTCGTGGCGTTCACGTGACGCATCACGGTTTCGCGAGATCCCGAAGCGACAATTCGGCCGTTCGCGACGGCAAGCGCATCGGCGAATGACCGCTTGTCGTCCTGCGTAGCGATCTTGCCGTTGAAGAACACGACCTCGGCCGGTGTTGGCTGGGGAGTATTGGAATTCATGGTGATCCTCATAGGGAGCGCTCCGCGCTCAAGATGCGGAGCTTTTCCGGGGAAGCGGGCGCTCGTCGCGATTGCTTCCATGAAGCATTCAGAAGCAGGTTGAAGCCGGCCGGCGGAATTCAGGATACCGATGCATTGCCATCGAATCCCGCCGGACGACGTAATGCGACCGCTTACTTCTTTGCAGGCACCGCTGCCAGAACCTCGTGCGGCCCCGATGTGCGCTGGGGAGCCTTGTGCACCATGGTGTAGGCATAGTCCACACCCATCCCGTACGCACCCGAATGCTCTCTGGCAATTGCCATGACTGCGTCGTAAGTCTCGCGGTGCGCCCAATCGCGTTGCCATTCGAGCAGCACCTGTTGCCAGGTCATCGGAACCACGCCGGCCTGGATCATGCGCTGCATTGCATAGTCGTGCGCGTCCTTCGACGTGCCGCCCGACGCATCGGCGACCATATAGATTTCGTAGTCGCCTTCGTCCATCGCGCACAGCGCAAACGTGTTGTTGCAAACCTCGGTCCACAGACCTGCCACGATGACCTTTTTCCGGCCATTGGCAGCCAGCGAGTCACGAACCTTCTGGTCGTCCCACGAATTCATGGACGAGCGTTCGAGCACTTTGTGGCCCGGAAACACGTCGAGCAGCTCGGGGTACGTGTATCCCGAGAAACTTTCGGATTCCACTGTCGTAATGGTGGTCGGAATGTTGAACACCCGCGCTGCCTTCGCGAGACCTACTACGTTGTTCTTAAGCACCTGACGATCGATGGACTGAACCCCAAAAGCCATTTGCGGCTGATGATCGATGAAGATGATCTGCGAATTTGCAGGCGTCAGGACTTCGAGTTTCGGATTTGCCATGGCTATGTACATCCTAAAGAATTAGTGAACACGGGAAGACACGCGCACTCGCTTGAAGTGCGAGGAAAACTGAAATCCATTCTATCCACGGCCTTCTAAAGAATCCTCCCCGGGAGCCTTAATAATTCTTAAAAAATATTTTCAATAAGGAAAGCCCAGTTGATCCCGACCCGGCCCTGGCCGTCGCCCGCTCAGAACATTTCACATTTTCTGCAGGACTTTATGTGCGCGGCATTCCTACACTTCAATCAGCCGTAGTCTTGAACGCACGTTGTACTTATCGACACAGTCAAAGGGATTCGCCATGAAAGAAGCACTTGAAGCAGCAGCGCATCGCGCGGCGCCGTTGAAGACACCGACACGTCTGACTGAAGAGGCGACCCGCGACATTGCCGGCGCGTTGACAACGTTGCTCGCGGACGTGTTCGCCCTGTACCTGAAGACGAAGAACTTCCATTGGCATATGTCGGGGCCGTATTTCCGCGATTATCACCTGTTGCTCGACGACCAGTCCGACCAGATCTTCGCGACGGTCGATCCGATCGCGGAACGCGCGCGCAAGATCGGTGGCAAGACCCTGCACTCAACCGGCCAGATCATCAAACTGCAGCGAATTCTCGACAACGATGCGGATTTCGTGACACCGGACGACATGCTCGCCGAGTTACGTGACGACAATCTGGCGCTCGCAGGCTACATGCGCGAAACCCATTCGCTCTGCGACGAGTACGGCGATGTCGCCACGGCGAGCCTGCTGGAAAACTGGATCGACGAAGCGGAGCAGCGCGTGTGGTTCCTGTTCGAATCCGGGCGCCATGCGTAAGGCCGCTTGAACGGGATCGCGCGCCGTCAGACGAGCATGCCTGCCTGGCGCGGGCGCGTCGCCGTTCAGCCTTCGGGAGCGGTGTGAAGCCGGGTTTCCAGAAACTGAAGGAGCGAGCGCACTTTGCTGGAGTGACGGCGGTTGGGCAGATAGGCGGCATAGACGACTGCATCGCCTTGATGAGGACTCGCATCGAAGGTCTCGAGGAGTCGCATCAGGCGCCCCGCGCGAATCTCGGCGCCGACCAGCCATTCGGGCAGCAAGGCGACGCCGCGCCCCGCCATCACCGCCTCAAGCAGGAGGTCGAGACTGTTCGACAACAGATGGCCGCGAACCTCGACGCGCTGCTCGCAGCTGTCCCGGCGGAAGGTCCAGACCTGGCGGGTGCGGTAGCCACCGCCGTACGCGACACGAAGGCACTCGTGGGCTTCGAGCGCTTGCGGTGTCTGAGGCGTGCCGCTGCGCTCCAGGTAGTCATGGCTTGCTACGACGTAGCGCAGATTGTTCGCCAGTTTTTTGACGATCACGTTGGCGTCACGATCGGGCAGCCCGATCCGGATCGCGACGTCGATCCGGTCGAGCGCGAGATCGACAAAGTGGTCGGCCACGACGACGTCGAGGAACACGCGCGGATTCTCGGAAAGGAATGCCGCCAGATGCGGCGCGAGCCGCAAGCGGCTGTAGGTGGACGGTACCGAAATTCTGAGCGAACCGACTGGCGACGCGCCACTGTCGAAGACGCTCTCGTCCGCTTCGGCCAGATCGTCGAGCACCTTGCCGACCTGCTCGACGTACGCAATGCCGGCGTCCGTGAGGCTGACCTTTCTGGGTGTGCGGGTCAGCAGCGCGGTACCGAGGGAGACCTCCAGAGAGTCCATCAGACGCGTAACCGACGACGTGGCCACCCCGAGACGTTGTGCGGCCTTTGAAAAACCGCCGGCGTCGGCCACTTCCAGCAACGTATTCAGGGCGAGGAGTTTGTCCATGCTTGGCCTTATCGACGGTTTGGTTGCGAACAGCGCAACGCCAGGTTGCATTTTAGACCAATTCTATAAATTCAACGCAACGCATAAGCTGCATCCATTACCTAGTGAGGGGTGAAACATGCAAGCCATTCAGGTCGAGTTCAACTACGACGTCACTTGTCCGTGGCGTTCCGCAGGGCAAAGGAACGCAGCATGAGATCGCTTGAGAAACCCCGCGCGGTCGTGATCGGCGGTTCGCTCGGTGGGCTGCTCGCGGCTACCACCTTGCGGGCGGCCGGCTGGCAGGTCGACGTGTTCGAAACATCGCCAAATGAGCTGGAAAGCCGTGGCGGCGGCGTCGTGCTTCAGCCGGATGTGCTGGATGCGCTCCATTTTGCCGGCGTCGCGTTGCCGAATCCTCCTGGCGTGGCGTCAGGCGAGCGCATCTATCTGGACCGCGAAGACAACATCGTCGAACGGCTGTACATGCCGCAGATGCAGACGTCGTGGAGCCTGCTGTACCGCGCCATGAAAAATGCGCTGCCTGCGGCGGTCGTGCACGCAGGCGAGACCTTTGTCGATTTCCGCATGGAAGGCGAGCAGATCGTCGCGCAGTTCGAGAGCGGCCGCAGCGAGCAGGCGGATTTGCTGATCGGCGCCGACGGCATACGTTCCACCCTCAGGCGGCGCCTGCTGCCCGAGATCCTGCCGGCCTACGCAGGCTACGTGGCGTGGCGCGGACTCGTCGAGGAACCCGATCTGCCAATGCACGCTGCGGACATGCTGCGTGAGCGCTTCACGTTCCAGGACGGCAATGGGCACTCCGCTCTCGCCTATCTGATTCCGGACGAGGACGATTCGACCGCGGTCGGTGCCCGCCGCTGGAACTGGGTGTGGTACCGCAAATACAGCCGTGAAAAACTCGACGAGCTGCTGGTCGACCGCAACGGCGTTGCGCGCGCGTTTTCCTTGCCGCCGGGCACGACCAAAAGCGCGGACATCGCACAACTGCGGGACGACGCACGCGCGATGCTCGCGCCGACCTTTCGCGCCCTCGCCGACGCGACCGATGATCCGTTCATGCAGCCGATCGTCGACCTGCGCTCGCCGAAGATGGTGTTCGGCCGGGCGATCCTGCTCGGCGACGCCGCATCCGTTCCGCGTCCACACACGGCGGGCAGCACCGCGAAGGCCGCGGCCAATGCCCATTCTTTGGCGCTTGCGTTGTCATCGACATGGCAAAGCGGCGCAACGATCGACACCGCCCTCAAGCGTTGGGAGAACCAACAGTTGCAACGCGGCAGGCTGATGACCGATCTGGGCATTTCGCTGGGCAACCGGCTAATGAACATCGCCCGCTGATATCCGAATTTTCCAGTTCTTTTACTTCAAGGAGTTGTCATGTCAACCCAGGCATCCACCACGGTGGGCGGCACAGGCCACGTCAAAATGACGCGCAGTCTGATCGCGTTGTTCGCGTTCTGTTGCGGCGCTATCGTCGCGAACCTGTACTACGCACAACCGATCACCGAACTGATCGCACCGGACATTCACATGTCCGGCAACACAGCCAGCATGATCGTTTCACTCACGCAGATCGGCTACGCATTCGGCCTGTTCTTTCTGGTGCCGCTCGGCGACCTGCTGGAGAACCGCAAGCTGATGATCACCACCGCGCTGGTCTCGATCGTGAGTCTCGGTGCCGCGGCTTTCGCTCATCAACCCGGCTGGTTCCTCGCGATCTCGCTGCTGGTGGGATTCAGCTCCGTGGCCGTGCAGATTCTGATCCCGCTCGCCGCGCATCTCGCGCCGGACGAGTCGCGCGGCAAGGTGGTCGGCACCATCATGAGCGGCCTCCTGCTCGGCATTCTGCTGTCGCGTCCGATCTCCAGCCTGGTGGCCGGGCACTTCGGCTGGCGCGCGGTGTTCGGTTCCGCCGCGGTGCTGATGGCGATCGTCACCACCGTGCTCGCGCTGACGATTCCGCCGCGCCAACCGGACCACAAGGCCACCTACTTCGAACTGATCGGCTCGCTCGGCCATCTGGTCCGCACCATGCCGGTTCTGCGTCACCGCTCCTTCTATCAGGGGCTGATGTTCGCTTCGTTCAGTCTCTTCTGGACCGCGATCCCAGTCGAGTTGACGCGGCACTTCGGACTCTCGCAAACCGCGATCGCCATCTTCGCGCTGGTCGGTGCGATTGGCGCAACTTCGGCGCCGGTGGCCGGACATCTGGCCGATGCGGGTCACACAGTGCGCGCGACGCTGATTGCACTCGTGGTGGGCGCCCTTGCTTACATGCCGGCGCTGATCCATCCGGCGTGGGGCGTGTTCGGTCTCGTTGTGACCGGCATCGTCCTCGATTTCGCAGTGCAGATGAACATGGTGCTCGGGCAACGCGAAATCTACGCGTTGCATGCGGCAAGCAGAAACCGCCTGAACGCGCTGTATATGACCAGCATCTTCGTCGGCGGTGCTTTCGGTTCGGCGCTCGCCAGCCCGCTCTATGAACACGGCGGCTGGCCGCTGGTCGCCGGCGCCGCCACGGCCTTCCCGCTCATTGCACTGGCGCACTACCTCGCGATCGGCCGTCCGCACGCCGCCCGCATCGCCTGACTGGTTCGCTTGCCGCATCGTCACTCAGACGCCCGGACGGCGCGCCGTCCGCGCGTTGTCCGGGCACTGTCCGGTTAACAAGATTTCAGCGCAGCTTCAGGAAATTCCATGGCATCGGCGATACGCTAGTCAACATAGTCCTCTATGCGAGCGACGTTCAATCGTTTGTAAAGGAATCACCCTGTCCTCCCTTTCAACAGGTGCATGAATGACTCGCAAGTCTAAATTGCTGACGTTCGGCGGCGTGGTCCTCGTGGCCGCGCTGATCGTCGTCGCATTGCTGGTGTGGAAGCCCGCCATCGCACCGATCAGTCCGCCGGCGGCGGCGTCGTTCGACGCGCAGACCAGGCTCGCCGGCGCGCGCGTCGTGGCGCTCGGCGACTGTATCGTGTGCCACACCGCGAAGGGCGGCACACCGTTCGCAGGAGGCCTGCCGCTTGCCACCCCGTTTGGCACCATCTACGCGACCAACCTCACGCCCGATGTCGAAACCGGCATCGGCAGCTGGTCGCTCGAAGCATTCACGCGAGCGGTGCGCCACGGCGTCTCGCGCGACGGTCACCTGCTCTATCCCGCGTTTCCCTATATTCACTTCACCCGTATGTCCGATGGCGACATTTCGGCCGCCTACGCGTATCTGATGACGCGCGAGCCGGTCAATGCGACGGCGCCTGCCAACGACCTGATCTTTCCGTTGAACTTCCGGCCGTTGCTGGCCTTCTGGAACATCCTGTTCCTGCACCCCGGCGAGCGGGCCGCGGATGCCTCAAAAGATGCCGAGTGGAATCGCGGAAAGCTGCTGGTGGATGGCCTCGGTCACTGCGCCTCGTGTCATTCGCCGCTCAATGCGATTGGCGGTGAAAAGCTGGGACATGCATTCGACGGCGGCATCGTCGACGGCTGGGAAGCCCCTCCGCTGAACGCACTCAGCGCGGCGCCGAAGCCCTGGACCCAGGAACAGCTCGTCACGTATCTGCGTAGCGGCCGCGCCAGCGAACACGGCGCCGCGGCGGGCCCGATGCTGCCCGTCACGCGTGACCTCGCTACCGTGCCTGAAGAGGATGTGCAGGCGATTGCCACCTACATCCTGTCGATTCAGAAAGCGCGACCGGCCATTGTGAATGCCGCTGCCGAGGGCGCGGGTGACGTCGATGCGTCGCCTGCGGCGCAACGCGGCGCGATCCTGTTCGGCGCATCGTGCGCGCAGTGCCACGGCCCCGCCGCACCGATGCAATCGATCGGCGAGCGCCCCACGCTCGCGTTCAGCACCGCCGTCAACGCAACAACACCACGCAACGCCGCTCAGATGATTCTCAGCGGCAATGGCTGGCACGGCGAGGACAGGATGAACTACATGCCGTCCTTCAGCGAAATCTATAGTGACCAGCAGATCGCCGACCTGGTGTCCTATATCCGCGCGACCTATTCGCAGCGCGGCGAGTGGAAGGACGTCGAGGAAATGGTCGCCAAGGTCAGAAAGGAGAACAACGCGCGATGATCAACCTTACCGTCAATGGCGTGCAGCACGCGCTGGATATCGATCCGTCGACCCCCCTGCTTTACGCACTGCGCAACGACCTGCACCTGCACGGCGCCAAGTTCGGCTGCGGGCTTGGACAATGCGGCGCGTGCACGGTGATCGTGGGCGACCGGGCCGCCTTTTCCTGCCTGATGCCCGTGTCGTCGATCGGCAGCCGCCCCGTGCGCACGATCGAGAGTCTCGGCACCGCCGAGCATCCCGGCCCGCTGCAGAAGTCGTTCATCGAGCATCAGGCCGCGCAGTGCGGATATTGCATCGCCGGCATGATCATGCGCGCTCAGGCGCTGCTCGAGCGCAAACCGCGCCCGACCGAGCGTGAGCTGCGCGAGCACATGGAGCCGAATCTTTGCCGTTGCGGCACCCACATGCGCATCCTCGCCGCGATCCGCGAAGTCGCGCACCTGCCCGCACCAGACGCGACGCCCGCCGCGACCCAAGACGCGGCGACCCACGGAGGCACGCAATGAGCGTCAAGGAAGACGATATCAACGAGGGACGCCGCCGCTTCATGGTGTCCGGCGCACTGGTGGTGAGCTTCAGCCTGTTCCCTGGCGTCAAGGCAATGGCCCAGGAGGTGATCGCTGACGAAGGCGCCGCCGTGCACGTCGCCAAAGCGACCGAGACGCTCGCGGGCAGCCTGAAGACCAATCCGTTTCTCGATGCATGGATCAAGATCGATCCCGCGGGCAAGGTGACCGTCTACACCGGCAAGGTGGAATTAGGCACGGGCGTACGCACTGCGCTGCTGCAGATCGCGGCCGAAGAGCTGAACATGGCGCCCTCGCTGATCACGTTTTTGACGGCCGATACGGGCGCCTCGCCGGACGAGGGACTCACGGCAGGCAGCCACACCATCGTCGACAGCGGCAGTGCGTTGCTGAACGCCTCCGCCCAGGTGCGCGGCCTGCTCGTCGATGCGGCGGCCAAACACTTCGGCGTCGAGAGCAGCGTGCTGCAAGTTCAGGACGCGGTCATCAAGGCGCCCGACGGCCGCACGATGACGTACGGTCAGGCGGTCGGCGCAGTCGATCTGCATCGCATGGCCACGCCGGCGTCGCCGTTGAAAGACCCCACCACCTTCGTGACGATCGGCACGTCGTTGCCGCGCCTGGACATCCCAGGCAAGGTGACGGGCGGTGCGAGCTATGTGCAGGACATGTCGATGCCGGGCATGCAGCATGCGCGGGTGGTGCTGCCGCCGGTTTATGCTGCGAAGCTGCTGCAGACTAATACGCCCGAGATTCTGAAAATGCCGGGCGTCGTCAAGGTGATCCGGGACGGCAGCATGCTGGCGGTGGTCGCCAAAGGCGAATGGCAGGCGGTGCAGGCGCAACGCGCGCTGGCCGCGGGAAGTCAGTGGAGCGCCGGACGCACGTTGCCCGACCCGGATACCGTACACCGCGATCTGAAGACGATTTCCACCCAACACATCGAGATTGCGAACACGCATAACGCGGCCGGCACGCCCGTCAAAACGCTGAGCGCGAAGTACACCAAGCACTACATGCTGCACGGTTCGATCGGCCCGTCCTGCTCGGTCGCGCAGTTCAAGGACGGCACCATGACGGTCTGGACGCACTCGCAAGGCGTCTATCCGCTGCGCGATGCGCTCGCGGAAATGCTGTCGCTGCCGAAAGAGAATGTGCGCTGCGTTCACGTCGAGGGATCGGGTTGCTACGGGCACAACGGCGCGGACGACGTAGCCACGCACGCCGCCTTGATCGCCCGCGAGATGGCGGGCCAGCCGGTTCGCGTGCAATGGATGCGCGAACAGGAGCATACCTGGGATCACTTCACACCCGCGATGGTCACCGAAGTGAGCGCATCGCTCGACGCGAGCGGCAACATCGTCAACTGGGATTACGCACTGTGGAGCAGCTCGCACAACGAGCGGATCGTCAACGCGGGCCGGCTCCTTCCCGCGCAAATGCTGGAGAAGCCGTTCGTGCCGGCGCCGTCGACGCCGATGCTGCAGCCCGAAGGCGGCGGCGACCGCAACGCGATTCCGCTGTACGCGTTCCCCAACATGCACGTGATGAACAACTTCTCGCCGACCATGCCGTTGCAAACGTCGGCGATGCGCTCACTCGGCGCGCACATGAACGTCTTCACGATCGAGACGTTCATGGACGAATTGGCCGCCGCGGCCGGCGCCGACCCCGTCGCGTTCCGGCTCAAGCATATGCAGGATCCGCGCGCGCGCGACGTGATCCGGCTCGCGGCCGAGAAATTCGGCTGGCCGCGCGCGCCACGCAAGGTCAATCACGGCGTCGGCTTTGCGTTCGGCAAGTACAAGAACCTGATGTCGTATGTGGCGATGGCCGTGGAGATATCCGTGGTGCCGGAGACGGGCCAGGTGATTCTCGAACACGCCGAAGTGGCGGTGGACGCGGGGCAGATCGTCAACCCCGACGGCATCCGCAACCAGATCGAGGGTGGCCTGATTCAATCCACCAGTTGGACACTCTATGAACAATTGCAGTTCGACACAGCGAGAATCCGCAGCTTCGACTGGAGCAGCTACCCGATCCTGCGGTATTCCGCCGTGCCGCGCAGTTTGAACGTGCATCTGATCAATCGGCCAGGCTTGCCGTTTCTCGGGGCTGCAGAAGCGTCGATGGGTCCGACCGCCGGCGCGCTCGGCAACGCGTTGTTCGATGCGACCGGAAAGCGCTTGCGCGACATGCCCTTGGGTGGCGATAACCTGCGCCGTCTGATCGACGTATAGAGAATCTGCACGGCGCAGCTTGCACAAGGTGGAGCTGCGTCGCGGATATCAGTAACGTTTCTACAAGGAACACGCCAGTGATCATCGATCTATCGGGCAAAACCGCCATTGTCAGCGCATCCACGGCGGGCATCGGCCTCGCGATCGCCACGGGGATCGCGGCGGCGGGCGCGAACACCATTGTCAATGGACGCAAACAGGAAGCGGTGGACCGCGCCATCGACACGATTCTTAAGACTGTTCCCACGCCAAAGCTACGCGGTTTCGCCGGCGACCTCAGCACGCCCGAGGGCTGCGACGCGCTGGCGAAAGCCGTGCCGCAAGCGGACATCCTCGTGAACAACCTGGGCGTGTACGGCCCCGGCGACGTTTTCACCACCACCGACGACGACTGGGAACGCTATTTTCAGGTCAACGTGATGTCCGGCGTAAGGCTGACGCGCGGCTACCTCAAAGGGATGATGGAACGTAAATGGGGGCGCGTGGTGTTCATCTCTTCGGAGTCGGCACTGAACATTCCCGCCGATATGCTCGCGTACGGCTTCTCGAAGACCGCGCAACTGAGCATCGCGCGCGGCATCGCCAAGCAGGCCGCCGGCACGGGCGTAACGGTGAACGCCGTGCTGCCGGGTCCCACTCTGTCGGACGGCTTTCGGGCAATGGTGGAAGAGACCGCGAAGGCGCAAGGCAAAACGGTCGAACAGGTTGGCATCGAGTTCGTGCGCGCGCATCGCCGCAGTTCGATCATCCAGCGGCCGGCAAGCACGGAGGAAATCGCGAACATGGTCGTGTACGTGTGCTCGCAGCAGGCTTCGGCGACCACAGGCGCGGCCTTGCGAGTGGACGGCGGCGTGGTGGATACGATTGCGTGAGCGATGAATTGCCCGATGTCAAAACTTAAAAATGCCATAGTTAACCCTGAGTACTCAGGTAGACAGGGCGACGCAAAAATACGTGAATCACGCAACCGATTGCAAATTTGCCAAGCACGACCTCGTCTTGCGAATGCGCGCGATCTTTTTCTGAAGACCTTCGAAAGGCGCATCTGTGCCACCACCGCCCTCCCACTCAGTGCGACAATCGAGCCTATCAAACCGTGCGCAGTCCAGGACAGGCGCAATCAGGCAACTACCGCGGGAATCTTCGATGAAGCTGTCATTTGAGGTATTGGAAGCACTCGATGCAATCGATCGCACCGGCACGTTCGCGGAGGCGGCCGAACTTCTGCATCGTGTGCCGTCGTCGCTGAGCTATCTGGTGCAGAAGCTCGAAAGCGACCTCGAAGTCAACCTGTTCGATCGGAGCGGCCGGCGGGCAAAATTCACACACGCCGGACGCGTGGTGGTCGAGGAAGGCAGGCGTCTGCTGCAAGGCGCCGAAGAACTCGAGCTCAAGGCAAAACGCGTGCAACACGGCTGGGAAGCGGACCTGCGCATCTGCATCGACGAGATCCTGCCTTTCGACGCAATCTGGCCGCACGTCCATGCGTTTTACGACATGAACATGGAGACTCGCCTGCGCCTGTCTCGGGAAGTGTTGGGCGGCACGTGGGATGCATTGATTACGCGGCGTGCCGACCTCGTGGTTGGCGCCGCGGGCGATCCACCCGACTTGCCCAATCTCGTCACCCGCCCGATCGGTTCGATGCGCCATATTTTCGTGGTAGCGCCCACTCATCCGCTCGCGGAGCTTCCCGAACCGCTGACCATGGAAACCGTCGCACGCTATCGCGGCGCGGTCATCGGCGATACCTCGCGCGAATTGATGCCGCGCTCCGTCGGTGCCGCCGCTACGCAAAATTGCCTGACGCTGCCCACGCTCGCCGGCAAACTCGCCGCGCAACTCGAAGGGCTCGCTGTCGGCACCATTCCCGAGTGCCTCGCGACAGCGCCTATCGCACGCGGCGAGCTCGTCGCCAAGCAGGTCTTCGGCATGCGGGATGTAACCCACTTTTATATGGCTTGGCGCGAAGACGAAACCGGACAGGCGATGCGCTGGTGGATCGATCGTCTCGACGCACCCGATCTCGTGGAGCGTTTCGTCAGCAACCAGTACGTATGACGGCGGCCGGTACGTGTCAAGCGCCGATACAGGCCGGCCGGGAATCCTTGTTGTCGACGGCGGCGATTTTTACCTCCAGTTCGGCCAGCAAGGCCCAGCCGTCCTGAACATCCGGATCGGCCGGGTACTTGCTCAGGCGAGCCAGCGCTCGCGACAGCAGGTTGCGCGCCTCGCCCAAGCGATCCTGCTCGATCCAGAGCCGCGCGAGACTACTCGCGGCACGCACCGCGAGAACGGCCGCGCTCTGCTGGCGTGCCGACTCCAGCGCGGTCGTGAACCACGCTGCGGCATCCGCGTCCCTTTGCAACGCGCGCATCACGTCACCTTTCGCACGGCACAGCTCGGCGTAATACCACCGCTCCCCCGTCTCCTTGCAATGCTGCAAAGCTTCGTCGATCGCGGCCAGCGCTTCTGTGTACTGTTCCGCACGCATCAGTGCGCGGGCGAACTGACATAGCAGCATCGTCAGTTGCGCCAGAAAGTCGATGTCACGAAGTTCGTCCAGCGCGCTGCGAAATTGCGCCAGCCTGTGCGGATGCTCGCCGGACAGTGAAAACAGATACTCGTCATAGCACGCACAGCAGGTGTGCCAGATCGACAGTGACACGCGCGACGCAATGCCCTTCAGCATCGCAAGTCCGCGTTCTGCTGCCGCGCGCTCGCCCGCGAGCAGCGCAAGCGGCACAAAAACGTCGCCGAGCACATAGCAGGTCACGAGTTCGAAATCGTGTTGAACGGCGGCCTCCAGCGCCTCTCCGGCAAGCCGCATCGCCCCTGCCGTGTCCCCCAGCGCCCACGTCACGCGCGCGAACAGCGCCCGCGCGACGATGGCCTGGTTGAACCTGAAGCCGATCGTGTTCCACCGATGATCCGAGGGTACCCAGGCGCTCAACATCTCTTCGAGCTTCTGGCGAGCCATGCGCTGCTCGCCGACGTAATGCAGCGCGGCGCCTTCCATGCGGCGGCCGATCAGACTGTGCGTGGCGTCTGTGAACTGACCGGCCAGCGCTTCGAAGCGCCGCGCCACGACCAGCGCCTGGCGCGCCTCCCCGCCCGCCTGATACGAGTGCCGTAGTCCGCACAACGCGCGCGATTCAAAGCCGGCATGGTCCACAGCAACAGCAAGCGTCAACACCTCGGACCATGCTTCCATCGTCTGCATAGTCGGACCCTGCGTATAGACAAGCGCAGCCGCCCAGCTCGTCGTCAGCCTCAAGCGCGCTTCGGGCGGAAAGGCTGAAGCGTCTGTATCACGCGCGGCATCGAGCGCGGCGCGCGCGCGGCTACGGCATTCGTCGACCAGCGAAAGATCGAACAGATACGGCACGACAATCGAGGCAAGCTCGATGCCGACCATTTGATCGCCCGTGGCCGAAAAAGCCCAGTCGAGCGCGGCTCGCACATTGCCGATTTCACGCGTGAAATCCGCCAGACCGTCTTGCAGCGACGTCACCGCCAGATCGTCGCGCGCGCGTTTGAAGCGTTCGCAGAACGACTTTGCGTGAGCGAGCGCGGCGGCGCCACGCTCGCCGTTGTCGTCGAGTCGCTGCAGCGCATAGGCGCGTGTCGTTTCCAGCAGACGATACCTCGGTGAAGCGCTGCCGTCGGCTCGGATCACCAGCGACTTCGACACGAGGCCGCTCAGCGCATTCAGCACTTCCGTCTGCGTGAAGCCAAGTTGCGCGCCGACGTAGTTGGCCGAATCGAACGTGAACGCATCGACGAACATGCCGAGCCAGCGCAAGATGACACGTTCGCTGTTGTCGAGTAGACGGTAGCTCCAGTCGAGTGTCGCCTTCAACGTCTGATGGCGCGGCAACGCCGTCCTGTAACCTCCCGACAGTATCCGCAAGCGGTCGTCGAGCCGCGCCGCCAGCACTTCAATGCCGAGGACCGCAGCACGCGCCGCGGCCAGTTCGATGGCAAGCGGAATACCGTCCAGATGCCGGCAGACCTCTCCGATCAGAAAAATGCTGCGTTCGTCTGACGAAAATTGCGGATCGGCAGCGCGGGCGCGCGCGAGAAACAGCTGAACCGCACTCGTCTGCAACACGTCGTCGCTTGGGTTTTCAGGGCTGGGCACGTCGAGCGACAGAACCGGATAGACGGCTTCGCCACGCACCCGCAGGGCTTCGCGACTCGTCGCCAGCACCCGCATACCTTCGCCGGCTGCCGCCAGCGCCTCCGCCATCGTGGCAGCGGCTTCGATTACGTGCTCGCAATTGTCCAGCACGATCAACAGGCGCTTGCCCCTCATCTCATGCGCGATCTGCGCAAGCGAAAGCCCGGACGAAGAAATCTTCATGCCGAGCGCCATCGCAAGTGCGTCCAGCGCAAAGCGAGAGTCCGACACCGGCGCAAGCGACACGAACGCCACACCGTCGGGAAAGCGGGGCAGCATTTGTCTCGCCGCTTCGATAACGAGGCGCGTCTTGCCGATGCCGCCCGATCCGACGAGCGTCACGATTTGCGCGAGTTCGATGGCGGCCAGCACCTCCGCGACGGCGCATTGCCGCCCCACCAGCACCGACACATGGAGAGGAAGATTGTGCGTGTTTAACCGGTACGCATCTGGCCTGTGTATCGCGAGGGCGTCCGCGCTCACCTCCGCAATCTCAGCGCCCGCCGCCATCTTCACGCCGGTCATACGGTAACCGCGGCCCGGCACCGTCACGATACGGTCGCGATCCGCGCCCAGCGCCTTGCGTATCGCCGTAATGTGCACCTGGAGGTTGTTTTCCTCTACGATCGTGTCGGGCCAGACGTGCCGCATGATCTCATCCTTGGAGACCAGCGCCCCGTTTGCGGCAATCAACAATTCAAGGACGTCGAAGGCGCGGCTGCCGAGACGCACTGATTCGCCATGCGAGCGTATTTCCCGACGCTCGAGCGAAATATGAAGTTGTCCAATTTGAATCATCGCAAGCTCGCGAATCCAGAAGAGTGAATCGATTGAGCGACAGCTTTGCGTATGTCACGATCGTCCGTTCCATGGGTTGTCAGGCCAGAACAGAAGCGTGCGCAACCGGACCCTGAAGAGCTCCGCGAGGAGGATCTTATCTGGATCGTCAGATCGGGGAAATACTACGGCAGTTCGAGCCCGCAAATAGCACAAATTTTTGATCGATCAAATCAAATTTCTTGACCCTTCGGTCATACAGGACGACGACCTGCGTGTTTCACTGACCGAAACTGGCTTGCATGCCGGCGTGCGGTGGGCTTCACGATGGCCTACTGCGCCTTGTTCAATACCCCTGTTTGCTGCTAGCCGCGGATCGCCCGCTAGTCTTTCCATTGCGCGCCCAGAATCAGCCCGCAAAAATTCACGCGGCAGTATTCAGGATCGATCCGCTCGAGTACGTCCGCGCCGACCGTCCCGAACGTCGATGCCGGCCGATGCGCGATGCCGCGCCCGATTGCTTCGATGATCCGTTCCTTGAACCCGCTGCCCCGCGGATACGCCTGCAGTATTTCGTCACGCTGTGTTCGCGTGCAGGCATTCAGGTTCTCCGCGAGCAGATCCGTACGCACCGCCTCGGAAAGTCCCCGTGCAAGCGGCGACATATGCGCCGGAATACCGGGCGTCATATGCAGCGCAATCGCGTGCCAGACATCGTTCATCTCGGCAGCCGAGGCGCCGTAACGCCGCAGAAAATCCCGCGCTGCATTGGCGCTATCCACTTCATAGCGCAGTTGCGAATGACCGTATGCCGAACTCAGACCGACGCCGGCGAACATCGCGGCGACGTATAGCGTACCCGGATCGCACACGAGCCGTTCGCGTTCGAGCGTCAGCGACGCAAACACGAACACGCGCGCCGCATGCCCGACCAGCACGTCCGGCAGGCACGCCAGCGCGGCGTCCGCAGCCGCCACGGCCATTGGACTTCGCGGGATCGGGACGCCGGCGACGATGTCAGGCGAGGTTGCACAACTAGGCGTCATGGCGCGGGCTCAGCGGAGTGGACCTGAATTGTTATTGGAACGGCTTATGCGCGCCGGCTCGCCGGCGTTCGCGTAAACCATGAAACACGGTAGCGTTCCGCGCCGCCGATCACGATCGTGCCGAACAGGATCAACAGCATCCATGTTGGGGCCGATGCGGTATCACGACCTGGGAAGCAGATTAGAGTGAGGGCGCACTAAAAGTCCTGACGA
The DNA here is from genome assembly GCF_013177695.1 of Paraburkholderia solitsugae. Classification (GTDB taxonomy): domain Bacteria; phylum Pseudomonadota; class Gammaproteobacteria; order Burkholderiales; family Burkholderiaceae; genus Paraburkholderia; species Paraburkholderia solitsugae. The sequence goes on along the minus strand of NZ_WOEY01000012.1, from coordinate 50,703 downwards.
CCACCTTAAATATTCTGGATCTTCGCGGAAAAGTGTGATGGTTTTTCATGATGAAAACGTCGGAGAGCCGATCTGGGCAAGGGTTTGCGCGTCTTGATGGCCTCGCGAAATCGGGCATGATTTTGCGATGGCTACTTCACGCAAACGCAAGCGTCTTTCCGACGCATACCGGTTCGACGGTTTCCGTCCTTGCGAAGCGCTGCGCGGTGTCTTCGGTGATCGCATGGCGCGCGTCGTCACGCTGGCTCGGCGCTCAAAAAAACGGCCTGCAAGGGATGTGGTCGACGGTGCTCGATACACGATCGCAGGGTGCGTCGCGTTCGAGATCTGCCAAACGGCGATGTACGGATTTACCTGGAACTCGAGGCTCGTCGGGTCCGCTGTCGATGCGATGGCAGCGTGAAAGGCGAACGACTGAGCTTTCTGGCGGATAACCCTCACTACACGAAGCGCTTCGCGTGGTACGTCGGTCGTCGCTGTCGCGAGAGCACGGTCAAGGACGTGGCTGACGAACTGCAATTGCACTGGCACACGGTCAAGGACCTCGAGATGCAGTACATGCGGGCGCAGCTGGAGCGGTTCGGCACGCCCGGGCCGAAGGTAATCGGCATCGACGAGATTTCGATTGGCAAGGGACAGACGTACCGCATTGTTGTGAGCGACCTGATACGGGGCCGTGCGATCTGGTTCGGTGGCGAAGATCGAAAGGAGGCCAGCGTGCATCAGTTCTATGACTGGCTTGGCGAGAAAAAGGCCCGCGGCATCCGGCTTGTCGTGATGGACATGTGGCGGCCGTTTTACAACGTCGCGCAGGAACGCGTGCCGCATGCGGGCATCCTGTACGACAAATTCCACGTCATAAAGCAGCTCAACGAAGCCCTGGATGAAGTGCGCAAGAGCGAATACGCTCGCCTGCAAGGCGAGCAGCGGCGCTACATCAAAGGCCAGAAGTACGTTCTGCTCAGTCATCGTGAGAACCTGTCGATGGAAGGCAGGGACTCCTTGAAAACGCTTCTCGCAGCGAACCGACGTCTGAATACCGCGTACTTGCTCAAGGAGTCGTTCGGGCAGTTGTGGGACTACGAGCGCGAAGGCTGGGCATGTCGCTTCTTCGAGAACTGGAAGTCCAGCCTGAAGTGGCAGCGTTTGAAGCCGTACGAGAAGTTTGCCGCGATGGTCGAGCGTCATTGGGACGGGATTGCTTCCTATTGCAAGCCAGAAAACAAGGTGCCGCTCGGCTTCGTTGAGGGACTCAACAACAAGATTCGGGTCATCCAACGACGCGCGTACGGATTGCGAGATGAGGAGTATCTGCGCCTGAAGATCCTCACTTGCATGCTGCCTCGAATCTGAAAAATGGCGATTTTTCATCACACTTTTCCGCGAAGAACCAATATTCTTAAACTTAGCCGCGGAGACTGCGTGAGAGAGCGCAAGACTGAGACGCTGCTTGTCAATGCTTGAGGGAACAGCACCTTTAGCAGGATTTATGACGCGCTCAGGACTTTTAAGGTATCCATGCGCCATCATCGCCTCACTGATGTCCGCCATCTTGAAGGAACCTGCTATGTCTTACGATCCATTTTCGCCCAACGCCTACGGGGTCGCGGCCGCAGGATCGAGAAGCCGGGGCACCCAGCCATGAAGACCACGTCCACATGGCGCCTGTTAGGGGCGATCTGCGCAACCCTCCTGGGCGTGGCGTTCTTCTTCACCATCATCGGTGTCTTCGGTCTGCCCGCGTCGATCATCGCGCTCGCACTCTTCGTCGCGCTAGCCGTGGCGATCTCGCGGCGTCCTCAAGCCGAACGGAGACAACCGTGAACCTCGATCCCGCCATCCTCGCGCGCGTCCAGTTCGCGTTCACCGTCAGCTTTCACATCATCTTTCCGACGATCTCCATTGGACTCGCCACGTTTCTGGCCATCATGGAAGGTCTGTGGCTGAAGACCAAAGACCCGCTCTATCTGCAGATCTACCGTTTCTGGCTCGGCATCTTCGCCATGGGCTTCGGGGTCGGCGTAGTCACCGGGATCGTCCTCTCGTTCGAATTCGGCCTCAGCTTCGCCAGATTCGGACAGATGGCGGGTCCAGCCATCGGCCCGATGATAGGGCTGGAAGTGCTGACCTCTTTTTTCCTGGAAGCCGGGTTTCTTGGCATCATGCTGTTCGGCTTCAACCGGGTCGGACCAAAGCTTCACTTCCTCGCCACCTGCATGGTTGCGCTCGGCACGTTGCTGTCGGCATCGTGGATCCTCTCGGCCAACAGCTGGATGCAAACGCCTGACGGCGTGGTGGTCGAACACGGCCGGGTCGTGGTGACCGACTGGCTGAAGGTGATCATCAACCCCTCCTGGCCATATCGCCTGCCGCACATGCTGGTAGCGGCCTACATCACGGGCTCGTTCCTCGTTACCGGCGTCGGCGCCTGGTATCTCCTGCGCGGCGAACATGAAGCGTTCGGACGCCGGACGGTCTCGATCGGCCTCACCTTCGCCACCATCCTGATCGGCTGCCAGGTCTTCGTCGGCGACATGCTGTACGGGAAAATGCTCGAGCATCAGCCGGCCAAGATGCAGGCTGCCGAAGGCTTCTGGGAAAAACAGTCGCAATCGCCCGCACCCTATTACTGGTTCATCGTCCCGGATCAGCAGAACCAGCGCAATCGTTTCGCGCTCGGCACCCCTTACCTCGGAAGCATCTGGCTCACCCATAGCCTGAACGGCCGGGTCGAAGGATTGAAGAACACGCCACGCGACCGCCAGCCGGTCATGGGTTGGGTCTTCTACGGCTTCCGCACGATGTACGGCCTTGCCATCATCATGTTCGGCGTATGTATTGCATCGCTGTGGCTGCGCTGGCAGGGCCGGCTCTTCACCACACGCTGGTTCCTGCGAACGCTCGTCGTGATGACCCCGTCCGGCGTGATCGCGACGCTCGGCGGATGGTATCTCGCCGAGACGGGCCGCCAGCCCTGGGTGATCTACAACATCCTGCGCACGGCCGACGCCGTCTCGCCTGTCCCGCCAGGCGTACTGCTTTCGACGCTGATCGCGTTTGTCTGCATCTACGCGCTTTTCATGACAGCATTCCTGATCTTCAGCTTGCGCATGATTCGGCGCGGTCCACAGGCGGCACAGTCCGAACCGGTGGCCACCGGCTCGCTCAAGCACGCGCTGAAGCCCGCGGTGATGAATGATCCTGCCGGCCACAACCCGGCTCCAGTGGAGTAGCCCGTCATGACTCTGCCGCTGCTCTCCGCGCTGTTCACCGCCTTCGCGTTGTCGCTTTACGTCCTGCTGGACGGTTTCGATCTGGGCGTGGGCGCCCTGCTGCTCCTGCAATCCGACGAACGGCTGCGGGACCGCATGGTCGATTCGATCATGCCCACCTGGGACGGCAACGAAACCTGGCTGATCATGGCCGGTGTCGCGCTGCTCGCCGCCTTCCCCATTGCCTACGGCGTGTTGCTTCCGGCGTTCTATATACCGCTGATCGTCATGTTGCTGGCGCTGGGACTGCGCGGCGTCTCATTCGAGTTCCGCTACCAGATCGAGAAGGGGCGACGCTTCTGGGACGCGGCGTTCGGTGTCGGGTCGATCGTGGCAGCGCTCATGCAGGGGCTGATCGTCGGCGGGCTCATCCAGGGGGTAAGCGTCGTTGGTGACAGCTTCGGCGGCAGCGTCTTCGATGTTTTCCGGCCGTTCCCCGCGTTGACCGCGATCGCCGTGCTCGCCGGCTATGTCGTCCTCGGCGCCGGCTGGCTCCATCTGAAAGCGACAGCGGCGCTGCGTCAATTCGCGGAGCGCTGCCTGCGTCTGGCGGTGCCGGGCTTCGTCTGTCTCGCCGCAGCAGCCTGTGCCGCCGCGGCGTGGGTTCAACCTGGCATTCGCGCCGCATGGGCCGCGCATACGCTCGCCCTCGTGCTGATCACGGTGCTGTTTCTCGGCGTGAGCGCCGCCCTGCTGCGCACGATTGGCGGCCGTGCCGACGGGCGTCCCTTCTTTCTGGCGCTGGCGCTGTTCGTACTCGGCGTGGCGGGCCTTGGCTTCGGCATTTTTCCGGACATCGTGCCCTTCCGTCTCACGCTCTGGGCCGCGGCATCGGCGACCCTCAGCCATGTCTTCCTCCTGATCGGCGCGGTGATTGTCACGCCGGTCGTACTCGCGTATTCTGCCTTCGCCTACCGCACGTTTCGCGGCAAGACGCCCGAGGCGGGATGGGAAGCATGAGTCCGCGCGTCCGGCGTCTGAGCTGGTTCGGCGGTCTCTATCTGGCCGCCGTGGCCACGCTGCTTCTCGTCACCACGGTGATGCATACCGTCTTGCGGCTCGTTACGTGATCATCACCTGTCAAATACAGATCGATCGGCTCCTGCCATGAGTGACACTGCACGGCCGGCAGCGATGCCCGCTTCACCTCCGCCCGCGCCGGCGCTCGTGATGTCGCCGGCGCATACGCGCCTGCTGCTCGCGGGCCTTGGCCTCGCCACCGGGATGGAGTTTTATACTTTCGACAGCATGAACCTGGTGCTGGCGGATCTGACCGGCACGTTGGGCGTGTCCGCGGACGAAGCGAGCTGGCTGCTGACGGTCTATAGCTGCGCGCTGTTTCTCGGCGTACCGGTCTCGATCTGGATGGCCGGGCACTACGGCTACAAGCGCTTCCTGCTCTCGACCATCGTCGTATTCGCGATCGCCTCGATGGGTTGCGCGATCTCTCCCGATCTCAGTTCGATGCTGATCTGGCGCGCCATCCAGGGGCTGGCCGGGGCGGGACTGGTCGTATGGTGGCGCGCGAGCATCTATGTGCTGATGCCCAAACCGCAGCGCAGCCCATCGCTGATGAAGGCTTCCACGTTGCTCTATCTGTCGAGTGCGGCAGGGCTTCTGGTCAGCGGCTATATCACGGACCATTTCAACTGGCGCCTGATCTTCCTGCCCAATCTGCTCTATGCAGCCGCCGCGATATGGCTCCTGGCCCGCTACTTTCCGACACTCCCGCCGCCCGCCTCCGAGCGCGTGGTCAGCACCGACTGGCTCGGCATTGCTCTTCTCGCGACTGCGCTGATCTCGCTTCAGATCATTCTCAATCGCGGCGAAATCGACGACTGGTTCGGATCGCTACATATTCGCGTGCTCGCCTGGACCGGCGGCGCGGCCCTGCTTCTATTCGTCGTCTGGCAGGCAAGCCCTGCGAATCGAACGCCGCTTCTCTGGCTCGGTCTGCTGCGTGACCGTTACGTGTTGTCGTCCGCGTTGATCGGTGTCTTCACCGGCATGATCCTGTCAGGTAGCCTGTTCGTTCTGCCCGAGTTTCTGCGCAATCTCTCGACCCATACCCATAGCGCGACCCAGACCGGGCAGATCATCTGCATCTATGCGTTGACCGCGGCGGCCATCCGGCCGCTCATGGTCGGCCTCATCGCGCGAATCGGCCAACGCAAGACGATCGTGCTTGCTCTCGTCATGCTGATCGCGTCGATGGTGCTGTTCAATCGCCTGCTGACGACGGACACGCCAGGCTATTACTATGTGGCTCCGCTTATTCTTTACGCCTGCTGCCTGTCCCCGTTGTTGCCCGCGGTGGGCAGCGGCACGGTGGCAAGAATCGAGCAGAACAAGCTGCTCGATGGTGTCTCCCTGTACATGACCTTCAGGCAATTCGGCGCGTCGCTCGGGGTCGCGCTGCTGACCATTCTCATCGGGCATCGCGAGACGCTCCATTCATCACGCTTGTTCGAACACCTTCGCCACGACAATCCGGTGACGCGAGACTGGCTCTCTTCGGTGAGCGCAACGCTGGTCGCGCGCGGTGGCTATACCCCGTTCGAGAGCCAGCGCGCGGCGCTACACGTTCTCGCCGAAGCAGGCGCACACCAGGCTGCCACGCTCGCGTACGCGGACGCGTTCGCCTTCATGGCGGTCGTCGGCGTGATCGCGCTGTGCCTCGTTCCCATCATTCCGCCGACCCCGGTAGCCAAAAAATAAGGAGCGCGGCCATGCTAACCCTGTCTGTTCCAAACCCGATCCATTCGCCCGGCCGGAGGCAGCGATGAGCGAAGCGCCACCGGTTCAAAAACCCGGCATCACACCGCCTGTCACCGCACCTGTTCCGCCTCCGTTACCTGACAATCGACGCTGGGTGATCCTCGGCATACTCGCGCTGATCGTGCTGCTTGCGATCGCCGCGTATTTCCTCGTGCCGGACCTCTACGAGAAGCAGACGGACGACGCCTATATCGACGCGCATCTTGTCTCGGTCATCCCCAAGGTGCCGGCCTACGTGCAGACACTGCATGTCAACGACAACAGCAAAGTGACGGCCGGCGATCTCCTCGTCGAACTCGATCCGCGCGACTACGCCGTTCAGGCGGATCAGGCGCGCGCCAATGTCGCGGCGGCGGTTGGCAAGCTCGAAGAAGCGCGCAATCAGGTCGCGGTGGCCGACGCCAATATCGGCCAGCAAAAGGCAGAACTTGACGTTGCCCGCGCCAATGCCAAACTGGCAGTCGCCAATCTGGCGCGGCTGCAATCCGTCTCAGATGTGCGCGCCGTGTCATCGGAGCGCGTCGATGAGGGGAAGGCGGCCGCTGACGGGACGCGGGCTTCCGTGACGGCGGCCCAGGTCAAGGTCGACGCGTCACAAGCGCAGGCGACGCTTGCGCGCTCTCAGGTCAAAACGGCCGAGGCCGCCGTCGCCCAGGCTCACGCCATGCTTGAGCAGGCAACGCTCAACCTGTCGTACACCAAAATCTACGCAACCGAGTCCGGCAGTGTCGCGAACAAGAGCGTCGAGCAGGGTAACTTTGTGCAGCCCGGGCAGACGCTGTTGTCGGTCGTCCCGGACAAGCTCTATGTGACCGCGAACTACAAGGAGACACAGTTGACCCACGTCAGACCGGGCCAGCAGGTCACGATCCTCGTCGATGCGTTTCCGGACCTGCGGCTTCGCGGTCACGTCGACAGCATTCAACGCGGGACCGGCTCGCACTTCGCGCTCCTGCCGCCGGAAAACGCAACGGGCAATTTCGTGAAAGTGGTGCAGCGGGTGCCGGTGAAAATCGAACTCGACAACCCTGGGGAAGCACTTAAATTGATCTCGCCGGGCATGTCGGTCGAGACGGAAATTTTTGTCAGGGAGCGCCCGGCATGGCTTGCCTTCTGGAACTAGCGGCAGCGCGGCCGGCGGGGCTCCCTCCTTACCGGCGGCGCCATGTCGCCCCCATCGCCGCTATCGTCGCGGCATGGGCGGCGCTCCTCGCGGGATGCACCGTGGGTCCGGACTATGTGCCGCCGAAACCGGTCGTGCCGGCGAGTTTTACGGAACATACGGGCCCGGCGGCAAGCACCTCGCAAGGGTCGCCCACATCGAACGATTCGTGGTGGCAAGGCTTTGGTGACGCGACGCTCAACTCGCTCATGGCCGACGCGCTGCACTCCGCTCCCGACCTGGCCGTTGCCGAAGCACGCATACGCGAAGCGCGGGCCTTGCGCGGTATCGCCGGAGCAGATCTATACCCAACCGCTGACGTCGGCGCCCAATACGATCGGACCCATGGCAGCGCCAATGTGCCGGTCGGCGTGCCGCCTGGCGGTCTCGGTCCGGGCGCCAACGGCAATCTATGGCAGACCGGCTTCGACGCATCGTGGGAAATCGACGTGTTCGGCGGCAAGCGGCGTGGCGTCGAGGCCGCTGACGCGTCGTATCAGGCGATCGTGGCGGACCGCGGGGATGTCGAGTTGACGTTGCTCGCCGAGGTCGCGCGCAACTACATCGAATTGCGCGGCGTGCAACGGCAACTCGCCGTCGCCCGCAGCAATCTTTCGATCCAGCAGGACTCGCTATCGCTGACCCGCTCGCAATTCGATGCGGGACTGGCCTCGCGTCTCGATGTGCTGCGTGCGCAGGCGCAAGTCTCCGATACCGAAGCCGCCATTCCGACATTCGAGGCGAATGAACGCGCGTCCATCTATCGAATCGGTGCGCTGATCGGTCAACCGCCGGAACAACTGCTTGCCCAGTTGGATACCCCACAAGCGATTCCTTCGGCGATCGCTGACGTGCCGGTGGGTCTGCCCTCCGACCTTCTGCGCCGCCGTCCGGATATCCGCGCAGCCGAACGCAGAATTGCCGCCGCGAACGCCCGCATTGGCGTCGCTCAAGCCGATCTTTATCCGCACTTTTCGCTGACCGGGGTTGCGGGTCTGGAGAGCCTGAATGCATCGACTTTTCTGACCGCGCCGAGCCGCTATTTCTCGATCGGCCCGAGCATCAACTGGCTGATCTTCGATGCCGGCAAGGTTCGCTTTGAAATGCGCGCTGAAGAAGCGCGGACCGATCAAGCTGCCGCCGCGTACCAGCAGACGGTTCTCGGTGCGCTGCGGGATGTAGAGACCGCGCTCGTGTCTTATGCGCAGTCCAAGGTACGGCATGAGAGGCTTGCGGCCGAGGTCACCGCCGATCGGGAGGCCGTGACCATCGCGACGCGGCTCTACAAGCAAGGCCTCAATGACTTCCTCTCCGTGCTCGATGCCGAACGCTCGCTGTACGCCGCCGACGACAAACTGGCGCAGAGCGAGCGTGATACAGCGCTCGACCTCGTTGCGCTTTACAAAGCGCTGGGAGGCGGCTGGCAGATAGAAGGCGAAACCGCAAATAAGCAGGGAATATAGCCATGCTGCCGGATCAGAACCCGGCAGCATCAATCTCCTTAGCCTTTTAACCGGCTTCGCCCGGCCTCAAGCTTACGACTGAAGGAATGCAAGAAGATCGGCGTTGACGCGATCCGCTTCCGTCGTGCACATGCCGTGAGGCGCGCCCGGATAAACCTTGAGCGTGGCGTTCTTGACGATCTCCGCGGACTTACGCCCGGAGTCATCCAACGGCACGATCTGATCGTCATCGCCATGCAGGATCAGCGTCGGAACATCGATTTTCTTGAGGTCCGGCGTGTAGTCGACCTCGGAGAACTGCTTGATGCACTCGTATTGACCGAGCACCGATCCCATCATCCCTTCGCGCCAGAATTCGTCGATCACACCTTGCTGGACTTTTGCATTGGGCCGGTTATAGCCGTAGAAAGGCACCGCAAGGTCTTTGAAAAACTGCGACCGATTGGCCGCGGTATTGGCACGAATTCCGTCGAAAACCGACATGGGCAGCCCAGTCGAATTGGCCTCAGTCTTCAGCATGATCGGCGGCACTGCACCGATCAGGACCATTTTGGCGACACGTTTTGTTCCATGCCGGCCAACGTAGTGCGAGATTTCTCCACCACCCGTGGAGTGGCCAACGAGCGTGGCACCCTTCAGATCGAGCGCATTAATGACAGCAGCAAGATCGTCCGCGTAGGTGTCCATGTCGTTGCCGTGCGCGGTTTGACTCGAGCGGCCGTGCCCCCGGCGATCATGAGCGATCACGCGATAGCCTTTCTGCACCAGAAACAGCATTTGCGCGTCCCAGGCATCGGCATCGAGCGGCCAGCCATGGGAGAACACCACTGGGTGACCCGAGCCCCAATCCTTGTAGAAAATCTGTGCGCCGTCCTTGGTGGTAACGAAGTTCATGGATCGTTCTCCTGTATGTGCAAGATGATTGCCGGTTTTGCTGCCCAATGCAGTGCCTGCGGCGTTGGAAACAGCGGGGATGACCGCTGCCGCAACCGCGCCAGCCCCGACCATCAACATGTTGCGACGCGACGCGGAAGGAATTTCTTTACCGGTACTAGAGGTCATTTTGACTTCCTTATCGTTTACGACGACATTGGCGAATTTTTTTCGCGTACACGACGTGGCGCGCCGGCTTCATACCGACGCGGCATCACGACTGATCAGCAGATTAGGGGGATGAAGAGCTAAAAGTCCTGACGGCGGACTTAAACCTTCTTAAATGGAGTGTCACGTTGATTCATCTCCCGATCGGCGCTTGCCCTCGTTGATACCTGGATATAAGCAGGTCAGACGAGTAGCAAAGACGAACACCTGTTTGTAGGTCTGGTGAGAATTCCGTGCATGCGATACCGTGGGGTTGTCGCGGCAGTTTTCATCGCTCCAGTTGTGCGACCCGGATTCAGTGTTCTTTCGGACATTCCGGGATGGGTTCGGTGGGCCGGTGCGCGCGACAATTCCACCGGCAAAGGGCGTGCTCTGTATGGAAAAGATCGGCCGTACCCGTGTCTCACTTGAAACACGAGAGGCCTTTCAGGATGGCCACCGCCTTCAAATCGGCGCGCGTGCATTTGATATCCTTGAACGATTGATTCAGGCAAACGCAAATTAGCGGTGTTTTTCCCTCGCAGTCATTGGAGGAAAGCGACTCGACGTGAGTCATGTGTTTTCAGTATTCCGGCGCGAAGCGTCTTAATCCGAAAAGGAGGGCATATGGATCAGAGTAGTGTCACACGTGGGTTCTTACGAGTTAAAGAAATACTCGATGGGGCAATTTCCGCATGGGCAAATTCTCCGTCAAATGGAGGCCCTCCCGACCTGTCAGGACACGGTCCGTTATTTTCGTGGACGACAAAGGCCGCCCTTCTGGCAGCGGTCGGGCACGGCAATCAACTCATTCAGCCGGACGTGATCTGAAATGGGAAGGGGAATCTGGCACATCTTGTCATTGTTCTTCGAACGGGCCTCAAGGGTCCTGCGACACGAATGCCCGAAGGCGGGCCTTATGTCCCTGATGCTCAGATACAGGAAATCGAAAATTGGATTAATGACGGCTGCCCTGACTAAAGCAGCAACGGTACTCAATCCACCTTGGCTGAGCGCTTGCTCCGTGGTGGGAGAAGTTCAAGGGCGGTCCGGGTGTGCCGCCGTTGCACACGGTGGTACGAACGGCGCGCCATCCACAAGATCCGATGTCGCTCCGTGCGCTCTCCTTATGAGCATTGCACGACCGTCATGTCAGCCTCGCCCCGATTTCTGGGGATTCTCCGGAGGGCAGCCGTAGCAACGATTTCTGCCTCGTTTCGTTCGCCGGCGGTCAACGCTTGCTGGTCGTTCAAAGACGATGGTGTTGATGCCGGCTCATTGACGGAGCATGTCACGCGCTTGCCGTCGTGCAGTTGAACGATCGTTACGTAACCAGGCTGCGGCGCCGCTGCCGACGCGGTACCGACTGAGGTAGCGACCAAAGTAAAGATAGTAGCAATCTGATAAAACCTACGCATGGAAATCCTCCAATATCGAATTTGACGCCGAAACGCTGCGCCGATTCTGAACGAATCCGCCTTAACGCAACCTTAACGTTGCGATTGAACGCATGAGCCCACTTTCGAGCGTACCCTCCTGGCAAATCGCGGCGATTCGCTGCATCGCAGCCGCGCTGTGTGTTGAGCAGAATAGGCTGGATAACGTCGCTGGAATAGCTATGCATTGGGATCGGCATCGCACAAAAAGGATTGAGCGACTATTACCTTCGTATAGCACGCACTGATGGAGCCGGAATCGCGTGAGCCACTGTTGATTTCGATTGATACGTGCATTTTTGAAAAAACGAGCGCTGATCCGATGGTTAAATGTGAACCAGTCGAATGGTCGATCTGCTCTGGATCAGAAAACGCATTGACGAATGCGGCATTACAGTCGCGGCGTTACAGCATGCGTTCGCGGAAGATGTCGATCAGACCCGCTATCAGGACGCTTTCGGCAACTGCTGGAGCGGCGAAGGGGCGAAGAAGCAGGAGACTGCTCAAAGCGCACCCAGCGCGAGTACGGCATACTATAGTCATCGAATTGAAACTCGCGTGTAGGGACAGTAAGCGTGGCACGCCGCGCAAGCGGCACGTTGACTGCACGATCTACATTGTTCGATGCCACAAGTAAGCATCCCTGCAGTGTTCCGTGGGTAGGGACCCGCATATTTCAGATCCTTTAACCTATGAAAATCGTCATCGCTGGTGGATCAATTGCAGGTCTTTCGAGCGCGCTCACGCTCAGTTGTATCGGACACGACGTGCATGTGTACGAACGCTCTGACGTCCCGCTGCGCGGGAGGGGCGGCGGTGTTGCTGTGCTGCGTCACATGATGAAATTTCTTGAACAGCATGGCCACTACACTCAGCAAATGATCAGCGTTCCAACGATCATGCGACGGCGTATAGACATTAATGGAAATGTCCTAACCGAGGAGCCTGAGAAACTGCCCTTCTCCTCCTGGGACACCGTATATCGGTCGCTCTGCGCCATGCTGTCGAAAGACAGGATTTCGTACGGACGGGAAGTCGTCGGATTTACTGAGCATGCCGAAACGATTGAGATCAACTTTGACCGTGGAGAAAGCGTAAGCGCAGACATTCTCGTCGCCGCAGACGGCATCGGCTCTCGCACGCGGGCGAAGCTTTTCCCAAACTACGAATCAAGCTTCGCGGGGTACGTCGCCTGGCGAGGGATTGTTGAAGAATCAGCCTTCTCGCCGCTGGAAGTTGACGCGCTCGTGAATAACTTCACCATGTTCCGAGATCCCGGATATATGTTTATGGCATTCCTGATTCCCGGTCTCGACGGATCACTGGAACCAGGTAGACGGCGTTTCAACTGGCTTTGGTATCGAAATGAAAGCAATGTTGAGGCGATGCACCGCCATCTAACGGACAATCATGGACACCAGCATCATGCCTCCATTAGTCCCGGCCACCTGTCAACCGAGTCATTCGAGGAGCTGTGCGAACTGGCAACCCAACACCTCCCCGTTATATTCCAGCAACTTGTTCGCGAGACGCGGGCGCCATTCTTCCAATCGATACGCGATGCTCTAAGCCCTAGCTTTTCTGTCGGACGGGTTGCGTTAATTGGGGATGCCGCCTGCACAGTGCGCCCCCATACCGCTTCCGGCACCTCGAAAGCCGCGGATGACGCCGTTGCGTTAGCCGAAGCCCTATCGGGTGACACCGAATTGCATGTCAAGGAAGTACTCGCATCATGGGCCGCACGCCGGCGCGACGCAGTCGGACGCTTACTCGCGAAAGGGCCGGAACTCGCCGCGTCCTTCGGGTTGGGAAGCGTCGGTATACTCAATGCTTCCTCTCCGTGGCCAGATGAGCCGCAATGAGATAGGTTTGAATGGTTGCTGGGCGCCGCCGGACCTCTTCTTCCCACCGACGCAGATTCGGTAGGGAAGCCCGGACTCTTCAAGAAAGATCAAGATCTTGTGGCCGTTTGGCGTCGGCCAACAGCCGACGTCGATCATGCGAGGATCTCCAGTTATTGAGCGCGGCGCCTTGTCTTTTCTTATTTTTGGAATTCTTCTCGATTAAGACGTTCGCCGCACACGCTCGTTCACACATACGTTCATGCCGTAAGCAGACGCCACTACAAGTCGCAAATGGTTTAGATCCGGTACAGAACTACTTGATCTACGCATTGCAGCTCAACCGCTGAATCAAAGCAGATCAAGCCAACGCGTATCCGTGCGCATCAGATGCAGGCCACGGTGGAAGCGAGTATACCCAACGCGGTCAAAGAACTCCAAAAGCTGAATCGCGCGCTTTCGACCCAGTTCAGTGACATCGCGAAACGGCGCAGCCGCTACCGTACCCGCATTCTTCTGCGCTTCGGAACCCGCAATCAAAGCCAGTTCACGAATCACCTCGTGGTGATAAAAGAGGTCGCGCACAACCTGAAAAAGCTCGCCCTGCCGCGCGAGCTTACGCAGCAACTGCCGCACGCGGTCTTCGGATACGCCATGCGCGTTTGCCAGATCACGCACCCAGGGCGGATCGAAACGCCCCTCTTTCAGCGCCGGCAGCAGCACCGCCGCGAGTGCACGGTCGGCGTCGTCGAGCGTCACCGCGTGGTCCGGCAGATGCAACCACGGCCCGTGTCTGACAATCTCGCCGCGTGCCGCAGCATCGTCAACCAGCGCGCGCCATAGCACGTCCTCGACGAGCGGCGCTGCGATCCGTCGTAAGCGCGAACCATCCGGGCCCAGTTCGTCTGGCGAGCGTTCGTGGTACTGCTTTAGCGTCGTGATCAGCCGCGCGGCCAGCGCCTGCCATGACGCATCGGTGATCAACAACGCGTCATTACCAGGAAGCTCCACGAGACGCGTGTTAGACGGCAACTCGAGCGCGCGCGCCGGCATGCCCGTCAGCCTTTCCAGCAACGAACGGGACAACCCATACGGAGCCCTTGCCAGGAGCGAATCCAGCGCGCCGGTGTCGAGCATGATCTGAATCGCATCGAGCCACGCGAATCGCTCAACCGAGCGACGCTTGCGCGAAGGCGCAAACGGATCGAGCACATGACCACCGCCAACCGTGCGATTAGCCTGCGCATTGCGCACGACAAAGCGGTCGCCGGGAAGCGCACACACCGGCCGCTCGAATACGAGTTGCACGCGCGCCGATTGACCTGCGCCAAGCGCTTCGCCATCGAGCAACGCGACGTGCGCCACCTGATGCTGTGAGCCCAGATGCACATGCAGTGGCGCCCAATGCTCCAGCGTCAACGGTGCATCGGCGAGCAACGTCAGCATGACGTCGATGCGTTCCGAGGCTTGCGACAGACGCGGATCGACGATCCAGTCGCCGCGATCGATTGCGCTCTTCTCAATGCCTGCAAGATTCAACGCGCACCGCTCACCTGCCCGTCCGGTCTCGGCCGGACAATTCTGCGCATGAATGCTGCGCACGCGCACCGGCTGATTTTTCGGCGCAAGCAGCATCCTGTCGCCTACCGCGACGCGCCCCGACACCACGGTCCCTGTCACGATCGTGCCTTGGCCCGCGAGGGTGAAAACCCGGTCGACCGCGAGACGGAACAGGCCGTCATCGCGCTTCATGCACCACGCTGCTGCCGCTGTGTGCAAATGCGCCTTCAGGGCGGCCACGCCAGGGTCATCGTCACTTACGGCGTTGGTATCGAATATCGGCGCGTCCTGCAGTACGCTACCGCTCAGAAACGCAGCGATCTCGCCATGCACTTCCTGCAACCGCTGCGCATCAACACGGTCTATCTTGGTCAGCGCTATCGCGCCGCGCTTGATGCCGAGCAGTTCCACAATCGCCAGATGCTCGCGCGTTTGCGGCATCACGCCGTCGTCGGCAGCGATCACGAGCAGGGCGAAATCGATCCCGCTTGCGCCCGCGGTCATCGTATGGACGAGCTTTTCGTGGCCCGGCACGTCGATCAGGCCGAGCACGTCGCCGTTTTCGAGCGGCACATACGCATAGCCCAGTTCGATCGAAATGCCGCGCGCCTTTTCTTCCTTCAGACGATCCGTGTCGACGCCCGACAGCGCTCTCACCAGACTCGTTTTGCCGTGGTCGATATGCCCGGCCGTACCTACGATCATGCGTGTACGCCCTTCAGTTGCTCGATCAATTGCGCTTCATCGGCGGCTTCGAGACAGCGTAGATCGAGGCGCAAGGCATCGTCCGCGATACGGCCGATGACCGGCCGCGCCATCTCGCGCAAGCGCTTCTCGAGCGTGAGCAGTTGACGGCCGCCGCGCTTGCCGTCAGCAGTCCGGATGACGAGGCCGTAGCTCGGCAGCACATCGACAGGCAACGCGCCGCTGCCGATCTGGCTGAACATGGGCTCGGCTACCACGGCGTAGCGTTCGCCCGCCGCGCGCTGCAACGCGGGCTGTACCCGCTCCGCGGTGAGCCGGATGTCGTCACTCGGGCGCGTGAGCAAACGCAGCGTTGTCAGCCGTTCAGCAAGCATTTCCGGCGCACGATACATCTGCAGCACGGGCTCCAGCGCCGCGAGCGTCAGTTTGCCGACTCGCAGCGCGCGCTTGAGCGGATGCTTCTTGATCTTCGCAATCAGATCGCGCCGGCCGACGATCAAACCCGCCTGTGGGCCGCCCAGCAATTTGTCACCGCTGAACGTGACAAGGTCCGCGCCGGCTTCGATGGTTTCGCGCACCGTCGTCTCACGCGGCAAGCCCCATTGCGTCAGATCGACCAGCGTGCCGCTGCCGAGGTCCACGGCAACAGCGATACCGCGCGCGTGAGCGAGCGGCGCGATGGCATCGACGCCGACCTCTTTGGTGAATCCGTTGATCGCGTAATTGCTCGCGTGAATTTTCATTAGCAGCGCGGTTTGCGGACCGATGGCTTCATCGTAGTCCTTCAGATGTGTGCAATTGGTCGTGCCGACTTCGCGCAGCTTGGCGCCCGCGCGGCTCATGATGTCGGGAATGCGAAACGCGCCACCGATTTCAACCAGCTCGCCACGCGACACGATCACTTCTTTCTTCGACGCCAACGCAGACAGCGTGAGCAACACGGCGGCGGCATTGTTGTTGACGACGGTGGCCGCTTCGGCGCCGGTGAGTTCACAAATGAGTTCGTCGATCAGATCGTCGCGGTCGCCACGCTTGCCCTTGCCGAGATCGAACTCGAGGTTGACCGGTTGCGTGAGCGCCTTCATGACGGCTTGCACCGCTTCGTCCGGCAGCAAGGCGCGGCCGAGGTTGGTATGCAGCACGGTGCCGGTCAGATTGAAGACACTGCGCAAGCGGGCCTCGTTGCGCCGGCGCAGCGCAGCCCCGACCGAACCCTGCAGTTGCGCGACATCGAGCGCGCTCACCGACGCATCGCCGGACTGCGCGCTGGCGCGCCAGCTATCGAGCGCGTGACGCAGCGCATCCAAAACCTGCGTGCGGCCGAACTCGGTAAGCAACACCGCAAACTCAGTCGACGCCATCACCTTTTCCACCGACGGCACCCGCGCCATCAGCGCCCGCAATTCAGAGCCGGTTACATCGCTCACGAGGCAATCCTTGTTCTTCAGTCAGACTTCAGTCGCGCTTCAGTCCGATACGCCGGAAGACTCAGCCGCGCTGTCGGCCTGCTCCGGCCACAGCCACGGATGCGGCGACGCGCGCCGGTAACCTTCCGCCCCCATCAGCAGGTCCAGCGTCAGACTGGCGAGATCGTCCGCGAACGGTTCGAAATCGTAGTCCTTCGACTGAATGCCGATCTTCCGGTAAGTATGGCATTCGTCGCACGACTCCGCCTTCAAGGCTGCATTCTTCGACTCGGCTTCCCGGGTGGTCTCGTCGGCGTCCTGCGAGCCGACGGCGTGATAAGCAATGCCTTTGGTCGAATCGCAGTTCGAGCATTTTGCGCGGACCATGTGCCACTCCGTCGCACACAAACCGCATTGCAGGTAACGGTAATTGTCATACGCACCGCCCACGCGCACCATGCTCGCCACCGGATGCGATCCACATATCGGACACAGGCCGAGCGTTTCGATGTACGGTACCTCGCGTTTGTCGATATCAGCGGCGAGGTCGGTCCAGACCACTTGCAGCGCGGCCATGATGAATGGCGCGCTCGCCGGATCGATTTCCTCGAAACGCTGCGCGAAGATCGCATCGGCCTGGCTGTCGAGCGTGGCTTGATCGAGTATTCGCAGCCTGGCGAGGAGCGCATCGAGAGGCGGTGTGAGCGGACCGGCGGCTTGCACTTTGTCGACCAATTGCAGCAAAACGTCGTGCCACGCCGGATCGCGCACGCCTGAGAGCGCTGGAATCAGCGGCATGGAATGCTGTTGTGCGCTCGCAATCAGCTCGGCGCTGGGCGGTTTCGCCTTGAAGCCGGTGATCACGGCTTGCTGCGCGTCCGCCAGCACGGCCATCAGACGCAAATAGCCGGCGATCGGATTGTTGAGTGCCGCCAGTTGACGCAGCCGCGCGGCGCGCGCCGAAAAGACCGCCAGCCGTTCCGGCGTACGGATGCGGGGGATCGCCGTGTGATCGAGCGACTCGATATCGCCGGCTTCAAGAATGCGCTGAACCAAAGTATCAACCTCTGACAATTGCGCTAAAACTGAAGAGCCGCCGCAGTTCGTCGAACAGGAGCGGCGGCTCGGGGTGCGGTGCGCCTCAATCCGCGCCGCGTTACTTGTCGATTATTTCCTTGAACCAGTTCGGATGATGCTTTCTCGCCCAGCCGTAGGTCACGGTACCGCGCGTCATCGCGCCGATCGAGCCCTTGACCCACAACGCCGCATAAATATGCACGACGATACCGACGATCAGCACGAACGCCGCCGCAGCATGAACCAGCGCCGCGAGGCGGATGATCTCGATCGGGAAATAGAGCGAGAAATAGCGCCGCCAGATCACAATGCCGCTCGCCAGCAACAGCAGCAGGCAAATCACCATGGTGAAAAATAGCAGCTTTTGACCGGCGTTGTACTTTCCGATCGCGGGGAGCTTGTCCTCACGATTGTTGAGCACGTCGTCGATCTGCCTCATCCACTGGATGTCCGCGCGGTCGAGAGTGTTGTGATGCCAGAAGCGCAACGCAAGAATCAGGAACGACAAGAACATCACACAGCCGACAAACGGATGCAGAATCCGCGTCCATTGCCCCCCGCCAAAGATCGCGTAGAGCCAGGACATCGCCGGATGAAACATGGCGAGGCCGGAGAGCGCCAGCAAGACGAACGTGATGGCGGTGATCCAGTGATTCGTCCGTTCATTCGGCGTGTAGCGCTGGATCAGACTATTGCCCTTCACGTCTTTCAGCACCACGTCTTCATGGTTTTCAGCGTGCTTCATCGGATGCCTCCCGCGAACGGCGTGCTTCGTCAGCTTCGTGCTGTGCTTCGGCCTCTTCCGCCGCCGTCACCTCGTTCGGACCGACGCGCGTGTAGTGGAAGAACCCGGCTAGCGCAGCAAACGCGATACCTGCCAGCGCCAACGGTTTCGCCAGCCCCTTCCACAGCAAAACCATCGCGCTGATCTTCGGATTCTGCGGCAAGCCGTGGTACAGGTTGGCTTTGTCGGCGTGGTGCAGCACGTACATCACGTGCGTGCCACCCACGCCGGCAGGATCGTACAAGCCGGCGTTCTGGAAACCGCGCTCCTTCAGATCGACAATTCGATCCGCCGCTTGCTGCTTCATGTCCTCTTTGGTGCCGAACATGATTGCGCCGGTCGGGCAGGTCTTGACGCACGCGGGTTCCTGACCGACAGCCACCCGGTCCGAGCACAGCGTGCACTTGTACGCGCGGTGGTCCTTCTTCGAAATGCGCGGCACGTTGAACGGGCAACCGGTTATGCAGTAGCCGCAGCCGATGCAGTTTTCCTCGTGAAAATCCACAATGCCGTTCGTGTACTGCACGATCGCGCCGGGCGAAGGACACGCCTTCAGACAACCCGGATCCTCGCAGTGCATGCAGCCGTCCTTGCGGATCAGCCACTCGAGATCGCCCTCGGTGTTCTCGTACTCCGAGAACCGCATGACAGTCCACGAATGCTCTGACAGATCGCGTGGGTTGTCATAGATGCCGGTCGTCGTGCCGATTTCATCGCGCAGATCGTTCCACTCCATACAGGCCGTCTGACATGCCTTGCAGCCGATGCACTTCGACACATCAATGAGCTTGGCGACCGTCCCCGTCGCCGGCTCGCGCACCTGCGGCTCCGGCAAGGTCGTGGCGGAGAGACGTTTGATATCCAGCGATTGCAGTGCCATCTCTTCCCCCTATGCCTTTTCGACCTTAACCAAGAACGACTTGAATTCCGGTGTTTGCGAATTCCCGTCGCCCACGGAAGGCGTCAGCGTATTGACGAGATAGCCCGGCTTGGCGAGTCCCTTGAAGCCCCAATGCAACGGCAACCCGACTGTCTGGACCTTTTTCCCTTCGATCATCAGCGGTTTGATCCGCATGGTGACGAGCGCCACGGCAATAATGTGCCCGCGGTTGGACGACACCTTCACGCGATCCCCAGCGACCACGCCCACTTCCTTCG
Source organism: Paraburkholderia solitsugae (assembly GCF_013177695.1). Lineage (GTDB taxonomy): Bacteria > Pseudomonadota > Gammaproteobacteria > Burkholderiales > Burkholderiaceae > Paraburkholderia > Paraburkholderia solitsugae. Next base: position 30,981 of record NZ_WOEY01000012.1, on the reverse strand, counting down.
CCAGATCCTCGCCGATCTCCACGAACTGTTGCGGCTGAATGATCGCGTTCAAACGCGCGTGCTTGGTCCAGTAGTGGAAATGTTCGGTCAGACGATAGGTGGTGGCCGTATGCGGGAAATTCTCATGCGTGCCGAAGGCAGCCCGATCGTCCGGGAACACGCGCGCCGCCGGATTGCTGACAACCGCCTTGTTGTCCGGATGCAGCGGGTTGTAACCGAGCGGCGTTTCGAACGGTTCGTAGTGCTCGGGGAATGGACCTTCCACCAGACCGTCGCGCGAGAAGAAGCGCGCCACGCCCTCCGGATTCATGATGAACGGATTCATGCCGTTTTCAGGCGGTTCGTCGACCTTGAAGTCAGGAATATCCGCTCCGGTCCACGCCTTACCATTCCACGCGATCAGCTTGCGCGTGGGGTCGAACGGCTTGCCGCTGACGTCGCACGAAGCACGGTTATACAGAATCCGCCGGTTCGCGGGCCACGCCCACGCCCAGTCCAGCGTATTGCCGATGCCGGTCGGGTCGGAGTTGTCGCGGCGGCCCATCTGGTTGCCCGCCTCGGTCCACGCACCGCAGAAGATCCAGCAACCGCTTGCCGTGCTGCCGTCGTCCCGAAGCTGCGCGAAACCCGCCAACTGCTCGCCCTTTTTAGCGAGCACCTTGGTTTTGTCGGTGGCGTCAGTCAGGTCGGCCAGCGCCTTGCCGTTGAACTCCATGGCGATTTCTTCAGGCGTCGGGCTTTCCGGGTCCGAATACGGCCAGCTCATGTTGAGAATCGGATCGGGATACTTGCCGCCGTTTTCCTGATAGGCCTTACGAATGCGCAGCCAGAGCCCCGACATGATCTCCAGGTCGCTCTTCGCTTCGCCCGGACCGTCCGCGCCCTGCCAGTGCCATTGCAGTACGCGGCTGGAACTGACCAGCGAACCGCGTTCTTCCGCGAAACACGTGGTGGGCAGACGGAACACTTCCGTCTGGATCGTCGCGGGATCGACGTCGTTGAACTCGCCGAAGTTCTTCCAGAACTCGGAGGTTTCGGTGGCGAGCGGATCCATGATGACGAGCCATTTCAGCTTGGCCAGACTCGCGCCGATCTTCGCCTTGTTCGGCGCCGCGGCCAGCGGGTTGAAGCCCTGCGCGATGTAGCCGGTCATCTTGCCTTGATTCATCAGCTCAAAAACCTGCAGCATGTCGTATGACTTATCGAGCTTCGGCAGATAGTCGTAGCCGAAGTTATTCTCGGCGGTCGCGTTATCGCCCCACCACGACTTCATGAAGCTGACGTGGAAAGCACGATAGTTGCGCCAGTAGCTGAGCTGGTTCGGCCGCAGGGGCTGGGTCGCACGCTTCGTGATGAAGGCGTCGAAGTCCTGTTCATCCTCCATCGGCAAGGTCATGTAACCCGGCAACAGGTTCGACATCAGACCGAGGTCCGTCAAGCCCTGAATGTTCGAGTGGCCGCGCAGCGCATTCATGCCGCCGCCCGCAATGCCGATATTGCCCAGCAGCAATTGCACCATCGCGCCCGTGCGGATGATTTGCGAGCCCACCGAGTGATGGGTCCAGCCGAGCGCATACAGGATCGTGCCGGCACGTCCTGGGACGGCCGTCGATGCCAGCATTTCGCAGACCTTGAGGAATTTCTCCTTCGGCGTGCCGCAGACATTTTCGACCTGCTCGGGCGTATAGCGCGAGTAATGCTGTTTCATCAGCTGATAAACGCAGCGCGGGTTCTGCAACGTCGGATCGACTTTGGCGAAGCCATCGTCGCCGCGTTCGTAGTCCCACGAACTCTTGTCGTAGTCGTGCTTGTCCGCGTTGTAGCCGGAATACAGACCGTCAGTAAACGAAAAGTCCTCACGAACGATAAACGGCATGTCCGTGTAGTTCTTGACGTACTCGTGTTGAATCTTGTCGTTGGTGAGCAAATAGTTGATCACCCCGCCCAGGAACACAATGTCCGAGCCGGTCCGGATCTGCGCGTAATAGTCCGCGACCGATGCCGTACGCGTAAAGCGCGGATCGACCACGATCAATCTTGCCTTGCGGTGCGCCTTCGCTTCCGTGACCCACTTGAAACCACACGGGTGTGCCTCGGCCGCATTACCGCCCATCACCAGAATCACATCCGCGTTCTTGATGTCGACCCAATGGTTCGTCATCGCTCCACGGCCAAACGTCGGGGCAAGACCTGCCACCGTCGGGCCATGTCAGACACGTGCCTGATTATCGAATGCGAGCATGCCAAGACTGCGGACCGTCTTGTGCGTCAAATATCCCACTTCATTGCTACCGGCCGATGCTGCGAGCATGCCGGTGGTCAGCCAGCGGTTGATCTTTTTGCCGTCTTCCGTCGTCTCGACGAAATTGGCGTCGCGGTCTTCCTTCATGAGTTTGGCGATACGATCGAGCGCGTCTTCCCAGGAAATCCGCTTCCATTCGTTCGATCCGGCCGCGCGGTACTCCGGATACTTCAGACGGCTCGGACTGTGGATGAAGTCGATCAGGCTCGCGCCCTTCGGGCACAACGTGCCGCGATTCACCGGGTGGTCGGGATCGCCTTCAATGTGGATGATGCTGGATTTTGCATTCTTGGCATTGTCGCCGAGTCCATACATCAGGATGCCGCAGCCCACCGAACAATACGGGCAGGTATTGCGGGTTTCAGTAGTACGCGACAGTTTGTACTGACGGACTTCGGCTAGCGCCGGGGCCGGAGAGAAGCCCATGAGGGCCAAGCTTGATCCGGCGAGCGTGGTGGCGGAAACCTTCAGAAATTGTCGCCGGGACATGTGAGACATGTGATCGCCTCGGCTATTGTGGGGTACTGAAATTTATTATAGAACCCCAAATAGAGTCTTGCAGCCAAGGGTGCAACCCTTTGGCGGGCAATTGCGGCAACGAAGCGATGCGCCCCCGTAGGCGCTCTTTTAACCGCGCCTGGCGGATTGCCGCTGCAACGGCCCCATGCGGCGCGCGTCCGCCGTGCCGACGCCGTGCCGAAACAACCATCATAATGTCGTGATTCAGAGCCGGAAATCCGCACCCATGACCGATACCACCGCCAACACCATCCAGTCGCCCCGCCTGACCAGCCTGTCGCACGGCGGCGGCTGCGGCTGCAAGATCGCCCCCGGCCTGCTTGCCGATCTGCTCAAGCGCAGCGCGCCGTTGCCGTTCTTTCCCGACCTGCTGGTCGGCAACGATACCGCCGACGACGCTGCCGTCTACCGGCTCAACGACGAGCAGGCAATCGTCGCCACCACCGACTTCTTCATGCCGATCGTCGACGACCCGTTCGACTTCGGCCGTATCGCCGCAACCAATGCGCTGTCCGACGTCTACGCCATGGGCGGCAAGCCGATCATGGCGCTGGCGATCGTCGGCATGCCGATCAATGTGCTGCCGCATGACGTGATCGCGGCTGTGCTAAAGGGCGGCGAGTCCGTCTGCTCCGAAGCCGGCATCCCCCTCGCCGGCGGCCATTCGATCGATTCGGTGGAACCCATTTACGGCCTGGTGGCAATCGGCGTGGTCGATCCGCGGCGTGTCAAACGCAATGCCGGTGCGCGGGCGGGCGACGTGCTGATCCTCGGCAAACCGCTGGGCGTGGGCGTGCTGTCGGCGGCGTTGAAAAAAGACCGGCTCGATTCGAACGGCTATGCCGCGATGATCGCGGCCACCACCAAGCTCAACCGGCCGGGCGCGCCGCTGTCCACGCTCGACGGCGTACATGCCCTCACGGACATCACCGGTTTTGGCTTGCTGGGCCACACGCTGGAACTGGCCCGCGGTTCGAATCTGACCGCCCGCGTGCGCTATGCGGATCTGCCTTGGCTGCCGGACGTCGTCAGCTTCGCCCAGGCCGGCATTTTTACGGGCGCTTCGGGGCGTAACTGGGACGCTTACGGCCAGGACATCGTGTTGCCGACCTCATTGCCGTCGACTGCCCGCACCCTGCTCACCGATCCGCAAACCTCGGGCGGCCTGCTGGTTTCGTGCGCGCCGGAAGCGGTCGACGAGGTGCTTGCCCTGTTCCGCGACGACGGTTTCGACGAGGCATGCGTGATCGGCGAAATGGTCAGCGGAGAACGGCGGGTCGAAGTGATCTGAGGCGCGGGCGGGGTTTTACGGGCGATGCGAGGCGTTGGGCCTGGAAGCCAGGCTAAACGGCCCGCCAGCCGGTATTGACGGCGCATGCGATAATTTCGCTCCTCCCGCCGGTTCGTTTCGTCCGTAACCCCTTGAAAAATCTACTTGTCAGCCTCGATCAAATCGGTGATTTCGATGAAATCATCGATGTGCGCACGCCTCTCGAATTCGCCGAAGACCACATTCCCGGCGCGCTCAATGCGCCTGTGCTGAGCAACGAAGAGCGGGTGCTGGTCGGTACGACTTACAAGCAAGTCTCGCCGTTCGAAGGCACGCGGATCGGCGCGGCGCTGGTTGCGCGCAACATCGCGCATCACCTGGAAACCACTTTCGCCGATCGGCCGCGCAACTGGCGGCCACTGATCTATTGCTGGCGCGGCGGGAAACGCTCGGGTTCGGTCACGACGCTCTTCAATATGATCGGCTGGCAGGCACGTCAGTTGGATGGCGGTTATAAAGGCTACCGGCGCGCGACGCTGGACACCCTCGACGCGTTGCCGACGACGTTCAACTACATCGCGCTGGTGGGCCCGACGGGCAGCGGCAAGACGCGCCTGCTCGAAGCGCTGAACCAGGCGGGCGCGCAGACGCTGGACCTCGAAGCCCTAGCGGCCCACCGCGGCTCATTGCTGGGCGCATGGGCGGGCGTTGCGCAGCCGTCGCAAAAGCGCTTCGACACGCTGCTGGTGACCGCCCTGCGCGGGTTCGACCCCAAGCGGCCGGTATTCGTCGAAGCAGAGAGCCGGCGGATCGGTTCGATTTCGCTGCCGCTCGCGCTCCTCGAAACGTTTCACCAAGGCGCCTGCGTCGAAGTGTTATCGAGCCACGAAGACCGCGCGGCGTTCCTGCTGCACGACTATGCGCATCTGTTCGACGATCCCGAGGCGCTGAAAGGGCAATTGCAGAAGATGATCGGTCTGCATAGCCGGGAGCGTGTCACGGGCTGGCAACGCCTCGTCGATGAAAATAGCCGCGCCGAACTCGCCCGTGAGCTGATCGAACGGCACTATGATCCGGCGTATTCGCGCAGCAGCCATCAGCATTTCGTCCAACTGCCGCGTGCGCTGCAAATGAATTTTCGGCCCAACGACGCCGATGTCGTTGAGCAGGCAAAAGCACTCCTCGCTCAACTCGATAACAGCGCGCTCGCCACCCTCTGATTCAAAACTAAATAAGACCATTCACCATGCAATCAACCCTTCGGCAGCCCCGTGTCGCCCTTGGCTGGATCGTGTTTCTGCTGATCGCCGTCGTCGGCCTCTTCTATGTGAAGTGGTTCCCGTACTACAACCGCGCCTTCGTCGCCGCGAGCCAGCATTCCATCGGCAAGTCGATCCTGATGGGTACGTCGTCGAGCGCGCCGGCGGCCTCGTGGCAGGCCGCCATCGATTACGCGCTGGCCTACGGCAAGGCGATCTGGCAGGCGATGGTGCTGGGCCTTCTGCTGGGCTCGGCGGTGCAGGCGCTGATTCCGCCGCAGTGGGTCGCGCGCGCGCTCGGCCGGACCGACTTCAGCAGCGTGGTGAAGGGCGGTCTGATGTCGTTGCCGGGCATGATGTGCACGTGCTGCGCGGCGCCGGTCGTGGCCGGTTTGCGCGCCCGTCAGGCGGCACCGGGCGCGGCGATCGCGTTCTGGCTGGGCAATACGGCGCTTAACCCGGCCACGCTGATTTTCATGGGCTTCGTGCTCGGCTGGCAATGGATGGGCTTGCGGCTCGCCCTAGGCCTCGTGATGGTGTTCGGACTCGGCTATCTGGTGAACCGCATGGTCACGCCGAAAGAAGCCGAAGCGTCGCGCGAAGCGATGGCGCAACTGGTCTCCGGCGACGATCCAGGCACCGCGTTCACGCGCTGGGTGAAAATCCTCGGCACCATGACGCTGCGGCTGATTCCTGAATACATCGTGCTCGTGCTGATTCTCGGCGCGGCGCGGGCATGGCTGTTTCCGCACATCGGGCCCGGCATCGATAACAGCCTGCTGTGGATCGTCGCTTTGGCGATCGCCGGCACGTTGTTCGTGATTCCGACCGCGGGCGAAGTGCCGATCATTCAGGCCATGCTCTCCTTCGGCATGGCCGCCGGGCCGGCCGGCGCTTTGCTGATGACGCTGCCGCTCATTAGCGTGCCGTCGATGGCCATGCTCGGACGTTCGTTTCCCAAGCGCGTGCTGACCGTGGTAGCGTTGGCGGTAGTGGTGTGTGGGGTGGTCAGCGGATTGCTGGCTATAGCATTGGGGTTTTAGAGCATGAAACGCATTGCAGCATTCACGGCGACGACCTGGTCGGCCGCGGCGCTTCTTTACTTCGGACAGCATTCGGTAGCGCTGATCGTGGTAAGTGGGGTTGTCGCGCTGGCCGGATTCGATCTGTTTCGTCCGTGAGGTGGTATCCGTCCGCACGGACGGATGAACCCTTCGGCGCCGCGCTGGCGCGACCTACGTCGGACGAATCGTGGCCGACTCGGGCGTCATTCTGCGACGCGCGCCGATCAGCGCGGCTAACGCCGTGCCGATTCCCAGCACGAACAGGCACGCCGTAGGCACCAGCATCGGCGCAACAGGGCTGCGCGCCGCCTTGCCGACATAAGGCATCAGGTTCTGCCCGGCAAAGCCGCCCAGATTGCCGATCGCGTTGATCGCCGCCACGCTCGCCGCGGCTCTTGCACCGGAGAAGAGCCGCGGGGGCAACGACCAGAAACACGGATAGAGCAGCGGAATACACGCCCCGCCCAGACACAGCGCGGCAAAACGCATCGACGCGGTCGGCAAAACAAGGCTCGACGCAAAGCAAACGACACCGATGCCGGCCACCACACTCATCGCCCTCAACACGACGCGCTCACGCTTGAGCTTGCCGGGCAGCCACAGCAGAAGCAATGTCGCAAGCGCCCACGGAATCATGTTCAACACACCGTTCAGCGACGACGACACGCCATCGCTTTTCAGCAGCGTCGGCATCCAGTAGGTCACCCCGTACAACGACGTCGACATCAGCATGTACGTCAGCGCGAACATGAGTACCTTCGGATCGAGCAACGCCCCCCAAGGCCGCGTCGCCTTGGCATCATCCGACGCTTCCCGCTTGAGCGCGGCGACAACGACGTCCTTCTCCTGTTGCGAAAGGAACGGCGCGTCCTGCACCGAATTCGGCAAAAATTTGAGCGCGACGAACGCAATCAGAATGGCGGGAATGCCGGTGGCGATAAACACCCACTGCCAACCCGCAAAGCCCCACGTACCGCCCAACGTCAGCAGAAGACCGCCGACCAGCGAGCCCAGCATGTTGGCGAGCGAACTGCCTAGCGTGAAGAACCCCAGCACTTTGGTGCGATAGCTTTGTGGGAACCACTGCGTGAGGTAGTAGATGACGCCGGGATAAAAACCGGCTTCGGCGACGCCCAGCGCGAAGCGAAAGGAATAGAAGACAGGCAGCGAACGCGCGAACGCCATCAGCACCGTGACCACACCCCAGGTCATCATGATGCGGGCGAGCCAGGTCCGCGCGCCGAAACGATGCAATGCCAGCGTGCTGGGCACCTCGAAGACGAGATAGCCGATGAAGAACAGTGAGGCCCCCAGCCCGTATGACGCTTCCGTCATGCCGAGGGCATGCACCATCTCCAGTTTGGCGAAACCGACGTTCTGGCGGTCGATAAACGAAATCAGAAACATGACAATCAGAAGCGGCATCAGCCGCCACGCCATCTTTCTCATTACCTGCTGCTCAAATCCTGCCTGCGTAGACATGTCCGCTCCGGTTTTCTCGCCGGCCGCCATCGACACTCGCCCAGCGGCATGTTCGCCGCTACGTCGAGCGAAATCGAGAAAACGGCCGGATTGATGTAGTCATATATATGTTTATATGAACTGACATTGGACGCCATGGGGTGATACCCGAATAGGCGCGAACGACCTCAGCGATCCTGGCGGCGCTGTGTTCAAAAAGCGGAGTAAGGTTGAGATGCGCCAGCGTGTCGCCGACTCAGCGGATTTCCACCTGGTACTGGAACGTCGTGGCGGCTCCGCGCGTGCTGCGCCATTCGAACGGCGTGCCCGCGAAGTCTGATGCGACACGGTGGACCTGAATGACAGGGCTGCCGACCGCTACATTAAGAAGCGAGGCGTCGTCAGACGTGGCTTGTTCCACTTTTAGAATTTCCGTAGCGGACGCCACGATCTGCCGGCAAAGACGCTCGTACAACGGATACAGCAAGTCCTCGAAATCGCCGAGCGGCAACGTGGCCAAGGGTTCGAAACGCGCGCGCGGCAACCAGATTTCTTCAGACAGAACCGCTTGGCCTTCGATCAAGCGCACACGCGACAGGTGGATTGCTTTCTCAGAGGCTTTCATCCGCAAAGTAGAGCGAATTTCGTCCCCAGGCTTCACGACTTCGCGCTTGAGGACGCGCGCTGTCGGCCGCACCGGTTCGCCGTCGCGCGACTTGAAACGAAAGAAGCGAAACAGCGACGAATCGAAACGGGGCCGGCGAATGAATGTGCCCTTGCCCTGGCTGCGCGTGAGCACGCCGTCGGCAACGAGCAGATCAATCGCCTTACGAACCGTTCCAGTGGAGACGTTATAGAACTGCCCCAACTCCGCCTCTGTGGCGATGGCTTCCTCCAGCGCCCATTCACCTGCGGCAATGCGGCTGACCAGGTCGTCACGCAATTGCTGATAACGGGGCAACCGATCATCCGGCTTGGTCACGAAAGAGGCCGCTTCCATAGTATTCATATAGTTGTTCAGAGGAGTAACTACTGTACAACATCCCGCGACGGCGACGTGAGCAAGGGTTAATACTCAATGACTTTTCATGGCTTTGCGATCACCATTCATACAGTCATATATATGACTACATGATAAACATAACGGAGACGGCTATGTTCACGTGGTACAAGCAGGGCACGCCCCTGGAACGCAACACCTTTTGGGGGTGCTTTGCGGGTTGGGGGCTCGACGCACTCGACGTGCAGATGTTCACCCTGGCTATCCCCGCGATCATTGCCGCGTACGGCATCGACCATACGCAGGCCGGCGCGATCAGCAGCGTGACGTTGATATCTTCGGCACTCGGCGGCTGGATCGCAGGGGCGTTGTCGGACCGCATCGGCCGCGTCCGGACGTTGCAAATGACGATCCTCTGGTTTGCCGGCTTCACCTTTCTCTGCGCCTTCGCGCAAAACTTCCCGCAACTCCTGGTTCTCAAGGCGCTTCAAGGATTCGGATTCGGCGGCGAGTGGGCAGCAGGCGCGGTATTGATGGCGGAAACCATTCGCACCGAACACCGCGGCAAGGCGATGGGCGCCGTACAAAGCGCCTGGGCGGTGGGATGGGGCGCGGCCGTGCTGGTGTATGCCGCGGCATTCTCCTGGTTACCGTCGGACACCGCATGGCGCGTGATGTTCGCCGTCGGCCTCGTGCCGGCCGGCCTTGTTCTGTTCGTCCGGCGCAATCTGAAGGAACCGGCGCGCGTCGCACCGGCAAGCACGGCACCCAAGGTCTCGGTGCTCGGGCAAATAACCCAGGTCTTCCAGCCGCGTGTGCTGCGGACCACCGTGATTGGCGCCGTGCTGGGCACCGGCGCTCACGGCGGGTACTACGCGATCATGACCTGGTTGCCCACCTTCCTTGCCAAAGAACGGCATTTGTCGGTTCTGAACACAGGTGGCTATCTGGCGGTTGTCATCGTGGCTTTCTGGTGCGGCTGCATGGCCAGCGCCTATCTGCTCGACCGCATTGGGCGCCGGCGCAATGTCGCCCTCTTCGCGTTCTGCTGCATCGTGACGGTTCTCGCTTACGTGATGCTGCCGCTGACCAGCACGCAAATGCTCGTGCTGGGTTTCCCGCTCGGCTTGTTCGCTGCGGGCATCCCAGCGAGCCTCGGCCCGCTTTTCAACGAACTGTATCCGGCCGACATGCGCGGCACCGGCGTCGGATTCTGCTACAACTTCGGACGTATCACCTCAGCGGGCTTCCCTGTCCTCGTCGGCTACATGAGTCATTCGATGTCGCTCGGTATGGCAATCGGAATCGACGCGGCCATTGCTTACGGCCTCGCGATGATCGCTGTGTTGCTGCTTCCCGAGACGCGCGGCAAACGTCTGCGTAGCGTGGTATCCGAATCGACTCCCGATGCCGTCGACCACGCGCGATTGACCCTGGACCAGCCGCGGAGCTGACCATGAGTACCCCGGCATTGCTCGCTCAGTCCCACCTCTGCCGCGTGGACACCCACGCGCACGTTTTCCAGAGAGGCTTGCCGCTCACGGATAGCCGGCGCTACACGCCTGACTACGACGCGGCGCTCGACACCTATTTGCAACTGCTGAACACGCACGACATCGGGCGCGCGGTTCTGGTGCAACCGAGCTTTCTCGGCACGGACAATCGCTACCTGTTGCAAGCACTGTCCCGAGACATGCATCGCTTGAGGGGCGTAGCGGTGGTCACGCCCGACGTTTCCGAAGAAGAGTTGGCCGCGCTGCATGCTCGAGGCGTAACCGGCATACGGCTCAATCTGATCGGGCAGGCGTTGCCGGATCTGGGAACGAAATCGTGGACGCCATTGTTCGACCGCTTGTCGAGACTGGGTTGGCACGTCGAACTACATCGGAATGCGCAGGACCTGGCACCGATGCTCGACCGGTTGCTGGAAGCTGGAATACCCGTGGTCGTCGATCATTTTGGACGCCCCGACCCGGAGAAAGGAATTCACGATCCAGGCTTCCGGACTTTGCTCGGGTATGGCAGAACCGGCCGCGTGTGGGTCAAGGTCTCGGGCGCCTATCGATGTGCGATTCCCGGTTCTGACTTTGTGCGTGAGGCGACGAGCCTGCTTGTCGAACACTTCGTCGCTGAGCGGCTGATGTGGGGCAGCGACTGGCCCCATACTCAACACGAACAGGTGATGAACTACGGTGAGTCGTTATCGACGCTATTGGAACTCGGCCTGGACGCAACGGTGACCGACGCGATTCTATGCACAACCCCTGCGTCGTTCTACGGATTCGAACAGGAGCCCGGGAACCACGCCGCGTCGACAACGACGATACTTCAACGCGCTTCCTGAGCGAAGCGACCAGACCAAAGTGAGATTGACCCGCTTCGACGGACAGATTTGCAGTTGGGTTTAGTGTGATGTTGAACCTCCGGGGAGTGTTGAGTCGCGGGTTGTCCACGGCCGGGCGGCGGGTCGCCTGTCACGACCATGGCGCTGCCCGGCGGTGGGCAACCCGCGCGGCGATGACATTTGATCCTGCGAATGCAGGTTTTCGAATTCGAGCGGCGAGCAATAGCCGATACTGCTATGCAGGCGGCGTATGTTGTACCAGCCCTCCAGAAACCAGAAGATGCGTGCGCGGGCCTGCTCGTGGGTCGCGAAGTGTTCTCGCATCAGCAGCTCCGTCTCGAGCGTGCCGAAGAATGATTCGCACATGGCGTTGTCATAGGCATCGCCGGCCGTCCCCATTGACGGCTGCACGCCAGCCTCGCGGCAACGCCTCCCGAAGGCAATGGACGTGTATTGACAGCCCTGGTCCGAATGATGGATCACCCCCTCGGGACGCCGCTGCAGCAACGCCATGTCCAGTGCACGCAGCATCAGTTCGGTGTACAGATGGGTTGACATTGCCCAGCCGACGACGCGGCGGCTGAATACATCGAGCACCACCGCCAGATACAGGAACCCTTCAGCGGTCGGCACGTATGTGGCGTCTGCTACCCACAGCACATCGCGGGCGTCGGCGCTGAAGTGCCGGCGCACCAGGTCGGGCGCACGCCGTGCCCCTGCGCGTTGCCGCGTGGTGTGCGGCCAGCGCCGCCGGCTCGCGCCACGCAGGCCAGCCATGCGCATCAGGCGCGCCACCCGCTTGCGTCCCACGTGCATGCCTTCGCGTGCCAGCTGCACATGAATACGTGGTGCACCGTATGTGCCCCGTGAGCTTGCATGCAGCGTACGGATGCGCGAGAGCAACTGTGCGTCACCGCATGCGTGTGCCGAAGGCTCCCGTACCAGCCACGCGTAATAGCCGCTCGTGGAGACCCTGAGCAGCCGCGCCATCGTGGCGATGGGCCAGCGGGCCCGGTTCGCTCTCATGAATCCGTATCCTTCGGCGATACGGCTCCCGTCTCCCGGGCAAACCAGGCCGCTGCGTGAGAGAGTATGTCACGCTCCATCTTCAACTGCCGGTTCTCGCGGCGCAGCCTCGTGAGTTCCTGCCGCTCGGCGGTGGTCAGCCCGTCATGGCGCACGCCCGCATCGCGACCAGCCTGTGCCACCCAGTTGTAGATCGTCTGCGCGGTCGGCTCGAACTCCTTTTCCAGTTCCTCCGGCCTGCGCCCGGCCTTCACCAGCTCAACCATTTGCGCCCGGAATTCCGCCGGGTACGGGGTACGATGCTTGCCCATTTCGGCACCTCCTCTTCAAAAGGATAGGCGTCCGTTTTCGCGGGTCAACTTCAAAGTCCGCCGCGCCTCATCGGCGACGGCAGACGGTTTCTTCAGTTCATCAGCAACCTTGGGCGCACTTATTCCGCTGCCCTGCAACAGAAGTCCTGCCGCGCGCGTGCAAGCGTCTCGAGCTCGATAGTTCACCGACATTTTCTGCAAGGTGTACCTCTCTGCTTTACTCAGCCTGATGACGCATTTCATGGAACAGCGTTTGAGTTGAACTCCTTACTCAACGCGCCATCTTCCAGAACGTTTACCCGGTCCACGTATAACTATGAGGCTTATGATAGAAATTCGCGCTCAGCTTGGCCCAACCCCATGAGCAGCATGATCGTCGGTACGGGCTGGCAGCGCGGCCGGACTCGGCGGTCCAGACTCATGCTTCGGTGCAACCGCCGTCTAGACCGCGGCGATAAAGTTGGCGATGCGGTAGCGATCGATTACGCCAGATTAAGGGGTAAAAGTTATGGAGTGGAGAGACACGCGACCCGTAGTGCCAGGCTACTATTGGGTGCGATTTACGGACGACCGGACGCCGAAGCAAACCATCGCGGAAGTCGCAGACGTGCCTGGGAACGGTTCACGACAGTTAGTCGTGATCCTTCTGGGCGACGATGAGATATTGGAACTGGACGATTCGTTCTTCGACCGCGCACTGTTTGCTGGACCGATGGAACCGCCGTCGATGGAATGACCGCCGTAGCCGGACCGGCTGCCACTTCGTCCGCAGAACCTCAGACCTTTGTGTAATTCGTGCCACAAGAGGAAGACATCGCTAGAGGCCACCCGAAATGGCTATGTGATGCGCGCGTGGTACGACATCCGGTCGTTTCAGTCCGTTAATCGACAAGTTGATGAACCGGTATCGAATCGTCTTGCGCGACCATGAGGCGATTGATTGTGCCATCGCGAGGCTTTATCGACAGCTTCGTGACACAGGGCTGAATTGCTGCGCCGTGGTGATATAGAACCATCGCAACTCCTCTCATTGATGTTCGCGGAATCGGCGATGGCATTTTAATGTTCCATTTTCGTCAAGGGAAAAACGTTACCTTTCCTCGCAGGACGCGTAAGTAATACAAAAGGGCCAAATGGTTTGGCGGGGAATAATTTTTAGCCCGTTTGCGAAAGGGGTTCTGATCGCCAACCGATTACCACGTGCCCCGCTAACCTTCCCTACGAGTGGACGGTTCCGCGTCGCGGCATGCCGGAGCCTTTGGCCCGAAGTCAACGTCATATGACACGCCTCAATCTGACACTGTGAATAAGTGCGACCAAAGCCCCGCCAAGAAATTGCGCGGGGCTTTTTCAATGCCTACTCCACATAGGTCAGCTCATCGGCTAGCTGATTGATTAGTATCGAAAGATACTTAGCATCATTCATTGCATGTGCTTGTGCGACGGCTGCATCCGCCGAACTCCCCATCAGACGAATCGATCCGCTCTGCACCGCCGCTTGTATCAATTCCGCTGCGATCCTAGCTGCGTCTCCGCGATTGAACAAATTTGCCATTCGCTGCCTCCATTTGGCTGACTACGGAATCTCATGGTAGCAAAGCGGACAGACGAGGAGAGTTCGCCGCAACAGCGGGATCTCATTCCGGCTTATCGAAGACGCCAGCTTCGAGATCCTGTCTGAAATGCTGCATCCAACCGGTTTCGAAGCCGATGGGGTATTCCCTCGCAATGTGTGTTGATAGTCTGGTTACGGTGACATATCCCTGCAGGCCGACGTTCTCGTCGCCCTTGGGGTCAGTCGTATCCGTTTCCAGCAGTTCGAATTCACCTTCTGCCAGTCCCTTGCGCTGCAAGGTCGCCAGGAACGCCTGACGTTCATCCGCTTCGATCAGTCTCATCTTCCGCCCTCCCGTCTGTCCGACAGCGATATTCGTGGTCCCCTTCACGACATTGTCATAACCCCAGAAAATCCCCGAGCGTTACGCAGTGCCCGAGTGCGTCATAGCTGCGGCTGAGGTTGTGAAAGTCGAATGCCATGCGCTCATCTGGGTCCGATCCGGTCGCAGTCGGGAATCACCAGCGTACAGCTTTTGTGCACGCGCTCGATGGAAAACTGTCCGGACAGTTTTGTCATAGTTCCTGCCATCCTTCATGACCCGTCGCAATTTGCATCGGTGCGCGCATCGCCATGAGCGGTCGAAACCGCCTGCAGGTGCCGCAAAAAAAAGACGCAAAGCCACGCTCGAGGTATCTCCCTTCTGCGTAAGGCCCCTGCGCTGAACCATGTCATCGCGTGACGTTATCCCGCTCGGGGGATTGTTTGCACGGTGCCGCTATCAGCAGCAATTGCGCAAAGCGCCCGGGCTCGTATCTGTGGCGATAGCAACGTCGGCTCGCTGGAGGAGCCGATGCGAATGGACGGATCAGTCCATGCGCAGACCGATAGTTGAGGCTCGTTGGCCACAACAGGGCTACACTGAAAATGGGATAAATCCCGGAGCAATACCATGACCGACGCTACCCCCAAAAGCACATTTCGCGGTCTTCCCCTGACGCCGGAGCAGGACGCAGAAGTCAGGCACTACATAAAGAAGAAAGAGCAGCATGGCGCGCCGTGGGACACGCCGGAGTTGGAGGCCATGCTTCGAGACATGCTGGAGCCCCCGAGCGACGACGACGGAGGACTCGGTTCCACCGTCGACGAAACGAAGGCGGCCACAGAACGCGCGACAGCTTCCATCGACGAGACCATGGAACCTATTGAAGCCTGCGAAGAGCGGAATGCTGCGATGGAAACCGAGGGTATGAGGGGACCGAAGCGTTGAAACCCAGGCAGCGCTCGCGACTGGTGTTGAAATTCACCCTACGCGTTCGGACCGTGGATGAGCCTGTTTGGAACCCGAAGTATGTCCTATCTGCGACAGGAGGAGATCGTGAAACGCGATATGAATCTGGCACTCGCAATATTGAGGACTCTCGAGGAAAACAAATCCCCGCACCTCAGCGAATTTGACATTGAAAGCGCACTCAAGGATGCGTTCGATGTTTCGAACCGGGGTGTGTGGTATCAGTTGAACCTGCTGGCCGACGCAAATCTCGTCCGCTCGATGGGTAGCGACTGGCGGCTAACTTGGGATGGCCACGAGTTTTTGAAGTCGGCGGTCCCGAATACCTTCGAAGACACCTGAAGGGTGACCTAAGCGCTGGAAACATCCCGCGGCTTTCGTGAAGACAACCCGATTGCGGGGGCATCGCACAGGAGGCGCCGAACGCAATAGCAGTTTGCCGAAGCGCGTTCGATTCCACGACTTGATGACGACCGAGCCCCAACGTCCAGCCAGCCGGTTTTGTACAGCCGCATGTGCGGATATTCCTGGTCTGAGGGGAACATGGACCGGTTAAAGCATGCGATGCTTGAATATCACGAGCGCAGCAAGCATCGCGTCAGCGGCTACGCCCCTGGCCCCGGGAGACTCGACTGGGCGACCCAACCGGATCCGTTCCGGGTGTTTCACGGCGCACCGAGCATTGGTCTGCCGTTAGCCGCGGATAGCCTGACTACACGCTACAACGAACTGCGCTGCGGCGCTTTGCCGCCCGCGCGAAAATTCGATCTTGCCAGTCTGGCAATCCTGTTCGAACTTTCGCTTGGCCTGTCGGCGTGGAAATCCTACGGCACCCAGCGGTGGGCACTGCGCTGCAACCCTTCGAGCGGAAATCTGCATCCGACCGAGGGCTATCTTCTGTGTCCGACTCTGCCCGGCTTGTCCGGTGGGGTCTACCATTACCTGAGCCGGGACCATTCCCTTGAATGTCGCGCTGCAGTGGATGACGAACGATGGAGCGAGGCGTTCCCGCAAAGTGGCGTCCTGGTCGGCATAAGCTCGATCCCCTGGCGCGAGGCGTGGAAATACGGCATGCGTGCCTGGCGCTACTGCCAGCATGATTGCGGCCATGTCATCGCCGCGGTAAGTTACGCAGCGGCAGCGCTTGGCTGGCAGACGCGGCTGGTGGAGGCGGCTGCGGACGACGCAGTGGCCAACCTGCTTGGATTGAATCGCGGAGAAGATTTCGCAACGGCAGAGGCAGAGGCGCCGGATGCCTTGCTCTGGATCGGCAATCCTGAATTGCGGCCTGATCTTGAGCGCATGCTGATCGCCTTGAATCGCGCACAGTGGCACGGACGCGCGAATCAGCTGAGTCCGGGACATGTGAAGTGGCCGGATATCGATTCGATCCATCGCGCCACGCATAAGGCCCGTACTCTCGAACTAACCTCGACGGATCTGGATCTGCATCCGTCGCCCGCGGCGCCCGCCCTTGATCTCAGCTTTGCCCGGATCGCGCGGCAACGTCGCAGCGCGGTGAATTTCGACGGTACGACGTGCATCGCCAAGGCGGCGTTTTTCAGCATGCTGGCGTGCCTGTTGCCACGTCATGACACGCCGCCATGGAATGCGCTGATGTCTCCTGCAGCAGTGCATGCAGCGCTAATGGTACACCGCGTGGGCGACCTGGAGCCGGGTCTGTATATGTTCGTGAGAAATGCGGGCGCGCTGCCGGATCTCAAGCGGTCTCTACGTCCAGAATGGCTGTGGCAAAAGACCGGCCCCGATCATCTGCCGCTCTATCTTCTGCTGCCTTACGATTTGCGCGCCACGGCAAAGTTGATCTGCTGCCACCAGGATATCGGCGCCGATTCCTGCTTTGCGCTGGGGATGATCGCGGAATTCGGAATCGCGTTGAAGCAGCCATGGCGTTATCGCCATCTGTTCTGGGAATGCGGCATTCTTGGCCAGGCGCTCTATCTCGAAGCCGAAGCCGCCGGCGTGCGCGCGACAGGGATTGGCTGCTTTTTCGATGATGAAATGCACGCACTGCTCGGCGTGGAGGACCACACCTGGCAAAGCCTGTATCACTTCACCGTCGGCCGTGCGGTAGACGATCAGCGCCTGTCCACCTGTCCACCTGTCCACCGTATGAGGTTCAGCCCTGAAGCGAGAGTCTCGCGTCCCGACGCTGAACGACGCACCTAAAGCCGCGGCGCCAACAGTGGATATCGATGAAAGCAACACGCTCGCCAATCGCCTGAACAACAGCCGCCTGCTGAGCTACCTGATCGGCGCAATCGGCGTGGTCTACGTGGTGCTGTACTTCCACGGCGGCGGTTCGATGGACCTGAACCTGATCAACTTCATCATTGTGTTCCTCGGCATCATTCTGCTTGGCACGCCGATTCGCTATGTCGAGAAGCTGAACGAAGGTATTCGCACGATCAGCGGCATCATTCTGCAGTATCCGTTTTATGCAGGCATTATGGCGATCATGGCGTCGTCGGGTCTGGTCAACACGTTCTCGCATTTCTTCGTCAAGATTGCGACGCCTGCTACGCTGCCGTTCTGGGGTTTGATCAGTTCGTTCTTCATCAACTTCTTCGCACCGTCGGGCGGCGGTCACTGGGTGATCCAGGGACCGTTCATGATCGAGGCGGCCAAGTCGATCGGTGCATCGGTGGGACATACCGCGACCGCCGTGATGCTCGGTAATGCGTGGAACGATCTGGTACAGCCGTTCTGGATTCTGCCGGCGCTCGCGCTGTCGAAGCTGAAACTGAAGGACATCATGGGCTATACGGTCATCATGATGTTCTGGATCGGTATTGTGTACACGGTGGCGATTCTCGCCTGGGCTTGAGCAAACATCCGGCCGCCGCAGGGCGGCCTACTCGAGGGAGATGTTCGAATGCTGTATCTCGTTCATATGCAGGTTCAGATTCCTGCCGACGCCGACAAGGCGCTCACCGATCGCCTGAAGGCCGAAGAGAAGGCGTTCTCGCAGAAGCTGCAACATGAGGGCAAGTGGCGCCATCTGTGGCGCGTGGCCGGTCAGTATGCGAATTACAGCGTGTTCGACGTCGAATCGAACGACGAGCTGCATACGCTGCTCAGTTCGCTGCCGCTGTTTCCGTACATGGTTGTCAACGTCACGCCGCTCGCGCAGCATCCATCCGCGATCGCGCCGAACTGAAAGGAACACGCATGCCCTATATCATCGAAACGTTCGACAAGCCCGGCCACGCCGACGTGCGCACGCGCGAGCGCGAGACACATCTGGCGTTTCTGGAAGAGAACAGGGCGCTGCTCCTCGCCTGCGGCGCAAAGCTGAACGAAGACGATAGCGGCGCGGGCGGTGGTGTGTATGTCGTCGATCTGGAAACGCGCGAGGAAGCCGAAAAGTTTATTGCGGCCGACCCATTTTCTCTGGTCGACTTGTTCGAGCGCGTGACGATCACGCGCTGGCGCAAGGCATATTTTGATGGCGAGTGCTGTCTTTAAGCAAAGCGTCTAAGGCCAAGCCCGCCGTCAGTCGCACGGGCTTCTGCATTCCTTCGCTGCGGTTCTCGGTTCTCGGTTCTCGGTTCTCGGTTGGCGGTTGGCGGTTGGCGGTTGGCGGTTGGCGGTTCTCCGTTCGCGGATTAGCCGCTCAATCAGCCAGCGCCGCGCGAATCGCTGCGAGCCACAACGCCACGGCATGTGCACCAGGGTCCGCGTGACCGAGCGCGCGATCGCCGACATAACTCGACCGACCTCGCCGTGGATGCATCGACGCTGTGTGCGCCGCGCCTTCAGTCGCTGCATCGACCACGGCTTTCAATGCCGCGTCGAGCTCGCCTTCCGACTTTGCGAGCGCGACTTGCAATGCATCGGCAGCAGGTTTCAGCGCATCGACCATCGTACGATCACCCGGCTGCGCACCACCTAACGCCATCAGTCCCGCGACGCCCTCACTGAACGCCGCCGACCAAGCCCTCGCCGACGATCCACCGGATTGTTCGAGCGCGACTGCGGCGCGCAACAACATCACCGCGTACAGCGGGCCCGAGGTACCGCCAACCACCCGCCGAACCGTTGCGGACAGGCTGCGCAACACCGCACCCGGCGCTGTTTCCGCAGGATAGGTATCGAGTTCATGGAGAATGCCGCGCGCCCCGCGCGACAGGCTGACGCCGAGGTCGCCGTCGCCGACGCGTTGATCCATGTCGGTCAAGATCGGCTCCGCTTCGAGCAGGCACGCGCACACGGCTTCGATCACGTGGCGCAAAGTCGCTTCCCGCGCGAGCGTCGCGCCGTTTGGACGATCTGGCGTGGCGGGCGCGGGCCGCACGGAAACCTGCGCGACGCGACCGCTCAATGCGGGCCATGCGGTGGTGTGCGCGGCGGCGTCGAGCCAGCCGAGCCGCTCATCGTCCACGCGCAACAGTGTCAGCGAGACGCCCGCCATCTCGAGCGCGCTCAGGAACGTGCCGGACCACGCACGCTCCACATGGATGCCGCGCGCCCCCAGATAACGAAGCGCGGATCCGGCTACGATGCTCAATTCACTCGATGGCGTGCCGCCGAGATTGTTCACCAGCAACGCCACCCGCGCACCGGATTGCAACGACAAGTCGCCGACGATCTTCGCCAGCAGCCTCTCGACAATCGCGTCGGCCGGTTCCATCGCGCCACGCTCCACACCGGGTTCGCCGTGAATGCCGAGGCCCCATTCGATTTCGCCATCGGCCAACTCGAAACCCGCCTTGCCCGCCGCCGGCACCGTGCATGGCGTGAGCGCGACACCCATCGTGCCGAGCGAGGCGGCCACGTCGCGTGCAATCTGCGCAACTTCGGCCAACGGGCGTCCCGCTGCGGCAGCCGCGCCGGCAATCTTGTGAACCAGCACAGTCCCCGCGAGCCCGCGACGGCCCGCATGGTCACCGTTTGCGGCCAGAGCGACGTCGTCGGCGACAATCACCATTTCCGTGGGGAGTCCCTCCGCCCGCGCAATCTCGGCAGCGAGGCCGAAGTTGAAGCGGTCGCCCGTGTAGTTCTTCACGATCAGCAGGGCGCCCGCAGGGCCGGCTACGGCGCGGATCGCGTCGAGCACAGCATCCGTTGAGGGCGACGTGAACACCTCGCCCGCGACCGCGGCGCTCAGCATGCCGTGACCGACATAGCCGCCATGAGCCGGTTCGTGGCCCGAGCCGCCCCCCGAGATCAGCGCGACTTCTCCGCGTGCGGCAACGGCGTCGGCATCGGCGCGCACGACGATCGTGCTGCCCTGGAACAGCGAGAGATTGGGATTGAGCGCCGCGAGGCCGGCGAGCATCTCCGGGACCACCACGGAGACGTCGTTGATGAGCTTCTTCATTGCGTCAGCTTCCTTTTAAGCTGCCGGCCCTGTATTGCAAGCTCACGGCAGTTTATGCAGTTGCGAAACCTGGAGGCTCAACTGTACAACAGGCAATACGGAAGGGAGGGACTGACAGGACAGCAGCACGAAGACAACGTGCGCCGAGGTGATGCGAGAACATGACAGTAGACGAAAGCGGAGCCGCTTTCGTCTACGTCACTTTTTCGTTGGTAGGCTCGATTGGATTCGAACCAACGACCCCCACCATGTCAAGGTGGTGCTCTAACCAACTGAGCTACGAGCCTTTAGAGGCGCGAATTATAGAGACTCCGCGCGCGTCGCACAAGCCCTACACGGCAAGTAGGTTCACTAGCGCGTTTTCATTGGTTCGTCGCGCAGTAAGTGGCGTGGTTCGTCGTTCAACTTGCTTCAGTTCGTCGATGCCCACTCGGTCTGCGTATCCAGCGGAAAAACCGGCCGCTTCACGTGCTTGAATCTGAAGAGCTCGTAATCCGAACTCGTCACACCGCGGCTATCGCACTCCACCAGCGCTGCAGCGATAGGCACAAAGACCGGGCGGCAATACATGCGTGATTTGAGCAACAGGAAACGCGCGCGGCGCGGATCGATGCCGACGCTCTCGAACACGCCGAGGTCCCATGGTTCGTGCGTGCGTTCGGTCATGACGAGCTTGACCGTGCCGGTGTCGAGCACCGCCGCGCGCCCCATGAACGCACGTTGGCCGGTATAGGTCGGGCCGCTGATGACGTACTCGCCATCGGTCAGCGCACGCACCACGCCGGTCACGGCAACCGGCGGCTTCGAGGTCACTGCACTGCTTGCGACCTTGTTGCCGATCGTCACCGTCACCGTGCTGCCGACGCCCGCCGCCATCAGCGCCGCGACGGCTTGCGGATCGCACAGCGGCCCGCTTACGACGCCTTCGAGCTTCTGCCTGAGCGCTTCCTCCAGCAGATCCATCGTGTCGCACGTGCCGCCCGACATGCAGTTGTCGCCGTGATCGAGCAACAGCACCGGTTTGTCCGCGCCCCGCACGAGCGCTGCGGCCTGCGCAACCGACTCCGCCAGCGGCGCACTGCGATAAACGAAATCCTCGCGCTCGTTCCAGATCTGTCGCGCGATGCGCTCCGCCACGGCTTCCGCCTGCGCACGCTCGCCGTTCGCCACCACTACGACGCTGATACACGGCGACTCGATATCGGCTAACGAGAAGCCGGACAACACCGACACCGCGAGCATGCCATCGGCCTCTGCCGCGCGCGCGGCCTCTACCGCACGCTTCATTGCGCCTTCGGCCGTCGCGCTGCGCAGCGTATGCGTGAGCAGCGGCGGCTGGCGCCATGCGATCACCGGTTTCGCTTTGCCGTGGATAAGATCGAACAGCAGACGCGCCGCATGCGCTCCGGTCTCGTACATATCGACGTGCGGATAGGTTTTGAAGCTGACGATCACGTCGGCGTGGTCGATCATCTTCTGCGTGACATTGCCATGCAGATCGAGTGCGACCGCAATCGGCGCATTCGGCAGCGCGGCGCGTACGCGTTCGAGCAGATCACCCTCACCATCACTCGAATTCTCGGCGACCATCGCGCCGTGCAGGTCGAGCATCACGGCATCGCAGCCTGTTGCGGCCGCGACGATCGCGTCGCAGATCGCGTCGTAAGCGGTAGCTTCGACCGGTCCGCTCGGATTCGCCGATGCGGCAATGGGCGTCACGATCGTGGCATGCTCGCGCTCGGCAGCGTCGATGAATGCAGCCATGGCCGTCTGCATGCCCTTGTTTTCGTTGAACGCGTCTTCGCCGTAGCTCGGGCCGTTGCGGCCAAACGCAGCAAGCGGCGTGGCCACCGGCGAGAACGTGTTGGTCTCGTGGTTCATCCTTGCAATCAGGATTTTCATGCTTCAGTGCTCCCCGCCGTTTGCGCGGCGTTCAGCATGGCCTGCAACAGGACGTTGCAGCCGGCTTCCAGATGATCCGCGCGCGCGTCTTCGATTTCGTTGTGGCTGATGCCGTCCTTGCACGGCACGAAGATCATGGCCGCCGGCGCCACGCGCGCGAGATAGACCGCGTCGTGACCGGCGCCGCTGATGACGTCCATCGACGAAAAGCCGAGCGTGTCCGCACCCTGCTGAACCGCGGCGACCAGGTCCGCCGCGAACGGTTGTGGCGGGAAATACACCACCTGTTCGACATCGACGGTGATGCCTGCCTTCTCACCCGCGACGGCGCAAGCCGCGTGTAGTGCGGCATCCATCTCTGTGAGCGAAGCATCGTCGGCCGCGCGCAGATCGACCGTCAGGGTGACGCGGCCAGGAATCACGTTGCGTGAGTTCGGATGCACGTCGAGCCAGCCGACCGTCCCGCGTCCATGTGGCGCGTGATCGAGCGCAATGCGATTCACCGCGTGAATCAGGTCCGCCGCGGCGAGCAACGCGTCGCGGCGCAGTTCCATCGGCGTGGGACCCGCGTGCGCTTCCATGCCGTGCACTGTGACGTCGTACCAGCGCTGGCCTAACGCACCCTGTACGACGCCGATCGTTGTGTCATGCGCCTCCAGCACGGGCCCTTGTTCGATATGCGCTTCAAAATACGCGCCGACCGCATGGGGCTTTCCGCTTTCGCCCGCATAACCGATTGACGCGAGCGCGTCGCGCACCGAAATACCGTCGCGATCGCGTTGTTCGAGGGCATGCTCCAACGTGAAAGCCCCAGCGAACACGCCTGAGCCCATCATCACCGGTACAAACCGCGAGCCCTCTTCATTGGTCCATACCGCGACTTCCAGCGGCGCGAGCGTTCGTACGTTGGCATCGGCCAGTGTGCGCAATACTTCGAGACCAGCCAGCACGCCGTAATTGCCGTCGAACTTGCCACCCGTGGGCTGCGTATCGATGTGGCTGCCCGTCATCACCGGCGGCAGGTCGTCACGCAAACCCGCGCGACGCGCGAAGATATTGCCGATCGCGTCGACCCGCACGCTGCAGCCAATCTCCGTCGCCCATGCGATAAAGAGGTCGCGCGCCTTGCGGTCCAGTTCGGTCAACGCGAGCCGGCACACACCGCCTTTATCCGTCGCGCCGATTTGCGCGAGTTGCATGAGACTGTCCCAGAGCCGCGCGCCGTCGACACGCAGATCAGCGAGCGCTCCGACGGTTGTTGATTCATGAACTTGCATCGATGCTACCTCGTAGTGAAGACGGAGTGCGCGTCAGACTACGCCGACGCCCAGATAACGGTCCTTGATCGAATCGTCGGCGGCGAACGAAGCGTTGTCGCCTTCGTAGACAATCACGCCCTGTTCGATGATGTAGTGGCGATCCGCGAGCTGTGTGCAGACTTCCAGGTTCTGCTCGACCAGCAGAATCGCGACGCCCGCTTCACGGATCAACTTGAGTTGCGCGACGATCTCTTCGACGATCACCGGCGCGAGACCTTCAACCGGTTCGTCGAGCATCAACAGCCGCGGATGATTCATCAACGCGCGGCCGATCGCGAGCATCTGCTGTTCGCCGCCGGAGAGTTGCGCGCCACCGTTCGTACGCCGCTCTTTCAGGCGCGGGAAAATGCGGTAGATGTCGTCGAGTTGCCACGGCGAATCCTTGCGCGCGCCGAGCCGCAGGTTTTCTTCTACGGTCAGCAGACGAAAGACCCCGCGATGTTCGGGCACGAAGCACACGCCGCGCGAGGCGATCTTGTGCGGCGGCATGCCGCTGATTGCAGTGCCGTTGAACGCCACCGACCCGCGCTGTGGCGTGACGACACCGGCAATGGCCTTGAGCGTGGTCGACTTACCCGCGCCGTTACGGCCCAATAGCGTGACCGTCTCGCCGTCGTTGATTTGTAGAGACACCCCTTGCAGGATGTGGCTCTTGCCGTAGAAGCCGTGAATCTGCTGCACGTCGAGAATCATGCACGGCCTCCGGTGATCATGTTGCCGAGATAGGCGCTGCGTACACGCTCGTCGCCGCGAATATCGTCCGGGCGCCCTTCCACTAGCACGCGTCCTTGTTGCATGACGGTGATCGTGTCGGAGATATCCATCACGATGCCCATGTTGTGTTCAATCAGCACGACCGTGTAATCGTCGCGCAGGCCGCGAATCAGTTGCTTCATGTCGTCGAGGTCGTCGATGCCCATGCCGGAAGTCGGCTCATCGAGAAAGATCGCCTTGGGCCGCGCGGCGAGCGCCATGCCGACCTCAAGCCGCCGCTGCTGACCATGCGACAGCGCGCCCGCAGGCACGTCGCTAAAGCGCTGCAACGCGAGGCGGTCAAGCACACTGTCGACGACGTCCGCGTGGGTGAGTGCACCATGCGGCGGCGTCCACGCATTCAACGCACGCACCGCGTCGACACCTTGCGCAGCGAGCCGTAGATTTTCGCGCACGCTCAGATTGGCGAACAGGCTCGTCACCTGAAACGAACGCGCAACGCCGCGGCGCACGCGTTTATGGTCGGGTTCATGCGTCACGTCATGACCGTCGAAGATGATCTTCCCGTCGGTGATGGGCAACGTGCCGGTCAACACGTGAAACAGCGTCGTCTTGCCCGCGCCATTCGGACCGATCACTGAATGCACGGTAAGCGGCATGACACGCAGATTGACGTCGGAGAGCGCCGTGAATTTGCCATACCGCTTCACCACGCCGCTCGCTTGCAGAATCGCTTCGCTCATACGCGCTCCCTGGCTGCGTGGTTGCCGGTATCGTTGTCAGCATCATCGGCGGATGGGTTGCGCCGCAGCGCTTGCCAGATTCGTTCGCCCAAACCCCATAGCCCGCGCTGCATGAACAGGCTAACGGCGATCAGCACAATGCCGAGCAGCAACAGCCAGCGCGGCCATAGCGTGGACAGCCAATCGGCGAACAGCACATAGAACGCCGCGCCCAGCACCGACGCGAACAGATTGCCCGTGCCGCCAATCACCGTCATCACGAGGATCATCTCGCTCGTGTGGTAATCGATGTTGGACAGCGGCGCGATGCCGGTCATCAATGCATGCAACGCGCCAGCAAGGCCCGTCACCGCGCCGGAGATCACGAACGCCATGAGCTTGAAGCGTTTGACGTCATAGCCGACTGCGGCCGCGCGCGCCTCGTTGTCGCGAATCGCCAGCAACGTCCGGCCGAATACCGAGTGCGAGACACGCATCAGCAACCAGAACACCACGAGAAACAACACGGCGACGAAACCGTAGTATTGCCACGGCGAAGTCAACGGCACGAGTGCTTTGCCGAACACCCCCAACGCCGGGCGTGGAATGTCGAGCAAACCGTTGTCACCACCGGTCAGATCGGGCGTGGTGTAGGCAAGGAAGTAGAACAGTTGCCCGAATGCGAGCGTCAACATGACGAAGTACGTGCCGCGCTGGCGAATCGAGAACCAGCCAACCAGTGCGGCGGCAGCCGCGCCGATGACGATCGCGGCGAGCAGCGCCACAGGTATCGGCATCGCCGTTTTGGTGAGGACCAGACCTGCGCAATAGCTGCCGAGTCCAAAGAAGATGCCCTGCCCGAACGAGAGCAAGCCCGTGTGGCCGAGCAGCAGATTGCAACCGAGTGCGGCAAGAGCGAACACCAATACTTCAGTGGCTAACGATCCAGAACGCAGCGTCAACGGCAATATGCACACGACCAGCAACGCCAGCAACAGAAAGCGATAGCGATGCAACGCGTGCTTCAAGCTGCGTTGAGCCGGTCGGGAAGAAGCATCTTGCACAGCAGGCTTCGAGGTATTGATCATGCCGCTCTCCCGAGCAAACCATTCGGCCGTAACAACAACACCGCGGCCATCGCGACGTAGATCATCAGCCGCGCGCCCTCCGGCCACAACGTACTCATCACGCTCTGCACGATTCCGACCAGCAGTCCGCCGACCAGTGCGCCCAGAAAATTGCCCATCCCGCCGACCACCACCACGACGAACGCGACGCTGAGCGCCTCGATGCCCATGAACGGATCGACGCCACGAATCGGCGCGGCAAGCACGCCGGCCAATGCAGCGGTGGCGGCGCCCAGCGCGAACACCAGGCTGAAAACGCGCACCACATTGATGCCGAGCAGCGACACCATCTCCGTCGATTCGCTGCCGGCGCGCACCGCGCTACCGAGCCGCGTGCCTTCCAGCACCCACCACAACAGCGCAGCCAGCACTGCTGTGAAGCCGATCACGAACAGGCGGTACTTCGGATACACGAAACTGCCCCAGATCACCACGCCATTCAACATGTCCGGAACCGGCACGTTGTCGCCGAGCGGGCCCCAGATCAGGATCGCGCATTCCTGCACGACGAGAGCGAGGCCGACCGTCACGAGAATATGAAACTCGTGCTGTTGCGCGTAAACGTGCCGCAAGATCAGCTTCTCGACGACCCACGCAAGCGCGCCGACGACAATCGGCACGACGACAAGCGCGGTCCAGAAATTCATCGACCACTGCATCGCCTGATAGCAGAAATACGCGCCGAGCAGATAGAACGCGCCGTGCGCGAAATTCACGAAGCGCAGCAAGCCGAACACGATCGACAAACCGACCGCGAGCAGGAAATACAGCATCCCCACTCCGATGCCGTTGACGATCTGCAGGAGATAAACGTTCATGGCGTCCGTCTAAAGGGTGTAGCGATGAAGTGCCGCTAACGAGCGTGCCGCGTTGCGTGCGGCACGGATGCATCAGGCCATCTTGCAGCCGGTCTTGTCCAGAGGCAGGAACGACTGGCCGGAACTCACGATATCCGCATAGTCGTCGGCGCTTTTCATCTTGTTCTTCGCCTTGCCCTTCAACAGATAGTAGTTCTTCAGTACCTGATGGTCACCCTTGCGGACTTCCTCCGGGCCCGTCAGGCCGTCATATTTCATGCCCTCGAGCGCCGCGACCACCTTCTTCGGATCGACGGTGCCCGCTTTCACGATGCCGTCGAGCAAGATCTTTGTACAGATGTAAGAACCCGCGAGGCTGTAATTGGGGTTGGCCTTGAACGCGGCATTGCTGCGCTTGACGAGATCGCGATTGAGTGGCGAGTCGATGTCGTGCCAATACTGTGCGCCGAAATAGACGCCTTCGCACAGGTCCGCGCCGAGCGATTCGAACTGCTCCAGGCCGGAAGCCCAGGCGAGCAGAATCGTGCAATTGTTCTTCATGCCGAAGCTCACAGCCTGGCGCAACGTATCGGACGATTGCGAACCGAAGTTGAGGATCAGCAGGACGTCAGGCTTCGCGGCGACTGCATTGGTCAGATAGCCGCTGAATTCCTTCTCGTTGAGCGAGTGGTAGCTATTGCCCACGTGCTCAAGGCCCTTCTCATTGAAAATCGCCTTGGCCGCCGATAGCAAACCGTCGCCGAATACGTATTGCGGCGTGATGGTGTACCAGCGTTTCGCTTTCGGCATCATCTGGATCAACGGACGCACGGTCTGTTCGATCGCACCGTAGGTCGGCACGGACCAGCGGAAAGTCGAGTCATTGCAGTCCTTACCGGTGATCTCGTCCGCGCCTGCCGTGGTGATAAAGACGCCGCCGGCCTTTTGGACTTCCTTGCCCATCGCCAAAGCTTCGGAGGACAGAATACCGCCGGCGAAGAAACGCGCATTCTTCTGCTGCGCAATTTCCTGCACGCGGCGCACTGCCGTCGCTGGCTTGCCTTCCGTATCGAGCACGGTATAGGCCAGCGGTTGGCCGAGTACCTTGCCGTACTGCTCGATGGCGAGCTTCATGCCGAGGTCGGCGTACTTGCCGTTCGCGGCGAACGGGCCCGACATCGGCACCGGACAGGCGAATTGCAAGGCCCCGGCCTGCGCGAACGCGCTACGCGCGACCAGCGAGCCCAACGTCCCCGGAACGGCCGACAACGCGGCCAGCTTCAACATATTTCGGCGATTCAAAATGACGCTCCTTAAGAAAGAGACACGCACTGACCGACTGCGAAACTGAAAGACTGCGCGAACGACGACGAACGCTTGCTGGCCGCCGAGAAGTTTTCCACCACACCGATTTTGTTCTATTTATCATGATAAATAGGTTGGACTCGATCGTAGGTACAATAAATTCGAGTGTCAATAAGGCAAAATTCCTGGCGGCAGCGAGGCAGCCTTCCGTGTCGTGGCTGGCCTGACCGGCCGATGGAAGAACGTGCAGGACAAAACTGGGAGCATCGAAAATGGCCATGGATCGCGCCAAGACTGGCGCCGCGATCGAGATCAAGCAGCAAAAACGCGGCGATCTGGTCGCCGAGGAGATCAAGCGGCTCATCACGGAGAAGGATCTCAACCCGGGTGACCGCCTGCCGCGCGAGGTGGAACTGCAGCAGCTCTTTTCGGTGAGCAAGAGTACGATTCGCGAGGCCCTGAAGTCACTCGAGGTGCAGGGTCTCATCAAGGTGACCACGGGCCCAAGCGGTGGCGGCATGGTGGTCGAAGTGCCGCTCGACCGGACGTTACAGCTCTTGCAGAACTACCTGTTCTTCAAGGACGTATCGATCGACGACATTTACACCGTGCGTAAATTGCTGGAGCCGGAGCTGGCGGCGGGTGCGGTGCCGCATTTGACGGAGCAGGATTTCGAGGCACTCGAAGCCAGCATTGCGTGCTGCGATCGGCCAGCTTCGTCACATGGCGGACAGGACATCGTGCGGCAACGTCAGGAAGACGTCAATTTTCACGACATCCTCGCAGCGGCAAATCCGAATCCGTTCCTGCGCTTCAGTTGTGAACTGATCAACGAAATGATCCGGCAATTGATCGAGTTTCGTAACGATACGCCACAGGCCGAACACGAACGTTTCGGTCTCGCCAACGTGAAGATTCACAAGGCGATCACAAAAGCGGCGCGCGAACGTGACGTGGAAAAGGTGCGCGAGCTGATGGTGGTTCACATGACTGAAGCGCCACGCTATGTGAAGCGCATGAAGGGCAAGCTGCGGGGTCGACTGATTCTCGACTCCGAGATTCGCCGACGCGTGAGGGCGCGTAGTGTCGCGCCGGTTGATGACGCGGATCAGGAGTGACGTCGATTTGACAAGTGCCGCTGCCGGATGGCGCGGCACTTGCAGCGGAAGGTGCGCAGCGCTCGCGGGTTTGAAGCGGACAGAGCGAGGGAATCGAAAGGATCCGGTTGGTCTAAATGAAAGCCCGGGCGCGTCATGATCGCGACTGGCGATTGGCTTGTACACAGCCATCCCACTGCTCAAGACGGCCAATTGGGTTGCGGTAGACGCATGAGGGCTCAACCTTTTCCGGCCCGCGCCGTTATTGCATCTGCACAGGCATAACACTGGACCGTCATGGCACAACCGATTCCGTTTTCCCGCAACACCGGCGCTGCGCGCGCCCGGCATGACAAAGCCATGCTGTTGCCGATCGCCCGGAAGATCGCCGACGATCTTGCTCTGCGCGTGCATCTGGCGCTCGACGCCTTGCGCCGAGGCGCCGGTAGCACGAGCGATGCGCAAACACTCACGCAGGTCATGCTGTTGACGGGTTTTCTGGCTGAGTCCGGCTTCGGCTCGGTAACCGGCGAGCAACTCGGTGCGGCGGAGGGCGCGGTGTCGGCGGTTTTCGATATCGGCCGTGAGACTGGCGAGTGGAGATTGGACGGTGCCGGCTTCGCGATTTTCGCGGAGATCGTAACGAATTACGATCGGCAACTGCACAGCGCGCCCCTTTGGGCGATCACCGATGCCAGCGAACGACTCGACCGCTTTACCGCTGGCATGTCGTATCAGACTCCGACGCGGAAACAGGCTTAGCCAGACCGGATGACATAGGATGGCGGGGGAAACCTCGCAAGCGATTCCCGCCAATCGACCGGCGCAGTGTATTGGGAAGGTGCCGTGCGCGTGAGCCGCGTTGGCGCGGACGTCGGACGGGCTTATCTGGAGCTGACAGGTTACGCGAACGCGGTCCGGATCGGGAAGGCGTAACGCCGGAAGAAGTGGAGCGCATCGGGCAATGTTCTGCGATGTTTCCAGATCCGGCCGTTACGACGGACAAAGATCTGGACGAGAAGTCCCAGCGTGAGCATGCCATCGCAGTCGTGATGGCGCGGCTAGGGGCCAAGCCTCGTTTTGCACCCGCTTTTTGCCGGCGTCTTTTGCGCCCGCTTTCCCGCACCGTAAACGCAGAAACCCCGCCTTTTGGGGCGGGGTTTCTGGACATGCTGGGGAGCCTGACGATTACCTACTTTCACACGGGAATCCGCACTATCATCGGCGTGGAGTCGTTTCACGGTCCTGTTCG
>NZ_WOEY01000118.1 GCF_013177695.1 Paraburkholderia solitsugae | reverse complement strand
CGCACACCCATGGTGAGACGACCACCGCCCACAGATCCGGGTCGCGCGCGGCGAAGTCGGCGGCGGTTTCCGCCTGCACGCGGTCGACGAGGCCGGAAGAGAGCCACTGCGTGACCTGGGTGGCGTCGTCGCTGGCGATGGCTTCGGCGACGCTCACCAGATCGATGTCGCGCGCGACGCGCAGCAACATGCCGCGCGCGAAAAAGCGTTCGAGTTCGGTCCAGCCGATTTTGGCGGTTTCGGCGAGCAGCTTGGCGTACAGCGGGCTATGAGTGGCGTCGTTGGAAGTCATCGTGAGCGGGTTCTGACGGGGCCGTTACTATAAACCATCGGCGCGGACCGCCAGGGCGGCGCGCGTTCCGGTACGCTTAGCGTTTTTCGAAATTCATTCTGAACCTTCATGTCACTGGATTCAACGGCGCCGGCTTCGGGCGCACAAGCTCACGTGGTGGCCGACGCCACGCTCACGCGCTCCGACGTGGAGCGCCTCATCGCGACGAGCATGGCGGGAAATAAAGAGCCGCTCCATTTCACCGACTGCGATTTCGAAGGCACCGATCTGTCGCGACTCGATCTGCGCGGCGCGGAGTTTCATCGCTGCACGATCGTCGAGACGTCGTTTTTCGGCGCGATGCTGTCGCACACCCGCTGGGTCCGTTGCCGCGGCCGCGAGGCGGATTTCGCGTCGGCTGATCTGGTCGACGCGGCGTTCCAGTCGAGCGATCTGAACAATACGAGTTGGCGGCGCGCCAAGCTTGCCTCAGCGTCGTTTCACAGCTGCAAGCTGACTGGCGCCAATTTCGAAGCTTGCACGACGCTCGGGTTGAGCTTCGTCGAGACGTTGCTGGTGGGCGCGCATTTGCGCGGCCTGTCGTTTCGCAAGGCCATTCTGCAGCAACTCGATTTCTCCGATGCCGATCTGGCCGGGGTCGATTTCCGCGAGGCAATCTTCGATGGCGGGAGTCTGAAGGATGCACATCTGAAGGGCGCGCGGTTCGAAGGCGCGGACCTGCGCGAGGCCGATCTGAGCGGCGTGCGGCTCGTCGATGCGGCGCTTTTCAAAGGCGCGACGATTTCGCACCAGCAGGCGGCGGTACTGGTGACCGAGCTGGGTTTGCGCGTCATGTGATCGCGGTTTTAGCTGGCCGATTTTTGGCCATTCGGCCAGCTTGAACGAATGGATGCATGGGCATATCATCGTATTTATCGGTTAATTGATGGTGCCGGTTTTCAACTTCGCAATTTGTCGGTGGATTTGAAGATTTTTAATGTATTCGTCAATCGCGAATTTGTTGTGAAGAAATGCAATTGTTTATTCGCGCTGTTCAATATCCACTAATACATCAGTATGGTGCGTTGGCGCACTAAAGCTTCGCATTGTGTAAAGCGTCCGGATCATACTGGGCGCGGTTAGCGGAAATCGGCCAAAGGGCTTTCGTCAGGCTTTTCCAGCGGCGTGCAGGCAGGTGATTGATTCATAAGGCATTGCGAACAGATCACGGCTTCTGATTCGCCGTTTGTATGGTGTTTCGTGCGGGACAGATACAGGTATTTACCTCGCCTATTTCCGACATTTTCGCTTCACGTAATGCGGAATCCGTGCGTCGCGTCACATTGCCCGCGCAATTAATAGATTGCGCTTGCAAAAGCGGGTTGTTAGATTCGGTTCTGGCGCATGGTGAACCGGTCCTTTGCCGATATGCGCCGAACCCCCGTTAGCCCGGCCTCGAGCCGGGCTTTTTTTCGGTGCGCCGAGCATGCGCAACAGCTTGGGGGTGCAAGTCCCCTGCCCAACCTGATGGTGGTGAAGGGCTTCTATGAGGAGTGTCTTGTCAAGCGGTTTGACTAGGTGGTTGATGGC
>NZ_WOEY01000117.1 GCF_013177695.1 Paraburkholderia solitsugae | reverse complement strand
TGCGCGAGCCGCGCAATTGCGGGTTGCGCACCGCTACGCACCTCGTGCTGCTGCTGTGCCTCGAGCGCCCTGATCTGTCTGGCAGCGAGCGAAAGCCGCTCACATTCGCGCTCGATCTCGGCGCGCAAGCCCGGCAACAATCGGGCGGCGTTTTGCGCCCACCAGTGTGTCCACGCGCGCCCACCGATGCGCTCGACTCGCAGGTTGTGGAGTATCAGCAGCGAGCGGATCCGGTTGCTGTGGGCGGTACGCTCCTGCCGCAGGCGACCGAGTTCACGGTGTACTCGCCGCTCATCCTCCTGTTCGCGAGTAGGGATGCGCGCGACCGCCCACACCCGGCGTTCACCACCGTAGTAGCGCATCAGCATGGACAGCAGCTTGTCGCTGTCAAGACGGTCGGTCTTGGCGCGACGTCTGCGCCGGTTCACTTCGATACTGGCAGAATCCACCACGAGGTTCGTGATCTGATGTTCTTCCAGGCAGCGGTGCAGCCAGAAGCCGTCACGCCCGGCTTCATAACAGCTGCACACCGGGGCATCGGTGGCCAGATGACAGCGCGCTTTGGCCTTTGAAATCGCCGTGAAGACTGCGGCCGTATCGCCGGCGGCCACCGTGCAGCGGCTCGGCGCGCGCACCCCATCGCCCAGCGAGAGCTTCCAGCTCCTGTCACCCAGTTCAAAGGCGACATACAGCGATCCGGTGATGGTTGTATCCTGCCCATGAAGGGCCATGCGAGGCGCATTCATTTGCGTACTCCTCTCGGAAAACGGGTGTTGGAATCCTCGTTTTACTCCAGGAGGCTTACTTCCGCGGCCCTTCCATAGTATCTGTATCCATTGCCGGTGTTCAGCGCGCTAGCAACGAAACGGTGGCGATACCCAGGATCGTCATCACGAGCGATGCCCCCACGTGAATGACGATCTCGCCTGCCGCCCAGCCGAGCCGCCCGTCCTGCAAGCGCTGCACGACTTCCGCCGAGAACGTCGAGAAAGTCGACAGACCGCCCATCAAGCCCGTGATGACGAAGAGCCGCCATTCGGGCGCGATCTGCGGCGCTCGCGCGAAGCCCGCGACCGCGACGCCGATGACGTAGCCGGCGATCACGTTAGCGGCGAAGGTGCCGAGCGGCAAACCCGTGAACAGGCCGTTTAGACGGATACCGAGAAACCAGCGGAACAGTGAACCGAGCGCGCCGCCAATGCCGACCGCGAGAATGGACAAATACATGCAGAAGTACTCTGGAGAAGCCAACAGGTCGACAAGCCGGACTGAGCGGGAGGCGCGATGCCGCGTCCGCAGTCGTCCGGGTGAAGCAGGCGTCATCAGCCATCAAGGGCGGTTGATGGAGAATGCCGGGAGAATGCCATCTCCAGCGCGCAAGTCTAGCATCGGCGGGTGCATTGGGGACCGATGAGCGCGTTCGTGGCGCGGCGGCCGAAGGCGTCGGCCGTGCGGGCAAGCGGACGCGAAACCTCAGGCGCGCCGCTAGCCGTGTTGGGTGACTAACGGTTCAGCCGACCGTTTCTCACTCCGGCGTTGCGGAGATCTTGTGAATCGACAGGTCCGCGCCGTTGTATTCGTCCTCCTGGTCGAGCCGCAGACCCACCGTCAGGCGAATCGCCCCATACACGAGCGTGCCGCCGAGCGACGCCACCACGATGCCGCCCAGCGTGCCGATCAGTTGCGCCCCGAACGACACGCCGCCCAGGCCGCCTAGCGCATGCAAGCCGAAGATGCCGGCCGCGAGGCCACCCCACGCGCCGCACAAGCCGTGCAACGGCCATACGCCGAGCACGTCGTCGATACGCCAGCGGTTCTGCACGCAGGTGAACATGTAGACGAACAGCACGCCCGCGATGCCACCCGTCACCAGCGCGCCGAGCGGATGCATCACGTCGGAGCCGGCGCATACAGCGACTAGCCCGGCGAGCGGACCGTTGTAGGTGAAGCCGGGGTCGTTGCGCCCCGCGAGCCACGCGGTCAGGGTGCCGCCGACCATCGCCATCAACGAATTGACCGCGACGAGACCGCTGATCTTGTCGATGGTTTGCGCGCTCATCACGTTAAAGCCGAACCAGCCCACCGTCAGTACCCAGGCACCCAGCGCGAGAAACGGAATATTCGACGGCGGATGCGCGGCGATGCCGCCGTCGCGGTGATAGCGGCCATGGCGCGCACCGAGCAGCAGCACTGCCGGCAACGCGACCCAGCCGCCGAACGCATGCACCACCACGGAGCCGGCGAAATCGTGAAACGGTACGCCGAACACCTGCGTGAGCCAGCCTTGAATACCGAAGCGGTTGTTCCACGCGATCCCTTCGAAGAACGGATAGACGAAGCCGACCAGCACGAAGGTGGCGAACAGCTGCGGATTGAATTTCGAGCGCTCGGCGATGCCGCCTGACACGATCGCAGGAATGGCCGCGGCGAATGTCAGCAGGAAGAAGAAGCGCACCAGCGCATAGCCGTTGTGCGCGGCCAGCGACTCGGCGCTGCCGAAGAACTGCACGCCATAGGCGATCGTGTAGCCGATGAAGAAATACGCGATCGTCGAGACTGAGAAGTCCACCAGAATCTTGACCAGTGCATTGACCTGATTCTTTTTGCGTACCGTGCCGAGTTCAAGAAACGCGAACCCCGCATGCATGGCCAGCACCATCGCGGCGCCCAGCAAAAGGAAGAGGGTATCGGTGCCGGTTTTCAGACTTTCCATCGATGTGTCCCGCTTATGCCAAAAAAGCGGGCATGGGACGCAAGAAGCGGGCCAAACTTGTGCCGAGAGGCGTCGATCAGGTGCAAATCCGCACCGGGATGGGTTTTACGCCGCGCGTTACTGATCGGGCGGCGCACCATTCTGTGCACCGCAAACAATGGCGAAAGCACAATATAAGTGCATGATGCTTTCATATCGGACGTCATGATCCAAATGTGGGCAAGACATTCGATTTGATTTACGTTTAATTCAAAAGCCTGACGTTTTATGCGCATTCGGTGCACACGGGCCGTATTGGGCGGCAGAAGCCTGGTCGATGGTGCATCGTCTTTGTCTTCCTGTGCAAACGCCGACATAATGTGCCGTCCCCGTGCATGATCTGCCGGCCACCGACCTCCAATGCGCACGCATGAGACTGACCACTAAAGGCCTGTTGCTGATCGCAATTCCGGCCCTCTTCGAACTGGCGCTGCTGTCTGGCCTGGTCAAGGCGCAGTCCGACGCGACGCAAGCCGAGCAGTGGGCCATCCATAGCGAAGACGTGCTGCGTCAAACCACCGCGATTCTCGATCCGGTGCTGGGCGAGTCCGTGGCGCTACGTGGCGCGGTGCTCGCCAACGACACCCGCTTTACGACGCCGGTCACCTTGTGGATGGACGTCGACCGTCGCATCGACCAACTGGCCGAGCTGGTTGCCGATAACCCGCCGCAAGTCGAGCGCGTGGTGCAGGTGCGCCAGGCGGTGCAGGGATATCGTCAATGGTCGGACCGCATTCAGGACCTGCTGCATTCGGGACGGCGGCGCGATCTGCTTGATCGCTTCCGCGACCTGACCTCGGCCGACGTGCTCGATCGCTTCCGTCAGCAGGTGGTGGCCTTCCAGACGGAAGAGCGGCGCCTCGACTCGTTGCGCTCGAACGCCGCCGAGGCGGCACGTGAACGGCAACAGATGCTGGTCGTCGCGGCCGTGTTCGGCTCGTTGCTGTTCGTCGCGCTGGCTGTCTGGCTGTTCACGCGCGGCGTGCGCGGCCGGCTCGCGCTGCTTTCCGATAACGCCGGGCGCCTCGCGGGCAACGAGCCGCTGGCGCCGATTGGCCCGGGCCGCGACGAAATCGCCCGGCTCGATCTGACCTTGCATGAAACCAGCCGGCGCCTGCTCGAAGCCGAGCGCATCCAGGCGCGTTTCCAGTCCGATCTCGCACGCCGCACCGGTGAACTGGCGCGCATCAACGAGACCTTGCGGCAACAGACAGAGGAAAACGAAATGTTCATCTACAGCGTGTCGCACGACCTGCGTGCGCCGCTGGTGAATCTGCAAGGCTTTTCGAAAGAACTGATTCGCGCGTCGGACGAACTGCGCGCGGCACTGCGCCAGTCGTCGCTCGCGGCAGAACCGCGGCAGCGCATTGAGCGGGTGGTGGACGAGGATATCGGCGAAGCGCTGCACTTCCTGCAGACGGCTGTGCTGCGGGCCTCTCATATCATCGACGCGCTATTGCGGCTGTCGCGTGTCGGCCGCGTCGAGTACCGGCAGCAAAAGGTCGAAGTGCGCGATATCGTGCCGCGCGTGGTCGATGCCATGCAAGGGTCGATCCGGGCGCGCCGGGCGCACGTCATCGTCGACGAGTTGCCGGCGGTGTGGGGCGATCCGACCGCGCTCGAACAGGTGTTCGCGAACCTGATCGGCAATGCGGTCAATTATCTGGACCCGGCGCGCGAAGGCCAGATCGAAATTGGTACGACACCGGCGCCGCCGGGCGTGCATTCGCTACGGATTTTCTACGTGCGGGACAACGGCCTGGGCATTCCGGCGGTCGCGCTGCCGCGGCTTTTCAACGCCTTTCAGCGGCTGCACGGCAATGTGGCGGCGGGGGAAGGCATCGGCCTTGCACTCGTGCGACGCGTGGTGGAGCGGCATGGCGGGCGCGTATGGGCGGAGTCGAAAGAAAGCATCGGCACGACGTTTTATCTGTCGCTGCCCGAAGCCGAGGTGCGGGCCGCGCAACTGGCCGTCGAAACGCCTGCCGCGGTGGTGAATGGCGTTCACACGGTTCGGGGTGTGCGCGAAGTGTGCGCGAGCCTCGGTGATCGTGACGACCCTGGCCTGACCGGCGGTGCGGCGGGGCATGTCGCTAATGCCGCTAATGCCGCTAATGCCGCTAATGCCGTGCCGGGCATCAGTACGCGGTAAAGAGTCGGCGCGGTTTGAGCAGCTTGCCGCCGCGAATCGACCAGTAGCAGCCGCAAACGACCAGGATCGCGACGCCGGTCAGCGCCTCGAGCGGTGCGGGATGCAGGCCGGCCAGACCGTCCAGGGCGAACAGGCCGTGCGCGACGATCAACAGCGCGGCCCACAGCGCGCACGCGGCTTGCACCAGCATGCGCGTGCCGGCCAGACGTCGCGCGCGGTTTTCTCGCGACCAGTTGGCCCGTGTGCGCGCGCAGAAAAAAGCAATCGCCATCAAGGTGACGGCGAGAATGACGATCCAATCAGTCAGTTCCATCGAAAAAGGCTCCCAAGTCAACCGGCGACTATAGGAAAGCCTTCCGCTGAGAACTATCGGACTAGTCTCAAAATGCAGGTGCGTTTTGGCGAGCGCGCATTGCCGCGAGGGCAAGGCGCTCGCCGGAGGATCAGAGTTCGATCCGGGTGCCGAGCAGCACGAGGAATTGACGCAGCCACTCAGGATGAGCCGGCCACGCGGGAGCGGTGACGAAATTGGCGTCGGTGATCGCGGCGTCGACCGGAATGTCGACGTACTCGCCGCCGGCCAGCTTCACTTCGGGCGCGCAGGCCGGGTAGGCGGAAATGCGCTTGCCGCGAATCACGTCCGCGGCGGCCAGCAGTTGCGCGGCGTGGCAGATCGCGGCGATCGGTTTGCCTGCTTCGGCGAACTGCCGTACGAGTTCGATGACTTTGTGATTGAGCCGCAGGTATTCCGGCGCGCGGCCGCCGGCGATCGCGAGCGCGTCGTATTGACGCGAATTGACGTCGTCGAACGTTGCATTGAGCGTGAACTGATGACCAGGCTTTTCGGTATAGGTCTGGTCGCCTTCGAAATCATGGATCGCTGTCTTGATCTTCTCGCCCGCTTTCTTGTTCGGGCAGACCGCGTCAACGACGTGGCCGACCGCCTGCAGTGCCTGAAACGGCACCATCGTTTCGTAATCCTCGGCGAAGTCGCCGGTCAGGAACAGAATCTTCTTTGCTGCCATCGCATGCCTCCAATTGATCAACGGAACACATCGAACGGGACGTCAGTCTACCCCAATGCGTTTGACAGAACCGCGACGGAGGACCGATGAGGAGAGCGTGCGGCGCAACGGCGTATCATGGGCGCGTTTTCGCATGCGGAAGCCGCTCGATGCGGTTCACACCCCAAAATGACTTTATCTATTCGTTCGCCGTTGTTGCGCCGCGTCGCTGTTGTCGCCCTCGTGTTCGGCGGCCTGACGGCTTGTCAGAAGAATGATGCGTCCGCGCAGGTCGCCGGCAAGCTCAACGATGCGGCGCAAGCCGCCGGTCAGAAGCTCGATCAGGCTGCCAGCTACGTCGGCCAGCAGGTCGATGCGACCAAGGACACCGCGCAGCAGAACCTCGAATCGGCCTCCGCGCCGTCGGTCACGATCGATCCCGCCGCGCTGGCGTCGACCGCGCAAGCCCACCTGCAAGGCGCGGCGAGCGCGACGAATGCGCAACTCGGCAAGGCGGCGGCGTTGACCGGCCAGGGCCTCGAGACGGCGGGGCGCAAGCTGCAGGAATGGTCGGCACAAAGCTCGGCTTCTGCGTCGGCGTCGAGCGATTCCAGCGATGCGCAAAAGCAGATGGACAAGTGAGGTGGCGCCCCGAGCGTCCGTCCATTTGACAGTCGGATTAAATGTAATTACTATGGTTACACATTGTCGTGGCAGGGCAGGATTGCTGTGAATACGAGTAGCCGGTTTGCGTTTGCGGTGCATGTGCTCGCGCTGCTGTCGTTGCAGGAGGGCGCGCCGCTCTCGTCGGAGATGATCGCGGGTAGCGTGAATACGAATCCTGCGTTGATCCGGCGTCTGTTGACCATGCTGGCCGACGCGGGTCTGACGACCTCGCAACTTGGCGCGGGCGGCGGCGCGCTGCTTGCCCGGGCACCTGACGAGATCACCTTGCTGCAGGTGTATCGTGCGGTAGACGACGCGCAATTGTTCGCCATGCATCGCGAGGAGCCGAATCCGGCGTGCATGGTGGGGCGGAATATCCAGGTCGTGCTGCGCGGCATCATCGACGAAGCGCAGCAGGCCATGGAAGCGTCGCTCGGCGCACGCACGCTGGCCGATGCCACTTCCGACCTGGTGCGCGCCGAACGGGCGCGTGAACGCAAGCGGCGTCCGCAGGGGTGACGTAGCAAAGAAGCAGTATCCAAGGGCGCGTGTGGCGCAGTCGAGACGCGCGCGCCTGAGAACGGACGGGGGCTCAAGCCCCTCTTTTTTCCCTATTATATGTAATCAATGTAGTTACATATATGTTAATGACAGGAGCATCGAAATGAGCAAAGCGTTGAAGATCGCATTGTTTGGCGCCACCGGCACGATCGGTTCGCGGATCGCCGCGGAAGCGGCCCGCCGCGGGCATCAGGTGACGGCGCTGGCGCGCAATCCGGCGCGCGTGCCGGCGGACGTGGTGAATCTCAAAGCCGCTCAGGCCGATCTGCTCGATGCCGCGAGCGTCGGCGCCGCGGTGCGCGGTCACGATGTGGTGGCGAGCGCCTACGCGCCGCCGCAAGACGATCTCGCGGCACTGACCACGGCGACCCATGCGCTCGTCGACGGCGTGCGCGCAGCGGGCCTCAAGCGCCTCGTGGTGGTGGGCGGCGCGGGTTCGCTCGACGTGGCGCCGGGCAAGCAGTTGGTCGACACCGACGGTTTCCCGGACGCCTACAAACCGATCGCACTGGCTCACCGCGATGCATTCGACTATTACCGGGGTGTCACCGATCTCGACTGGACTTTCTTCGCGCCGGCCGCGCTGATTGCCCCGGGCGAGCGCACCGGCAAGTTCCGCACGGGCGCGAACACGCTCCTGGCTGACGCAGAGGGCAATAGCCGTATTTCCGCAGAAGACTATGCGATCGCCTTCGTCGACGAACTGGAGCAGGGCCGCTTCGTCCGTCAGATCGCGACGGTGGCTTATTGAGCCCTAACGGACCATGACGGACCGTGCAGGGCGTGTGTCCTGCTTGGCCCGTTGCGCGTGCCGGAGTGGCCGCTCGAGGGTGAGGGCGGCCCGCCAATCCTCGAATTTGCGCAAGCGTACTAACATTCGGTTACGCATGTTCGGTGGCTGGCGATGAAACTGCGGCTACACTGGCGTCTCCCGTTTTCTCACGGATCGCCATGCAGTCATGCCCGTTGCGGCGTGAGTCCGGGGCCGCGCCGTCCAACGGCGGGCAACCGGCGACTCACGCCATCTTTCATTTTCCTTCCAGTCATGTCGGATGCCGCGCTCGACGCGGCGTTCGCGCTCACGTTGCGGCGTGGCTCGGCGCGTGGGCGGCCACGGTTTGCGTCGCACTGATCCTCGGCATCGGATGGATGCCGGTGACGGCTCAGGCTGCCGGCGCCACCACGCCCGTCATTCCGGCCTTGCAGAGCCTGATCAATAGCGCGACGGCAACGCCTGCGTCTGCCGCCTCGGGCGCCTCGGCGGCGGAAGCGGCCTCCGCGCCGTCGCCCGCGAGCCAGGCGGAACTGGCGCGCTCGCTCGACAGCGTGATCGCCACGCTCGACAACGACCGGCAGCGCACTGCGCTCGTCGCCCAGCTCAAAAAGCTGCGCGACGTCTCGCAAAACGTCGCGCCGCCCGCACCCGCGCAACCGAGTCCCGGCTTGCTCGGCGCGATCGCGTCGGGCATCGCGTCGTTCGAATCCGGTGTGCATCAGGGCCGCACGCCGGTGCACTATTGGGCCGGACGCTTCAACGCGGCCGGCAACGAGCTCTACACGATCATTTCGGGTCAGGGGCAAGAGAGCTTCGGGCGCATCGTCTTTGCGATGATTGCCATGCTGGTCGGCTGGGGCGCGTGCGCCGGCGCGCTGATCTACCTGCAGCACCGGCTATACCGGCGCTTCGGTATCCTGATGGGGCTCAACCCGAATCCCACCACGCGCGAGCTGCTGATCTTCGCGCTGCGCCGCGTCGGGCCGTGGATCGTCGCCTTTCTCGCTGCATTGGTGTTCGTGCGCGCGATGCCCGATGAGCTCGGCCGCACGCTCGGCTTGGTTGTCGCCTACGCGATCGTCGCGGGTGCGGTGTTTTCGGCGATCTGTCTGATCATGTTTTCGCTGTTCGGCTCAGGGCATCGGCGGGTTGCGGTGCGCCTGCTGATCGAGCATGCGCGGCGCGTGCTGTTCGTGGTCGGCATCTGCGCCGCGCTCGGCGATGCGGCGGTCAACTACGACGTCGCGCATCAGCTCGGATCGAATCTCGCCGGGCTGATTTCGACGGCTGCCAACATGACGGCCGCCGTGCTCACAGGCTATTTTGCGGTAGCTTTCCGCCGGCCCGTCGCGCATCTGATTCGCAACCGGCCTTACGAGCAGCGCCACGATCACCGGGCCGCGACCGACGCGTTCGACGTGCTCGCCTCGCTCTGGCACGTGCCGGTGCTGGTGCTCGCCACCGCGTCGGTGGTCGCTACGCTCGGCGGCTCGAGCTCCAGCGAAAACGTGCTGCAGATTTCGGTGGTGACCGCACTGTTGCTGGTGCTCGCATTTTTCCTGTCGGCCATCGTCCTGCGCGTGACGCGCCACCGCAGCCCGCGCACGCGGCGCCGCTCGCCGTACCTGTCGCGCTTGCTGCGCTTTTGCGGCACGCTGCTGACGCTGTTCGTCTGGCTGTTCTTCTTTGAATTGGCTGCGCGTTTGTGGGGGGTGTCGCTCGCGGAAGTCGTGGAGAAAAACGTGGCGGCGCGCGGGATTGCACACGCGGTGACCGCGATCATCGCGACGGTGTTCATCTCATGGCTGCTGTGGATTCTGGTCGACACCGCGATTACCGAAGCCCTCAATCCAGGTGGTCCGCGCACCAAGTCGCGCAATCCGAGCATGCGTGCGCGCACGATGCTGCCGCTCGTGCGCAATGTGCTGCTGGCGTCGATCGCGACGATTGCCGGTATCGTCACCGCCGCGAACCTGGGCATTAACGTGACGCCGCTCTTGGCCGGCGCCGGTGTGATCGGTCTCGCGATCGGTTTCGGTGCGCAGTCGCTCGTGACCGACCTGATCACGGGCCTGTTCATCATCATCGAAGATACGATTTCGGTTGGCGACTGGGTCGACGTGGACGGGGGACATGCGGGCACGGTCGAGCATCTGTCGATCCGTACCGTCCGCTTGCGCGATGGCCAGGGCGCGATTCACGCGATTCCGTTCTCGCAGATCAAGATCGTCAAGAACCTGTCGCGCGACTTTGCCTACGCGGTGTTCGAAGTGCGGATGTCGTTCTCGACCGATGTCGATCAGATCACGCACCTGATTCGCGAAGTCGGCGCCGATCTGATGGCCGACTTCCGCTACCGGCGCGAAATGCTCGGACCGATCGAGGTGTGGGGGCTCGACCGTTTTGATCCGAACTGGATGGTCGTGAAAGGGCAGATCAAGACGCGGCCGTTGCAGCAATGGAGCGTGGCGCGCGCCTTCAATTTGAGGCTTAAACGCAAGATGGACGAAGCCGGCATCGAGATTCCGGTGCCGCAGATGCGTGTGTACACGTCGTCGAAGGATAACGAAGGGCAGCCTTTGCCGGACGATGAGCGGCCCGAGACCGGTCCGCATGGGCATGGGCACGCGCATGCTGAAACGGGGGGCTCGACGCGGGCCGCGCACGCTGCCGTGGCAGTGGCGCGCGATGTGTCGCACGAGCCGCGTCCGGCGCCGCCGCCGACCGGGCAGACCGCACCGATTCCACCGCAGATTCCGACGGCAGGCGAAGCGGGCGGAAAAAGCTGACTACGTTAGATGCGGGGGCATCGGCCCCACGCGCGATGTATGGTTTTTAGACGAGCGCCGGTGCGTCGGCCGCA
Organism: Paraburkholderia solitsugae; assembly: GCF_013177695.1. Classification (GTDB taxonomy): domain Bacteria; phylum Pseudomonadota; class Gammaproteobacteria; order Burkholderiales; family Burkholderiaceae; genus Paraburkholderia; species Paraburkholderia solitsugae. The sequence goes on along the minus strand of NZ_WOEY01000117.1, from coordinate 23,502 downwards.
CGCACGATGTCGTTGACATGCGTGGCGATCTGCGCGCCCGCGACACCGTAGATATGCAGCGAGACGGCGGGTGCGTCACTGCAATTGCCCAGCCGATGAATACCGCCTCTGCCGCCGCGCACAAACGACACGGCTCCGGTATTGCGCGCCTGCGTACGGGTGGCGCTTGCGCAGTGCTGTGCACCATTCCATTCGAAAACTGTTTCGCTCAGCGTGCCTTCGATCACCGCGTAGCCGCACCACGTGTGGTGCGCATGGACCGGGCTTGCCTGTCCCGGCTGCCACACCAGCGCGGCGATCGCATAGCGGCCGTGCGGATCGGCGGCCAAGAGATGACGCCGGTAATTTTCAGTGGAGCCTTCGCGTTGTGCCGGTGCGAGCAACTCGGGGTTCGCCGCAGCGTCGGCCAGCGCGATGCGCATGCTGCGCGCAAAGAAGGTCGAATCCGACGGTTCGGGGAATTTTTCACAGGCCTCGAACATCGCGTCGAGCGCGTCGCACAGGTGCGCGAGCGGTGCGCTGCGGTGCGCGCGCAAGGGCGTATCATTCGCCCCGGCAAACTGCGCGGCGGCGGCGGACGAACGGGCTACGGGGGCTGAACGGAGGTTTTGGCTCATGATCGCTGCGCAGCTGTATGGCTGCTTGTCGGCTATTTTGGATAGACATATTTATACCCGTTTGCCCGGAGAAAGAGTTTCCATATAATTCCCCTTGGGGTCTTAAAAGTAGAATAATTTCCTATAAAGGTGTGACGATGGGAATGGATATCATCGATCGGAAGCTGCTCGAGCTGTTGCAGGAAGATGCAACCATGCCGATCGCCGAGCTGGCGCAACGCGTGAACCTGTCGCAAACGCCTTGCTGGAAGCGCCTGCAGCGATTGAAAGAGACCGGCGTGATTCGCGCCCAGGTGGCGCTGTGCGATGCGCGCAAGCTTGGCGTGGGCACGACCGTGTTCGTCGCGGTGCGCACCAACCAGCACACCGAGGCCTGGGCGCAGACCTTTACGCGTGCGGTGCAGGAGATTCCGGAGGTGGTGGAGGTGTACCGGATGAGCGGCGAGACGGATTACCTGCTGCGCGTGGTGGTGTCCGATATCGACGATTACGATCGCGTCTACAAGCTGTTGATCGCCGCCGTGCCGCTGTATGACGTGAGTTCGAGTTTTGCGATGGAACAGATCAAGTACTCGACGGCGCTGCCGGTGCGGCCTTCTGCGGTGGTGGAAGGGCGGTGAGCAAGCCGTGCAAGCTCAGGCTCAGTGGGCGTAGAATGCCGCCTTCCCAGACACCATCCGCGATTGCCTCGCGAACCGAGCCCGCCTCATGAACAAACCGCCGCGCAAGAAGAACCCGACCTTTGGCATTGCTGTTTTCATCGTGGTCGCGGTATTGCTGGTGATCGCCACGCTCTTCTATAACGCCATCACGGAAAAGCGCGAGTACGACCGCGAGAACGCGTCGGCGCCGACGATTTCATCGGACGCGGCGGCTGCGGCTATCGCAGCGAAGCCCGCGAGCGGCACCGCGCAATAAGGCGACGCGATCGCTTCACTCTTCCGGCAGGCGAATCACGCTCGCATCCTTGCGAATCTGCGCCGACGCGGTGAGCATCTGCTTGCACTGATGGGTGAGCAGTTTCATGTCGTGCACGGCGTCTGCCGAGTAGTCCGGCGATTTCTCCGTCTCGACCACCATCGCATCCAACTCACGCGCCAATTGTTTGATCTGCTCGCCCTGATCGGCGGGCGGCGCGCTACCGGCTTCGGCTTCGGTCAGATTGTCGCGGACCACACTCAGGGCGCGCTGCAACGGCTGTAGCGAGACGCTGTCGGCCTGCTGTGCGGAGGTGCGCAGCAGCGGCGCGGCCGCCGTGATCTGCGAGGCGAGCACGTGGCTGCGCACCAGCAGGTCGTTCAATTCCGGCACGAACTTCTGCGCTGACTTCGGTTCGAGCATCATGCGCTGGAACGCCTGGCCCAGATTGGCGAACGCCACGTGAACGTTCTTGCGCGCGAGCCGGTAGCGATAGTCGCGATCGAGCGCAGTTGCCGCGGCCACGGCGGCAGCGGACGCACCGCTGACCGGTTTGGCGGTCGTGTTGTTGAATGTTGCGGCGCCGGCGCCGGCGCCTGCGCTGCTTGCGCCAGCGGTTGCACCAGCGCTGGTACCTGTGTTTGCAAGGGCGGTCGCACCAGCGCCTGCGCCGGACTTTGGCGCAGCGTTGCCGCTCGCATTCGCTCCGGCGTTTGCCACCGCGAGCGCCGGCCTGCCAGATTCGATCGCCGGGTCCGCCATCGCCGCGGCGGGCGCAAACGCGCCTGCCTCAGTCACCGTAGCGGCAACCGCAGCGGCCGGCTTGCCGCTCCACCACCAACTCGCTTCCAGATACTGCCGCGTCGCATTGATCATGCTGTTGACGAGCTTGCCCATCAACCGGTATTCCCAGTAAGGGAACAGGTGGCTCGCCGCAATCGCGATCGCGCAGCCCACCACCGTATCGATCGCGCGTTCGCCGATGATGCGCATGCTGCCTGGTGCGAGCAGATGGAACATGAGCAGCACATACGAGGACGTGAACACCACGCTCGCCGTGTAATTGAACAGCAACAGGCTGTAGCTCATTACCATCGACGCGAACATCACGACCAGCAGGATGTGCGGCTCCTTGACGAAGATCATCAACGCGATGCTCGCCGCACAGCCGATCAGTGTGCCGATGATCCGCTGGCTGTTGCGCTGCTTGGTCAGCGAATAGCCAGGCTTCAGAATGATGACGGTGGTCATCACGATCCAGTATGCGTTGGTGAGCGGCAGCAGACGGCCGAGCCAGAAACCCACGGCGACCGCAATCGTCACGCGCAGCGCATGGCGGAAGCTTGGGGAGGCCATCGTCAGATTCGAGAAGATCTGCCCGAATGGCACCCGGCGGCTCGATACGAAGCGGGAGAGCGCTTTGTCGAGGCGCAGTTCGGTCTCGGTCTCGTTCGCGCCCGGGTCACTCGACAGGCTCTTGTGCATCTTGTCGATCAGGCGTGTGGCGCTCCAGATACGCCGGAAGGTGGACGACACGGCCGAATAAGCCTCAGGACTCATCGTTGGCAGGTCCTGCTTGCGCATCAGGTCAATCTCGAACTCGATGGCGCGCAATTCGGCTTTTACATTCACGCGCGTGCGCGGCGGCTGGTTTTGCAGCACCGCGAGTCCGATCTCTTCGAGATCGGCTGCGGATTTGCGAATCAGATCGCGGTAGAACACCAGCAGGTCGGAGCCGCCAAAGGTGCTGCGCACCAGCGAATAATCGACATGCGTGCCGACAAACAGTTCGTGCAGGTCGACGGTATTGATGAACAGATTGAACAGCATCGCCCGGCGCGGCTCGAGCCGGCCGGTCTTCAGCTTCGGCAGATTGCGCAGCACGATGTCGCGCGCGGCATCCTGACGATCGACCGCGGCGATCTGTTTGTCGACCAGATTGCGATAGCACTCGTCGAGATCGTTATCGAGATCGTAGAAGGCGGCGCGTGCGAGCAAATAGTCCGCGCACGCGAACACGCTTTCGGCGAGCGCCTGCTGTTCGATGCGATGCATCATCCAGCGGCTCACGAAGGTCGACCAGTATGTGTACCAGAGACCGCCTACCAGAATCCACGACGCATTGACGAGCGCCTGCATCGGCGTGAAATGCTCTTCCAGCGTCATGATCATCATGAATAGCGTGGCGAAGCTGATCTGCGGCCAGCGGTTGCCATACACGACGATCAATGAGAGCAGGAAGGTGAGCGGCACGACCGTGCACCACAGCTCCACCGGGTTGACCGTGGCGAGACCCGTGGCGAGCGCGGACAGAAAGCCGATCACCGTGCACGCCAGCATCTCGTTGTGCTTGTACTTGAGCGGGCCCGGCATATCGACCACGCAGGCGCCGAGTGCGCCGGTCGCGATGGTGAAGCCGAGGTCGCGATCGTGAAACACGATCAGACACAAGATGGCCGGTAACGACACGCCGACTGCGATGCGCAGGCCGCCATAGAAGTACTGGCTGTAGAGGAATTTTTTTATTTCAACCGAATAGCGCATCGACTGCCTGGATTCTTCCATTCACTGAGAAAACGCGGTTGAAGGGGCCGACCCGGGGGCAGACCCAAACTGCCGTCGAGTCTAACTGATTTTGTGCCTGATCTGACCTCGTCCGTTCGGCCAGGTTCTGCCCTGGGAGCGCGTTTGTTATGCTGTCGCTTCAATGTCTGTCGCGGCCCGGGCGTTCCGCTCGCGTCGTATGTTTCCCCGGGATCCATGCTCCAACTTTTCTACTCGAACCGCTACGAAACCCTTGTCGGCGCGCTGCTCGACGACCTGGCGCAAGCGCCGTCCGATCCCTGGACCGCGCAGCCCGTGATCGTCCCGAGCGCGGCCGTTCGGCGCCGGCTCGAGCTCGACATCGCCGCGCGCCAGGGCATCTGCGCGAATGTCAACTTTGGTTATCTCGCGCAGTGGCTGTGGGCGCAAATCGGCGGCGTGATCGAAGTGCCGAAGCATTCCCCATTTGCGCCAGACCGGCTCGTCTGGCGGTGCTACCGGCTGCTGGGAGAGGTGGATGAAGGCCTGCCCTGGAATGCCTCGCCGCGTCTGCGTACGTATCTCGATGCGGCGGATGCGTCGATGCGCTACGAACTGGCGCGCCGCGTGGCCACCGTGCTCGACCACTATCTGACCTATCGCCCGGAATGGCTGTTGCAATGGCAGAAGGGCGGTTCGATCTTCGCGAGCGGCGCCGCCGACGACAACGGTCCGCGTCTCGTCGGTGCGAGCGTTGCGGCGCGTGAAGACGAGCGTTGGCAAGCCGCACTGTGGCGCGCCGTGCTTGCCGAAGTGGCAGGCAACGCGCAAACGCCCGCGGCCGCCTTGCCGCCTGCTTATCGCTTTCTCGAAGAAATCGGCACGCTCGATCTGGAAGCCATCTCTAACGCGCAGTGGCCTGAAGCCGTCAGCGTGTTCGCGCTGCCGACCATGCCGCCGCTGCACGTCGCGTTGCTGCGCGCGCTGTCGCGCTGGGTCGATGTCCGTCTTTACGTGATGAACCCGTGCCGCGAATTCTGGTTCGATGTCGTCAGTGCGGGCCGGGTCGAGGCACTCGATGTGGCCGGCCAGCTCGACTATCAGGAAGTGGGTCATCCGCTCCTCGCCGAGTGGGGCCGCCAGACCCAGGCGCAACTGCACATGCTGCATGAGCTGACCGAGAGCGCCGCATCCGGCGAGACGGGCGACTTCACCGAGAATCCGGAACCGAGCTGGCTTGCCGCCGTGCAGAACGGCATCCTCGATCTGCGGTCGGAAGCCGACACTGACGAATTGCCGATCGAGAACGGCATTGAAGTCCATGTGTGTCACAGCCTGTCGCGGCAACTCGAAGTGCTGCATGACCGCCTGCTTGGCTGGTTCGATGAGTTCGACGATCTGCAGCCGTCCGACGTGCTGGTTGCCGTGTCCGATCTCGCGGCCGCTGGGCCATTGATCGATGCGGTGTTCGGCACCGCCCCCCCTGGCGATACGCGCCGCATTCCGTATCGGATCACCGGCTTGCCGCCCTCGCAGGCAAATCCGGTTGCGCGTTTGCTGCTGGATTGGCTGGCCTTGCCTGAACGTAGTGTGGGTGCGCCGGATCTGATCGAGTGGCTGCGAGTCGATGCGATCGCCGCACGTTATGGGATCGACGCCAGTGCGCTCGAAGCCGCGCAGGAATGGCTCGCGGCGGCCGGTGCGCGTCGAGGGCTGGTGCCCATTGAACCGACGGGTGAGCACGTGCCTGTTGCGCGTCATACGTTTGCCGATGCGCTGACCCGTCTGTACCTCGGCTACGCGATGCCGGATGGCGGCGAGCCAGTCGATGCCTGGCTGCCCGTTGAAGGCGCCGACGGCTCGGACGCCGACTTGCTCGGCCGCCTGTCGCGTTTCGTCGACGATATCGATACTTTCGCGCAGCGCTGCACTGTCGAACAGACCCCTGCCGAATGGACACAACTGCTGCTCGAGACGCTCGCGCAGTGTTTCGACGGCGGGGTTGAGTTTGCCGATTCGCTGGCGGCGGTGCGCGACGCCATCGACAAGATGGGTGACGCGATGCAAGCCGGCGCGCAGGACGTCGTACTGCCGGCCGCCGTGGTGCGCGGCGCACTCACCGAGGCGCTCGACGACCCGGCGCGTGGCGGCGTGCCTTGGGGGAGCGTGACGTTTTCGTCGCTGACCAGCTTGCGCGGGTTGCCGTATCGCATTGTCTGCCTGCTCGGCATGGACGACGGCGTGCTGCCGAGTCTTGCCCGCGCCGACGAATTCGACCTGATGGCCGCGTTCGGTAAAGCAGGGGACCGGCAGCGCCGCGACGACGAACGCAATCTGTTCCTCGATCTGCTGCTGGCTGCGCGCGACCGGCTTTTTATCGCCTATACGGGCCGCAGCATTCGCGACAATGCGCCGTTGCCGCCGGCCGCGCTGGTCGACGAATTGCTCGATCACCTCGCGCAAGTGTCGGCGGGGGAAGGAGCGAGTCCCGCGGAAATCGAAGCTGCGCGGCATGCGTTCATCATCGATCATCCGCTGCAGGCGTTCGCGTCGGACTATTTCTCGTCACAACGCGGCCTCTTCACTTACGACATGGATCGCGCGGAACTGGCCAGTTTGCTGGCCGTGCCGCAGCATCCGGCTGCCGCGCCGTTCTTCGATCAACCGTTGCCCGCCGAGGAGACACCGTCCGTTGCCTTCGACGAATTCGTGCGCTTCTGGCGTCATCCGGCGCGTGCGTTGTTGCGCGACCGGTTGGGTATCGTGTTGTCGGATGCGCAGGGCGAATTGCTCGACACCGAACCGTTCGAACTTGACTGGGCCGGCCGCGATGCCTTGGCGGAACGGCTCCTGCCTGTCCTGCTGAATAGCGATACCGAAGACGACGACAGCATGTTCGACCGCGTGCGCCGTGTTGCAGCGGCCAGTCCCGAGTTGCCGGGTGGTGCGACCGGCGCGGTATGGCGCTCGCGCGAACTCGGCGCGCTGCGCCAACTCGCCGACAGCGTGCGTCGCGAAGTCGCTTCGGGTGTCGAGCGTTTGCCGTTCGTGCTCGATATCGTGCCGCGCTGGCCCGACCGTGCCGACATCGCCGATACGCTGTTCGGCCCTCACGACGCAGCGCTCCGCAAAGCGGCCGAAGCACCGCTGCAACTGCACGGCACCTTGAATTTGTTGACCGAAACAGGACAAGTGATTTTCCGCTACGCCAAACCTACCGCACGCGACTATCTGTCGGCGTGGCTTGCGCATCTGGTCTATTGCGCGGCGCAGCCGAACGGCACGCGCCGCACGATTTGGCATGGCAGCGGCGAGAGCTTTGAGCTCACGCCGGTCGCTGCGCCGCTCGATGAACTGGCGCCGCTTGCCGCGTTGTTCAGGGCCGGGCGCATGCTGCCGCTGCGCTTTTTCCCGAAGAGCGCATGGGCGAAGGTCAGCGAGAGTGATTCCGCAGCGCAGGGCGTGTGGATCAATGACCGTGTGCGCGGCGAATCCGACGACCCCGCCTTGCGCATCGCGCTGCGCGGCACGCCGCTTACGCTCGACGAACCGTTCGGCAGTCTCGCCTCGATCGTTTTCAAGCCGCTTGTGCAGCATCTGCGGAGCGCATCATGAGCGGCGCCGTTCACCATCACGCGCTGGTCGCGGAAGAGCTCGACGTCTTCGCCTGTTCGCTCGACGGCGTCAATCAGATCGAGGCATCGGCAGGAACCGGCAAGACCTGGAACATCTGCGCGTTGTACATGCGACTGCTGCTCGAAAAGAACCTGAACGCCGATCAGATTCTTGTCGTGACCTTTACGAAGGCGGCGACCGCGGAGTTGCACGAGCGGATTCGCGGGCGGCTCGCGGAACTGGATCGGGCTATCGATACAGACGACGACGGCGGTGATCCGTTCATCCAGCGTCTCTTTGAAACGACCCTCGCGCCGGAGCGCGGCATCGATCGCGGGACCGCGTTGAAGGTCGTACGTCGCGCGCTGCGTACGTTCGACCAGGCCGCGATTCACACCATCCACGCGTTCTGTCAGCGTGCCTTGCAGGAGGCGCCGTTCGCCGCGGCCATGCCTTTCGCGTTCGAAATGGAAGCCGACGACGCTGCCTTGCGTTTCGAAATGGCGGCCGATTTCTGGCGCGAGCAAGTGGAACCGGTGGCCTATGCGCATCCTGCTTTCGCTGCATGGCTGGTGGCCAAACGCGCCGGTCCCGCGTCGCTCGATGAGCAACTCGCGCGGCGGTTGAAGAAGCCGTTGGCGCTGTTGCGCTGGGGCAAGGTTGATTCAGGTGGAAACGACGCCGATCCGCAGGCGGGTTTCGATGCAGCGAGCGCAGTCTGGCAGGCGGAGCGCGATGCGATCGTCAGTCTGCTTGGCGAAGCGCAAGACCGTCTGAGCAAGACCTCGCACAAACCCGAGCTCGTGAGCGCCGCGATCGCCGCGTGGACCGAGTACTTCGCGCAGGGCGATTGCCACGCCCCGCCGCCGAGGGCTGCCTTGAAGCTGACAGCTTCAGCGTTGAAGAAGGCCACCAAGGTCAAGTTCGAACCGCCCGAGCATCCGTTCTTCGAGCACGCCGAGGAGCTGGCCGCAGCCGTGGTCGCGGCCGAAGCCGCGCAACGCGTGCGCTGGCTTTCGCTCATCGAGACCTGGCTGGATTGCGCGCCCGCCGAACTGGTGGCGCGCAAACGCACGCGCAGGGTGGTGTCGTTCGACGATCTGCTGTCGAATCTGTATCGCGCGCTCGCGGCTAACCCCTGGCTTGCCGATGCTTTGCGTACGCGTTATCCAGCCGCGCTGATCGACGAGTTTCAGGATACCGATCCGTTGCAGTTCGCGATCTTCAGCCGCATCTTCGCGCCGGCCGGCCCGCTTTTTCTGGTCGGTGATCCGAAGCAGGCGATCTACAGTTTCCGCGCGGCGGATCTGCATACGTATCTGGCGGCGCGCGCGGCGGCTTCCGCGTGTTACACGCTCGCGGTCAATCAACGTTCAACCGCGCCGATCGTCGAGGCCTGCAACCGGCTGTTCGAGGCCAACCCCCAGGCGTTCGTGCTCGACGGTCTCGACTATCAGCCGGTGCGCGCTGGCGAGCGGCGTCGTCCGCCGTTTTCCGAACCCGATGCAAGCGCGGGTCACTTCCGCATCTGGACTTTGCCGCAAGGCGACGCCGCGTTGACCAAACGCGAAGCGCAGCGCGCGGCGAGCGAAGCCTGCGCCGCCGAGATCGTACGGCTCCTGCGCGGTGCGCGCGAAGGATCGGTGACGATCGGCGAAGCGCCGCTCGCGCCGGGCAATATCGCGGTGCTGGTGCAAACGCATAAGCAGGGCAGTCTGATCAAGCGTGTGCTGGCGTCGTGGGGCGTCGGTAGCGTGGAACTGGCGCAGGCCTCGGTGTTCGCGACGCTCGACGCCGAGCAGATCGAACGCGTGCTGGCCGCAGTCGATACGCCGGGCGATCTGCGCCGTTTGCGCGCTGCGCTCGCCACCGATTGGCTCGGCCTCGACGCCGCCGCGCTGTGGCGCCTCGAGCAGGTCGCCGACGCGCCGGCACCGGCCAACGATCCCGCGCATGCCGCGGACGCGATGGGGTGGGTTGAACGTTTCTCGCGTTATCGCGCGCTATGGCACGAGCGCGGTTTCGCCTTGATGTGGCGCACGCTGATGCGCGAGTTGCGAGTCGCACAACGGTTGGTGGCCGGACCGGACGGCGAGCGCCGTCTGACGAACGTGAATCATCTGGCCGAACTCGTGCAGGCGCGTGCTGCCACGCAACCCGGCATCGCACCGACTTTGCGCTGGCTCGCCGCGCAACGCACGCAAGGTGGCGGCGAAGACGCGCAGTTGCGGCTCGAATCGGATCGCAACCTCGTGCAAATCGTCACCGTCCACAAATCGAAAGGGCTGGAATATGCGGTCGTGTTCTGTCCGTTCCTGAACGACGGTGCGCTGCGCGAGCCGCCATCCTCCGGCTTGCCCGATGCACGCGAGTATCACGATGAAGCGGGCGACGCGGTGCTGCACTACGGTTGCGATGACGAAGAGGCTGAACGCGCGGCACGTTACGCGGTGCGCGAACAGGCGGCGGAGCGGGCACGGCTCGTCTATGTGGCGCTGACGCGCGCGGTGTACCGCTGCTATCTGGTCGCCGGTACTTATCTTTCGTCGCGCTCCACCAAGGAATCGCGCCGCAGCGTGCTGAACTGGCTGGTGGGGGGCAGCGGTCACAGCTTCGACGATTGGCTCACCGATCCACCCGACGAAGCCGCCTTGTCCGAGCGATGGCGCGCGCTGGGGGGCGGCCCGATCACGTTGCAGACGTTGCCGGAAGTGGCGCGCCGTGTGCCGCAGGAAAGCCTCCAGGACAGCGGCGCGCGGATGCAGGCGCGCGCCAATCGACGGCCGTTGCGCGATCAGTGGCGCATGGCGAGCTTCAGCGGCTTGATCGCCGCCGGCAGCAAAGCCGAGGAGGCGCATGCGCCCGTGGAAGAAGTGCGCCCCGATCACGATGAGATCGCTGACGTAATCGCGCCGACACCGTTACCGATGCCGCAGGCGCCGTCCTACGCTGAGGACGACATTCTCGCGTTTCCACGCGGCGCGGCGGCGGGCGAGTGCCTGCATCGCATGTTCGAGCTCGCGGATTTCACCGATCCGGATACCTGGCCGGATGCCATCCGGGGCGCGTTGCGCGAGCGCCCGGCGCCGGCTGTGCCCGAACTCGCGGCACGTTTGCCCGCCATGATGCATCACCTGATTGCGGACGTCGTGACGACCGAGCTCGTGCCCGGCATGGCGCTCGCCAAGCTGAATCCGCGGCGGCGCCTGAACGAACTTGAATTTCTGTTTGCCGCGCCTTCGCTCGATTTTCCGGCCTTGCGCGAACTGCTGATCGAACACGGCTATCCCGACGTTGCGCTGGAACCGGGCGTGTTGCGCGGTTTCGTCAAAGGATTCATCGACATGATCGTCGAGCACGACGGACGTTTCTGGATCGTCGACTGGAAGTCGAACCATCTGGGCGACACCGCCGCCGACTACGCCGCGGCGCCGCTCGAAGCGGCCATGGCGAGCCACGCGTATCACCTGCAGGCGCTGCTCTATACAGTGGCGCTGCATCGCTATCTGAAAACGCGGGTGCGCGATTATGCGTACGACACGCACATCGGCGGCTATCTCTATCTGTTCGTGCGCGGCGTTCGTCCGCAGTGGCGCGATGCCGACGGAGCGGCGGGCGTGCATATGCGACGGCCCGCATTCGAACTGGTGGCGCTGCTCGACGCGGCGATGATCGGAGGTGTCGCATGAGCACGTTCGAGCGGGACTCTTCTGCGCCGCCGGAGCTCGATGACATCGGGGTGAATCTACCCGCGCCGGCCGATTTCAGTACCGCGCTTGCCGAAGGGTTCGCGCGCCGCATTGGCACGCTCGCGCGGCGCGGCGGTGCATCGGGTGAGGCGGTGAAGTGGGCGGCACGAGCCGCCTTCGCCACGAGCCGTGCGACTTCCGAAGGGCACGTGTGCCTGCCGCTTGCCGCGCTGGCGCGACGCTTCGATGTATCGAGCGCGGAAGTGCGCACGGCGCTGTTCGCAAGCGGCATGGCCAGCGACGGTTCGCCGAGCGCGGCGGCGTTGCGGCCGCTGGTGATCGATGGGCAGGGGCGGCTGTATCTGGCGCGCTACTACGATTACGAGCGGCGTCTCGCGCGCTCGCTGGTGATGCATGCGGGTGGTGGGCAGACGGTGGATGTGAGGGCTCGCGAGCACACAGGGGCTGCGTCCGACGTCAATGCTCGTCAGAGTGCAAACTCCCATGCAGATGGCGCTCCAAATACACAGATAGATACCGGCAAAGGTGGCAATGCCGACGCCAGTGCAGCTTCACGTGTAGGTGCAGATGTAGGAACTGAAGCAAACGTGGTCACTACCGCCCAAACGCTGCACGCGCGTCTGCTGCGCTACTTCGGTCCGCCGCAGGATGACGAAGTCGACTGGCAACGTGTCGCGGCAGTCATGGCGCTGTCCGGGCGGTTGACCATCGTCAGCGGTGGCCCGGGCACCGGCAAGACGACGACGGTGGTCGGTGTGCTCGCCTGCTTGCTCGATGCGCGGGCCGATCTGCGGATTGCCCTGGCGGCGCCGACCGGAAAAGCCGCGCAGCGGATGCAGGAAGCGTTGCTCGCCCGTGCCGGCGATTTACCCCCCGAACTCGCCGCGCGCTTGCCGCAGACGTCGTACACCTTGCATCGGCTGCTCGGTTCCGGGCCGGGCGGGCGCTTCCGGCATCATCGCGACAATCCGCTGCCTTATGACGTCGTCGTGATCGACGAGGCGTCGATGATCGATGTCGCGATGGCGGCGCATCTGCTCGATGCCATTGCGCCGCACACGCGACTCGTGATGCTGGGTGACAAGGACCAACTCGCCGCCGTCGAGGCTGGCGCGGTGTTCGCCGAACTCAGCGCACGGCCTGCTTTTACGCAAGACGGACTGCAGCGGATCGCTGAGGCGCTTGGCATGGAAGCGGCGCAGTTGTCGCAAGCATTGCCGGGCGCATCCAGCGGCCACGACGAAGGGCCTGACGAGTTTTTCGCGCATGCGGGTGCGCCGGACGATTTCGATACGCCGCCTGACGACCTGTTTGTCTCAGCACCGCCTTCGCCGGCTCACAACCCGCTCGCCGACTGCGTCGTCTGGCTCGAGCGTAACTATCGATTCGGCCTCGAATCGCCGATCGGCCGCTTGTCGCTCGCGATTCGCAACGGCGCGGCCGGTGCCGCGCTCGACGTTCTGCGCATCGATCCCGCGGAACCCTGCGCAGCGGCGCTGCACGAAGATACACATGCGACGCTGGCCGATCGCACCGTTGTGCGGCTTGCTGCAGGTTTTGGACCGTACGCGGATGCGCTTGCGCAAGCGCTCGCCGCCGATACGCCGGACCCATTGCCGCTTTTCGATGCACTGAACCGTTTTCGAATTCTGTGCGCGACGCGTTCAGGGCCGCGCGGCGTCGATCAGGTGAATGCCGCGATGGCCGCGCAGGTGCGGCGCTCGGCGGGTGTGACCCTGGCTGTCGGCGCGCAGTGGTTCGCTGGACGGCCCGTGATGGTCACGCGCAACGATTACGCGCTCGGTCTGTTCAACGGCGACATCGGCATTGCGCTGCCGGGAGCGGGAGGCGCGTTGCGTGTGTATTTCCGTACGGGTGACGGCGCGCTGCGTGCCGTATCGCCTGCAGCGTTGCCGCCGCACGATACGGCATTCGCGCTCACGGTTCATAAGTCGCAAGGCTCGGAGTTCCAGCACGCCGTGTTGATGCTGCCGTCGGTGTTCAGCCGCGTGTTGTCGCGCGAACTCGTGTACACGGCAATTACCCGCGCGCGTGAGCGTGTGGAAGTGATTGGCGCGCGCGCCGTGCTGGCGCAAGCCATCGCGACGCCGACACAGCGCGACTCGGGCCTGGCTGCGCGAATTGCGGAGGCGTGGCGCGCCGCCCAGTAGCATGGCGCCGGGCAGCGGGCATGGTCGTTTGTGGTCTGCTTAGATCCTATGAGCAGGGGCGTCGAGGAACTGATACGTAAAATCGGCGTGTCGAGTCCTGTTCAAAGGAGAACATCATGTGCACGGATCAGACGTTCACCACCCGTGGTGAAGAAGTAGTACTGGCGGTGTCACTCGAGCTGGCTGCGGCGAAGTGGAAGGTCGCGCTGCACGATGGCCGGCGCGAGCGGCCGGCCGTGCACACGGTCGCGCAGCCCCAAGCCGCCGCCCGCCTGCAGGCCGTGCTTGACGTGATCGAACAGCAGAAGCTGAAGTGGTCGCTGCCGGCCGGCGTGCGCATCGTCGTCAGCTACGAAGCTGGCCAGGACGCGTTCTGGATCTGTCGCGCGCTGCAGGCGCGCGACATCGACTGCTACGTCGTCGATCCAGCGAGCATTCCAGTCGAACGCCACAAGCGGCGCGCGAAGACCGACCGGCTCGATGTCATCAAACTGGTCACCAACCTGCGTGCATGGCTGCGCGGCGAGCGCGACCGCATGCACGTGGTGCACGTGCCGTCGCCACAGGACGAGGCCTCGCGCCAACTGATGCGCGATCGCGGGCAACTGCAGAAGGAAGTGCAGCAGCACCGCGACCGCATGCGCAAACTGCTGGTCACGCTTGGCTGCTGGGATGAAGTCAACCACAAGGGCTTCGCCAGCCGGCTGGCCCGCGACCAGGTCCGGTGTCATGATGGCACGCCGTTGCCGGCCGAACTGCGCGAGCGGCTGTTGCGCGAGTGTGAACGGCTGGCACTGGCGGAGCAGCAACTCGCGGCGCTGGAGAAGACGCGCCAGGCGAGCCTGCCGGCACCCGCGCGGCAGCGAAGCGATGACCTGGCGCGCCTGAAGGGGATTGGCGAAGTGGGCGCGTCGCGCCTCGCGCTCGAGCTGTTCTGGCGGGAGTTCAGCAATCGCCGCCAGGTGGGTGCGTGCGTCGGGCTGGTGCCGCAGCCCTATGACAGCGGCGAGAGCCAGGTCGACCAGGGGATCAGCAAACAGGGCAACCGGCGAGTGCGCGCGTTACTGGTCGAGATGGCGTGGACCTGGCTGCGCTACCAGCCCGCCAGTGCACTCGCGCAGTGGTTCAACCAGCGCACGCAGGGCACCGGGCCGAACCGCCGCGCGCGGCGCATCGCCATCGTCGCTGTCGCACGGCGACTGGTGATTGCACTATGGCGCTACCTGAAGGACGGCGTTATTCCTGAGGGCGCACAGATGAAACCAGTCTGAGATCGTATTGCATGGCGATAGTGACGCCGCGACAATCGGATCACTTGCTGTTCCCATGGTTGAAGTGGACATGCCCGTCTGCCCCCTGGGTTGCCGATGCAACCGATTCTTAGATGGGGCATGTCACCCGGACAAGATTCCGGCGCAGCGCGCATGCAGGATAGGGCTGGCGAACCGCCAGCGGATAGAAGGTTGTGCGACGTTGGATCGTCTCACGAGCGCCACGACGGCTTCACGCAGGGACGTAGATTCGATTGCAGCCATTACCGGGCGACGTGGAATGCGCCTGTATGTTGGCGAGCGCAATACCGCGCGCTCACCAACATACGCCAGCCTATCGCGTCTTCGCAGGGTCAAGGGTCGCTTCGCTCAGGCTTCGCCTGCCCTTGACCCCACTACGGCGCTTCTTTACGGAGGCCGCCCGATGGGACTTGGCCAATGATTCGTGAGTCAGGTCGTCAAAGGCCTTGACAACTTCCTGCTCATAGAAGGGGGCAGGCGCTCCAGGCAATTCGAGCAGATCTCCTACGCGAGCACCCCAAAGCGCGCAAGCCGTGTTCAGCTCGCGATCCCGTCCGGCTGCGCGCGCGCCTCGCCCCGGCTGCGCAGGGTCTTGCGATACCACACCGTCCACAGCGTCAAGGCGCCGTAAATGCCGTAGCCGATAAACGGAGAGACCACCAGAAAGCGCTCGATCGGCCAGGTGAGCGCCATCCATGCGCGCAGTGCCGTTTCACCGGTCAGGCCGACGCCCCAGACGAGCGTCATGAGCCGCATGGCACTGACGAGCGCAGGCCGCTCGCGCCACAACGCTTCGAAGCGCGCGGCGCTACCCTCCATTTCACGGGCGACGGTGGCGCGCGCGAGAAAGAAGATCAGCGGGCGGCGCATCGGCAAGGACAGCAGAAACACCACGCCCACCGCACCGGACACCAGCGACTCTCGCAGCAACAGCATGCGGGGACTGCCGCCCAGCGCCATCGCCGCGATCGACAGCACGATGCCCGCTACGACCATCACGCTGAGCGCGTCGACGCGTCGAAAGCGTGCCAGCTCGATCAGGCTCCAGACGATCGGCGGCACGGCGGACGCGATCAGCGCGCCGGTCTCGCCCATGTGCGGCCGCGCGAGGCGGTAAGCCAGCCACGGCAGCAGAAAGTTGACGGCCAGTTCCAGCACAAAACCCGGACGGAGTTTCATATTAATTTACGCTGTAAGCGAAAACCGCAGTATCGGTGAACCCGTGGTGTCGATGCAAATAGTTTTTCGCATCGGCGCCCGCGCCCGATAGTCCTTAGCCCGTAACCGGCTGCGCCCTGTGTACACTTGCGTTTCTTAGCTCAATCCAGTCATGACATCCCGTTATCCGATCCCGCCGAACGAAATCGAACTGACCGCAGTGCGCGCGCAAGGGGCGGGCGGTCAGAACGTCAACAAGGTCTCGAGTGCCATCCATCTGCGCTTCGACGTGCACGCTTCGTCGCTACCGGACGTGCTGAAGATGCGCCTGCTCGCGCTGTCCGATCATCGGCTCACGCGCGACGGAGTGGTAATCATCAAGGCACAGGAGCATCGCACTCAGGAGATGAACCGCGCGGCTGCGCTGGCGCGGCTCGATGAATTGATCGAAAGCGTCAGCGTGACACGCAAGCCGCGCGTCGCGACCCGGCCGACGCGTGCGTCGAATCGGCGTCGCCTCGACAGCAAGGCCAAGCGCAGCGAGATCAAATCCGGCCGCGGGCGGGTGGAGGATTAAAGGCGGAGCCGGTCAGGCCTGGCGCTTACCACCGCGCCCGCCAGAACGCGTATCGGCCGGCGACGTCGTCGGCACAAAGTCGACGCAAAGCACATGTGTGCCGTCACGCTCGAATGCGATTGCCGCGGTATAGCAGTCCTGGCCGTCCGCGAGCGAATAGTGCGGCCCCATCATGGCGACGCGCCCAGGCGCGGCAAGCGCATGCTTGAAATACGCGCGCCGTGACCAGTTGCTGCGCGCATCGGTATAGAGCGGCGCGAGCCGCAGCGGAGGCGGCGGCACCGAGGCGGCCGTGACTGACGCTTCAGTCTGTTCGCCTTGACCGTCAGTGATGAACACCCGGCGCGCTTCGGGCAGATGCCACATCTGTTGTGCTGCCTGCCGCAGCTCACCGGTGGCTTTGAAGGTGTCGGCGGCGGCGAGCACGGCTTCGGCGAACCCTTCGAAGCCGAGCCGCTGATGGCCGGCGTGGGCACGTTCATATGCGGCGAACTTGGTCCACATCGACTCGACCAGCGCCGGCACCTTGGCGCACGCAGCCTGCACCGAACTCTGCGGCTGGCCGAGCCAGAAACCCTGCACGAAATCGACGTCGGCCTGCATCAGAATCATCAACTCTTCGTCGGTTTCGACGCCTTCGGCCAGCACCAGCGTACCGGACTGATGCAGCATCGCGATCAGGTGGCTGATCATCGAATCGTCGCCTTCGCGCTTGCCCGCACGCGCAACCAGCGAGCGGTCGAGCTTCACGATGTCGGGGCGAAAGCGCCACACGCGGTCGAAGTTCGAAAAACCGGTACCGAAATCGTCGATCGCGATCAGGAAATCGCGTGGCTGCGACGCCGCAAGCATACTGGCGACGGCGGATTCATCGTCGGCGGGTTGTTCGAGTACTTCGATGACGATGCGTTCCTGCGGCAGGCCGAAGTGCGCCGAGAGCTCGTCGATGAAGGCGCGCTGCGGCCAGCCGGTTTCGAACACTTGCGGGCGCGTATTCAGAAACAGCCACCCGGTGCTGATGCCCTGTTCCATGAAATTCGCCACATGCAGGCAGCGTGCGATGCGGTCGAGTTCGCGCGCGTCGGCGGCCGAGCGTGTGCCGGAGAACAGCACTTCCGGCGATACCGGCAAGCCGACCGGATCGAACGCGCGCAGCAAGCCCTCATAGCCGACCACGCACTGATGCGTGACGGACAGCACCGGCTGGAACACGCTGTGCAGGGTCAGCGCGCGCCATGTCGCGGTCCAGCCGGACTCGTCCCGGACCAGATGCGGGAGCAGGCCGCTCAGGGTCAATTCTCTGACGGTCGGCATAAAGGCGGGCATGAGTGCGGGCATAGTGGCATCGCGACAAACGGGTGACGGGGCGCGCAAACAGATTCAGCGCGCAACGGATGCCCAGCCCAGGCGCCGGCGGGGTAAGGCGGGCAAAACCCGGAAACGCGGAGAGCAATGCCAGCCATGCTGGGCTCCGGCGGGATTAGTCAAAACCAGTCTAGCAGTTCGCAGTTCGCATGAATGTGCGGGTTATCACAGACGCGGGACGTGGCCGGATGCCCGGCAAACCGTCCGCGGTGCGGTTTGCCGGCCCCCGTGTTGCGGGCGTTTCGCGTCGGCTTCGCGCGCGTGCCTCCTGCAAGACCGATCGCTTCAAATGCAATCAATCGAGCGTATGAAACCGAGGGTATCAGGGCGGTAAGTGGCCGCCCGCCAAACTCCAGGCAAGGACGGTGCTCAGACGTTTTGTCCGCGAGGGGCATTTGTCAGGCTAAGCGGGCCGTTGCCGCGTGAGCCTGCCCGGTGTGCGTGAGCGCCTGCAGGTTCGGCGGGCGGCGGGTATGCTGCTGCTTTTCGTGAACCAACGGAGGACAGGCATGGCGGAAATCGCAGTGGTCGCAATCTCGGTGGCAAAGCCGGGCTATGAAGAGCAGCTGCGCGAAGCGCTCGAAGGCATCGTCGGGCCGACGCGTAAAGAGCAGGGGGCGCTTCAATACGATCTGCATCGTGACGTGCAGGAGCCGCGCCGGTTCGTGTTTGTCGAGCGTTGGGAAAGTCAGGAAGCGCTGGCGGCGCATGCCAGATCCGCGCACATTGCGGCTTATAAGAAAGCCGCGGCGGATTGGGTCGAACACGCGGAAATTCGCGTCGTGTCGAAGATCGCGTGAGCGTTTAAGGGGTGAACAGCGAGAGCCGACCCGCGAGGGTCGAACAGCGGCGAGTCCGCTGCCAGGCCGGATCCGGCCTGTGCGGCGCTCGCCGTTTATCTTTAGTGCGTGGCTTGCGGGACGTCGAGAATCAGGATGATGGTCCAGTCGGCATCGCCATCGTGGTGATACTGGCGTTCCGCGACGATGAACGGTTGCTGCTTGCCGTCCGGGCCAAGAAACAGCACGTCGCCTTCCATCGGCAGGCACTCGACGGGCGGCAGCGCGAGGAACGCTTCCTGACCGCCGCGCGGCATCAGTTTTTCGATTTTGCGAGATGCGGCTTCAGTCCATTCGATATCTAGCTGGATGTTGCTCATGCTGTCCTCCGCACCAAGGTGCGCACAGGTTAGGGGGAGTCCGGCCGGGCGCCGGTCGGTGCGCGACTTTAGCATAACGTCGGCTGGGCGCAGCGGGCCTGTAGCAAGTTCATTAGACAACAAAAAAGCCGAAACCGGCGGTGCCAGCTTCGGCTTTTCACCTTCGCGGCGCGGCCGCGGGTGATGCGTTCAGCGACGCTTACGAACTGGCGGCCATCGGCTTGGCGGCCTTCTTGTGATGCGGGGCCATCTTGTGATGTTTCTCATGCATAGGCGGCGCGCTTTCCATTGCTTGCTGGCGGCTTTGCAACTCTTGCGCGCGCTGTTCGACGTCGGCGGCCTTGGCCGGATCGGTGCTCATCATGACGCCGTTGTCCTGGGCATAGGCCGCGCCCGTTACGGCACCGAGGGAAACCAGGATCGCCAGGGACACTTTCTTCATTGTTACCTCCGCAGAGTGGTTATGGACCCGAGTATTTGCCTGTCCAATCGGAAAGACAATGCATTCTAGCCAGCAATATCCGCTCCAGCGGACGTTTTGTAACGGCAATGACAATTAGTTACATCTTGTTACATTCGATCCACAGTCGCTGCCGATGACGATCTCGCGTCAAACTCGATAGCGCGTTGCCGGCATAAAGAATATTCGCATCTCTAAATAAATTACCTCATCACAGCACGTGAGATTCAGAACCATCCTATTGCACGATAGACATGAAATTGCGCGATGCCAATCAGTTCGTGCAGTGCAAGCTCCGCATTCACCAGATTGTCATAGCGCGGCAGTACACCGAGATGTGCGCGCCGCGCGCTCGAGATCAACGGCTGCGGCGCGAGGCCGAAACGATGGAAGTCGAGCAATGCGCGCGGCATCTGATACGCGGAGGTGACGAGTATCAAGGAATCGTAACGTGACCGGTCGAGAATAGCGGAGACATTACGCGCGTTTTCGTAGGTCGTACGGCTGCTGGTCTCCAGCACGATGTCCGCGCGCGGCACCTGTTTGCGCAACAGGTAGGGCAGATAGGTATCCGCTTCGGTTGCGCTATGCCGCTGCGGATTGCCACCGCTCACGATCACCTGACACGTGGCGGCCGTACGCTTGCAGGCCGCGTAGTTGTCCGCGCTCACCGCAATGCGTGCGAGCACGTCGCGTGGTGGGACGAGCACGTTGTCGTCGTCGTAAATGGTGCCGCCGCCGAGCATGATGATCGCGGTGCGCGGCGCAAAGCTGGCAGGCGTGTCGGTCTGCCGATGCGGCTGCGCCAATTCCAGCAATGGAGCGGTGAGCCAGCCGGCGGCGAGCAGCCAGAGCAGGGCGATCATGCCAATGGCGAGGGGGCGGCGGGCGCTTTTCCATAGCACGATTGCTGCAAAAAAAAGCGCTAATAAAGTGAATAGAATCAATTTAAATGCGGTAACGTATGACTTTCGGGACAAATCTATGGGCTTGCTATCGCGCCGCAGCGGTTGCATCGTCGGCCCGTAGACAGAACGCTAACATGCCGTTCAGACGGGGGTTCCGAAAACGAGACCAGGCAGCACCTGGCGGACTTCGGCCGCATGACATGCGGCCAGCTTCCAGCCAAGGGCGGGTGCCATGCGCGTCACTGGTGGCGCGGTGACGTGTTGGGCATAGATGTGTCATAGCTGCACTTTAAGAAAGAAGTGAGATGACCACGTATTCCAACGAAGCGGTACTTGAAGCGCTGCGGCGGGCGCAATATCGCCAGGTCCCATGGGCCAGACGGCCGGGTGTATTCCAATATCTTCGCGCGCTAGGCCTGATGGACACCGTTCGGCAGCGCACTGTCGCACCGGCCCCTGGTTTTCACGCGCCTGTCGATATCGCCGTGCTCACCGAGCGGGGTCGGGCCGAGTTCGCGAGACTCGCGCACGACGAACGCCTGTTGAGCTGGACCGTACAGCGAATGAACGACTACGCCGTCGCGACAGCAGAAGCGCGGCCCACAGCCGCGCTCGAAGCCCGGCCTTAGGGGCGGCGGGCAGGCTGGCGCTGTTTTTCCCGGCCGCTTGCGCGGCTGGCGGTGATGTAATCGCTGCGCTTATTGGCCAGCTTAGGCGCTTGGGTATAGTGCGCGCCGCCCGTCCGTTGATGCAAAAAAAAGCCCGTATCGCAAGGATACGGGCGTACCGGAATTACTACTGCCACGCTGTGCTAATGGCGTTAAATCAGACTGGCGCAGCGCCGGGTGGTTCCCCGATTATTCAATTCGCCATGCAGCGCGTTGTCTCGCAGCCACGGTAGCGCTCTACCTGCAGCGGACAACAGCAGCCGTCCCAATTCACACGATTGGCACGATTTGACAGCACCCGGCGCACCATGGGTGCGCATGGCGCATGCCTAGCGGCGGTGCGTGGGATCGTCGCGCGGCGGTTCCGGCCGGGCGCGTACATTGCTGGCGATATCGCCGCGCAAGTCGCCACGCGGCACGGGCGGCGTGAAGTCGCGGTTGCGTGTTTCGCTTTGCTGCGAGGCTTCAACGGTGGCCGTATGATCCGGCCGCCAGTTCGAGCCCTGTGGGCGCTGCTGTGCGAGCGCCGGTGCGGCCATTGATGAAACGACAATGCCGCACAGAAGCAGTGACATTGGTTTCATGCTGAGCTCCCGTCAAGCCGATCGACTCACGGCCTGTTTGCATACACATAAGGTATGCCGAGTGGCGAAAGCACGCTGTAAGCAATGGTAAATGGATGTTTCACCGGCAACAATCGAGCCGCTTCAGGCGACTGAAGCGAGTCGATACGGAGATCGGCAAAGCGGGAAGGGACGACTGCACTGGGCGCGCCGAGGAGCGGTGCCCATTGCCGGCCAGGCGAGCGTCGGCATACGACGCTCGGCGGCCAGATACACGCCGGGCGCCCGCAGGCGCCCGGCGGCGAAACAATTCGGCGTCAGGCCATCTTGACCGGCGCGCGCCACGATTCCGGATTGGTCCAGAATGCGCCACGCAGGCGATCGCGGCTCGGCGGTGCCGGCGGTTTCGCCGCGGTCGCGCCAATGCGCCCACGCAGCGAAATTTCACGGCCGCTCGTGCCGAGTCGCTTAACTATTTCGGCGAGCGTACCATCGGCTTGCCACTCGTCGAAGCGACGGCGGCAAGTCGGCGGTGACGGATAGCGGCCCGGCAGTTTCGACCAGCCTTCGCCCGTCGACAGTACCCAAAGCACAGCGTTGACAACCGCGCGTGCTTCCACGCGTGGCCGACCGCGCCGTTCGCTCCGTGCTGGCTCCGCACAGAACAACGCCTCGACCAGCGCCCACTCGTTGTCTTTCAAATCGTCGAACAGCATCATGTTTCACCTCAGCGAAGCTAACTCCGGTGCGCTGCCCCGCGCCGCGCACTCTCCATGCACTCGATAGGCGAGTGCCAAGGGGGGTCGGGCTTGCCACGGTCTGCTATTCAGTCAGTAGTCATGGCGCCGACCCTGTGTGCATGTAAATGCAGGAAGTGTGCCAAGTTGAGTCCAACTACCTGAAAGCCCTGTGACAGCGGGCCAGCGCGGGCGCTAGCTAGGGGCGTATAAGAATCCAAAAAACCCATCTCGCAAATCGGGACAATCACCAATCTTGTGCAATCAAGCCCGGCCAGCGTGCGTTTGCGCCTTATTGCTGCATTGCAACGAGATCGCTAAATACGATTGTGGTGTGGTATTTCGCCCTACAATGCGCATCAAATGGGGTTATTGATGAGGTTGGTAAATGAATGTGACGCTGCGTCAGCTAAGGGTTTTCATTGAGGTTGCTCGCTTGCAGAGCTTCAGCCGGGCTGGCGATGAGATCGGCCTGACGCAATCGGCGGTCAGTCGCTGCGTCCGCGAACTGGAGGGGGAGATCGGCTTGAAGTTGATCGACCGCACCACGCGCGAGGTGCAGCTCACCGATGTCGGCGGCAACCTGGTATCGAGCGTTTCACGCCTGCTGACGGATCTGGACGACGCGTTGCGCGAAATCCGCGAAATCGGCGAGCAGCGCCGCGGACGCGTGGTGGTGGCCGCGAGCCCGACGGTCGCCTGCCGGTTGATGCCGCGCGTGGTGGCGTCGTGTGGACGCCAGTTTCCCTACGTCACGTTGGGTTTGCGCGACGACGTGCAAAGCGACGTGGTGCGCAAGGTGAAGTCGGGCGAAGTCGATTTCGGCGTGATTATCGGCCCGTTTTCCGCCGACGACCTGCTGAGCGAAACGCTGATGACGGATTCGTTTTGCGTCATTGCACGCGACGACCACCCCTTGGCGGCGCGGGAGCGGGTGGCCTGGACCGATTTGGATGGCCAGCAGCTCGTCATGCTCGATTACGCGTCAGGCAGCCGGCCGATCATCGACGCCGTGATGCAGGAGTACGGCGTGAACGCCACCGTGGTGCAGGAGTTGGGGC
>NZ_WOEY01000116.1 GCF_013177695.1 Paraburkholderia solitsugae | reverse complement strand
GCGTACGGTCGAACTGGTGCGGCGGCGCGACCGGTCGTTGTCGCCGGCGGCGGAGGCGGTGTGGAGTCTGATTCGTCAATTGCCGGCGCGAGCTGAGGATTTGAGCTGATCACTCGGGCACGCGTCGTCACCTCGTGACTTCGCCGTCCCAAAAACGGGCGCCGCGCTAAACTGTCGCCTCTGCCAAGCGTCAGCCTTGACCCATAACCCGTCCGTCATCCGTCTGGAAGCCTCGATGAGCGAATCGGATCTGCCTGTGCCCACCCTCCCCAACGCGCGCGATGCCGTGCGCGCACTGCGTCCTTCGCAGATCCGTGAAGTCGCGAATGCCGGTTTCGGCGTCGCGGACGTGCTGCCGTTCTGGTTCGGCGAGTCCGACCGGGTGACCCCGGCCTTCATTCGCGACGCCGCCAGCGCCGCCTTGGCCGCCGGCGCCACCTTCTATACGCATAACCTGGGCATTGCGCCGCTGCGCGCCGCACTCGCGGGCTACGTCAGCGAGTTGCACGGGACGACGTCGCCCGATCACATTGCTGTGACGAGTGCCGGCGTCAACGCGCTAATGCTGGCCGCGCAACTGGTAGTGGGCCCGGGTGACCGCGTCGTTGCGGTGACGCCACTGTGGCCGAATCTGGTCGAGATTCCCAAGATTCTGGGCGCGCATGTGGAAACCGTCGCGCTGAGCTATGGCGAACGCGGCTGGCAACTCGATCTCGAGCAGTTGCTGGCGGCGCTGACGCCAGACACGAAGATGCTGCTGGTCAACTCGCCGAACAATCCGACCGGCTGGGTGATGAGCCGCGATGAGCAGCGCGCCGTGTTGGCACATTGCCGTCGCCACGGCATCTGGATCGTCGCCGATGAAGTCTACGAGCGTCTTTATTATGCGGACGCTGAACCCGGCGCGCGCGGCGCCCATTCGCGCACGGCGCCGTCGTTTCTCGATCTGGCCGCGCGCGACGAGCGTGTGATCTGCGTGAATTCGTTTTCCAAGGCTTGGCTGATGACCGGCTGGCGGCTCGGCTGGATCGTCGCGCCGGCCTCGCTGATGGACGATCTGGGCAAGCTGGTCGAATACAACACGTCGTGCGCGCCGGATTTCGTCCAGCAGGCGGGTGTCGCGGCGATCCAGCAGGGCGAGCGCTTCACGCAGGATCTGGTGCTCGACCTGAAAGCGTCGCGTGACCATCTGGTGCGGGCGCTGTCCACCGTGCCGGGTGTCGACGTGAAGGCGCCGCCCGGGGCGATGTATCTGTTTTTCTCGATGCCGGGTGCGTCGCACAGTCTCGAGCTATGCAAGGCCATGGTGCGAGACGTGGGCTTGGGTGTGGCGCCCGGCAGCGCGTTTGGCCCGCAAGGCGAGGGCTTCGTGCGTTGGTGCTATGCCTGCGACACGGCGCGGCTCGACGCGGGTGTCGAGCGTCTGAAGCGGTTTCTCGCGCAACGCGGCACGCATTGAGCCGTGGCGGAGCGGGCAGGCGGAGCGGTTTAAGAGGTCATTTAAGCCCGATTCTCGTGCATTTCCGCCTACTTTTCCGCGAAAGCAGGCGGGCGAAGCCAAAGCTAAAAAATGCGCCGGGGATTTCGTCTTTACGCACTGGTTGTTTTTGCGTAATATGGCGCTCAGTCACGCGATTCCTTTCAGGAACATCGCTGCTCCGTCCGGCTGGGTTTGGCTCGATTGCCTGTTTCGCCTCCCCCCGGTGCGTGCTCCCATCAATATGACCGATCAGAATCGGGCGAGCGCGTCTTCAGTTCCACATCGTCTGTTTGATCCGGTTCATTGACCACAGGGTCTGACCTAGCTGCATGAATACCCAAGAGGCGAAGATCGTCCTCGAGACTGCCTTGATCTGCGCGCAGGAGCCGTTAAAGCTCGGCGACTTGCGCAAGCTCTTTGCCGACGGCGTGTCGGCAGACACTGTTCGGAATTTGCTCGAAGACCTCAAGCAGGATTGGTCTGGGCGCGGTGTGGAGCTGGTCGGGCTGGCGTCGGGCTGGCGATTTCAAAGCAAGCCCGCGATGCGTTCGTACCTGGATCGTCTGCATCCTGAGAAGCCGCCGAAATATTCGCGCGCGGTGCTCGAGACGCTCGCGATCATTGCGTACAGGCAACCGGTCACGCGCGGCGATATCGAAGAGATTCGCGGCGTCACGGTAAATACGCAGGTCGTCAAGCAACTCGAGGATCGCGGCTGGATCGAAGTGATCGGCCATCGTGATGTGCCAGGCCGTCCGGCGCTGTACGCGACCACGCGGCAATTTCTCGACGACCTCGGTTTGAAGGCGCTCGACGAATTGCCGCCGCTCGCCGATCCGTCGGCGCAGCTGAACGCGGATCTGCTCGGTCAGCATGCGATCGAATTTTCCGAGATCGAGACCGCACAGGGATTGGTTTCAGGCGAAGAAGGCCTGCTCGAAGCGCCGGTGGAATCCGCCGCAGGCGAGGCCGCAGAAACGGAAGCCGCTGGCGAACACGATGAACAGCATCAAGCGCCGGCCGATCAGGCGCAGCACGCGGAGCCGACCGAGGCAAACGGGGCAGCCGAAGCAAGCGAGCCGGCTGAATCTACCGAGGCCACGCATGGCGCGGCGGATGCCGCGCCGGCACCCGAGCCGCATGAAGATGCTGCCGCAGCCCCGGCTGGGCAAGAACATGCCGAAGTGGCCGACGTTGGGCCGCAGGTTGAACTGCAAGTTGAGCCGCAGGCCGGCATCGCCGAGCCCGCACTGAATCACGATCCGGTCTCCCAGGCCGATCTGGCATTACCCGCGCACGACTCGGGCGTACTCCGCGATACGGAGCACGCCGCCGAGCCGAACCCGACCACGGCGGCGCACGGCGATCCTGAGGATCGTCGTGATGCTGCACAGGACGCAGGCGTTCTGACCGACGACGAACCCGAGTCGCGCAGCGCCTGACGTAACCGAACTTTTTTGCCGCGCCCGCAACGGGCGCGCGCGACCTGACATTTTGAGGTTGTTTTGACACATACCCACGACACCGATTCGTCCGAATCCGAGCGCGCCGTGCCGTCGGCACGCGCCGACGAAGCGCGCACCACGCAAGCGTCGGCAGGCGAGGGCGAGCGCCCGGTGCAGACCACGGAAGCAGACGGCGAAGACCGTCCGCGCCGCGGCCTGCGTCGCGGACCGCGCAGCCTGATCGCACGCCGCCGCGCCGGAGCGAAGACGAAGGGCGCCGATGGCGCGCCCGCGCAAGGCGCGCCGGTCGTCACTGAAGCGCCGCCGGACGGCGAGGTGGTTGCGCAGGTGCGCATGCCGCGCAAGGAAGCCGGCGCCAAGGGCCCGCGCCGCAATACGGGCGGCGCGAAGCGCGAGGGTGGTCAACGTGAAGGTGCGCCCCGCGAGGGCGGCCCTCGCGAAGGGCAGCGTGAAGGGGGGCGTGGCGAACGTCAGCCGCGCGAAGGCGGTCAGCGTCAGAATCGCCGGGGCGGCGAAGCGCCGGTGGCAGTCGCGACCGAGGCGAGCCCGGACGATCTGTTCTCGTACGTCACCTCGCCCGCGTTCGATGCGGACAACAGCGCCACCGGCGGCGTGCGCGCCCCGATGCTGCGCCGTGGCAAGCCGGCCGCGCCCAAACGCGTCCTCGCCGCGGACGACGACGCGCCGAAGCTGCACAAAGTGCTGGCCGAAGCCGGCATGGGTTCGCGCCGCGACATGGAAGAATTGATCGTCGCCGGCCGCGTGTCGGTGAACGGCGAGCCTGCCCACATCGGCCAACGCATCATGCCGACCGACCAGGTTCGCATCAACGGCAAGCCGGTCAAGCGCAAGCTGGCCAACAAGCCGCCGCGCGTGCTGCTGTATCACAAACCGGCCGGTGAAATCGTCAGCCACGCCGATCCGGAAGGCCGTCCGTCGGTGTTCGACAAGCTCCCGCCCATGAAGACCGCCAAGTGGCTAGCGGTCGGCCGCCTCGACTTCAACACCGAAGGTCTGCTGATGCTGACCACCTCGGGCGATCTGGCAAACCGTTTCATGCATCCGCGTTACAGCGTCGAGCGTGAATATGCGGTGCGCGTGGTCGGTGAGCTGGTTGAAGGCATGCGTCAGAAGCTGTTGCACGGCGTCGAGCTGGAAGACGGCCCGGCGAATTTCCTGCGCATCCGCGATGGCGGCGGCGAGGGCACCAATCATTGGTATCACGTCGCGCTCGCCGAAGGGCGCAATCGCGAAGTGCGCCGTATGTTCGAAGCAGCCGGCCTGATGGTCAGCCGTCTGATCCGCACGCGCCATGGCCCGATTTCGTTGCCGAAGGGCTTGAAGCGCGGTCGCTGGGAAGAGCTCGAAGACAATCAGGTGCGCGCGCTGATGGCGTCGGTCGGCCTGAAGGCGCCGTCGGAAGAAAAGGGCGGCCGCAGAGAGGCGCCGGAGCGTAAGCAGCCGGACCCGATGCAAACGTCGATGGGCTTCATCAGCCGCGAACCGGTGCTGATGTCGCATGGCCGTTTCGACCAGCAGCAGCCGCGCGGTCAAGGCCGTCGCGGTGCGGCGGGCGGTGGCTTCGGTGGCGGCGCGGGGGGTGGTTTTGGCGGCGCTGGCGCCGGCGGCTACGGCAATCGCGGCGCTGGGCGCAGCGCCGGTGGCTTCAGCGGCCCGATGGGCGGCGGCGCACCCGGTCCGCGTGGCGGCCGTGGTGGTGGTGACGTCGACGGCAATCGCGCGCCGTCAGGCGGTGGCAATCGTGCGGCTGGCGGCGGTAAGCGCGCTGGCGGCCCTGGTGGCAATCCGGGCAGCGGCGGTGGCAGCCGCGGGCCGGGCGGCAATCGTGGCGGTAACGCCAACCGCGCCGGTGGTGGCAACGCCAACGCAGGCGGCGCCAATCGTGGCGGCGGCGCGCCGCGCGGCCGCTCGCGTGGCCGTTAAGCAGCCGGCGCTGTAAGCCAGACGGTGGGCGGCCGATCGTTTCTCAACGATTCACCCTTCGCCACCGTCAGAATCGATCGACGAGCGCCGCGGGTTTCATCGCAGGTTTCATGGAACGCATAAAACCGCGGTGCGTGCATAAGTAGGGGCAGAGTTTCCTGGCCCCGCTTGTCCGGCGCGGGTCTGAGGCCGTGCAAGCCGCCTTGCAAAAGGCCCGCAGCGCCGCCATATCGTTGAAAGATTCCCATGAAATCAAGCGGAAATGCGCTTCGCGCGGTGTTCTGCGGTTTGCGTTTGTCCCGAAAAATGGCTACAATCGCGGAGTCGCTGGGCGTGCGGCTTTTCATGTGCGGCTCAGGTGCGACCACCGGCAATAAGATGATGGGCGTTTAGCCCATTTTTTTTTGCCGCTCAGTTCTCAGTGGTTCGGCATCTCGGGTAGCACGAACGTGCGCCGGCTTGGCGCGCGGCCCGCATTGGTGTTTGCAGACAAACCCGGCAGGTCTCGCCGCGCGAACATCTTAGAGGGCACTGTGCAACTGACGGAACTGATTGAAACCACGGTCGTGGGACTCGGCTACGAGCTCGTCGATCTCGAGCGCACCGGGCGCGGCAGTTTGTGTATTTATATTGACCAGCCGGCCGGCATCGCGATCGAAGACTGCGAGAAAGTCACGCGTCAGCTCCAGCACGTTCTGACGGTCGAAAATATCGATTACGAGCGGCTTGAAGTGTCGTCGCCGGGTCTCGACCGCCCGCTGAAAAAACTGGCGGATTTCGAACGCTTCGCAGGCAGCGAAGTGGTAATCACATTGAAAAAGCCATTGGACGGACGGAAATCGTACCGGGGCATCCTGCATGCTCCGCAAGGCGAGACGATCGGTCTGGAATTTGAAGGGAAGGAAGGCGCCGCGATGCTCGATTTTACCGTCGCGGATATCGATAAGGCACGCCTCGTTCCGAAAGTTGACTTTAGGAGCCGCAAACAATGAGTCGCGAAGTGTTGATGCTGGTGGATGCGCTGGCACGCGAGAAGAACGTCGATAAAGACGTGGTATTTGCCGCGCTCGAGGCGGCCCTCGCTTCGGCCTCCAAGAAACTCTTCGAAGAAGACGCGGACATCCGCGTCCAGATCGACCGTGAAAGCGGCGAGCACGAAACGTTTCGCCGCTGGAAGGTGGTGCCGGACGAAGCCGGTCTGCAAGAGCCGGATCAGGAAATCCTGCTGTTCGAAGCACGCGAACAGCAGCCGGAAATCCAGCTCGACGAATACATCGAAGAACCGGTGCCGTCGATCGAATTCGGCCGTATCGGCGCGCAGGCCGCCAAGCAGGTGATCCTGCAGAAGGTGCGCGACGCCGAACGCGAGCAGATCCTGAACGACTTCCTCGAGCGCGGCGAGCACATCATGACCGGCTCGGTGAAGCGCCTGGATAAGGGCAACTTCATCGTCGAAACCGGCCGTGTCGAAGCGCTGCTGCGCCGCGACCAGCTGATTCCGAAGGAAAATCTGCGCGTGGGCGACCGCGTGCGCGCCTATATCGCCAAGGTCGATCGCACCGCTCGCGGTCCGCAGATCGAGCTGTCGCGTACGGCGCCCGAATTCCTGATGAAGCTGTTCGAAATGGAAGTGCCGGAAATCGAACAGGGCCTGCTGGAAATCAAGGCGGCAGCCCGCGATCCGGGCGTGCGCGCCAAGATCGGCGTGGTCGCTTACGACAAGCGCATCGATCCGATCGGCACCTGCGTCGGTATCCGCGGTTCGCGGGTCCAGGCCGTGCGTAACGAGCTCGGTGGCGAAAACGTCGACATCGTGCTATGGTCGGAAGATCCCGCACAGTTTGTGATCGGCGCGCTCGCGCCGGCAGCCGTCCAGTCGATCGTCGTCGATGAAGAAAAGCATTCGATGGACGTCGTCGTAGACGAAAACGAACTGGCGGTCGCGATCGGCCGCAGCGGCCAGAACGTGCGTCTTGCCAGCGAACTCACCGGCTGGCAGATCAACATCATGACGCCGGACGAATCTGCGCAAAAGCAGAATCAGGAGCGCGGCGTACTGCGTGACCTGTTCATGGCGCGTCTCGATGTCGACGAAGAAGTTGCCGACATCCTGATCGACGAAGGCTTTACGAGCCTCGAAGAGATCGCTTATGTGCCGCTCAACGAGATGCTCGAAATCGAAGCATTCGACGAAGACACCGTTCACGAACTGCGCAATCGCTCGCGCGACGCATTGTTGACGCAGGCGATCGCGAATGAAGAAAAGGTCGAGAATGTTGCACTCGACCTGAAGAGCCTGGACGGCATGGATGCCGACCTGCTCGCCAAGCTTGCCGAACATCAGATCCAGACGCGCGACGAACTCGCCGAACTGGCTGTGGATGAACTGGTCGAGATGACCGGAATGGAAGAGGATGCCGCTAAGGCGTTGATCATGAAAGCACGTGAACATTGGTTCCAGTGAGAAATGACCATGGCGCACTAAATTGAAGCGGCCGTCAGGCCGCATGACAAGATGCTAACCGCAAGGAATCGGTCCTTGCATTAAGAGGAATGAATGGCGAGTAACAACGTAGCCCAATTTGCCGCGGAACTGAAAATGCCTGCAGGCGTGCTCCTTGAGCAGCTGCAGGCAGCAGGCGTCACCAAAGCGAGCGAAGACGACAGCTTGTCCGAAACGGACAAGGCGCGTCTGCTCGACCACTTGCGCAAGTCTCACGGCTCGACTGATGCGGACAAGCGCAAGATCACGCTGACGAAGCGGCATACGTCGGAGATCAAGCAATCCGACGCGACGGGCAAAGCTCGCACCATTCAGGTCGAGGTGCGGAAGAAGCGCACTTTCGTCCGCCGCGACGAATCCGCCGCTGAAGGCGGCGATGCATCGAATCATGTGGCCGAGGCAGACGTCGACGTCGACGATCTCGAACTCCAGCGTCGTGAAGAGGAAGCTCGTCACGAAGCCGAGCTGCTCGAAAAGCAGGCTCAGGAGTTGAAGGCGCGTCAGGAACAGCTCGAACGCGAAGAAGCCGAACGTCAGGCGCGCGAGCAGGCTGCTGAAGCCGAGCGTCGTCGTGCGGAAGAGGAAGCGGCGAAGAAGCGCGCGGCGGCTGCGGCCGAAGCGGCGGCTCGCGAGCAGGCTCAGGCCGCGAAGCCGGCCCAGGCTGCCCAGCCGGCGGCTGCGAAGGCTGAACCGGTAGCGGCCAAGGCTGCGGAGCCGGCGGCTGCCAAGGAAAGCGAGCAGGACGACGAGCGCGCTGCGGCGGAACGTGCGGCACAACGCGAAGCGGCGAAGAAAGCGGAAGACGCAGCGCGTCAGGCCGCCGAGAAAACGCGCGCCGAGCAGGAAGAAATCAGCAAGCGCCGTGCGGCGGCAGAAGCCGAAGCGCGTGCGATTCGCGAAATGATGAACACGCCGCGCAAGGCGCAGGTCAAGGCGCCGGAACCGGCACCGAAGCCCGCTGAGCCGGTCAAGGCCGTGGAAGCCAAGGGCACGCTGCACAAGCCGGCGCGTCCGGCGGGTGAAGCACCGGCACGTCCGGCAGTCAAGAAGCCGGCTGCTGCGGCTCCGGCTGCTACGACCACGCCGTCCGCTGGCGACAAGAAGAAGCCGGGCGGTGGCAAGGGCGGCTGGCAGGACGACGCAGCGAAGCGCCGCGGTATCAAGACGCGTGGCGATTCGAGCGGCGGTGTCGATCGTGGCTGGCGCGGTGGCCCGAAGGGTCGCGGCAAGCATCAGGATCAGAACACCACGTTCCAGGCGCCGACCGAACCGATCGTGCGTGAAGTGCACGTGCCGGAAACCATCACGGTCGCCGATCTGGCGCACAAGATGGCGGTGAAGGCCTCGGAAGTCATCAAGTCGATGATGAAGCTCGGCCAGATGGTCACGATCAACCAGATGCTGGACCAGGAAACGGCGATGATCATCGTCGAGGAACTGGGCCACCATGCGGTCGCGGCCAAGCTGGACGATCCGGAAGCGATGCTGGTCGAAGGCGAAATCACGGACGCAGAAGCACTGCCGCGTCCGCCGGTCGTCACGGTCATGGGTCACGTCGACCACGGTAAGACGTCGCTGCTCGACTACATCCGCCGCGCCAAGGTGGCAGCGGGTGAAGCGGGCGGGATTACGCAGCACATCGGCGCCTACCACGTCGAAACGCCGCGCGGTGTCATTACGTTCCTCGATACGCCGGGCCACGAAGCATTTACCGCCATGCGTGCTCGCGGTGCGAAGGCAACCGACATCGTGATTCTGGTGGTCGCAGCCGACGACGGCGTGATGCCGCAAACGAAGGAAGCGATTGCCCATGCGAAGGCAGGCGGCGTGCCGCTCGTCGTCGCGATCAACAAGATCGACAAGCCGGATGCGAATCCGGACCGCGTGAAGCAGGAACTCGTCGCGGAAGGCGTCGTGCCGGAAGAATACGGTGGCGATTCGCCGTTCGTGTCGGTGTCGGCGAAAACCGGCGTGGGTATCGACGAGCTGCTGGAAAACGTGCTGCTGCAAGCCGAAGTGCTGGAACTGAAATCACCGGTCGAAGCGCCGGCCAAGGGTCTGGTCATTGAAGCGAAGCTCGATAAGGGTAAGGGTCCGGTTGCAACGATCCTGGTCCAGTCGGGTACGCTGAACCGCGGCGACGTGGTGCTGGCAGGTAGCGCTTACGGTCGCGTGCGAGCCATGCTCGACGAAACCGGCAAGCCGACCAAGTCGGCAGGCCCGTCGATCCCGGTTGAGATTCAAGGTCTGTCGGAAGTGCCGCAAGCAGGCGAAGAAGTCATCGTCATGCCGGACGACCGCAAGGCGCGTGAAGTTGCGCTGTTCCGTCAAGGCAAGTTCCGCGACGTCAAGCTGGCCAAGCAACAGGCCGCGAAGCTCGAGAACATGCTGGAACAGATGACCGAAGGCGAAGTGGCGTACATGCCGCTCATCGTCAAGGCCGACGTGCAAGGTTCGCAGGAAGCGCTGGTGCAGTCGCTGCTCAAGCTGTCGACCGACGAAGTTCGCGTGCAGATCGTGCACGGCGCAGTCGGCGGCATCAGCGAGTCGGACGTCAACCTGGCTACGGCTTCGAAAGCGGTCATCATCGGCTTCAACACCCGTGCGGATGCACAGGCGCGCAAGCTGGCGGAAAGCAACGGCGTCGATATTCGCTACTACAACATCATCTATGACGCAGTAGATGAAGTGAAGGCTGCGATGTCGGGCATGCTGGCACCGGAGAAGCGCGAAGTCGTGACGGGTACGGTCGAAGTGCGCCAGGTCTTCAAGGTACCGAAGATTGGCGCGGTGGCCGGCTGTATGGTCACGGACGGTTTCGTCAAGCGCTCGTCGTCGGTGCGCGTGCTGCGCAACAACGTTGTCATCTTCACGGGCGAGCTCGATTCGCTCAAGCGCTTCAAGGACGACGTGAAGGAAGTCCGTCAGGGCTTCGAGTGCGGTATGTCGATCAAGAACTTCAACGATATCGTCGAAGGCGATCAGTTCGAAGTCTTCGAAGTTACCGAAGTCGCGCGTACGCTGTAATTCACGCGGCATTGGCTCAACGGGCGGAGCGGGCTTAAACGCCCGCTCCGCCCGTTGTTTTTGGGCCTGCGCATTTCGCGTATTGCGCACCGCGGTGTATGGCAGTCGCTATCAAGCCGCTTCGTCGCTGTCCCGGCAACAACCGCCACGGCTCGCGCGAACAACTTTTTTGCATCCGTCAGAGCGGATCACACAAATATCATGCCTAAAAAACGTTCTTCTCCCAATCGCAACGTGCAGATCGCCGATCAGATCCAGCGCGACCTTTCCGAGTTGCTGCGCGAGGTCAAGGATCCGCGCATCGGCCTCGTCACGATTCAAAGCGTCGAGCTGACGCCTGACTACGCGCATGCGAAGGTTTACTTCACGACGCTGACCGGCGACCCGCAACAGACGCTCGAAGCGCTCCAGCACGCGGCCGGCCATCTGCACAATCAGCTGTTCAAGCGCTTGCATATCCATACCGTGCCGACGCTGCATTTCCATTATGACCAGACGATCGAACGAGCCGTCGAAATGTCCCGTCTGATCGACGAGGCGAACGCCAATCGCGCGAAAGACGACTGACCGCGCGGCGCCGCGTTTCTGGCTGCACTACCTCAGTGGCCATTCATTTAGCGCTGTTTCCGACTACTTCGAAGACTCTGTCTTTCTGATATGACCGCACCTCAACGCCCCCGCGTGCCGCGTCGCGCGCTCGACGGCGTGCTGCTGCTCGACAAGCCGCTCGGCCTGTCGAGCAACGACGCGCTGATTCGCGCGAAGCGTCTCTATCTGGCTAAAAAGGCGGGCCACACCGGCACGCTCGATCCGCTCGCCACGGGTCTCCTGCCGCTGTGTTTCGGCGAAGCCACCAAGTTTTCGCAAGATTTGCTCGAAGCCGACAAGACCTATGAGGCGACCATGCGCCTCGGTATCCGCACGACCACCGGCGACGCCGAAGGCGAAACCATCGACACGCGCGACGTGACGTGCGATCAGGCTGCGGTCCAGGCGGCAATGCAGACGTTTCTCGGCGATATCGTCCAGGTCCCGCCGATGTATTCGGCGCTCAAGCGCGACGGCAAGCCGCTATACGAATATGCACGCGCGGGTCAGACGGTGGAGCGGGAAGGGCGTCAGGTGACGATTCACGCGCTCGACATGCTTGCCTGTGCGTTGCCCGACGTGACGTTTCGCGTAACGTGCAGCAAAGGCACGTATGTGCGCACGCTCGCCGAGGATATCGGCGAAGCGCTCGGTTGTGGCGCGCATCTGGTCGCGCTGCGGCGTACCGGCGTCGGCGTGCTGACGCTGGAGCATTCGGTGACGCTCGACGCGCTGTCCGATGCGACGGAGAGCGAGCGTGATACGTGGCTGCAGCCGGTCGACGCATTGCTGTCCACATTCCCGCTCGTCACGCTGGACGAAGATGCGACCCGTCGCTTCCTGCACGGTCAGCGTCTGAAACTCTCCGAGTTGACGATCACCGGTGACGCGGTGAATGCGCCCCGCGTGCGCGTGTATGCAGCGCAAGGGCGTCTGCTTGGCGTCGCTAAGCAAGGCGAGGGCGTATTGGCGCCCGAGCGGCTGGTCGTCACCACGGAGAGCTAGGCAGAAACATCAGCAGCAACAACGAAAAAGGCGGGACCGCTCGACAGCGGTCCCGCCTTTTTCCCTACGTACAGCCCGCATCGCGGACGGAAGCTAAACCCTCAATGTGCCGCCGCAGCCGCCGCACCCGCATCACCACCGGCGCGTTCCGGCTTTGCCATCCAGATCAGCGCGATCAGCGCGACAAAGATCCCCGCCGATACAAAGAACAGATCATTCACGCCCAACTGCGCGGCCTGCTGCGTCGCCATCGTATTGAACAGACCATACGCCTGCGGCTGACTGAAGCCCGCCGCACCCATCTGTCGGATCGACTGATCGAACACCGGGTTGTACGCGCTCGCCTGTTCGGCCAGTTGCGCATGATGCATGATGGAGCGGTGATCCCACGCGGTCTGGAAAATCGACGTGCCAATACCGCCGCACATGATCCGCACGAAATTCGACAAGCCCGACGCAGCCGGAATCCGGTTGCCTGGCAAACCCGATAGCGTGATCGATACCAGCGGGATGAAGAACCCGGCCATGCCGATGCCTTGAATCAACGTGGGCAGCAGCAGCGAATAAGTATCGACGCCCGTCGTATAGCGCGAGCGCATCCAGAAACACAAGGCGAACACGAGGAATGACAAGGTCGCGATATAGCGCGGATCGGTGCGTGGCAATACCTTGCCGGTGATCGGCGACAGCAGCACGGCGAACAGGCCGACCGGCGCCATCACGAGACCTGCTTCGGTGGCGGTGTAACCGATATCGGTTTGCAGCCACAGCGGCAACAACACGAGGTTGCCGAAGTAGAGCCCGTAGCCGATCGACAACGCAATCGTGCCGCTCGTGAAATTGCGCCGGCTGAAGAGCGACAGATCGACCACCGGATGCTCGGCTGTCAATTCCCAGACGATAAAGAACGCGAGCGAAATCACCGCAACCAGCGCCAGCACGACGATCGTGGTCGACGAGAACCAGTCGAGGTCCTTGCCCTTATCGAGCATCACCTGCAGCGAGCCGACCCAGAGGATCAGCAGGCCAAGACCGACGCCGTCGATCGGTGCCTTCCTGATAACCGAATCGCGGTTGCGGAAGATCATCCACGTCGCTACCGCGGCGATCGCGCCGACTGGAATGTTGACGTAGAAAATCCACGGCCACGAGATGTTGTCCGAGATCCAGCCGCCCAGAATCGGCCCGGCCACGGGCGCGATCAGTGTGGTCATCGCCCACATCGATAGCGCCATCGGCGCCTTGGCGCGAGGATAGCTGGCGAGCAGCAGCGTTTGCGACAGCGGAATCATCGGGCCGGCCACGGCGCCTTGCAGCACGCGCGAGGCAAGCAGGAACGGCAGGGTGGGCGCGAGACCGCACATCCACGACGAGATCACGAACAGAATGATCGACGCCATGAACAGGCGCACCTGGCCGACACGGTCCGTGAGCCAGCCAGTCAGCGGAACGGAGATCGCGTTCGCCACCGCGAACGACGTGATCACCCACGTGCCCTGGTCAGCCGATACCCCGAGGTCGCCCGAAATTGACGGGATCGACACGTTCGCAATCGAGGTGTCGAGCACGTTCATGAACACGGCGAGCGACACCGCGATGGTGCCGATCACCAGCTGCGCGCCCTCGAGCGGCGGATGAGGGACTTGCGCCTGAGCCTGAGCCATTAAAAAAGCCTTCTTTTATGAATCGTCGCGCCGCTTACATCAGCTTCGCGGCGGGCTTGGCCGCGCCGGCTTGAGCCGACTTCTGTGAACCGCCGTTCGGGCCTGCATTTTCCGAAATGATGCGAGCGATTTCAGCGTCGGCCTGGTCGCCGTACTTCTCGAACACGTTGGTCTCGTAGACCGTGTTCGGTGCTGCGCCGAGCTGGCCGCCGCTTTGATCCTTGATGCTGACGTCGGCTTGCATCGACAGGCCGATACGCAGCGGATGCTTTTCAAGTTCCTGCGGGTCGAGCGCGATCCGTACCGGCAGACGCTGCACCACCTTGATCCAGTTGCCGGTCGCGTTCTGCGCGGGCAGCAGCGAGAACGCCGAACCCGTGCCCGCGGAGAAGCCGACTAC
The DNA here is from genome assembly GCF_013177695.1 of Paraburkholderia solitsugae. Lineage (GTDB taxonomy): Bacteria > Pseudomonadota > Gammaproteobacteria > Burkholderiales > Burkholderiaceae > Paraburkholderia > Paraburkholderia solitsugae. The sequence continues at coordinate 64,777 of NZ_WOEY01000116.1, read as the reverse complement.
CTTGCCGTGGTACACCACCGACGAACCGTACACATCGGCGGTCAGTTCGACCGGCTGGCCGATATGCATGTACTTCAGCTGCACTTCCTTGAAGTTCGCATCGACCCACACGCCGCCGAGCGGCACGATGGCCATCAGCGGGGTGCCCGGCGAGACGCGCTGGCCGACCTGCACCGAGCGCTTCGCGACGTAGCCCGTGACCGGCGCCGGCAGGTTGTTACGCGCGTTGTTCAGGTAAGCGTCGCGGACCCTCGCGGCGGCGGCCTGCACGTTCGGGTGATTCGCGATCGTGGTGTTGGCTGTCAGCGCGCGGTTCGACGCCAGTTGTTGCTCGGCGGCGTCGACCGACGCTTGCGCGCTCTTCACGGCGTCACGGGCGTGCGAGATTTCTTCCAGCGAGACGGCGCCGGTTTGCGCGACCGCCATGCGGCGCTTCAGGTCGTCCTGCGCGCGCGACAGATCGGACTGGCGCTGGGCAACTTGCGCCTGATACTGGTTGTCGTCGGCGAACAGGCCGCGAACCTGGCGAACCGTCTGCGCGAGATTGGCTTCGGCTTGTTCGAGCGCGACGCGCGCGTCGGCCGGATCGAGCACGACGACCGGGTCGCCGGCCTTGACGGTTTGCGTGTCGTCCGCGTTCACGGCGATGACCGTGCCGGTGACTTGCGGCGTGATCTGCACGACGTTGCCGTTCACATACGCGTCGTCGGTGTCTTCATGGAAGCGCGCGACGAGGAAATAGTAAAGGCCGTAGGCGACCGCGGCGATCAGGATCACGATGACGAGCAACGTCATCATGCGCTTGCGTTTGCCGTTGTTCGCCGATTGTGCGGGGGCAGCGGGCTGCTGGGGGGTGCTCATTGATGTGCTCCGGGTTCTCTCAAGCGTCGTCGTTTATTCGGATGTTCGTGCGGAATCAGTGTGGCTTCGCTGCGGTTTCGGCTTGCGCGTTCGCTTGTGCGCTCAATTTGCAGCGGCGGTTGCGGCGGTGGCCGACGCCGGGGCGTCGGTCGGCACCACGAGGCCGGTCTGCGTTGCGTCGAAACCGCCGCCGAGCGCCTTGATGAGGCCAATCTGCAGATCGCGGCGGCGCATCTTCAGGCTCGTTACCGTCTGTTCGGCGGCAAGGCGATTCTGGTCGGCGGTTAGCACCTGCAGTTGCTCCGACAGGCCAGCCTTGTAGCGGATCACTGCCAGCTGGTACGCCTTGGTCGAGGCGTCGAGTGCACGCTGTGCGTCGCCCGATTGCTGGTCGATCGAACGGATCGACGACACTTGCGTCGCGACATCCGAGAGGGCATTGATCAGCGTCTGGTTGTAGTTCGCCACATCGAGGTCGAAGTCTGCGTAGCGGCCCTTCAACTGCGAGCGCAGCGCGCCAGCGTCGAAGATCGGCAGGTGAATCGCCGGGCCGAACTGGATCTGCCGGCTTGCCGAGGTGAGGAAGCGGCCCCAGCCGAACGCGTCGAAACCGAAACCGGCAGCGAGATTAACGTCCGGGAAGAATTCGGCTTTTGCTTCCTTCACGTCGTGCATCGCGGCTTCGACCTGCCAGCGTGCGGCGACGATGTCCGCGCGGCGTGCCACGAGGTCGGCCGGCAAGTTGTTCGGCAACGCTACCGTGGCGCCGGTGGTAAGAACCGGTTTGGCGATCTGCAGGCCACGATCCGGACCCTTGCCGAGCAGCGCGCCCAACTGATAGCGCACCACGGTGATCTGGCCGTCGAGATCGGTCAGGTTCGCCTGGCTGGTCGCGATGTTGCCGTTCGCGGTTTCCCGTTCGACATTGGTGTCGAGCCCGGCGGTTACGCGGCCGTTGGTGATGCGGCTGATGTCCTGGCGGTTGGCGATTTCGCGCGCGGCGATGTCGCGGAATGCGTACAACTGGGCGAGCTGGTTATAGGTGCTCGCCACGGAGGAGGCAAGCGTCACGCGCGCCTGCTGCATATCGGCTTCCGCGGCCTTTTCCTGCGACACGGCCTGGCCGAGGCGCTGGCGGTTCTTGCCCCACAGGTCCAGATCCCACGACGCGCTTGCCAGCACGTTGTTTTCGCTATACCAGGTGCCGCCGTACGGAGGCGGGTAGAGCGCGTTGGCCGAGAACAGCTCGCGGTTCCATGAGTAGCTGCCGTTGACCTTCGGGTACAGCGCCGAGCGCGAGCTTTCAATGTACGACGAAGCCTTGGCGAGGCGTGCCTGCGCCTGCGCGATCGAGGGGCTGCCTTCCAGTGCTTCCGCGATCAGCTTCGGCAGTTGGGGGTCACCAAACTGGTTGGCCCAGTCGAGCGACGGCCACTGGCCGCCCTGGCTGGGCAGACTCTGGGTGGATTCGTACTGAGCCGGCGACGAGATCTGCTTGTCGCTCTTCATACCGAAGTAGTTCGCGCACCCCGTGAAGGCGAGCGCCGTCACCGCAGCGGCGACAGCGGCCCGGCTCGGAAGCGCGGGCGCGGACAGGGAAAGGGATTTCATCGCTCGACTCTTTGAGTGGAATGTAATGATGGACACTGCAAGCAATTTATTACGATTTGCTATCAAAATTGCTTGCTGCATCACGGGTTAGTCCCGTTTGTTCACCGGAATTGACGAGTACGCGGCGCAGCATGCTCTTCAGGAAGCCCACCTCTTCGGGGGTGAAACCGCCCAGCAGACTGTCCAGTACGCCGTTGAAAATGGCAGGCATTTTTGCCGCGATTGCTTGGCCTTCCTGTGTCAGCGCGAGCCGTACGACCCGCCGGTCTTCGTTGCTGCGCACTCTTGTCAGCAGGCCGCGTTTCTCCAGCCGGTCGACCAGACGCGTGACGGCGCTTGCGTCAATGCCGTATTCACGCGCCAGTTCGGCTGCCAGCAGGCACTTGCCGCTTGCCACCATGAACAGGATGCTGCCTTGCTGGCTGGTGATGCCCAGCTCCGCCATGCTGCGCTGGGTGACCAGGTTGGACAGGGTCGATTTCACTCGTGAGATCAGATAGCCGACGCTTTCGCCTAGCTGGTACTCGCTGATTTCTGAGCCCGGTATTGAGGACGGATCCGTCATGATTCTCGTGCGAATGCAATGGTTGACTAGGCAGGATTATAGGCAGCGGTTGATTGACGCGGCAAGCGTTATTACAGCTTAGGCAAGGAACTTTTGCTGCTCAAGGCACAATGTGCGCGGGTTTGCGTAGGGTATTGCCGACGTATGGCGGGCTTTCTTCCTACCCGTCGCTGCATGGAAGGCGGTGGGGTTGTCAGGGAATACCAGAAAGCTTCATTTGGCCGTGCTATAATGTTGGGTTCCCAAAAGTGCGCTTTGGGCTTTGTTGGCTTCGTACACAATGCTGCTGCTGGCGCACTCAACTGTCTCCAGGTTCCTATGACTCGCGCCCTACGCAATATCGCCATCATCGCCCACGTCGACCACGGCAAGACCACGCTCGTCGACCAGCTCCTCCGCCAGACGGCCACGTTCCGCGACAACCAGCAGGTTGTCGAGCGCGTGATGGACTCGAACGACATCGAAAAGGAACGTGGCATCACGATTCTTTCGAAGAACTGCGCGGTCGAGTACGAAGGCACGCACATCAACATCGTCGACACCCCGGGCCACGCCGACTTCGGCGGTGAAGTGGAGCGCGTGCTGTCGATGGTCGACTCGGTGCTGTTGCTGGTCGACGCAGTCGAAGGCCCGATGCCGCAAACGCGCTTCGTGACCAAGAAGGCGCTGGCGCTCGGTCTCAAGCCGATCGTCGTGATCAACAAGGTCGACCGGCCGGGCGCGCGGATCGACTGGGTGATCAACCAGACCTTCGACCTGTTCGACAAGCTGGGCGCAACTGACGAACAACTCGATTTCCCGATCGTCTACGCATCGGGTCTGAACGGCTACGCCGGCCTGACGCCGGATGTGCGTGAAGGCGACATGCGTCCGCTGTTCGAAGCCGTGCTGCAACACGTGCCGGTTCGCCCGGCTGATCCGGCAGCGCCGCTGCAACTGCAGATCACGTCGCTGGATTACTCGTCCTACGTCGGCCGTATCGGCGTGGGCCGCATTACGCGTGGCACGATCAAGCCGGGCATGTCCGTCGCCGTGCGTTCGGGCCCCGATGGCGCGATCCTCAACCGCAAGATCAACCAGGTGCTGTCGTTCAAGGGTCTGGAGCGCGTGCAGGTCGACTCGGCTGAAGCCGGCGACATCGTGCTGATCAACGGTATCGAAGAAATCGGTATCGGCGTGACCATCTGCGCGCCGGAGCAACCGGACGCGCTGCCGATGATCACCGTCGACGAACCGACCCTGACGATGAACTTCCTCGTCAATTCGTCGCCGCTGGCCGGCCGCGAAGGCAAGTTCGTCACGAGCCGTCAGATTCGCGACCGCCTGATGAAGGAGCTGAACCACAACGTGGCGCTGCGCGTGAAAGAAACGGGCGACGAAACCACGTTCGAAGTGGCAGGCCGCGGCGAACTGCACCTGACCATTCTGGTCGAAAACATGCGCCGTGAAGGCTACGAACTGGCCGTGTCGCGTCCGCGCGTGGTGATGACGGAAGTCGACGGCGTGAAGCACGAGCCGTACGAAAACCTGACGGTCGACATGGAAGACGGCCACCAGGGTGGCGTGATGGAAGAGTTGGGCCGCCGCAAGGGCGAAATGCTCGACATGGCGTCGGACGGCCGTGGCCGTACGCGTCTCGAGTATCGTATTTCGGCGCGTGGGCTGATCGGCTTCCAGGGCGAATTCTTGACGCTGACGCGCGGTACGGGGCTGATGAGCCACACGTTCGACTCGTATCAGCCGGTCAGGGAAGGTGGTGTCGGCGAGCGTCGTAACGGCGTGCTGATTTCGCAGGACGACGGCGCGGCAGTGGCGTACGCACTGTGGAAGCTGCAGGATCGCGGCCGTATGTTCGTGTCGCCGGGCGAGCCGCTGTACGAAGGCATGATCATCGGCATTCACAGCCGTGACAACGACCTGGTCGTGAACCCGATCAAGGGCAAGCAACTGACCAACGTGCGTTCGTCGGGTACGGACGAAGCGGTGCGCCTCGTGCCGCCGATCCAGATGTCGCTGGAATACGCGGTTGAATTCATCGACGACGACGAACTGGTCGAAGTCACGCCGAAATCCATCCGTCTGCGCAAGCGTTACCTGAAGGAACACGAGCGCCGCAGCGCCAGCCGTAAGGGCGCAGTGGACTAAGCATCCGCCCGGCATCCGGGCTGATGACAAGGCAAAAGCCACCTTCGGGTGGCTTTTGCCGTTTCTGGGTCCCTGGTCGTGTGACTCGTGTGAATTGCATTGCGGCATTGCATGCGGTTGTTCGCGGTTGGCGGGCCGATTGCAGGTGTTTGTCCCCGTTTTCTGCAGAAGACTATTGCGAGCCCTGGTAATGTCGCTGAAAGCCCGTCGCCACGGGCTTGAGCGGCAATCCGTCTGCTATCTGCACTATCCGTTCTGTGATATGCTCCCCGGGTGCAAAGTTTTAGGTCCTTCCAAGCAAGACTTGATTCGCGCAATCCGCCAAACGGTCAGGCCGTGTCGCGGAAGGTTCTGTAACCCGCTATTTCTCGAGAAACTCGAAGAAAGGTGAGCGTAAAAATGATGAAGCAATTCCAGTCGAACTCTTATCTGTTCGGCGGCAATGCTCCGTACGTAGAAGAAATGTACGAAGCGTATCTCGACAATCCGGCGTCAGTGCCCGAGAACTGGCGCAGCTATTTCGACGCGTTGCAGAACGTCCCTGCATCGGATGGCAGCAATGCCAACGACGTGGCCCATGGCCCGATCGTCGAATCGTTTGCACAACGGGCCAAGGCTAACGCCTTCATCCCGCGCACCGCGGCCGGCGGCGAAGACCTCGCTACCTCCCGCAAGCAAGTCTATGTGCAGTCCCTCATCGGCGCATATCGCTTCCTCGGCTCGCAATGGGCCAATCTCGATCCCCTGAAGCGCCGCGAACGTCCCGCTATCCCCGAACTTGAACCCGCGTTCTACGACTTCACCGAAGCCGACATGGACCAGGAGTTCAGCGCAACGAATCTGTATTTCGGGTTCGAGCGTGCTTCGCTGCGCGAGATCGTCAAGGCCCTGCGTGACACGTACTGCGGCACGATCGGCGCCGAGTACATGTACATCAGCGACCCGGAACAGAAGCGCTGGTGGAAAGAGAAGCTCGAGTCGATCCGTTCGACGCCGAACTTCTCCAATGAAAAGAAGAAACACATTCTGAATCGCCTGACGGCCTCTGAAGGCCTCGAGCGCTTTCTGCACACCAAGTACGTCGGCCAGAAACGCTTCTCGCTCGAAGGCGGCGAAAGCTTTATCGCCTCGATGGACGAAGTCGTGCGTCACGGCGGCGCCAACGGCGTGCAGGAAATCGTCATCGGCATGGCCCACCGCGGCCGTCTGAACGTGCTGGTCAATACGCTCGGCAAGATGCCGGCTGACCTGTTTGCTGAATTCGAAGGCAAGCACGTCGACGACCTGCCGGCCGGCGACGTGAAGTACCACAAGGGTTTCTCGTCGGACGTTTCGACCGAAGGCGGCCCGGTTCACCTGTCGCTCGCGTTCAACCCGTCGCACCTTGAAATCGTCAACCCGGTGGTTGAAGGGTCGGCGAAGGCGCGTATGGACCGTCGCGGCGACGACAGCGGCCTGCAAGTGCTGCCGGTGCAGATTCACGGCGACGCGGCCTTCGCAGGCCAGGGCGTCGTGATGGAAACGCTGAACCTCGCGCAAACGCGCGGTTACGGCACGCACGGCACGCTGCACATCGTCATCAACAACCAGATCGGTTTCACGACGTCGGACCCGCGCGACTCGCGCTCCACGTTGTACTGCTCGGACGTCGTCAAGATGATCGAGGCGCCGGTGCTGCACGTGAACGGTGACGATCCTGAAGCGGTTGTGCTGGCTACGCAGCTGGCCATCGACTTCCGGATGCAGTTCCACAAGGATGTCGTCGTCGACATCGTCTGTTTCCGCAAGCTGGGTCACAACGAGCAGGACACGCCGGCTGTCACGCAGCCGCTGATGTACAAGACGATTGCGAAGCACCCGGGCACGCGCGCACTGTACGCTGAGAAGCTGGTGCAGCAAGGCGTGATCACGGCTGCTGATGCAGACGAATACGTCAAGGCGTACCGCAAGGCGATGGACGAAGGCCATCACACGATCGACCCGGTGCTCTCGAACTACAAGAGCAAGTACGCGGTGGATTGGGTTCCGTTCCTGAACCGCAAGTGGACCGACGCAGCCGATACGGCCGTGCCGCTGGCTGAGTTGAAGCGCCTCGCTGAGCGCGTCACCACGATCCCGGAAAACTTCAAGGTTCACCCGCTGGTCGAGCGCGTCATCAACGACCGTCGCGCGATGGGCCGTGGTGAAGCGAAGCTCGACTGGGGCATGGGCGAACACTTGGCATTCGCGTCGCTGGTCGCATCCGGTTATGCCGTGCGCCTGACCGGTCAGGACTCGGGCCGCGGCACGTTCACGCACCGTCACGCGGTGCTGCACGATCAGAACCGTGAACGCTGGAACGACGGCACCTACGTGCCGCTGCAGAACATCGCCGAAGGTCAGGCGAAGTTCACGGTGATCGACTCGGTGCTGTCGGAAGAAGCGGTGCTGGGCTTCGAATACGGTTACTCGACCGCTGAACCGAATACGTTCGTCGCATGGGAAGCGCAGTTCGGCGACTTCGTGAACGGCGCGCAAGTCGTGATCGACCAGTTCATCTCGTCGGGCGAAGTGAAGTGGGGCCGCGTGTCGGGTCTCACGATGCTGCTGCCGCACGGCTACGAAGGTCAAGGTCCGGAGCACTCGTCGGCACGTATCGAGCGTTTCCTGCAACTGTGCGCAGACCACAACATGCAGGTCGTTCAGCCGACCACGCCGGCGCAGATTTTCCACTTGTTGCGCCGTCAGATGATCCGCCTGTTCCGCAAGCCGCTGATCGTCGCTACGCCGAAGTCGCTGCTGCGTCACAAGGAAGCCGTGTCGGATCTGTCCGAACTGGCGAAGGGCGCGTTCCAGCCGATCCTCGGCGAAATCGACGAAGCGATCGAGCCGAAGAAGGTCAAGCGCGTGGTGGCCTGCTCGGGCCGCGTGTACTACGACCTGCTGGCGCATCGCCGTGAATCGAAGTCGAACGACGTCGCGATCATCCGTATCGAACAGCTCTATCCGTTCGCGCATAAGCAGTTCGAAGCGGAAATGAAGAAGTACGACAACGCGACCGAAGTGGTCTGGGTGCAGGACGAGCCGCAGAATCAAGGCCCGTGGTTCTACATCGAGCACCACCTGAAGGAAGGCATGAAGGACGGGCAGAAGCTGGCATACAGCGGACGTCCGGCTTCGGCCTCGCCGGCAGTCGGCTACTACGCGAAGCACTACGAGCAGCAGAAGGCGCTGATCGAAGGCGCTTTCGGCCGCCTCAAGAGCGCGTCGATCGCTAAATAAGGAAAACAGACGAACCGGGAAAGCGCGCTGCGCTTTCCCGTGCCGTGTTCAGTCACCACATGGTGGTTCGTTCCCGGCAGGTATGGTTCGCAGGCGGTCGTCGAGTACATAGATCGCGCGCCGTCACCCGATACGCATTCAGGATATTCATAATGGCTATTGTTGAAGTCAAGGTTCCCCAGCTGTCCGAGTCGGTCTCGGAAGCCACCATGCTGCAGTGGAAGAAGAAGCCCGGCGAGGCTGTTGCACAAGACGAAATTCTCATCGAAATCGAGACCGACAAGGTCGTGCTCGAAGTGCCGGCACCCTCCGCCGGCGTGCTCGCACAAGTGATCTCGAACGACGGCGACATCGTCGTCGCGGATCAAGTGATCGCCAAGATCGACACCGAAGGCACGGCAGGCGCTGCTGCTGTCGAAGCCGAAGTGAAGCCGGCGCCCGTGGCCGCACCGGCACCGGCTGCTGCACCGGCCGCTCAGGCTGCATCCGCAACGGGTGCGAACACCGCTGCTTCGCCGGCTGCCGGCAAGCTGATGGCTGAGAAAGGTCTGGGCGCGGGCGACGTCGCCGGCACGGGCCGCGACGGCCGTATCACCAAGGGTGACGTGCTGACGGCAGGCGCTCCGGCTGCCAAGGCTGCACCGGCACCGGCTGCCGCACCGAAGGCTGCCAAGCCGTCGCTGCCGGATGTCAAGGCACCGGCCTCCGCCGAGCAATGGCTGAAGGACCGTCCGGAACAACGCGTGCCGATGTCGCGTCTGCGTGCGCGTATCGCCGAGCGTCTGCTCGAGTCGCAGCAAACCAACGCCATCCTCACCACGTTCAACGAAGTGAACATGGCGCCGGTGATGGACCTGCGCAACAAGTACAAAGACAAGTTCGAAAAGGAACATGGCGTGAAGCTGGGCTTCATGTCGTTCTTCGTGAAGGCGGCTGTTCACGCGCTGAAGAAATTCCCGCTCGTGAACGCGTCGATCGATGGTAACGACATCGTCTATCACGGCTACTTCGACATCGGTATCGCGGTCGGTTCGCCGCGTGGCCTGGTGGTGCCGATCCTGCGCAACGCAGATCAGCTGAGCCTCGCCGAAATCGAAAAGAAGATTGCCGAGTTCGGTCAGAAGGCCAAGGACGGCAAGCTGTCGATCGAAGAAATGACGGGCGGTACGTTCTCGATCTCGAACGGTGGTGTGTTCGGTTCGATGCTGTCGACCCCGATTATCAACCCGCCGCAATCCGCGATTCTGGGCGTGCACGCCACGAAGGAACGCGCTGTGGTCGAGAACGGCCAGATCGTGATCCGTCCGATGAACTACCTGGCGCTGTCGTACGACCACCGGATCATCGACGGTCGCGAAGCGGTGTTGTCGCTGGTCGCGATGAAGGATGCGCTGGAAGACCCGGCGCGCCTGCTGCTCGACCTGTAATCGCCGGTTTGGCCGGCGTCGGCTTGCCAATGCGCAAGTCGACGCCATATAAGCAGCACGTCTTTAGCATTCCGCAGTACTGGAACGATGCGCGCCACGAAGCGTGGCCGCGCGTCGTTCCGTCATCAAAAGGATTGTCATGTCCAAAGAATTTGACGTCGTCGTGATCGGCGCCGGCCCCGGCGGTTATATCGCCGCTATCCGCGCAGCGCAACTCGGCAAGACCGTCGCATGTATCGAAAAATGGAAGAACCCGGCCGGCGCGCTGAAGCTCGGCGGCACGTGTCTGAACGTGGGTTGCATTCCGTCGAAGGCGCTGCTCGCGTCGTCGGAAGAATTTGAAAACGCGCAACATCACCTCGCTGACCACGGTATCAACGTGTCGGACGTGAAGCTCGACATCACGAAGATGCTGGCCCGCAAGGAAGGCATCGTCGAGAAGATGACCAAGGGTATCGAATTCCTGTTCCGCAAGAACAAGATCACGTGGCTCAAGGGCCATGGCAAGTTCACCGGCAAGACGGACGCCGGCGTGCAGATCGAAGTCAGCGGCGAAGGCGAAACCGAAGTCGTGACGGCGAAGAACGTCATCATCGCAACGGGTTCGAAGGCGCGCCATCTGCCGAACGTTCCGGTCGACAACAAGATCGTTGCCGACAACGAAGGCGCACTGACGTTCGACACCGTGCCGAAGAAGCTCGCCGTGATCGGCGCGGGCGTGATCGGTCTGGAACTCGGTTCGGTGTGGCGCCGTCTGGGCTCGGACGTGACCGTTCTCGAAGCGCTGCCGGAATTCCTCGGCGCGGCAGACCAGGCGCTGGCTAAAGAAGCCGCCAAGCAATTCAAGAAGCAAGGTCTGGACATCCACGTCGGCGTGAAGGTCGGCGAAGTGACGACGACCGACAAGAACGTGACGATCGCGTACACGGACAAGGACGGCAACGCGCAAACGCTCGAAGCCGACCGCCTGATCGTGTCGATTGGCCGCGTGCCGAACACCGACAACCTCGGCCTCGAAGCCATCGGCCTGAAGGCCAACGAGCGTGGCTTCATCGACGTCGACGACCACTGCGCGACGGCTGTGCCGAACGTGTACGCAATCGGCGACGTGGTGCGTGGCCCGATGCTCGCGCACAAGGCTGAAGACGAAGGCGTAATGGTGGCCGAAATCATCGACGGTCAGAAGCCGCATATCGACTACAACTGCATTCCGTGGGTGATCTACACCGAACCGGAAATCGCGTGGGTCGGTAAGACCGAGCAGCAACTGAAGGCCGAAGGCCGCGAAGTCAAGACGGGCCAGTTCCCGTTCATGGCGAACGGCCGTGCGCTCGGCATCAACAAGGCGGATGGTTTCGTCAAGATGATCGCTGACGCAAAGACCGACGAACTGCTCGGCGTGCACATCATCTCGGCAAACGCATCGGACCTGATCGCGGAAGCCGTGGTGGCGATGGAATTCAAGGCGGCGTCGGAAGACATCGGCCGCATTTGCCATCCGCACCCGTCGCTGTCGGAAGTCATGCGCGAAGCGGCGCTCGCCGTGGACAAGCGCGCGTTGAACATGTAATCACGCGCACGCCTGGCTGAACGCAACTCTGGCATCACCACAAAGGCGGGCGGGTTCACTCCCTCCCGCCTTTCTTTTTGCAGCAACACAATGAACGTCACCGAATACTACGAAAAAGAACTGCAGACACGAGGTTATCAATCGGACCCGGCGCAACGCGCGGCGGTCGACCGTCTGCAGCGGTGCTATGAAGAGTGGACCGAATATAAATCGCGCCGCTCGAATGCGTTCAAGAAACTGCTTATCCATCCGGACCTGCCGCGCGGCGTGTACATGTGGGGCGGCGTAGGGCGAGGCAAGAGCTTCCTGATGGACAGCTTCTACATGATCGTGCCGCTGCACCGAAAAACGCGGCTGCATTTCCACGAATTTATGCGCGAGGTGCATCGCGAGCTGGAAGATCTGAAAGGCACGGCCGATCCGCTCGACGAACTCGCGCGCCGTATCGCCAAGCGCTACCGGCTGATCTGTTTCGACGAATTCCACGTGTCGGATATCGCTGATGCGATGATCCTGTACCGCCTGCTCGACAAGCTGTTCGAGAACGGCGTGCAATTCGTGATGACGTCGAATTACGATCCGGATACGCTGTATCCGGACGGTTTGCATCGCGACCGCATGCTGCCGGCAATCGAGCTGATCAAGTCGAAGCTCGACGTGATCAACGTCGACGCGGGTATCGACTACCGGCAACGCACGCTGGCACAGGTCGAGGTGTATCACACGCCGCTCGGCGCAGCTTCGGACAAAGCGTTGCGCGACGCGTTTGCGCGCCTTGCAGCGGTTCCCGACGAGAGCCCGATCCTGCGCATCGAAAAGCGGGAGCTGAAGGCACTGCGGCGCGCGGACGGCGTCGTATGGTTTGATTTCGCGACGCTCTGCGGCGGTCCGCGCTCGCAGAACGATTACCTGGAACTGGCGAGCCGCTTTCACGCGGTGATCCTGTCGGGCGTGCCGCAGATGTCGGTGCGGATGGCTTCGGAGGCGCGCCGCTTCACATGGCTCATCGACGTGTTCTACGACCACAAGGTCAAGCTGCTGATGTCGGCAGAGGTGCCACCCGATCAACTCTACCTCGACGGTCCGATGGCCAACGAATTCACGCGCACGGTGTCGCGCATCGTCGAAATGCAATCGAAAGAATATCTCGACGCGCCGCGCCGGATCGTCGATACGTCGCTGACTTAAGCGGCCGCGTGACGCGGGCGCCGATGCTTTTGCGATAGATCACGGTCCGCTTACCAAAGAGGCGGTGTTCGAAGTCGTATTTTCAAGATTCGGATTGGTCTTATATTCCGTCGGCGGACGACTGGATATCTTCTTAGTCATGGTTCTGACAAAGGAGAAACCATGAATCCGTACCGTGATATCAATGATGAAGAATGGCAACGCATTGCACCGTTGCTCCCTGAACTGCGTCCGCGCTCCGAACTGCGTGGCCGGCCGCTCGCCAATACGCGCTCGGTGCTCAACGGCGTGCTGTGGGTGATGTATAGCGGCGCGACCTGGTCCGCCATGCCGCGCAAATATCCTTCGTATCAAACCTGCCATCGCCGCTTCAAGGCATGGTATGAATCCGGCGTGCTCAAGCGCGTCATGGATCAGCTGTTCGGCGAGGCGAGCGAAGAACTGTGTAAGCTGATGGAAGGGCGCATGCGCACGCATGTGAGCGCGCAACAGAAGAACGTTGAAGCAGAAAAGGTTCCGGCCACGGCGCCCGCAGTGTATAGCCCGGCACCGGTCAAGCCGTTACCGTCTTCGCCGTTCGCCTATGCGTCGCCCTTCAAGCACGCTGCATGACGATTCCAACCAGCCAGACTCAAACAAAAAAACGGCCGGACGATGGTGATCGTCGGCCGTTTCTTCTGGTTCCATCCTGGCAGCGGGCGTGGCCCTGATGGAACACCACCTTCGCGCGTCAGGCATTGGCGCCTGAACGACTCGTCCACTATTGCTGACGAACCCACGTCTGCGAGCGGCCCAACAGCGAAACGCCGATGTAGCCGCGTACCACCAGCTTGTTCCCCCCGTCTTCCAGGTGCATTTTGCACTTGTAGACCTTGCCGTTTTCCGGGTCGAGAATCTGCCCGTGATCCCAGCCGTCGCCGTCCTTTTTCATATCGTTGATGATCGTCATACCGAGAATCAACTGGTCCTTGCGCGCGTCGGTACATTCAGTGCAGCGGCGATCCGGATGATCGTTTGCACCGAGTCCCTTGATCACCTTGCCACTCAGCGAGCCATTGCTGTCCTGTGCAATTTGCACGACCGCCTTGGGTTGGCCGGTGCTGTCGTCGATGGTTTGCCACATGCCGACCGGGGAATCGGCCTGCGCCATCGCGGTGACGGCGCTGACGAGCAGCACACCGGCGAGGGCGGCATGTTTCGCTGTGCGAAGCGCGATTGTGCGCGCGCGTTGAGTGAATTGCATCATTGTCTTCCTCCTTGATTAAAGACGGCGCGATCATGGTCGCGCGGCGTTATGGGCATCTCGGGCAGTCTTCAGCAGCCGGCCGCCGTGATGCCTAGTGGTGCCCCTCAGGTTCAACTTCGGCTACATCGGTCTGCGACTCGCGGCCAGGGTGCCGCGAGTCGCACGTCATCAGCGCAGAATACGTGAAGTGCGCGTGAAAATGCGCGCGGAGTTTGATAGTGGAACCTCTAATCGGCACGCGGCATTTTTGAGTATCAGTTCAGTTGATACGAGAATGTCGCGTTGATACGTGGGCTGCGCGACGCGCTCTCCACCGGTGCGTCGCCGATTGCCTTGGCCACCGACAAATCCAGGCTGTAATACTTCGCGTCCGAGATCCGGAAGCCGAATGCAATCGATGACAGCTTCGACGGCGAGGGCGTCCCCGCATGCAGATACACGCGCGCCATGTCGAACGAGACGTACGGTGTGAAGGTGCGCAGATAGGTGAAGCCCGGCGTAAAGCCCCGGTTGACTTCGAACATGGCCCCCCAGCCCGAATCGCCCGATGCCTCGCCCGGTTGATAGCCCTGCGCAAAACGTTGTGCGCCGAACGAGATCTGTTCGGAGGTCGGCAGCGAGACGGCGCTGTACTGACCGGTCAACGAAACCGCGGTGCCGATCTTCAGCGGCCAGTCGTTGGTCTGCGAAAAGCTGGCGCCGGTCCGCACGAAGTTGATCGAAGCCGGATTCGTGACCGTTGTGCCGGGCACGTTGGAGTCGCCGGATTTCGACGCGCCCAGGATATCGAATGCCTTCGCCACATTGATACTCGCGCGGCGCACCTGACCCGTTTCCACGCTGGCGTAGTCGGCCTGCAGTTGCATCACCCGCACCTGTGAGCGCAAGCCGATCTGCGCGCCGGTGTCCTGGTTGTTGTAGCGATCTTCGTCGTGCGAGGCGTAGACCGAGGCGGTGCCGATCACGCTTTGCTTGTTGTTCAGCAGGAGCGGATAGGCCAGTGAACCGCCGACCTTGTCGTTGATGACCGTGCGCGCGACGTAAGAGGGCAGGCCGGGATTGTCGACCGGATTGCCGCGATAGTGCGACGCGTCGATCTTCCCCATCAGGCCATCGCTGCCGATCGGTACCGCGGCGTGCGCGGCGAGATAGGTGACATTGTCACGGCCCTTCGGTAGCAAGGCCGACACGCTCAACTGTTCGCCGAGTGCGGTCAGGCCGTTTTCGGTTGCCGTCAACAGGCCCTGCACGCCGGGGTGATTGAAGTCGATACCCGTGCTGAGGTCGAACGGTTTGCGGTCCACGTTCAACTCGAGCGTCGTGGCGCCGTCGGTATTTTGGGGGGGCGCCACGTTGGCCGCGACTTTCACGCCGGGCAACAGACCCAGCACGTTGATGTAACGCTCGAAGGTGGCGCGCCGCAACGGCCGGTCGGCAACGATGTGGTCGGCGATCGCTCGGATCTTGTCTTCGACCGCGCCGGGTTTGCCCGTCACCTTGACGGTGGACACGTAGCCTTCGACCACCGTCACGCGCACCACGCCGCCTTCGAAAGTTTGTGCGGGGATGAACGCGAACGATAGCGCATAGCCGCGATCCTGATACAGCTTCGTGACGCCGTTGGCGACCTGGATCAGATCGCCGATGGTGGTGTCTTTGCCGACGAGAGGTGTGAAGCGCTGCGCGACTTCGTCGAACGGAATGGACTTCACGCCCTCGACCTGAATCTTTGACGGCGTCAGGTGGCGGGCGAGCAGTTCCTGAAGTTGAGGTGCTTGCGGCGTGACCTGCATGGTCACGTTCGGGCCTTTGTCGGGCGCCTTGATCTGCGGCAGCGTATCCATCGGGTTGCCGCCCACTGACGGGCTGGCCGGGCGTGACTGCGCTTGCGCTTCTACCTGCATCCCGCTTGCCGCAATCGCCGCGAGCAGGAGGGTCCATGTACTACCGTACCCGAGTTTCATCGGATTTTCCTCGTATGCCGTTCTTGTCTTGCGGACGCGCCGCCTGGCCGGGCTGGTCGCGATCGCTTATGTGTGGCTCGACGCATACTGCCATGCTTATATGTATTACGTCACGTGCTCCGTCGAGCTTGAGCATTGGCTGCAAAAGCACGGAGCACGTGATGAGGCGGACTGCTGACGCACGCGGCGTAACGGAATGTCTGATGGGACGCGTTATGCGCGCGGCATCGATGCGCGACTTATGCGGACTACTTATGGCTCACCGGCACCAGGCCGCCAAGCAGGGTCGTCAAGCCGCCCGTCGCACTACTCGAACCGCTCGTCGAACCGGCCGCCGAACTGAGTGCGCCGGTCAACTGGCCGACGAGAGCGGTCACGGGGGCGAGCGGGTTGCTGCCGCTGCTGCTGCCCGATGCGCTGCTGGTGACGCCGGAGAGCGCGCCGGTCAGCGTCGACAGCGGATTCGATGCGCTACCCGTGCTGCCACCCAACGTCGAGGTCAGCGAACTCAAGGGCGTGCCACCCAGCAATGACGTCAGCGGACCCAGCGGCGAGCCGCCCGTCCCCGAGGTCAGCGCGCTCAAGGGGGTGCCACCCAGCACCGAAGTCAGCGAACCCAGCGGCGAGCCGCCCGTCCCCGAAGTCAGCGAACTCAAGGGCGTGGCGCCGAGCACCGAAGTCAGGCCGGCCAGCGGCGTGCCGCCGAGCAGCGTCGACAGCGAGCCGATCGGGTTGTTGCCGAGCCCGAGACTCGCGAGCGAGTTTTGCAGCGGGCTGAACGGGTTGCCGTTGGCAGGCGGGCCATTGACGACGGCCACGTTCGTGCTGCCGACGAGGCTCGTAATCAGGCCGGGAATCGGATTCGCGCCATTCGGGCCGTTCGGATTGACGAGACCGCCGGCGTTCGTCACCGTGTTGCCGAGCGAGCCGACCAGCGTACCGACATCGGCGCCGAGTGGGTTCTTCGTTGCCGCGCCGACTTGCGAGCCGGCCGAGCTCAAAGCGCCGCCGACTTGCGCGAGCAGGCCGCCTACCGGCGCGCCGAGGCCGGTCTGTGTACCGACCGTCTGCGTCACGAGTCCAACGGTCTGCACGATCGGCGTGATCGCGGTGCCGATCGGCTGGGTGATCTGCTGCACCGGCGCGGAGGCCAGCGAATTGCCGAGCGTCGCGCCACCCGCGTTCAGTGCGCCGGCGGTTGTGGAGAGGACGGTTGCCAGCGGCGTGGTGAGCGGCGACAGCGGCGCGAGATTGCCGGTGCCGAGGCCGCCGACCGTGGTGCTCAGACCTTGCACGACACCGCTCGTCGAACTGACCACTGAACCGAGTCCGGCGACCGTGGTGCCGACCGGATTGGAGGTCACGCCGATTTGCCCGACGCCGCCGCTCACCGCGTTGGCGAGCGAGTTCAGCGTGCCGCTCGTGCTCGATACTGCGTTGCCGAGACCTTGCGTGACTTGCGGGCTGAGGCCCGGAATCGTCTGCGAGGCGATCGTGTTGCCGAGGTCGCTGGTGGTCTTTGCGGCGGCGGTGGCAACGCCGTTGGTGCTCGAGGAGGTGGCGGTGGTCGGCCCGCCGCTGGTCGAACCGCCGCCGCCGGCGCTACCGCTGCCGGATGCGCTCGGCGGCGAGCTGATGGTGTTGCCGCCACACGCCGCGAGCAAGCCGGCGGCCGCGACGGCGATCAGCGGTGCGCGCAACGACGACACGGTCGCGCACGCCGCATGGAGAGTAAAAAAACGTTGGTTGGACATGTGTGCTCCTCAGTGTCTTTTAGGTGTCGTGTGCGTTGTTTCCGTGCGCCGGTGCAGCGGGTGTCTGAGCGGCGCGACTCAATTCAAGCCGGGTTCCGGCGGAGCCGGGGCGCGGCTGGCGGGCCGCACTCCGGGCTTCCGGGCGCCGGGTTGCCGGTTACTGCACTTCTTTCGATGGCTGCGACGTCGTTGCTTACTTCTTCGAAATACCGCCGAGCAGGCCGCCGAGGAGCGACGTCACCGGGGCGAGCGGGCTGCTGCCCGTTCCCTTGCCGCTGGTGCTCGACAGCGACAGGCCGGGGCTCGAGCTGGTCGAAGTCGTCGTCGTGGTCGGCGTGGCCGCCGCCGTGGTCGTGACGCCACCGAGCGCGCCGGTGACGCTCGACAGCAAGCCGGTAACCGGTGCGAGCGGGCTGCTGCCGCTGCTGGTGCCACCGGTCAAGCCACCGAGTACGCTGGTGAGCGGAGCGAGCGGGCTGCTGCCACTGCCGGTGCCGCCGGTCAGGCCACCGAGCACGCTGGTGAGCGGAGCGAGCGGGCTGCTGCCGCTGCTGGTGCCGCCGGTCAAGCCGCCGAGTACGCTGGTCAGCGGAGCGAGCGGGCCACCACCGGTGCCGCCCGTCAGACCGCCGAGTGCGCTGGTGAGCGGTGCCAGCGGATTGCCGCCGGTCCCGCCGGTGAGCAGGCCGCCCACCGATGCGACCGTGGTGCCTGTATCCGTGACCGTATGGCCAAGAGCGGCCGTGATCGGATTGCCGCCGGTTGCGCTGATCAGCGAGCCGGCCTTGCCCAGACCGCCGCCGAGGGTCGAGAGCAGGCCGTTCAGCGGTGCGCCGAGGCCCGTGGTGTTGCCGACCGTCTGCGTGGTCGCCGCGACCATCGACGTAATCGGCGTGATCGCAGTGCTGAGCGTTTGCGTGACTTGCTGCACCGGCCCAGTCGAGAGCGCGATGGTGAGGGTGTTGCCACCGTTGGTGACTGCACCGCCGAGCGTATTGACGACGCCGCCGAGCGGTGTGGTGACGGCGGCCAACGGCGCGAGCGGGCCGCTGCCGAGGCTCGTCACGAGGCTGCCTGCATCCGTCACCGCGCCACCGACATGACTGACCACGCCACCGAGGCTCGAGACCGTCGTGCCGACCGCGTCGCTGCCGGTGCCGAGTTGGCCGAGCCCTTGCGATACACCGTTGCCGAGCGTCGAGACCGCCGAGCCGCCTTGCTGCACGATGCCGCCGGCGGCCTGCGTGGTTTGCGAGCTGACGCCCGGCAGCGTTTGCGAGCCGATCACGGCGCCGATGCTCGAGACCGTCGAGCCGGCATCGCTGATCACGCCGCCGCCGTTGCCGACTACGGTGCCGAGTGCATTGGCGACCGGGGTCGTGCCGGTTCCCGTTCCTGTGCCCGTACCCGTTCCTGTTCCTGTTCCCGTACCGGAGCCGCTTCCCGAGCCGTTGCTGCTGGTGCTGCTGCCGGATCCCCCCGAACCCATCGAACCGCTGCCGCTGGTGGTGGAAATTGCGCCGCCGGCGGAGCCGCTACCGCTGCTGCCGGTGCCGGTACTCAGGGTTCCGGAGCCTCCGCAAGCACCAAGAGAAAGCATTGCGGCCACGCTGGCCGCAATCAGGGTTGTTCGTAGTGTGGTGTTGGCCGTTTGAATATTCATGTCGCCCTCGAATCGCATGTGTTATTGGATGTTGCTGCGTGCCTACCTCTGCACGAGCCGTGCCATTTCGACTGAGCAATGCGAAGTATTTTCTTTCTGAAGGGCGTAAAGCCATACGTGATATGGCTTTGAGGTTGATTGATGAAGCGTCCGCTAACCCGGATATATCGTGCGAAGGTTAAATCGCTAAACGTTTGCGAGGGCTGCGTAACGTAACGAGTCACACGCGCCGTTACGAAACACGGCGTAACGCAGGCGCAACGAGAGGGCCCCGCGCGCTTGAAACGTTCTGTTCAAACAAATAATTAGTGCAGCGAATCTAACTCATGGTTATTCCTATGTGCTGCAACGCACGAACTGCCGTTAACCTGAGTACGACACAAAAACGCATATGGTGTCGGGCTCAGGGCGGCGGACAATTGCTTAAATATGATTGTTCGGCTATAAAACCCGAAAGCATCAAGGATTGACGAGGGAGGTGCGTAATCGAACAGACAGCTCATCGACATCTGTTTTATTGAAGCCGGCTGCAAGGCGGTGCTTCTGCGGCGCAACAAGCAGGACCAGGAATGAGAGACCAATGGTCCGCAGCGCTCAAGACTCCGTCATCTGAAGTAGCACGTAAACAAACGAAATAAATGAAAGTCCGAGGGTAAAAATGAAAAAGTTCGCCATTCGCTTCCTGAGAGATAACCGGGCGGTAACCGCTCTGGAATACGGGTTGATCGCAGGCCTTATCGTCGTCGTCATTGGCGGGACGGTGCACACCTTGGGCCTTCAGTTGGACGCGGCATTCAATTCTATTGTCGCCCTGTTGCCAGCAGCGGCCTAATCTAGCGCTACGGCTCCTGCAATCATTTGTTGAGAAAGCCGGCGTGCATTTCGGCTGACTTGGTGATTATTCAGGGGCGTTTCCGATAGGATGCGTGCGGACTGTTGTCATGGTCCGTATGCGTTTTGTTGCGCCTGTCGAGGCTGATATGAACGGGTCCGTCACTCTAATTCTGTTCGTTGCGTGGGCAGCGTGGGTCGCCGTGTGCGACTGCCGTAGTCGGCGCATTTCGAATTCGATGATCGTTACCGGTTTGGTGGCGGCATTGGCTTGCGCACTCCTGCGCCAGAATCCATTCGGCATTTCCATCACGCAGGCTGCGGTTGGCGCCGTGGTTGGTCTGGTCGCGTTGCTGCCGTTCTTTGCCATCGGTGTGATGGGCGCTGCCGACGTCAAAGTGTTCGCGGTACTCGGTGCATGGTGCGGTGTGCACGCATTGTTCGGGTTGTGGGCGGTCGCGAGTCTCGCGGCTGGCGCTCACGCAGTCTGGTTGCTGATTGCGACTCGTACCCGTTTCGCGTCATTGCTGCAGCGTCGAGCGCCGACATTCGCGTTGGCCGGCAAGCGCGCCACGCCGTTTGTTGCATGCCTGACCGTGCCGACGATTGTGTGGTTGGCGACCCAGCTTGTTGCCGGGAGCGCGCGATGACCATGTATTCGACGCGAAGCAACGCTCGCAAGTGGGCTCGACCTCTCAGTTGCCGAAGAGATGGGCAACGCGGCGCGACCGCTATCGAATTCGCGTTGGTATTCCCGATCTTTTTTTCGATTTTTTACGTGATCGTGACGTTCAGCATGATCTTCGTTGCGCAACAGAGCCTGACGCTCGCGACCGCGGAGGGCGCGCGCGCAGCGTTGAACTATCGGTCGGCGAGCAGTGTGCCTGGTGCGGTTAGCTTACGTGCCACCGCTGCTTGCAATACGGCTACTAACATGGTTGCACCGATGATTCAGAGCGCCGCCTGCCAAACCGCTCAAGCTACGTGTAACTACGATTCCACCATGACCTGTATCGCCGTAACGTTGACCTATAACTACGCGGCCAGTCCGCTTATACCGACCTTGCCGGGTCTCGGTCTTTTGCTGCCACAGAACCTGAGCAGTACAGCAACAGTGCAACTCAATCCGGTGAACATACTTTGACTTACGCGCCTGCTCCTCGTCGCACCGCGCTGCTTCGTTCTTCCGAGTGCATAAGCCAGTGGGCGCAATCGCCTTATTCAGTGAGTCAGCATGCCTAAACTAACCAAAATCGCTGCGGGCGCGCTGATTGTATTGGCCTTGTTACTCGGTATTTTCGCGGTAACGCTTTCGCGCAGGCCGACTACCATGCCGGCAGCATCGGTTGCACAAGCCAGTTTTCCTGTGGTTGTGGCAACACGCCTTCTGCCAGCCGGCCAGCCGATCACGACCGACGGATTGCGCGTTCAGTCGTTGCCGATCAATCCGAACGGTGCCTTCGCCGATCCCGCGCAGCTCGTAGGCCGTATTCCGAATGCGGATGTCGGCGCGCAGACGCCGGTACTGGAAGCTCAACTGACGTCCGGGATTGCCGAGCGCATCGCACCGGGTGAGCGTGCGATCGCTGTGCGCGTCGACGAATCCAATGCGGTCGGTAACCGGCTGCGACCTGGCAATTTCGTCGATGTTTTCTTCACACTGAAGCGCGACGGAAACATGGGCGGCAATGCTGAGATCGATCGGACGCAGGCGCGCCTCCTGATCTCGAAGTTGCGAGTGTTGGCTTTCGGTAATGCCACGGCTGGCAACGACAATTCGGGTGATCCGAACGGAATGGTGCGCACTGCCGTGCTTGCAGTTCCCGTCGCTGACGTGGACCGGTTGACTCTCGCTGAGACCTCCGGTCGTCTTGTATTCGCGTTGCGTAATCCGAACGACACGGAAGTCGTCGATACGAGCGCATTCGCGGCGCTGCCGGCAGTGTTGAAGACGTCGACGCAAGCCAGCGGCGAGCCTTTCAAAGATTCGACTCGTGCGGCCGCCGGCATTTCGCTTGATGCGTTGTCGGGCACAGCAGGAAGCACGGTTGGCCGAACACTAGCAGCGCCACGGATTGCAGCCCCCATGACAAGGGTTGCCGGAAATACGAGTGGTGCGATTGAAGTCATACGGGGTGGGCGCGCCGAAATGGTCGCCCGATAGCAGTTTCAGGGAGCAGGCGGCCACGCGCGCCCAAAACAAAATGAAAGAACGTTTTTTTGCATACGGGACCATGGCGATGTTGTGCGCAGCATCGCTCGCCGTGTCGTCGGTGAGCGATGCTGCCACCGGCGCACGGGATCTCGACATCATTGTCGGCTCACAGCAAACGCTCGCGAGCGGGCACGCCTTACGACGTGTCGCGATCGGCGACCCGTCCGTCGCTGATGTGCTGATCGTAAGAGGCGACAAAACGGGCGGTGTGCTGTTGATCGGAAAATCACCAGGCACCACCAGCATCATGCTGTGGGAGCAGGGTAAAGATGTGCCGATTTCCTATACGGTCAACGTGACTACCGCAGCCTCGCGAACGCTGCTCGGGCCTGACATACCTGCTGTGAAAGTGCTCGGCGACACTGCGCTGATTTCCGGCGCGACGCCGACCATGGAAAAGCACCAGCGAGCAGTCGTGGCCGCGGAAATCGAAGCGCGTCAGCGCGCGGCTCGCGAGGGCAGCGGCAGTGGCACCGGCGGTGCCGCCGGTCTCGGTGCGAGCGGTAAGGGTGGCGACGCGGGCGGGATTGGCGGCGACGCTGGCGCAGGTGTCGCGACGTACGACACGTCGACGGTCGTCACGCGCCCGGTGGTGCAGGTCGACGTGCGGGTCGTGGAGTTCACACGCTCGGTGCTCAAGCAGGTGGGCTTTAACTTTTTCCGGCAGAACAACGGATTTTCGTTCGGTACATTCGCCCCGACGTCGAGCACCTCAGCGACGTTGCCGTTAGCGACGCCGCTGTCTTCTGCTTTCAATCTGGTATTCAATTCAGCGTCGCACGGCATTTTTTCGGATCTAAGTTTGCTGGAATCCAACAACCTGGCGCGGGTCCTCGCAGAACCGACACTCGTTGCGTTGTCCGGGCAAAGCGCAAGTTTTCTCGCCGGTGGAGAGATCCCGGTGCCGATTCCCCAAGGGCTGGGTACTACGTCGATCGAATACAAACCCTACGGCGTAGGCCTAACGCTTACGCCGACCGTGCTCAGCCCACAGCGAATCGCGCTGAAAGTGGCGCCCGAGGCGAGTCAACTCGATTTTACGAACGCCGTGACGATTAGCGGTGTGTCGGTTCCCGCGATCACCACCCGGCGCGCCGACACGACAGTCGAACTCGGCGATGGCGAGAGCTTCGTGATTGGCGGCCTGATCGATCGCGAAACGATCTCGAACGTTTCAAAGGTGCCAATGCTAGGCGATCTGCCGATCATCGGCGCGTTCTTCAAGCAATTGAACTACCAGCAGAACGACAAGGAACTGGTGATTATCGTGACGCCCCATCTGGTGTCTCCGCTTGCGAAGGGTGCAACGCTGCCGTCCACTCCGGGCGAGCAGGCTGAGCAGCGCAACGGTCCGGTGTGGCGCGCGTTGATCGGCGGGTTCGCATCCCCGGATGCTGTACCGGGGTTCTCGAAGTGAGCAGGCGCGCGCATTCAGCATGTGGCGCGCTCCGGCACTGCGACAAGGCCTCTTGCGCTGCGGTGCAGGTCACGCGTTGCGGTGAGCAGTACAAGGCGGCGGCGCTTCGGCCAATGCCGCAACAGGATGTCCAACATGAACGCGAGAACGCATTCATTGACTGAAAGGGCTGTCACCGATTCCTTCGTGTTCGCGTCACTGGCTGACGAGCACGTGAATTGGCTTGTCGAAACGCTGATTGCAGCAGGGCGGGTTGAAGCGGTGACGCTTGATCCGGCGACGCTTACGCAGCGCATTGCGGTGCTCAACCCGTCGCTGGTATTCATCGACTTTTCGGGCGGCCGAGCGGCCGCTGCGAGTGCTGCCGCAAGCACCGTGCGTGCAGCTTATCCGGGATTGCAAATCGTTGCGATAGGGTCGCTTGCCGAGCCGGAGAGCGCGATCGCCGCGTTGCGTGCCGGGGTGCGCGACTTTATCGATCTGTCTGCTCCCGCTACCGATGCGCTGCGCATTACACACCAGGTCATCGACAATCTGGTCGAGCCGGTCAGCCGGCACGGCCATGTGACGGCGCTAGTGGGCGCGCGCATTGGCATGGGCGTCAGCACGCTCGCCGCGAATCTGGCGGTCATGTTGCAGCGGCGCGACGTCGAGCAGGGTCGGCAGGCGGCGTTGCTCGATCTTGGCTTGCCGGCCGGCGACGGCACGTTGTTGCTCAACACGCGCAGCGAATTTCATTTCGTCGAAGCGGTGCGCAATTTACGCCGCTTCGATCAGACCTTCGTGCACACGGCGCTTTCGCATCATGCAAGCGGCCTCGCGTTTACCACGCTGCCGCCGAATCTCGCTGAGATGCGTGAAGTGTCGTATTCGTCGTCGATCGGTTTGCTGAATCGCTTGCGTGCTTTCTTCGACCAGCAGATCGTCGATCTCGGAGGGTTCTCCAGTAGCGAGTTCATCGCGCATGTCGTTCAGTCGGCTGACGAGACCTGGCTGGTGTGTGACCAGGGGGTAGCGTCGATCGTATCGGCGGTCGGCGTCCTCGACTCGTTGCGCGAAGAAGGCATCGATTTGGGCAATGTGCGGTTGATCGTCAATAAGTTTGATCCGGATCTCGGCCTGAGCGCCGTCCAGATTGGCCAGCGCCTGGAAATTCCATTACTTGCTACTTTGCCTGAACGGCGCGTGGCACTCGGTCAGAGTGCCAATCAAGGACATCTCCTTGTCGAAACGGCAGCCCGTGACCCGTATGTGCGTGCGCTTGAGCCTCTCATCGAACGCCTTGGCGGCGCCGCCCGCGCAGCAACGCAGTTGACAGGCAAGTCCGCGCTTGGCGCTCTCAAGCGCCTTATTCCAACCTCCACCAAGCGGTCATAGACGATGGTAAAAGAGATCGAATTCGCCGACGACGTGCCATCGTTCGCGCAAAGCCAGCAGTTCCAGGACATCAAGAACGCGGCGCACGAGCATCTGCTCACTCGCATTGAGGAACTGGGCTCCGAGTTCGGCCGGTGGTCGCGTAACGCGATCAACCAGTTCGTCGATCTGGAAATGGACAGCTTTGTCCGGCTGCGCAGAATCCCGATCAACGAAGCCGAGGTCCGTTCGATCTCGGAGGCGCTCACCAAGGAACTGGCGGGCTTTGGTCCCATTGAGGATCTGCTGAACGATACAGCCGTTGAAGACATTCTGATTAACGGCTACAACGACGTGTACGTGTCGCGCCACGGCATTCTGACCAGAATTCAAGTGCGCTTTGCCGACAACGCACATTTGCTGCGTATCGTGCGGCGTATTCTCGCACCGATCGGCCGTCGTCTCGATGAATCGAATCCGATGGTGGATGCGCGCTTGCCGAATGGCGGCCGTGTCAACGTGGTGATCGAACCGCTGTCGATCGACGGGCCAATTGTATCGATCCGCAAGTTCCGTAAAGATCCGCTGCGCCCCGACGATCTGCTAGGCAACGGCACGTACAACCCGGAAATTGGTGCGCTGCTCGAAGCGGCGGTCGCCGCGCGCTGCAACGTGCTGGTGTCCGGCGGGACGAGTTCGGGAAAAACGTCGTTGCTCAACGCACTAGCGTTTCACGTCCCTGAAGCGGAACGCGTAGTGACGATCGAGGACACGGCCGAGCTTTCGCTCAACCATCCGCATGTGGTGCGACTCGAAAGTCGTCCAGGTGGATTCGACGGCGCGGGTGTCGTGACGATTCGCGACCTGCTGCGCAATACCTTGCGGATGCGTCCGGACCGGATCATCGTCGGCGAAGTGCGCGGCGGAGAAGTGCTGGAAATGCTGCAGGCGATGAACACCGGTCATGACGGCTCGATGGGCACAGTACACGCCAGTTCGCCGCGTGAATGTCTTTACCGGCTGGAAATGCTGGCGGGGTTCGCCGGATTTCAGGGTACCGAGTCGAGCTTACGCCGCCAGATCGCCAATGCGATCGATTTCATTGTGCAGATCGGCCGCCTGTCCAATGGGCGCCGGCGGATTTTGTCCATCACCGAGGTGACAGGGCTTTCCGACAACATTATCGCGACTCAGGAACTCTATCGCTATGAGCCTGTGATGGCGCAGGATGGGGAAGAGCTAGATCAGTGGGTGTCGCTCGGCATTCATCCGCATTCGCCCAAGCTGGCACGCTTCCGGCAGGCGCTCGGCGGTTCGACGAACGCTGGCGGTTTCGGCGGAGGGGGCTTCGACACCGGTAGCGGTGGCTTCGGCGGGGGCTTCAATGTCTAGCGCAGTCATGGTCTTTGCGGCGCTCGCGCTGCTGTGCGCTGCAGGTGCGCTGCTGATATTGCAGCGCGGTGCACTACGCAAAGACCAGGCGAGTACTGAGCGCTTCATCGACAGTCGGATGGCTGCTGGCCAGCCGGCGGTGTCCGTGCCCTCATCCCGCGCCGCGACTACGCGCCGGATGACGCCTACGGTTTCGTTTTCACCACAGGCTCCGGCGCCCGGAGCGGACTGGAATGAATATCTCCGGTACGTCAACGCACGAATCAGCTATTCATTCGGAACCCTGATGAATCGCGCGGGCCTGAGAAAATCCCGCACGCTGGCACTGATGGTTGCAGGCATCGGGCTGGCGTTGTGTCTCGTTGCGGCAAATGAGGGGGGGGCACTGGCAGCCGGTGCGACGCTCCTCGCATGCCTTGTGTTTCTCTACTTCGTGCTGTCGATGCGCGCAAACAAGCGCCGTCAGGCAATCGTTCGGCAATTGCCGTCGTTTCTTGATGGCATTGTTCGTCTGATTACGCTCGGCAACAGCGTGCCGGCGGCTTTCCAGGCGGCATTGCAAACCACGGATGCCCCGCTGCGCGAATGCCTGGATCATGTCTCACGGATGCTGCGGTCCGGTGTGGAGATCGATCGTGCGCTCTCTCACGTTGCGTTGTTGTATGGCGCTCGCGAGCTGGAACTGGTGGGTGCGGTGTTACGCCTGTCTGTCAAGTACGGCGGCCGGGCCGACGTGATGCTCGATCGGATGTCGTCGTTCATGCGTGATCTGGAACAGGCCGAACGTGAGCTCGTGGCGATGTCATCGGAAACGCGCTTGTCGTCCTGGGTACTCGGTATGTTGCCGGTCGGGATTGGCGGGTTTCTGATCCTGACGAACCCAAACTATTTCGGATCGATGTGGTTCGATCCGAGCGGGCGGCAAATACTGTATCTCGCGTTCGGTCTACAACTGCTTGGCGCATATTTGTTGTACCGGTTGGCTCGGCTGAAATCATGACAATGCAACCGAACTACCTTATCGCGCTTGCGCTCGGTCTCGTGGCGCTGGCTTCGCTCCTGATCGCGGGACTTCTGATCGTGCGGATCGCGGCCGCGCGACGGAGCGACCGCATGCTCATGCAAGCACTCGACGAGCGCGCGCTGCAAAACGCTGTCGCAGCGGCGGCGCGCGGCACAGACGGTGCTCAGGGCAAGCAGAGTACGAGCGCGCCTGCGAGTGGCATGGGGGGAGTGTTTGAGCGCTTTGTGCATACCGGTGTCCGCTGGCTCGATACGCCAATTGGCCGACATATCGTAGCGGAGGAGGACCGCCGCCTGCTGGAGCAATGCGGCTTTGTCGATGCGCGTACTCGCGGGCTTTTCCTGATTGCCCGGATCGCGGGCGCAATCGTGCTGCCGCTGCTCGTCGGTACGATTGCTAGCGGTCGTATCGACGGGCAGCGCTACGTGATGCTGGTGGTTGTCGCGATGGTGTGCGGCGTCATGATTCCAAAGGTCGTGCTGAGCCGACGCGCGGCGGCACGCCGCCGGGGCGTCGTTGATGAACTGCCGATGTTGGTCGATCTATTGCGCTTGCTCCAGGGTGTCGGCTTGTCACTGGATCAGAGTCTCCAGGTGATGGTCAACGATTTTCGCGGCATATTGCCCGTACTTTCCAGCGAACTGGAGATTGCGCAGCGGCAATTTGCTGCCGGTCGAACCCGGGAGCAGTCGTTGCATCGGCTTGCTTCAAGTTACGAAAATGAGGATATGCAAGCTGTGGTGCGTTTGCTGATTCAGGTCGATCGGCACGGTGGAGCGGTGCAAGAACCGCTGAAGCAGTTTGGCGATCGCCTACGCGAAACGCGTCGCGCGATGTTGCGCGAGCGTATTGGACGAATGACGGTGAAGATGACTGGCGTGATGATCTTGACCTTGCTTCCGGCGTTGATGATCGTCACAGCGGGTCCCGGCGTTCTGTCGGTGTCACATTCGCTGAAAGCGATGAAGCGGTAGGGATATGGCAATGACGTTAAATGTTAGGTCGAATGGCTTTGTACGGGCGGCGCAGTGCGTCGCTTCCGGTATTGCGCTCGTGCTGCTTGCCGCGTGCGCGAAAGATCTCGGCTATGGCGTCGGCCCGCAGGCGGAGCGTCAGGCTTTGATCCAGCAGGCCAATCGTGATCCGGCGCCGGACACTCCGGGTATGTATCTCGGGCTGATCGACCGCATGCAGTCGCAAGGGCTGTACTTCGCCTCGCTCGCGCATATCGATGCCTATGAAAGGCAGTATGGGGTGACGCCAGACACGATTCTGTTGCGCGCTGATGCCCTGCGTATGACTGATCAACCCGCGGCGAGTGCGGCTGCGTATGAACGATTGCTGCAGACGCCGCTCGCGTCGCGTGCGCATCGTGGCTTGGGATTGATTGCAGGCGCATCCGGTGATTTCAATCGTGCTGCGGACGAGTTGCAGCAGGCGGCGCAACTGGCGCCGACAGACGCCTCAGTTCTGTCGGATCTTGGTTACGCGCGCATGCGTGCCGGCGATATCAGTGGAGCCCGGGTGCCGCTGATGAAAGCAGCGGAGCTTGACCAGAACAATCCGAAGGTCGCCAGCAATATTGCTCTGTATCTGCTCGTCGACGGAGAGACGGAGCGGTCGCAGGCGTTGATGAATCAGCAGAAGTTTTCGCTGGACGTGCGTGCGGCGATCCGCAATGAAGCGGCCAAAGTCGTTGCCGCGGCACGCGCACAGGCACAGGGAGCGGGGCGGTCGCAAGGGGCTCAGCCAGGGACTGTCGCCAGCACGCAGGGAATGATGGAACCCGCGCCGCGTTTGCTGCAGCGGTTCGCACAATAACGGGCCGACGGGCAGGAGAGACCAAATGAAATACCAAGGAAGACTCAGGGGAATGCGGAGGCTGGCTTGCGGCGCGTTGATCGCGGTGCTGGCAGTCGGCATGCTGCAGGTTGCGCGCGCCCAGGCCGTATCGGCGCCGCCGGCCGCCCGCAGCGAAGTCGGTCATGCGACGACGGCATGGCTTGATCTGCAACGTAGTAATAGTCAGGCCGCTCCGGAACAGCCAATGCTCGGCGAAGAGGCCGGTCTGGCCTACCGGCGCTACATGGATTCGTTCAAATCGAAAATTCCCGAACTGTACGGCTCGGCGCTTAGTCAAGGCAGCGGAGGCGGGCAGAGCGGCGGCATGAGCGGGCAACCGCCGCAGAATTGATATGTCGTCACGGATTGCATCTCTCCCCTACGTTCGACGCTTGCGCATATCGCGCGTGCGCCGCGTGGCCGGTATGTCATCACGCTCGCAGCGCGGCGCGGTTTCAATTCTGGCGGCGGTATGGGTGAGCGTCGCGGTTATAACGATGGCTGCAATCGATATCGGCCATTTCTACTATGTGCGTCGCGACTTGCAGCGCATCGCAGATCTGGCCGCTGCGGCAGGCGTGCAGACGATCGGCAGCGCGGGAAGCTGTACAGCGGCGATCAACTCGGCGCAGTTGAATGCGACGAAGGCAAATGGTTTGTCGAGCAACGGCGCCATTCAGTCAACCTGCGGCCGATGGGATCCATCGGTGAACGCAGCGCCATCGTATTTTGTGGCTGCCAGTGCGTCGCCTAGTGCTTTGCCGCTGAACGCATTGCAGGTCGTGGTGAGCCAGCCTGTGTCGTTTTTATTTCTGGCGGGGCAGACGCGCACGCTGACGGCGACAGCGACAGCGCAGGCTACAGATATCCGGTCCTTTTCGCTTACCACTTCGATAGCCAGCCTGTCAGGTGGACTGGTAAATGGCCTGTTGAATGGTTTGCTCAACACTAATCTTAATCTGGATGTGGGGTCGTATCAGGGTCTGGCGACAGCCCAAATCAAGCTGCTGGATCTGGCGACCGCGCTTGGTGTGAGTTCGATGAACGACCTGCTCAAGGCGCAGGTCACTGTTGCCCAACTTGCGACCGCAATGGCAACCGTGCTGAGTCAGGGCAATGTAGTCAGCGCCAGCGTCACAAATGCGTTGAGCACTATTGCAAGCGCGTCGACGGGCAACACGAAAATCAACCTTGGAAATACCTCTTCTAACAATGGGCTGCTGGCCATTGGTCTTGGCGACCCACAGGCGGCAGCTACAGCCACAGTCAACGCGCTCGATGTGCTGATGGCGGCTGCCGAGATCGCGAACGGGTCGTCAGCCATCAATCTTGGTGCGGCGCTCAATCTCAGTCCGATTGCAAGCGTCACCGCGCAGGCCAGAGTTATTCGGCCGCCAGTGATCGCGATCGGCGAGGCTGGAACGTACCCTGACGGCGTTACTTACCGCACGAGCGCCCATTCCGCAGCGATACAGTTGTACCTGAACGTCCAGCTAGTCAACGTCAACCTGAGCCCGGGCTCCGGATTGCCGTCCCTGGTCAATGTCAGCCTGTTGAATCTGCCGATCTATCTCGAGGTTGCGCCAGGCACCGCCGATTTGCAAACCACGCAGTGTTCGACGCAAAAATCCAGTAGCTATAGCTGGATATCCACGACGCCCGGAGTGACGGCATTGTGCATTGGGGGCGATGCGTCAGCTAATCTGACCAACACCACGGTGCCAACGCAGTGCAACCAACCGGCGACATTGACTTCAGTCAGTGTGCCGTTGCTCGCCCTTAGCCTCCTGAATGTTTCGGTTGGGACGACTTCGCCGGCAAGCGGTTTTAATCTGAACCTGCAGCCACCAACGCCGACAGTCTTCAAGTTCAACGGCGTGACAGGCGACAGTGATGACTATCAGACCACCAATACCAACGGTCTCGGCTCCGCGGCAGGCGGCCTCGTCAGCCAGTTCGCGTCCGGACTGGCTGGTTCGATGCATGTGACGACGCTGCTCGGCCTGGATATCACTGCAGCGGCCTCGTCGCTGACCAGCGCGTTGGCAGCGTTGTTGACGCCAGTACTGAATTCGCTCGATCTTCTTCTCGTTCCTCTTTTACAACTCCTCGGTGTCCAGATCGGCGTAGCGACGGTCCACGATCTCGGGCTTGCCTGCGGTCAGGCACAACTGGTTAATTGATTTCGCGCCTATGAGAACCAACCCCAAAATCGAGGAACTCGATATCTACGTCTGGGAGGGCAAGGCCGACATTGTCGACCGGGTCGCGCGCTGCATGGCGAGCTTCGACGTCGAAGTGATCCGCGCGGACGATATCGCGATCTCGCCTGAGCGGACCGCGCTGCGGCCGTCGCTCGCGATCATCAGCGTTTCGGTGATCGACAGCGGCGCGTTGCTCATGCGCGACTGGCAGGCGGCGCACGGCATTCCCGTTGTGTGGGTCGGCGCCGCGCCGCGCGACCATGACCCGGCGACTTACCCGTCCGACTACTCGCACATCCTGCCGCTGGATTTCACCTGCGCCGAATTGCGCGGCATGGTCATGAAGCTCGTGTTGCAACTGCGCGCGCACAGCGCCAAGACGCACGAGTCGGACGCGATGATCGCCAACTCCGAGTGCATGCAGGCGCTGCTGCACGAAGTCGACACGTTTGCCGACTGCGACACGAGCGTGCTGGTGCACGGCGAAACCGGCGTCGGCAAGGAGCGCATCGCGCAACTGCTGCACGAAAAACATACCCGCTACGGCCAGGGGCCGTTCGTCGCGGTGAACTGCGGCGCGATTCCGGACGGTCTGTTCGAATCGCTGTTCTTCGGCCACTCGAAAGGCTCGTTCACGGGCGCGGTGGTCGCGCACAAGGGCTACTTCGAGCAGTCTGACGGCGGCACGCTGTTCCTCGACGAAATCGGCGATCTGCCGCTATACCAGCAGGTCAAGCTACTGCGCGTGCTCGAAGACAGCGCGGTCACGCGAATCGGTTCGGCCACGCCGGTGAAGCTCGATTTCCGGCTGGTGGCGGCGACCAACAAACATCTGCCGCAACTGGTCAAGGACGGCACTTTCCGCGCCGATCTTTACTATCGGCTTGCGGTGATCGAATTGAAGATTCCGTCCCTTGAAGAGCGGGGCGCCGTCGACAAGATTGCGATCTTCAAGGCGTTCATTGCGCAGATCGTCGGCAGCGAGCGTCTCTCCGCGTTACCGGACCTGCCGTACTGGCTTGCCGACGCGGTGGCCGACACGTATTTCCCCGGCAATGTGCGCGAACTGCGCAACCTGGCCGAGCGGATCGGCGTGACGGTGCGTCAGATCGGCGCGTGGGACGCGGCGCGTCTGCAGCGGCTGCTCGCGCTTGCGCGTACCACTCAGCCGGTACCGGCCGAGAGCGCGGCCGAGGTGCTGGTGGATCGTAGCAAATGGGACATGGCTGAGCGCAACCGCGTGCTGGCCGCGCTCGACGCAAACGGTTGGCGCCGCCAGGATACGGCCCTTTATCTGGGCATCAGCCGCAAGGTTTTATGGGAGAAGATGCGCAAGTACCAAATTTTTGACGAAGAGCCCGAAGCACGCGAAAGTGAGTAATAATGAGACGGTTGTACTAAAACAAAAACTGTTCGAGCAGGATTTACATGGACCGAAAGTCGAAACTACGACAGATTGCCCTGGTTGCATTCATCGTGATGGGGGGCGTGCAGGGCGTGAATGCGCAGGCTCTGCCGGATAGCGGATCGAGCGCAGGCGTTGTTTCCCAGCCGGGCACGACGACGGCTTTGCCGGCCAATGCAGTCGCCGGACAGGCGCAGACGAGCGCATTGACGCCGGAGGAAGCCAAGCAGTCTGCCGCGGGCAATGTGGCGGAATTGCAGCAGATGATCCGGGGCTCGGATCTGAGCGAATTGCGCACGACGTATAACGGCAGCTATGGAGCGAGCTTGCTGTTTTACGGCAAGGAGATGACGTACTACGTGGCGTTGTTCCAGCAGAAGAACTTCTGGCGCGTTATCAAGACTGAGGATGCCACACGTGCCGACATGATCTACAAGGATTTTGTGCGTCAGACGGTGCAACTGTCGGACGTGGAGATTCGCCGCACGCAGCTGGAAGCGCAGAAGGCGTTCACGGACCGCATGATTGCGTTGTCGCAGGACCGCGCAAACCGGCTGCAGGCTGACCTCGACGTTGCGCATCAGCAGCAGACGATTGTCACGAATCAGCAAACGCAGACCCGTGCCGAAGCGACGGCGCTGGCGCAGCAGAAGGCTGCCGCGCAAGACCAGCTGCGCGCCGCGCAACGCCAGGTTCGCGAACTGCAGCGACAACTGGAAACTGGCCTGCCGACGCACTGAGCACGCTGGTTGGGAAGAACGGAAGATGGGAGGGCGGCGCGGCTTGAACGTGCCGCCCGCCCCATCGGACGTACAAGTTGTTTAGTAGCGCAAGAGTTACCCATCCTCGCAGCAAAAGCCTCGTTTCCGAAGCCTCTCTGCCGCAGAGCGGCCATCCCTCTGGTTTCCCTGGCAGACCCGTCCGCGACGCACGCAGTGCGGAGTGGGAGCTGATGACTCCTTTGTCACTGACGCCGAATGTGCGAGGGCACGGATTCCAGATGCACCACTACCGCGACTGCGCGGGGGACCCGCTTAAGAATTAGCGGTTTGAGCCGCTTTCTTTGCTTATCTTTCTTGCGGCGGCAAAGAAAGTAAGTGCTGCCCCGCACAGGGGCAACGCTAATAGACCAATAAAAATTCAAGGAAAGGCCAACACCGTAGGCAACCAGCCAACGCCGCCGCCCAAGGCAAAAAAAGCCCATCCCTTAATGCCGCTTCTTCCCCCCCGAATGCCCGCCTTCCACTGGCAAGTGACGCGGCTCCGTCACATCGACGGCAATCGGATCACTAGCAGGAAAGCTCTCCTCGAGAGCCTCATCGAGCCGGTCCTCCGCAGACTCAACGGGCTGCGCCGCATCCTTAGGATGAGTTGAGTGGTGCTTCTGCTTGGTCATGACATGCTCCATTAGAAGAGGGTCAACAGCTCAGCATAGCGCAAAGCGGACCCACGCGAGCATCAGCCGAACGACCTAAGCCCTCCCGCAATAAGCATTTCCTTCAAACCCCAACGCCCCAAAACCCAGATCAGAAAACAACGGGCAAAACAGCAAAACTTCAAACCAACCCGCATCAAGTCGTTTTCCGTGTGTCGCCTAAAAAAACAAAAGCAATCCGCCTGCCGCAACGACAGGCAGAGCGTACGGCATACCGTGAATGGGCAACATCCAGCTCGGGAGGGGAGCAAACAAAAGCAGCGAACAACAAGGCAGCGAACAACATGGACCGAAACAACCCTGCGCGCGCGCAGCGCTTCAACGCGTCACACGTGGTGGAAGCGGAACTGGAACACCTGGATTGGGCAACACGGCAACCGGCGCTGCGCATGCTGGACGCCATGTACTGGCGGCGCCGCGTGCTGGCGGTCAAATGCGGATTCGAACTGACGGACTTGCAGGCAATACGACTGGAGAAGATCTTACAGCGGCTCGGCCATCCGACGGAGTAGCCAGCCGCTGCGGCGGCGGTTTATTCGTTGCCGCTGGGGGTGCTGCCGCCATTGCCGCCATGATTCCCGCCGCCATGGTTGCCGCCGTCGCCGCCGCCCGTGCCGAACAGACGCCGGCGGCGTGTGACAACCACCGGACCGTCAGACGTACTGCTGCTACGATCTGACGCAGGGCGATCCGAAGACGGCGCGCCGTACGACTCGCGCGGTTCACGCGGCTCACGATGATCGCGCGGTTCACGCGAGCCGTGCGGGCCACGCGTGGTGTGTTCACCGTGCGAAGGCCGCCCGGCGCGCGGCGCCGGACGTGTGCCGGTGTCGAGCTGGATCGTCGAGATCGCGCGCTTGTAAATGCCTTGCAGGCCGACAGGCGTGCGCAGCATCACCAGATACTGATCGAACGACTCGATGCACCCCGTCAGGCGAATGCCGTTGACAAGGTAGATCTCGACGCGCTTTCGTTCTTTGCGCGCAGCGTTCATGAAGTCGTTTTGCGGATGCGATTCTGCGGAAGCCATGGACAATTCAGGTTAGAAAGACGGTTGTTCGCCGCGATTCTACCCTGTGTGGGGGCGGAACGCGTCGGCGGGCGAACTGCGTCCACTATAACGGCTTGCGCGCACATAAGCATCTGATAACTATTAGCTGTAACGTTGAGTTACGAATCTGCGTACGAATAGCGCTCTCTTCGGCCACGCTCGGGCGGTTCCGATACGGATGGCGGAAAAAGATAGCGCGTGCCGATGCCGCACGCGGAATAAATCACAGCCCGCTCACGTTAAGTCAGACATGGCTGCGCTGCATATCGCACGTGGCCGATCGGATCCCCGGCTCGCGCGCACCGGCCAGGCACTCATCAGGAGACTCACCATGAAAGCATCCCGCATTCTTTCGGCCGCCTTCGTGCTGCTGGCGCTCGCGCTAGGCTCGCTCGCAACGAGCGCCTGCACCTCCGCGAGCGACAGCAGCGCCTCAGGCAGCAGCGGCTCCAGCGGCAGCGCGAGCGGCAGCGGCGGCGGCTACTGAGCGTTGCCACGCCGGGTGAATTTCGAAGCGGAAGTGATTTCGTGGCTCCCGCAGTTGCGCCGCTATGCGCGCGCACTGACGGGCGACCGCGCCTGGGCCGACGACCTCGTGCAGGATACGGCGGAGCGCGCGCTTGCGCGCTGGGCGGCCTTCCGTCCTAACAGCAACCTGCGCGCGTGGCTCCTGACGATCCTGCGGCATCTTTACATCGATCAGTTGCGCGGCCGTCGCGAGATTGCCGTCGACGATGAAAGCGCGCCGTGGCGCAATCTCGAAGCGCCGCATGGCGAAGTCGACGGTCTGGTGCTGCGCGATCTTCAGCGCGCGCTGTATTGCCTGCCGGTCGAGCAACGGGAAGTGCTGCTGCTCGTTTGCGTGGAGGAGCTGTCTTATCAGGAGGCGTCGAAGGCGCTCGGCGTGCCGATCGGTACGGTGATGTCGCGGCTCTCGCGGGCGCGCGAGCACATGCGCGTGCTGATGACGGAGGGGCCGGTTGAAGGGGGCGCTGAGGGACTGGCGCATAAAGTCGCGCCGTTGAAAGTAGTGAGAAATCCGTAATGAACGACGACCACGATTCCAGCTTGCCTGAGGGGTTCGATCTGCGCGCGCTGTCGGCGTTTGTCGATGGCGAGTTGCCGCCTGTGGAGCACGCCGCGATCGAGGCGCAACTGCCGCAGCAGCCGCAGGCTGTCGCGAGAGTGGCCGCATGGCGCGCGCAGAAAGCGGCGCTGCGGGCGCTGTGTGGTGCGCCACAGCGCAATGAGCACAATGAGCGCAGCGGGAGCGTCGGGCAGAGCGCGGCCGATGAACCGGCTTTCATCGTGGTGCGGCGGCCGACCCCATGGTGGCAACGCGTCGGCCTCGCGGCGTGCTGGCTCGCGGCCGGCGCGGGTCTCGCGCTCGCCTTGGGGCCACTTGCCCCGCGTCTGACGGGCGGCGCGTGGAACGGTCTGGGCGGCAGCCAGCCGCCGAGCTTTGCTGAGCGCGCCGACGTCGCCTATGCGGTGTACACACCCGAGCGGCGTCACCCCGTCGAAGTCGCCGCGAACGAGGAAGAGCATCTGATCAGCTGGCTGTCCAAGCGGCTGAACCGGCCGCTGTCGGTGCCGTCATTGCAGGAGTACGGCTACTCGCTGGTAGGAGGGCGTTTGTTGCCCGGCGAGGCGGGACCGGCCGCGCAGTTCATGTACGAGAATTCCAGCGGCGCGCGGCTCACGCTGTACATCACCGGAATTTCGCGCGACGAAACCGCGTTCCGCTTGTTCCGCGACGGTAACCGCAGGACCTTCTACTGGGTCAGCGACCGCATGGGCTATGCGCTGTCCGGGCCGATTGCGGAAGGCAAGCTGCGCTCGATTGCGATCGACGTGTGCAGCGCGCTCGGCGGCAAGCCGGAGGACTGGCAGTAGCGCTGAAAGCACGGCGAGCACCAGGACCTGGCAAAACGTTGGCAAGAAGACCCCGCTGCAACACGCGGTAACAGAAACGCCTTGCGCTCGCGGGCAGCCGTCGGAATAGCGTCGCGCGGCGCTTCGTTTACTTGCTGCAGGATCCTGCCGTCCCGCCTTGCACGCGCACCGGTATGGCACGGTCCCGTGCGAGGCAAACCGACGGGGTCTTCACGGTGTCGACACGCCCTTTGCGAGTCGCAACGCCGACGCGTCGAGGCAGCGAAATCATGCTTACTTTTCATCTGTTCGGCACGGGGCTGTGTTCCGGTGTAGCTTGTCTGTGCCTGTGCGCCGGTTGCGCGGCGCCGGTCGAGGCGCAATCTGACGCCAATGCGCCGGTGAGCGACGCTTCGGCGTGCCGTTTCGTCGTGGGTCAGGCCGAAATCGACGGCGTCATGCAGC
Organism: Paraburkholderia solitsugae; assembly: GCF_013177695.1. Taxonomy (GTDB): domain Bacteria; phylum Pseudomonadota; class Gammaproteobacteria; order Burkholderiales; family Burkholderiaceae; genus Paraburkholderia; species Paraburkholderia solitsugae. The sequence goes on along the minus strand of NZ_WOEY01000116.1, from coordinate 27,010 downwards.
AGGTCAGCGGCCGCGCTTGCCTGCAGCCGGACGGCAGCTGGCAAATCGTCGAAGACGATGCCGCCGCGCTGGCCTTAGGCCCGGCTCCGGTGTATTACTACGATTCATGGTACTGGGGGCCGCCGGTGGTATTCGCGGCCGGCGTGTCGGTCATTTTCGTCGATCGTTTTCATCATTTTCATCACATGGACCACGTGCACTATGTGCGCGGATCGTCTGGAATGGGGGCGCGCGGCGGCTGGCATGGCGGTGCATCCACGCAGATGTGGAGTGGCATGTCGCACGGCGGCGGGGGTGGGATGCACCGCTAGCTTGCCGGCGCCCACACGCGTGACCGCCCGTCGTCCACACACGTGACCGCAAAGGAGAGATCTTGACGCGCAGCTTGCCGCCGAAAGTTTCCGCCACTCAGTTCGATCGCGCGCTCGCGGGCTGGCGCGCGATTGTCGGCGATCCGCAGGTGGTGACCTCGGCTACCGGGCTTGCCGCATACCTCGATCCGTTCGCGCCCGGCGAGCGCGAAGCGTTCTCGGCGTCCGCCGCGCTGTTGCCCGCATCCGTCGACGAGATCCGTGCTGTATTGCGGATTGCCAATCAATTTCGTATTCCGTTGTGGACGGTCTCGACCGGACGCAACTTCGCGTACGGTGGCGCCGCGCCGCGGCTGACGGGTTCGGTGGTGCTCGATTTGCAGCGAATGAACCGCATCATCGAAGTGAACGAAACGCTTGCCTACGCGCTGGTCGAACCGGGCGTCAGCTACTTCGATCTCTATGCGCATTTGCGCGATAAAGGCTACAAGCTCTGGGTCGATCCGCCGGCAGCGGGCTGGGGCAGCGTGGTCGGCAATACGCTCGAGCGCGGCTTCGGCTACACCGCGTACGGTGATCACGCGGCGGCGCAGTGCGGCATGGAAGTGGTGCTCGCCAACGGCGACGTGCTGCGCACCGGGATGGGCGGGATCGAAATCGGCACCGCGTGGCAACTGTATCAACCGGGCTATGGGCCTTCCTTCGATGCGATGTTCATGCAGTCGAACTACGGCATCGTCACCAAGCTCGGTGTCTGGCTGATGCCCGCGCCGCCCGCGTATCTGCTCGGCGAAATCCAGTTCCGGCACGAGGAGGATCTGGAAACGATCGTCGAACTCCTGCGGCCGTTGCGGCTCGATGAAACGATCCGCAACAACGCGGTGATCGAAGGTGGTTTGCGCCGGGCCGCGGGACTGTCGTCACGTCAGCAGTGGTATGAAGGCAAAGGCGCGATGCCCGAGAACGCGGTGGCGGCGATGCTGGACAGGCTGAATGTGGGCCGCTGGAATCTGCATTTCGCGCTGTACGGGACGCCTGAATTGATCGATGCCCGCTATGCGATCGTGCAGCGCGCGTTCGCCCGCGTCCCGCAGGCCAGACTCTCGGCCGCTCGCTATGCGGGCGATGCGCAACCCATCGCGGGCGGCGATCGCAACCTGGCCGGTGTCCCGGCGATGAGCGCGTTCCGCATGCTCGACTGGCGCGGCGGCGCGGGCGCACATGTGGACTTCGCGCCGGTGTGCCCGGCGACCGGGCGCGACGCGCTGCGCCAGTACACGATGGTGAAGGCGCGCGCGGCGGAATATGGCTTCGATTACTACGGCGGTTTTACGGCGGGTGTGCGTCATCTGCATCACATCTTCGCGGCAATCTTCGACCGCGACGACGCGAACCAGGTCGAGCAGGCCGGCGCTTTACTGCGTTCGCTGATGAGCGACGCACGCGCGGCGGGTTACGGCGAATATCGCGCGCATCTCGCGTATATGGATTTCGCCGCGGCGCAGTACAGTTTCAACGACGGCGCGTTGCTGCGGCTCTCGGAAACGATCAAGGACGCACTCGACCCGAACGGTATTCTCGCGCCGGGCAAGCAGGGGATCTGGCCGGCGGCGTGGCGCGACCGGCGGGGTTATACGTGAGGCGCGTGAGCGGGATGAACGACGTGTGTGACATTCGTGACTTATTTGCGTGACCAGACAATGGACCGACGCACTTTCATGATGACCGGCGCATGGTTCTCGACCGCGGCAGGTGGCGCATGGCCGTGGCTCACGCATGCTGCCGCACGGCACGGCACGCTCGCCGTGATCGATTCCACTCTTGCGTGTGGCCCTTCATTCGCCGACTACGTCGCCCGTATGAAACTGCCCGCCTTCGAAACCGGCGACGACATCGGCGCGCTCTGGTACACGACGCTTGCACCGCGTCTCCGGCAAACGCCGACGCAAACGCCGACGTCGCTGATCGGCCTCATCCGCGCTTCCGATTACTTCGTGCTCAAGGAACTCGCCACCCGCGTTGGCCACATGGACGAGCACAGCCACGAGCAGGGCGCGGGGCCCATTGCGCATGTCGCCTTCGCGCTGACGCCGCGCCTTCTCCGCTAGAAGTTATAAGCCTTGTTCTTCGGATCGAAGGTCGAGTCGTCGAACGTTTTCGGTGTGATGCTTTCGAAGACGATTTTCTCGAAGATCTTGCCGTCGTTGTTATACGACTCGACGGTGCGGAAATATGGATGCCGCAGATCCAGTCCGAGCGTGTTTTTCTTCGCATAGAACTGCGGCTGGCCGTTCGGCGTTTCGAAGGTGAAGGCGACTACGCGCACGCCGTCGATCGTTTTCACTTCCACCTGAGTCGAGTGCGGCACGCCGGCTTCGATGTATTTTCTGCCTTCGGAGAGGTACTGATTGGCAATGTACTCGGTACCGAGATCGCGCACCTGGTGGTTCGATTGCGCACGGGCGAGGGCGCCGTTCAGCGAGGTCCATAGCGGCATCACATTCATGATGCCGCCGAGGTGGCCATACATTTCGTCGGTGCGTTTGGACTCGTCGTAGATGATTTCCTGACCGGCGTGCGCACCGTCAGGCAACCACTTTGCGTAGATCCGCAGCGGGTCGTGGGCGAGGCGCACCAGCATGTGATCGGGTTTGTCGGGCCACTGGCCGTGAATGCGTTCCGAGCGCGACATGATGAACTCGTATGACGGATAACCGTTCGGCCCTTCCTTGATGTAACGCGGCAACGCAAGCGGATCAAGCGACTGGAACAGAGCGACCAGTTGCGCGTCGTCGAGCTTTTCCATCTCGCCGCTTTGTTGCGCGGCCCGCAGCCACTTGACCTGCTGATCGAGCGTGAGCTTGCCGACCTGCGAGGACGGCGTGGTGGGTGCTTTCACGGCGCTCGCGGTGTCGAGTGCGGGCGGCGTGTCGTCGTTCTGCGCGAACGCCGGCGGCGTGGCCAACGCAGCAGCGCTGGCAACGAGCGCGCCGATCAGGAGTCCGCGTGATGAAAGCGCACGTAATGAAGCAGTCAGGGGCGCACCCCATGTTGCGCTCGCTGACGAAAAACGGGTGAGGCGCATGAAGGCCGGCGAGCGGTTCAAGCGTGCGGACATGCTGAGCTTCATGAATCTCTCCGAAAGGATGGCGCAAGGCGTGGTGTCAAGCACCTCGCCTGTCAGGCAGGTTTTTGCTTCGCGAGTTCCTCGTCGCGCAGCGCGCGGCGCAGAATCTTGCCGACGTTGGTTTGCGGCAGCTCGTCGCGGAACTCCACGAGCTTCGGCACCTTATAGCCCGTGAGGTTTTTGCGGCAGTGGGCGATCACCTGTTCCGCGGTCAGCGAGGGGTTGCGCTTGACGATGAACACCTTCACACGTTCGCCTTGCGCCGCGTCGGGCACGCCGATTGCGGCGACTTCGCGCACGTCCGGAAGCATCGCGATCACGTCTTCGACTTCGTTCGGATAGACGTTGAAGCCCGACACCAGGATCATGTCTTTCTTCCGGTCGATCAGGCGGATGAAGCCGCGCGAATCCATCACGCCGATGTCGCCGGTGGCGAGCCAGCCGTCGTCGTCGATCGCCTTGGCAGTTTCTTCCGGACGATTCCAGTAGCCTTTCATCACCTGCGGACCCTTCACGCACAGTTCGCCGGCTTCCCCGATGTTTGCCCACGTACCGTCGTCTTTCCTGAAGCGTACTTGCGTGGACGGCGCGGGCAAACCGATCGAGCCTTCGAAGTCGCGCAGATTGGTCAGGTCCACCGGATTCATCGATACGATCGGCGAGCACTCGGTCAGCCCATAGCCTTCGATGATCGGCTTGCCGGTGACTGCCTTGAAGCGATCGGCGACCGACTTCTGCGTGGCCATGCCACCGGCCATCGCGAGTTTCAGGTTCGAGAAGTCGCGTTTGCAGAATTCTTCGTTGTCGAGGAACGCGTTGTAGAGCGTGTTCACCGCTGTGATACCGGTAAATTTCTCGTGACGGATGATCATCATCACGCGCTTCATGTCGCGCGGATTGGCAATCAGGATGTTGCGTCCGCCGAGGCCCATGAAGATCAGCGCGTTCACCGTCAGCGAATAGATGTGATAGAGCGGCAGCGGCGTGAGCACCGTCTCGATGTCGCCGCTCAACTGCCCCTCGGACCATACCTTCGCCTGCAGCAGGTTGGCGATGATGTTCCTGTGCGTGAGCATCGCGCCTTTGGCCACACCCGTGGTGCCGCCGGTGTATTGCAGAAAGGCGATGTCGTGGTGAGTGGGGCGCACGGGCGTCAGAGGCCGCGTGTAGCCGGTCGAGAGTGCTTTGAGCAGCGGCACCGCATTCGGCAGGTTGTATGCCGGCACCATCTTCTTCACATGGCGAAGCATGAAATTGAGCAGACGCCCTTTCAGATTCAGACCGTCGGCGAGCAGATCGCCGAGACCCGTCACGATGACGTTCTGCACCTTGGTGCCGGGCAGCGCGTCTTCAACGGTCTTCGCGAAATTCTCGAACACGATGATGGTTTGCGCGCCGCTGTCCTTCAGCTGATGCGCGAGCTCACGCACCGTGTAGAGCGGATTCACGTTGACTACCACGCCGCCCGCCTTGAGCACGCCGAACAGCGACACCGGATACTGGAACGTATTCGGCAGCATGATCGCGACGCGCTCGCCGGGCTTCACGCCGATGCTTTGCAAATACGCGGCGAAGGCAGTCGCCTTGCGGCCGAGCTCGCCATAGGTCATGTTCGCGCCGACACTCACATACGCGACCCGCTCGCGAAACTGTGCAATGCATTCGTCGAAGAACTGCACGATCGACTCGTACTGATTGACGTCGATTTCGTGCGGTACGTCTGCCGGATAGGACGCGTACCAGATGCCGTCGGTGTTGGGCGCGTGATTCGCCGTCTGGCCGGGCATCTGACTGGGCGCCGGGTCCGCTGCATTCGCGAGCGGTGCGGATCCGGCGGCGGGCGAGAGCGGGGCTTGAGTGGGCTGGGTCATCGGTCGTCTCCTGAAGCCGTGGCTTCATCTGTTTGTGTGCTGGTCTTGCAGCCAGTCATTGACGTTATCAAAGCGGTCCTCGAAGCAGTCATGGCAGCAGCCTTCGAAACAAGGCATTCATTGAAGCACGCGCTGAGCCAGCCGCGACGCTCAGCGGTCCAAAATTGCTACCACTCCCTGGCCGCCCGCCGCGCAGATCGAGATCAGCCCGCGCGCGGTGCCGGCCGGCTTGTCGAGCTGGGCGAGCATTTTCGCGAGTCCGGCGACGATGCGGCCACCCGTGGCGGCAAACGGATGGCCGGTGGCGAGCGAGCTGCCGTTCACATTCAATTTTGCCCGATCGATCGCGCCGAGCGGCCCCGGCAAGCCGAGCTGCGTGCGGCAATACGCGTCATCCTGCCACGCCGCGAGCGTGCACAACACCTGCGCGGCGAAGGCTTCGTGAATCTCATACAGATCGAAGTCCTGCAACGTGAGCCCGGCGCGCGCCAGCATGCGCGGCACGGCGTAGGCGGGCGCCATCAGCAGGCCTTCCTTCTTGTCGAAAAAGTCGACGGCGGCGGTTTCGGACCAGCTCAGATACGCCAGCACCGGCAGTCCATGTTTGGCCGCCCATTCTTCGCTCGCGAGCAGCACAGCGGACGCGCCGTCCGTTAGCGGCGTCGAATTGCCAGCGGTTAGCGTGCCCGCGTCGCGATCGAATACCGGCTTCAGGCCGGAGAGTTTTTCGAGCGTCAGATCGGCGCGCAGATTATTGTCGCGCGCAAGGCCGCGGTACGGCGTCATCAGATCGTTGACGAAGCCACGCGCATACGCCTCGGTGAGCTTGCGGTGGCTGTCGTAAGCGAGCACATCCTGCGCTTCGCGCGAGATGTTCCAGCGCTTGGCCATCAGCTCGCAATGCTCGCCCATCGACAGCCCGGTGCGCGGCTCGCCGTTGCGCGGCAAAAGCGGTTTGAAAAACATGCCTGGCCGCAGTTTGGTCAGCGCACCGACGCGTTGACCGGTGCTCTTGCCGCGATTCGCTTCGAGCAGGATCTTGCGCATGCGCTCGTTGACGCCGATCGGTGCGTCTGAGGTCGTATCGACACCGCCCGCAATGCCCACCTCGATCTGCCCGAGGGCGATCTTGTTGGCGACGAGAATGGCCGCTTCCAGCCCGGTACCGCAGGCCTGCTGCACGTCGTAGGCCGGCGTTTCTTTCGCGAGCGTGGTGGACAGCACGGATTCGCGCGTCAGGTTGAAATCGCGCGAATGCTTGATGACGGCGCCGGCGGCCACTTCGCCTAGGCGTTCGCCGTGCAGGTTGTAGCGGTCGATCAGGCCTTGCAGCGTGAACGTCAGCATGTCCTGATTCGACGCGGTCGCGTAGGCGGTGTTCGAGCGGGCAAACGGAATCCGGTTGCCGCCTATGATGGCGACGCGGCGCACGGCGGGCAGCGGGTTGGACATGCTCGGCTCCTTTGGGTCGTTCCCTGGTTATTGAACGGTGCGACTGGTGCTTAAAACTGCTTTGCGTTGGTGTTTCTGCAAAATCAGCAACGATTTGCAGACGGCTTCAATTCCATCCGGCGACGAAAACACGCGTGTGCCTGCGCATGCTTCATAGCAGCTTCCACTGCATGCGGCCGCGCAAATGCGGTTTCTCTCCAGCAATGTCGCGTACTTCGATGTCGCGCTCGATCAGCGATGGCGACGCGCTCCAGAGAGACGCCTCTCCTGGCAGCAGCATCGGCAACTTGAATTCGGCGGAAAGTGTTGCCTCGGCGAGTGGCTTCGGCGGTTGCAGGGCGGCGGCGGCACGCGCCAGTGTCCACATGCCATGCGCAATGGCGCGCGGAAAACCGAATGCCTTCGCGGACAGCGCAGTGAGATGAATCGGGTTGTAGTCGCCGGACACACTCGCGTAGTCGCGGCCCAGTTGCGGCGGCAGTTGCCAGCGCGAGATGCGCTGCAGTGCGTCGTGCCCGAGTTCCAGCGGATCGAGCGGACTGCCGCTCGCCGGCACACCGCGTTTCAGATAGACGCTGTCGCCGTCCCACACCGCTTCGCCGCGGCGGTACATGCGGGTATGCAGCACAAACGCCTGGCCCTTGTCGTGACGTAGCAGCGCGCCGAATTCCACTTCGACGCGCAACTGGTCCTTGTAAGCGAGCGGCCGGCGCAGCCGCACATGATTCGCCAGATGCACGAGACCAAGCGCCGGCCAGGGAAACGCCGGGTCGGTCAGCATCAACAGATGCAGCGGGAAGGCAAGCAGATGCGGATACGTGAGCGGCACGCCGTGCTCGGGGATGAAACCGCAGACCCGCGAATAACGCCAGATCGGCCCGGGATCGAGGAACACGGCGGGGCGCACGAGCCGCAACGCCGGCAAATGCGTGTCCCGGCCGCGTTTGACGATGCCGGACAACGCGCGCGCATACAGCTTCGCCGGCGCGGGTAACTGCTCGATGACGACGGTCTTCGGACGGGTCACGCTCGCTGCGTGAGCACTCCTGAACGGATCACCCGGCTCACCCATGCTCACGCTCCAATCAGGCTTTGTCCGCACACGCGCACGACCTGGCCGCTCACGCCCGCCGATCCCGGATGCGCGAGCCATGCGATGGTCTGTGCGACATCCACCGGCTGGCCACCCTGGCTCATCGAATTCATGCGGCGGCCGGCCTCGCGGATGGTCAACGGAATCTTCGCGGTCATCTGCGTTTCGATAAAGCCGGGCGCGACCGCGTTGATCGTGATGCCGCGCGCGCGTAGAGGCGGCGCCATGCTTTGCACCCGGCCGATCACGCCGGCTTTTGAGGTGGCGTAATTGGTCTGACCGAGGTTGCCGGCAATGCCGCTGATCGACGACACACCGATGATGCGGCCGCCGTCGCGCAGAATGCCTGCCGAGAGCAACGCGTCGTCGATCCGTTCCTGCGCGGACAGGTTGATGTCGATCACGCTTTGCCACGCGGCGTCGGTCATCTTCGCGATGGTTTTATCCTTGGTGATGCCCGCGTTGTGCACGACGATATCCACGCCCTGTTCGTCGAGCGCTGCGGCGATCTGTGCTGGCGCTTCGGGCGCGGCAATGTCGAAGGCGAGGGCGGTGCCGTTCAATTGGCGCATGGTCGAATCGAGCGCGTCGCGCGCCGACGGGATGTCGATGCCGATCACGTGCGCGCCTTCCGCGGCGAGCACGCTCGCGATCGATGCGCCGATGCCGCGCGCCGCGCCGGTCACGACAGCGCGCTGGCCCGCGAGCGGCTGATTCCAGTCGAACGCCGGCAAGGTATCGGCGGCGGCGCGCGCACCGATTCGCACCACCTGGCCCGACACATAGGCGGAGCGCGGCGACAGAAAGAATCGCAACGTTGAGTCGATACCGTTCTCGGCGCCTTGCTCCACGTAGACGAGATTCGCGGTAATGCCGCGTCGCGCTTCCTTGCCGAGCGAACGCGTGAGGCCTTCGAGCGCGCGCTGCGCGGTCCATTGGCGCGGCGTCGCGCAGGCTTCCGGCGGCTGCCCCAGCACAATGATGCGGCCGCACTTGCCGAGCGAGCGCAACGTGTCGTGGAAGAATCCGTGCAGCGGTTCGAGCTGGCTGCTGTCTTCGATACCGCTCGCATCGAACAGCAAGGCGGTGAGCTTGCCATGCGAACCGGACTCCGCCGGTTCGAAACGACCCGTCATCAGACCATGGCGATTCGCGAGCGGCACCCACAGCCCCGCGCTTTCATGAGCCACACTGGTCACGCCGATGCTCGCGACGAGATTCGCGAGCGCTTCGAGCAGATGTGGTTGGCGGCCCGCACCGATCGCCACCAGCCCGTCGAACTCGGGCCGGTCCGCGCGATAGCGGTGCAGCACCTCGGGCTTCGGCAAGCCCAGGGAACGCGCAAGGCGCGCGCCGAACGGCGAGTTGACGAAGTTCAGATAAAAGTCGTTCATGTTATTCGTTGCTCCGCTGGCCAGGCCCGAAGGACGTCACCCCGAGGGGACGTCGGACGTGTGTCAGTGTGCACCCAGTTTGGGGCACTGAGTGTGCCCCGCCTGGATGTTGTTTTTAAGGCACTCAGGCCGCGAGTTCCAGCGCTTTTTCGAGCGCGTCCTTGCGCTTTTGCAAGTTGGCGAGCATGTCGAAGTCGGCGGGGAAGTCGTCGACCTTCACGACTTGCGCGCCATACCGTGCGTAGTCTTCCAGCACGCGACGATCGTCGGCATCGATCAGGCCTTTCTGCTGGGCCGCTTCGGTCCACGCGGCCAGGTGCGGCAGGCTCTGCGGCATCGGTTCGAGCAGGCCTTGCTTGACTGCATCGCGCAGTTTCTGGTCGATCTGCGTGAAGCGCGGGTTCAACTCGAACACGAGCTCGCCATAGCCGAGCGCGTCGACATCCGGGTGCGGCACGTACGAGTCGGACACCAGGCGGTTGCGCGCAGCGCCCGGCGTTTGCATCAGCTCCGCGATTTCGGTGCCCAACTGATCGGACGGTTCGCGATACGGCAGGCCGAACGGAAAGGCGAGCACGCGCACGAGACCCGCGGCGAGGCGGTTCGGGTAGTTCGCGAGCACGCCGTCGAGCGCGTGTTGCGCCTTGTATAGCGAATCCTCGACGCCCCAGCGCACCAGCGGCAGATCTTCCTCCTGACGGCCTTCGTCTTCGAAACGTTTGAGCGTTGCCGAGATCAGGTAGAGCTGCGAGAGCACATCGCCCAGACGCCCGGAAATGCGCTCACGCCGTTTCAGATCGCCGCCGAGCACGAACATGGAGACGTCGGCGAGCAACGCAAACGCGGTCGAAATGCGGGTCGCCGCGCGGTAGTACGACAGCAGCGGTGCGTACGCCATGCGCGGCTTGGCGATGAACGCGCCACCCGTGATGCCATAAACGAAACTGCGCAACACGTTCGACAGCGTGAAACTGGCATGGCCGAAAAAGGCTGCATCAAAATCGCGCAGCGCCCTGGCGCGATCCGGTTCGCGCGTGGCTGCCATTTCCTTCAGCACATACGGATGACAGCGAATCGCACCCTGGCCGAAGATGATCAGGCAACGCGTAAGAATGTTCGCGCCTTCCACGGTGATCGCAATCGGCACCTGCTGATAGGCGCGTGCCAGAAAGTTCGACGGCCCCATGCAGATGCCCTTGCCGGCGGCGACGTCCATGCCGTCGTTGATGACCATGCGGGCGCGTTCGGTGATGTGATACTTTGCGATCGCCGAAATCACCGAGGGCTTTTCGCCGAGGTCCACCGCATGTGCGGACAGGCGGCGCGCGGCGTCCATCACGTAGAGATTGCCGCCCATGCGGCCGAGTGCTTCCTGCACGCCTTCGAACTTGCCGACGGCGGTACGGAACTGACGGCGAATCGCAGCATAGGCACCGGTACCGCGCACGGCGATCTTCGCCATCCCCACATTCGACGACGGCAGCGAAATCGCGCGGCCCGCGGCGAGACACTCCATCAGCATGCGCCAGCCATTGCCGACTTGCGCGCGGCCGCCGATCACCCAGTCGAGCGGAATGAAGACGTCCTTGCCCGAGTTCGGACCGTTCTGGAACACCGCGTTCAGCGGCCAGTGACGGCGGCCGATGTTGACGCCCGGGTGGTCGGTCGGAATCAGCGCGCAGGTGATGCCAGGTTCGTTATCCGAGCCGAGCAGATGGTCGGGATCGAGTGCGCGAAACGCAAGGCCGAGCACGGTCGCGATCGGTCCGAGCGTGATGTAGCGCTTGTCCCATGTGACGCGAAAACCCAGCGTTTCGCGGCCTTCGAACGTGCCCTTGCAGACGATACCGACGTCGGGAATCGCGGCCGCATCGGAACCCGCGTAAGGGCTCGTCAACGCGAAGCAGGGGATCTCGTCGCCGCGCGCGAGGCGCGGCAGATAGTGATTCTTCTGCGCTTCGGTGCCGTAGTGCATCAGCAATTCAGCCGGGCCGAGCGAGTTCGGCACCATCACCGAAACGGCGGCGGCCGAACAGCGCGTGGAGAGCTTCATGATGACCTGCGAATGCGCGTAAGCGGAGAACTGCTTGCCGCCGTACTGCTTCGGAATGATCATGCCGAGAAAGCCGCGTTCCTTGATGTATTGCCAGGTTGCCGGCGACAGGTCCTGCCACACCATGGTGGTTTCCCAGTCGTTCGCGAGATCGCACAGATGCTCGCATTCGACGTCGAGAAACGATTGCTCTTCTGCGGAGAGCGTGGCCGGGCCGTAGCCGAGCAGCGTGTCCCAATGCGGGCGTCCGGAGAACAGTTCGGCGTCCCACCAGACAGTGCCGGCTTCGATTGCGTCGCGCTCGGTCGGCGACATCTCCGGCAGGATCTTGCGGAAGAGGTCGAGCACGGGCTTCGTGAGCCACGCACGGCGCAGCGGTTTGACCGTGAGCACGAGGGCGGGGAGCACGAAGACGATCGCGAGCACCGTCGTCGCCAGTGGACCCGCTGCTCCGCTGGCATGCGCGGCTGCCACCCAGGCGATCATGAAGGCAAGCCACCATGAGGCGCGCGCCTGAACGTAGACGAGCGCGAGAGCGGCAATGATGAGCACTAGGATGAACCACGACATGACGTTTCCTCCTGTTTCGATGGTGCGTGCGAACGCATCCACGGGGCGCGGACGGCTCGCGTTCTATTGATCTTCTAACTGGCGGTGTTGCTGCTGCGTCGCGCGCTCGGGGCGCTTTCAAGTTGCCTGTAGCTGTTTTTTAGTCGCTGTTCCAGGCGCTCCTGAGCGGTTTTCGAGTCGCGCCTGCTTCGCGTTTCGTGTCGTGTTTGTAGTTCGACAGCGTCACGTTGCTTAGGTGCGGGACTTAGACGTGCTGCTCGGCAATGCGGTATTCATGTTGTTTGCACGCGGGCGGCCTATGTCGGCGCCGCCCGCGCGGGCTCCAGCTCAGTTTTCAGCGCGGTTTCCAGATTAAGCAGTGCCGTGCAACGCCGGCTGAAACGAACTTGCCTCCATGTTGCCGCCGCGGTGCTCGCCCTCTGAATCTGCTGGCGCCGACGCTTCAAACCCGCCCGGCGCTTGCTGCGTCACCGCCACCGGGTTCATGGCTTCCGACTGGCCTTCCGGGGCGCCGTCGGTGGCGTCGCCCAGCACGGCGGCGAACGTGGCCAGTTGCGAGCTGTCGGGTAAGGGCGCTTTCAGCGCGGCTACCATCAGCGAAGCGAGACGCGCGATCAGTTGCAGGTCGTTCATCGACTTGCCCTGCGAGAACTCGGAAATCAGGCTGTCGGTATCGGTGCCGGCCAGCACCCCGGACAGCGCGCCGATCGCGAAGTGCAGACGCCAGCCGAGCTCTTCACGCGGCAGATGGGGCAGCGCACGCTGGAACGCATCGAAAAAGCGCACCGCCACAGACTCGTAGTGCGCATTCAGAAAGTCCCGAATGAATGCTGACGGATCCGTATAAGCACGCCCCAGCAAGCGCAGAAAAGCCTTGCCGCCCACGCGTGGATCGCGCGACAGCCGCAGCGCGGGAATGAACATTGCGCCGAGCACGTGCTCGCAGGTCAGACGCTCGCCGAGCATGTCGTCGAAACGGTCGAGCAGCTTGAGCCGCTCCTGGTTGAGCCGGTCGAGCCGGCGCGCCAGCATGGAGTGAATCAGCGATTCCTTGCTGCCGAAGTGATAGTTGACTGCCGCGAGATTCACTTCGGCACGCGAAGTAATCTGGCGCAGGGACATGGCCTCATAGCCGCATTCGATGAAAAGCGTTTCCGCGGCGTCGAGGATGCGGGACTTCGTGTCGCCGGCATGCCGGCCTGTTGTGCGAACTGCCATGTTGCGTCTCCCAGTTGCCGGGCATCCGGCCCGCAAACAAGCGATTCAAATGACTATTTGAAACAGCCGTTTTTTTCAGGATAAAGAAGGATGGGGACTGCGATCAAGGGCCCTGTGTGGACTAACTCCTCTAGAAGACCTGACGAAGGTCCGTCTTTCCAATGCGCGCGGGTACGTCAAACCGCGCGGAAATAAAAAAGGCCGTTCCGATCGAAATCGGAACGGCCTCGTATTGCTTGCTACCTATGTTTGGCCTTGCGTCTGCGCTGCCGCGCTATTTTCGCGGCGGTTCGAGCCGCCTTTGTATCTATTGTGCCCGATAACGCGCCAGCGAAATAGCTGTTTAGTTCGAACGCTTAAAGCTATGCCGCGACCTCTTTCGCCGACTGCGTCATGTCGATGCCGCGGCGTTCGCGGCTGAACGGAATCAGCACGGCGATCACCACCGCCACGATACCGATCACGACGGCCATGATCAGCGCGTAGTTGTTGCCGTGCGCTTCGGCGGCGCTCGCCTGCAGCGGGCCGTTCACCGATGCGATCAGATTGCCGAGCTGATACACGAGGCCCGGGAACGTCGCGCGAATTTCATCGGGCGAGATTTCGTTCAGGTGGACCGGAATCACACCCCATGCGCCTTGCACGGAGATCTGCATCAGGAATGCGCCGGCGGCGAGCAGTACTGGTGTAGACGAGAAAGCCCACAGCGGCAACACCGGCAACGCGATCAACGCGGCGATGAAGATCGCGCGCTTGCGGCCGATCCGCTCCGAGATGTAACCGAAGAACAGGCCGCCGCAGATCGCGCCAATGTTCAGCGTGATCGTGATCAACGACACGGTATGCGCGTCGAATCCATGCTGCACGCGCAGGAAGGTCGGATAAAGATCCTGCGAACCGTGTGAGAAGAAGTTGAACGCGGTCATCAGCACGATCGCATAGAGCGATAACACGACATTTTGCTTCAACGTGGCGACGAGACCCAGACGCGTTTTCTTCTCGAGCGTCTTGAAGGCCGGCGACTCCGGCACGTGCGCGCGAATGTACAGCACGAGCAACGCGGGCAGCACGCCGACGAAGAACATGCCGCGCCAGCCGATGTATTGATAGAAGACGCCGAACACGACAGAGGCGAGCAGGTAGCCGCTCGGATAGCCGGCCTGCAGGAGACCCGAGACGATGCCGCGCGATTTCGCCGGCACGGTTTCCATCGTCAGTGCGCCGCCCACCCCCCATTCGCCGCCCATCGCGATACCGAACAGGGCACGCAACACGAGCAGGGTGGTCAGGTTAGGCGAAAAGCCGGACAGCAATTCCAGCAGCGAGAAGCACGCAATGTTGACCATCAGCGTGGGACGGCGGCCGTATTTGTCGGCGAGCCAGCCGAAAATCAATGCACCGACTGGACGCATCGCCAGAGTCAGCGTAATGCCGAAGGCGACCGTCGGGATTTTTGTATTGAACTCCGCCGCGATATCTTTCAATACGAACACCATTAGAAAGAAATCGAACGCGTCCAGGGTCCAGCCCAGATAGGCGGCGATCGTGACGTTTCTCTGTTCCCGTGTCCAGCTCATTGATTGTTCTCCTGAGTCTCCAATAACCCGTGTTTGACGACGGGCGGCTCTGCAGCCCCGTGTGGCCTGTGGCGTGGGCTTCGAGCGAGTGTACGCCGACCCTTAAACGCTTGCATGATTGAACCGGCGTTTATCCGTACTAATCCCTGGAGCGAATTTCATGCTGAATCTCGCTGCATGCGGAATGTTTGGTAAATGTAATTATTGTATTAATCGTGTTTGATTTTTTGTTTGTTATTTGTAATATTAATTTCGCAATCGCGAGCGGCAATCCGGTCAATCTGGCTTCCACGTTTCGCGTGGCCGGTAGAGGCGGTACTCGCGGGATTCAGGTTGGCGACGGCGGATGCAGGCGGGTATAACAGCGGCTCGCGGCATTCACGCCGCGCATACAAGGAGACTGACGAATGACGATTCCGCATCTGTGCCTGCTTATCGTGGCTCTGCTGCCGTTCCCATGGACGATGTTGGCGAAGGTCAGCAAGCGCTACGACAATGGCGCGCCGCGCACCTATCTCGCCGGCCTCGAAGGCTGGCGCGCGCGTGCTCATGCTGCGCATCAGAACGCGTGGGAAGCACTGGCGATGTTTACCGCCGCGATCGTCGTCGCAGGGCAGGCAGGCGGGTCGAACCCGTGGATCAACGGGCTGGCGATTACTTTTGTCGTCACGCGCGTGCTGTATGGCGTGCTGTACGTCGCGAATCTGGCGTCGTTGCGCTCGCTGGTGTGGTTCGTCGGCGTCGCGTGTGTGGTCTCGATGTTTTTCGTGCGGTGAACTGAGGTAAAGCGAAGCGTGGGGTGAGGCGACTGATGCGTGCGTCGCCGGCTCCCACGATCCGGATGGGTTCACGCGTTTAGATTTCCGTCGACCCAGGCGGGTGCGTGTCACATATGCGTATAACGCATCAGTCGAGCAGAAAAATCAATTGGACTCATGTTGCGACGCGGAATAGGATGACCGCCATCCCACTAATTCCGCCTCTGTCGACGCACCATGCCAGTCAAATCAAACACTTCGGCGCCACGGCGGCGCGCGCGCAGCCCCCTTGCGGCAATGGCCGCGGTCACATTGCTGACCGGCATTGGCGCCGGTCTCGGCGGCATGTTGCTTGCCTTGCTGCTGCACGGCATTCAGCACCTCGCCGACGGCTACAGCGTGACGCACGTGATCAGCAGCGAGAGCTTTCTGCAAGGCGTCACCGATGCCGCGCCTGAGCGTCGCGTGCTCGTCCTGACGATGTGCGGACTGGTGGCGGGGCTCGGCTGGTGGTTGCTGTATCGCTTCGGGCGGCCGCTCGTGAGCATTCGCCAGGCCGTCAAATCCGACGATCCGCGTATGCCTGTGTTGAGCACCATCGTGCATGCGTTGCTCCAGATCGTAACGGTGGCGCTGGGCTCGCCGCTCGGGCGTGAAGTCGCACCACGCGAAATCGGCTCGGTGCTGGCCGGGTGGCTGTCGCATCGAGCGGGGTTATCGGTCGAGCAGAGCCGGATCATGGTCGCTTGCGGCGCCGGCGCGGGTCTGGCTGCCGTCTACAACGTGCCGCTCGGCGGCGCGGTGTTTGTGCTCGAGGTCCTGCTGGGGACGTTTGGCTGGAAAGCCGTGGTGCCGGCCGTGGCGACATCCGCGGTGGCGGCGCTGGTCGCGCAATTCGGTCTGGGCAACGAGCATCAGTATCTGGTGCCGTCGCTGACGATGAGTACATCGCTGGTGGTGTGGTCCGTGGTGTGCGGGCCGATTTTCGGTGCTGCGGCATGGGGTTTTACCGAGCTGACGAAGCGCGCGCGTGCAGAGGCGCCGAAGGATTGGCGCTTGCCGGTGTTGTCCTTGTTGAACTTCGCGATCATCGGTGTGCTGGCGATGCACTTTCCGCAACTGCTCGGTAATGGCAAAGGGCCTGCGGGACTGGCGTTCGATGGTGGCTTGACGATGAGTCTCGCGGCCATGTTGCTGGTGCTGAAGGTGTTGATTACCGCGAGTAGTTTGCGTGCGGGTGCTGAAGGCGGTCTGTTGACGCCAGGGCTTGCGAATGGCGCGCTGTTGGCAATCGTGCTCGGCGGAGCCTGGAGTCTGTTCTGGCCGGGGGCTTCCGCAGGGGCGTTTGCCGTTGTTGGTGCGACCGCGTTTCTAGCCGCATCGATGCAGATGCCGATAACGGCTGTGGTTCTCGTCTTTGAATTTACCCGGGTGAGCCACGACTTTCTGATTCCGGTGTTGTTCGCCGTCGGCGGCGCTGCGTTGAGCTTTCAGGGCTGCGCGAAGTGGGTGCCGGCGATGCAGTTCGGTTTTGGTTTTAACTGGAGTGGGGCGGGCAAAGCGCGATAGATCTTTTCGCCCTTGCTGTAATGAAACGATCTCAAGATGGTTAGCAAGCGCGTCGCATGGGATCCTCAGCGTGAATCCCTTGCCGGCCGCACCGAATCGAAAAGCTGATCGAGGTCGTACATAAGCAGGAACACGCATCCGGTCGTGCTACGAAATCCGCGCTCGACCGTTCCCGCTTCCGCCACGCCGACGCATCCGCGCGCTAGCGGTCGGCCGTTCCAGATCACTTCGCCCTCCAGAACAAAGATGAACTCAGGGCCAGTGTGAAGGTGATCGGGAAACGTGGCGTCAGGTGAGAACCGCACGAGCTGAATTGCGCGCCCGTTCGCCTTGCCCAGATTCTTCACTTCGACGCCCTTCGCGAGCATTGACGGTATCCACGGGGCGTCGTTCGAATCGCTCCAGCGAAATTGTGGTCCGGTCGATGGATCATGAGTCATGTCGTGTCGCCTTGCCGCCTGCATATGCGCACATGAGCACGTTGCGGAGTCAATTGTAACTATGCAGAAGCATACGATCTCCGGAATGTGCTGGGATAAATAGAACGGTAACGACATTTCCGACGCAACTGATCGGCGCGCTTTGCCGCGGGCGCCGCCAATTCGGGCTTCAGGTGATCGACCGGCCGCGCATGGCGCAGGTCGCACGCGAAGTGCTCGAGCGTCTCGATTTCGTGATTCCAGAGCGCGAACTCAGGGGGCTGGCGAACGGCTCGTCGCCGAAACCAACGGCGACGAGATCGTGCTTCTGACGGCTTTACACGTCATTTCATCGCGCCTTATTGCCCACCATTCTCGAAAGGCACCTTCCAGACGGTCACGGTGTTTGTGTTGTCGTCGACCGCGGCAAAGCGCACGAACTCTTGACCCGGCTGCCTGAACGCCAATCCGAATGCACCGGCTTGAGCGGGGTCGACAGGAAGCTGCGCGACGAAGCGGCCTTGCGGCGTGAATTCGACGATTTCGCTCGGCTGCTTCGGATCGCTGTTGATCGCATCGCCGTTCGCGACGAACAGATGACCGTTCGGTCCGAGGGCTAGCGCGAGCGGGCCATGGAGATGTGCGTTGTCCGCATAGATCACCACGCCTTTGCCACCGTCGTGCTGCGAATTGCCCGCACCGAATACCGCGAAGATCGCGTTATCGACGGTGGACGCGACATAGAGTACGTCGCGCTGTGGATCGTAGGCGAGTCCAGTCGGGCCTACGACCAGTGCTGCCGGATCGCCGCGAAACGGGTAACCCGAGGCGATCTGCGTCGCGTGGTTGAGATGAATGCCGTTGTCGTCGACGCTTACATCGAGGCGCACGACCGTCCCGTTGAGCACGTTCGATACGAACACCTTTGCATGGTCGCGTTGATCGAAGATCGTCAGATCCCAGGGCCCGTCGATCTTCGCCGTTGCAGGCGTCCATTGCGCGACGATGCCGCCGGTTCGATTCAGCACCAGCAGCACGCCGGGCTGGATCGTCTTGAAGGTCCCATCCGTGGTTGGTACGCTGCCGACAAGCACGAAGCCGCCCTCGAGAACCCCGAGCGCGGTGCTCAGGCCAAGACCCGGGGCGCCCTGGAAGAACGTGACCGGTTTGTCGTTCGGCACGATCTTGACGATGGTCGTGCCGGTGCCCTGCGCGTTCTGCGCGTTGTTGAAGTTCGAGACCAGCAGGTCGCCTGGGGCGATGGTACCGAAGCGAGGGAATCCGTCGGGCACGAACGCGACACCATACGGATTGAGGTCACCATCGGCAGGCACCGTCGATGAGGTGATGGACGAGGGCGGGAGCAGCGGCGTGAGCTCGTCGGCAAGGGCGGAGCCCGCTGTCGAAAGGGCGAGACTGGCGCCGTACAGGGCAGCCAGCAGCAGGTGTTTCAATGTGCGGTCTTTTGCACGGACACCGCGCTGGCAGGGTTGCCGGTCGATTGTCGGATTGAAGCCGTGTATGACGGGGTTCATGACTGGGCTCTCCAAGAAGGCCGCGGGGCGGGCGCGTTGTTGTCGCTGCACGCAATGCGTGCAGGCCGCCGCTAGCGAATTTCGCCCGTGCCTGCGAGACGCGTACGAGGACAACTGTTGTGCAACTCGAACGCGCGTCGCGCAGCGTCAGCAACGGTGGGGCAAATCCTGCAAACAGGCAAGCACAGGCCCGTTGCCGGCGGGTGCGTGGCAAGCGAGGCGCGCTTCATGCATCACGGAACTGAATCGTCCGCGCGCAGTAAACGGGTGGCGGGAACAAATATTCCAGCGTGAACGGTCACACGTGCGACGCTGGAATAAGCCGGTGTGCTCCATCGTTTACTCGTCAGGCAACCACGTCCCGGGCGGCAAGCTTTCACGGCTGCCACACCCGCGGCGTGAATTTATGCAAGCACACCGATGTGCTGGGTGACGCCGATGGCATGACGTCGAAAACGTCGGGAATTCATGTGGCCAACCATCATGGACAACCTGCTTCGTGTCGGGACATTGCTCGTCTGTCTCGGCTTCGCTGCGCCTGTACTCGCGCAAACCTATGACGAGTCACCCGTGCCGGTTGACAGCACGAATTGCCGCGCGGTTGTCGGGCAGGCAGAAATCGATGGGGCGATGCAGCAGGTCGTCGGACGTGCGTGCCTGCAAAGTGACGGGACCTGGCAGATTGTGCAAAGCCCGGATGGCAGCATGCTGTGGTACCCCGTCGCGGCCTATCCCTATCCCGACCCCTGGTGGTGGGGGCCGCCGCTATTCATTGGCGCGGGCGTGAGCTTGATCTTCGTCGACCATTTCCATCACTTTCACCACTTCGATCACTTTCATCAGATGGGTCACGGCCACGTTACATTCGTCGGCGCGAGCGTTCATCGCGGCCCGTTCCCCGGTGGTGGTGTGCGTGATTTCGGTGGTACGAGGGGATTCGGCGGCATGCATGGGTTCGGCGGGACGCACGGATTCGGCGGGGTGCATCGGCACTAGTCGAAAGATACCTGGAGACGTTGAACGGTGACTCAAGGGCATGAGGTGTCCTGTCGTCTCACATCATGCCGCCCGGGCTTCCCGTGCCGCCCACCCCGGTCCCACCGGTCCCGCTGGTGCCGGTGCCTGGCGATGTCGTAATCGGATGCGCGGCCCCCGTCGTGGCCATGAGTGTGACGGCGGCTGCGTCCGGTTCGCCGTTTGTGTCGATTGCGCCGAGAGCAAGGAGCGCTTCCAGATCACTGTCTTCGCCTGGTTGGCCGACAGTGAATGCGGTGGTCAGAAAATTGGGCGTGGAAAGCGTAACACCGTACTTCTGCTGCAGACCCTGGACGACAGCGGTCTGCGCAGTCAGAACGTCGGTCTGATTCTCCAGCGTCTGCTGAAACTGCGTGTTCGTCGTGAAGCTGGCGATGAGCCCGCTTTCATTCGTACCGAGTTGCGCCGCGAGATACGACAGCAGCAAGTCAGTCTCAGGCGTGACGTTGTACGTGCCGCCAGCGAATGCCTCGGAATGCAGCATCGTCGCGCCCGAAGTCGCAGCGATCAGGCACGGCGTCACTGCGCCGAGCGTCGCGTGGTAGTTTCCGTTCGCATCTGCAGCGACCGATATGGAGCCCTGTGCGCAGTCGATGCTAATCGTCGCGTTCGCGAGTGCCTTGCCGCTTGCCGCCGTACCGGCGATCGAAATCATCGACACGCTGCTTGGGCTGCCGCCGCCACCGCCGCCGCCTCCGCACGCAGCGAACAATGCAGCGGATGCAACTAGAAGATTTGCGTTGGCAAAACGAATGACGTGTTGCTGTTGAATGTTCATCGAAGTCTGCCGTGGGTTCGTACTACCTCTAAACGATTCGGCGCGACGTCTATTCCATCCTTTGTGCAGAACTTGATGGCGCGAAGGCGTTGCGAAGTTGGCTGCCCGAGCCGGTAGCGGCGTGGTGTCCGAACTATTCCTGGATCGGACACGGCAAACCGTTAGATCGCCTGATTGGAATATAGCGGCCACGCCTTACGTTTATTAATGGTGTCGACGCTGGATGTTTCGAGCCGCTGACGCGTATCGCAAATACCATCGCCAGCTCGTTTGCTGACACCGATCCTGCTCATGGCCGCTGCGCCGCGGCTCGTCGTCACGAGACATCATGTTGAGAAGTTTCAAACGCGCCATGAACGACGATAGCGACCGGATGAGAGGACGTTTTGGCAAGCGGGATTTGCGGCCGCTGTCGGCGTTTGCAGACGATGAGCTTTCCGCCACGGAGCGCGTAACCACGCTCGCTCGGTTGGCGGCCGACCCAGGGGCGGCCACGCGCGTGAGCAACTATCGCGCGCAAAAAGCCGCGCTGACCGTACTGTTCGAAGACCCGGGAGACGATGCGCATTGTATTCTCGTGCGCCGCCGCGTGCCGTGGTGGCGGCAGGCAGGCGTGGCGGCATCGTGCATGGCTGTGGGCGTGGCGCTCGGCTCGTCGCCCGGTTGGGTGTCGGCGAATTTCGCGACCGATCCACCCGTGTTCGCGGAGCGCGCCGACATCGCTTTCGCGGTGTACGCGCCTGAGCAACGCCACCCCGTGGAGGTAGCGGCACCTCCACGCGATCAACTGGTCGACTGGCTGTCACGGCGCCTTGGTCAGCGGTTGTCGGTGCCTTCGCTTCGGGACTATGGGTATTCGCTGATTGGCGGTCGCTTGCTGCCCGGCGAGTCCGGTCCCGCCGCGCTATTCATGTATCAGAACATGGCCGGCGCAAGGCTCACGATGTACGTCGCTGCGGTTCCAAAGGACGCGACGGCATTCCGCCTGTTTCGTAACGGCAATCGCAGCACGTTCTACTGGGGAAGTCGGGGGACGGGATGCGCGCTGACTGGCCTGGTCTCCACGGTGCAATTGCGATCCATGGCAATCGACGCATGCAGCATGCTTGGGCGGGCGTTTAGAAGCCGGGAAGCCAGCGACAGCTTGAACCCATGATGCATCGCGGAACTCGCATTTCCGATCATCCAGCAAGTCGGAACACGCTGTCCACCGCGGGCTGGCAGGCAGCCGTGCGGACGTTGCTGTGTGAGCTCGCCTTGATATGCCTGTTTGTCTCAATGAGCGCTTTCGCCCAATCGGCCAACCCGGTCACGCCGGCCCTTTCCGGTACATCGGCGGGATGCGCCGATGTCGTCACGCCGGACACCGTGAGTGTGGACATCAACCACTTCCGCTGTCTCACGGCTCGCGAACAGGCGGCGTCGTTGCGAACGCGGATTGAAAGCCACTCACTTTTGTCTCTCGCCGACGCCCAAATCCTTGCCCTGATGAGTGCGATGAAGCCGGACGCCTTCGTCGAGTACGCGAGGTTCGATATGGTTCGCGATGACGCTTACGAATATCGGATGTTTCGACAGGAGCGTGTATCCGGCAGATGGGCCGAGCGGCCCGATCACATGGTTATCCGATACCAGGACACTCCGCGAAAAGTCTACGCAAAATGGCTATCTGATGGCGCCCATGCGGGACAGGAAATTCTCTACGACGAAACAAGGGACCCTGATAGCGTCTTCGGTCATCTGGGCGGCGCGCTGCGTATTTTCTCGGGCAAGGTCGCCATCAATGGCTCATTCGCGCGCGCACAGTCCCGCCATAGTGTCCGCGATCTCGGCCTGCAGTTCATCGCGCGCACCGTCGAGCACGACGCCCGCAGCTTCTGTGACGAGCGTCTTACTGAAAAGCCGACCCAGGTCGAAGTCGTGAGCGTGCACGGCACGCGCATGCTGGCCTGGACATGGACCGCTCCATCGGGACCGCCGGCACACTATGCACAACGAGTGAGACTGTTATTCGATCTTCAGCATCCCTGGCCAAGTGGCGAAGCCGCGTGGGACGAACGCGGCGACCTGGTGGAGATGATCCGTTTCGGGGACGTCGTACCTCATCACTGGAGCGAATCGATTTTCGATCGACGCAACCCCGAATACGGTTTCCACTGACGCCGTGGGTGATGATGCGACAGAAAGGCTGCCGTAATAATTGTGCGCGCAGCGGTGCCCGACTGAGCAAACGGTTATTTGACGAGGTCGTCCAGGCGAGTGCTTTCAAAAACCCTTCGCTCGCAAATATTGGTATACCCCTCCACCCTATATTAGCTATACTCCCCTAGGGTATATCGGAGGTCATTAATGAGCCACACCATTCGCGACAAACAGAAGCTGCTCAACCGCGTCCGCCGCATCAAGGGGCAGATGGAAGCCATTGAGCGTTCGCTCGAGGAAGAGCGGGGGTGTATCGACGTCCTGCAGCAAATAACCAGTTGCCGCGGCGCGATGAACGGCCTGCTGGCGGTGGTGCTCGAGGACCATATCCGCACCCATCTCGTCGATGCGGAAACGCACGAAGAGCCGGCCGGCAGTGCGACTGACCAGCTCATCGAAGTCGTTCACAGCTATTTCAAGTAGAGCAAAACATGAGTGATTTCAAAAACGCCGCATTCGGCGCAGGGCACGACCACATCTTTCTGGGTGCCGGTCATGAAAAGAACGAGCGCAAAACGTGGGCCGTGATTGCGCTGTGCAGCGCGATGATGCTGGTTGAAATCGTCGGTGGCAGTATGTTCGGGTCGCTGGCGCTTGTTGCTGATGGTCTGCACATGTCGACGCACGCTGGCGCAATGCTGATTGCGGCCCTCGCGTACACCTACGCGCGCAAGCACGCCACCGATTCCCGCTTCGTGTTCGGTACCGGCAAACTGGGTGACCTCGCAGGGTTCACGAGTGCCATCGTGCTCGCAATGATTGCCGTGCTGATTGGCTACGAGGCGGTGTCGCGTTTTCTGTCGCCGGTACCCATTCACTTCGGCGAAGCGATTCCTATCGCGGTGGTCGGCCTGCTGGTCAACCTGGCGAGTGTGTGGCTGCTGAGTGGCGGCGACCACGGACACAGCCATGGTCATAGTCACGGCCACAGTCATGGTCACGACGACCATGCTCATGAAGACGAGGTGCAGAAGATTTTCGCGCCGTCCGGTGTGTTTGCCGTTTCCATCTTCGAGGATGGCGTGCCGCCCGTTTTCCGCATTACACCGGCGACGGAGGGTTCACGACTGGACGCTTCCGCGGTGTCCGTTACGACGGTGCGACCCGATGGGACGCAACAGGTATTCGCGCTGGCGGACCGTGGCGGCTATCTGGAATCGAAGGAAGACATTCCGGAGCCACACGCCTTCAAGGCCATCGTGCGGATGGCGGACGGCGAGCACGAAGTCGAATTCGAAGAGCACGAGCACCACGACGATACGCATGAAGCAGCGACCCGCGACCATAACATCCGGTCCGCGTACATTCATGTGATGGCGGACGCGGCGGTTTCCGTGCTGGCTATCATCGGACTCCTGCTGGCGCGCACATTTGGCTGGCTCTGGATGGACCCGCTCGCTGGTGTCATCGGCGCGCTGGTGATTGCAAACTGGTCGTACGGCCTGATGCGGGACACGGGCGCAATTCTGCTCGACATGAACTCCGACCGACGTATGGCGGAAAACGTGCGGAACGCTATCGAGGATCGTGGCGACAAGGTCGTCGACCTGCATGTATGGCGGGTGGGTCCGGGTCACATGAGTGCCGTGGTGTCAGTGGCAACGGGTGAAACCGAGCGTGATTCGCGCTTCTATCACGCCGTGCTCGAGCGCTTCAAGGGGCTGTCGCATGTCACCGTTGAAGTGCAACCTTCACCCGCGGCGGCCTAACCCATGGCAGTCAAGTCGCCGTGCATCGATGTCTGTGCCTTCGATGGCAAGACCAAATTGTGCGTTGGGTGTTTTCGTACCCTCGATGAAATTCGGGACTGGAAGAAGATGACCGACCACCGGCGCCATCAGGTGATTAACGACCGGGCGAGGCGACAGGCCAAGCTGCAGCGGGAAGCCTCGGCGTTGCCCACGGGTGCTGCAACTTTGAATAACTCGATCTAGGGCGCGTCGCTATCCGCCATGAGCTTCCGGCGTGGCGACTTGCTTCCGTAACACACGGCGCGATAGAATTGCGCCTGATCATTGGGGAGTAGCCGCCTCGAACGCCATGTTCGAGGGCGTACGTCAACATACTTGGCGAGTCGAAAGACCCGCTATGGCGTACGCAGCCAAGTGCCTGGCAAGACCGATGACTCGCATTCCGACCTAACCGGGTCGCCGGAATGCGCGTCATCGCGTTCTTTCAGCGCGGCCCGGGTACAACATCCCATGCAATCCTTCCTCGTTTCGACCAGTGTGGTCGGCCTCGCCGAAATCGGCGACAAGACTCAACTGCTGTCCCTGGTGTTAGCGGCGCGCTATCGCAAACCTGTTCCCATCATCCTCGGTGTGCTTGCAGCGACCCTTATCAACCATGGCGCATCGGGTGCACTGGGCGTGTGGCTCGCGAGTATTCTGAGCCCCAACATTCTGAATTGGGCCGTCGTCGTATCATTTGCGGTCATGGCCGTGTGGATTCTCATTCCCGACAAGTTGGACGACGCCGATTCGGTATTGACGAAGAACTCGATGGGCGTCTTCGGCACAACGGCTGTAACGTTCTTTCTCGCCGAGATGGGCGACAAGACTCAAATCGTGACCATCGCGCTTGCTGCGCGCTTTCATGAATTCTTCGGTGTTGTCGCAGGCACGACACTGGGCATGATGCTGGCAAATGTGCCGGTCATCTATCTTGGACATAAGTTTGCCGATCGCCTGCCGACGAAGGCTGTTCACATCCTTGCTGCCATCATCTTTGTTGTACTCGGTGGATTCGCCTTGAGAACGGCGCTCTATCCGACGGCACATCCGATGTTTTAGCGCGGTTTGCTTCTCTCTGGTGGATACCTGATTTCGCCATGGCCATCGAGAACTGGACAGTGTTTGAGGCGCTCAGGGCGGCGCTTCTTCAGGAGCCGGGCGTCCGGCCGGACGCGAAGGTCCTGCATCGGCTTCACTATTCGCCGGCCGTTGGAGAGGGTTTCCCGGTCGATCTCGATGCCCGGGTTGCTCACGCGGTGCCGTACCGACCACTTCGAGCGCCCTGAGCGAGGTGAAATAGCGGTCGTCGGGCACATCCGTGCGTCGTACCTGCTGCTTGAGCTATTTTGGCGCATGTTTAGCAACCGACTGCAACTTCCCCCATGCAGGCCATCCGACGTCGACTGTCGAAAGCTTAAGCGTTCACCGCGTCGCGCAGAATACGGCCACTGTGCAATCGTCCGTTGCACGCGGCGCAATGCCGGCGTCGTCCAGTACGGCTTCCCGCAGCACTTCGGTACTGTTGGACTTCATGCGCCCGGAAACGGCCACCTGCGTCGTGTCATCGAGGCAGGAAAATTTCCACACCTCTGCCAGCGACGCTTTCGCGCATGCGGAACCCGCTCCGGAGATCGGACCCTTGGACGAATCGGACGCCACGGAGCGCGTTCGACCTATGCGTGCCAGGAATGAACGTTATGCCGTAACGCTGTCTTCTGCGGCATTGGCGCCTCGCGTAGCATCTGCTCATCATCAATTTCATTCAGTGGAGCAGACGATGGGCACCTTCAGCTCGTACACCATCGAAACAGCCCCGGCCGCCTCAAAATCTGGCCTGGAAGACGCAAAAAAGACTTTCGGCTTCGTGCCGAACCTACAGTCGCACATGGCTGAGTCTCCGGAGCTGCTTGCGGGCTACTCGGCATTGTGGGATCTCTTTTCGAAAAGCACGCTGACGCCACACGAACAGCAGGTCGTCTATCTAACCTCGAACTTCGAGAACAACTGTCATTACTGCATGGCCGGCCATTCCGCTCTCGCGAAGATGATCAAGATGGACGCCGGCGTCATCGCGGCGCTGCGCGAAGGCAAGCCTTTGCCTGACGCGAAGCTTGAAGCGCTGCACCGTTTTGCGACGATCGTCGTTCGGGAACGCGGGTTCGCGTCGGACGCCGATGTCGACGCGTTCCTCGCCGCCGGATATACGCGGCAAAACGTGCTCGAAGTTATCCTCGGCGTGGCAACGAAGGTCATGAGCAACTACACGAATCACATTGTTCATACCCAATACGATCCGTTCATGAAAGGCAACGAAT
>NZ_WOEY01000115.1 GCF_013177695.1 Paraburkholderia solitsugae | reverse complement strand
GACATGGGCTTCGCGCACGGTGCACATCGTCGGTCTCGGCGTCGATCCGACCAGTTCGACTCTGATCGACGGCTTGGCGCGCACCCGCAACGGCCGCGCCGCACGTGCTGAAGCAATCGGCGAGCAGTTGGCCACGCTCGGCATCCCCGGCGCCTATCAAGGCGCGCTCAAATACGTCTCGAACCCTGACATGATTTCGCGCACGCACTTCGCGCGTTTCATGGTCGAAAGCGGCTACGCCAGCTCGACGCAAGACGTGTTCAACCGCTTCCTCGGCGACGGCAAGCCCGGCTACGTGTCGCATCGTTGGGCGAAACTGGCGGACGCGGTTGGCTGGATTCAGGCGGCCGGCGGCGAGGCGATCATCGCGCACCCGGGCCGTTACGCGTACTCGCCGGTCGAATTCGATGCGTTTTTCGCGGAATTCATCGATCTCGGCGGCAAGGCGATCGAAGTGGTGACGGGCAGCCACACGCCGGATCAGTACCGCGAATACGCTGACGTCGCGCGCCGCTTCGGCTTCGAAGCGTCGCGCGGTTCCGACTTCCATGCACCCGGCGAAGGCCGCGTCGATCTCGGTACGCTGCCACCACTGCCTTCCGATCTCAAGCCCGTCTGGGAACGCTGGTTGTGATCGCGTGCCGTGCCACGTCGGCACGCGATGCGCGAAAGCCCTTGGCCGAAGGGCGTGCTTTTGCCCGATCTTCCGTCCGACTTTCCGTCCGAATTTTCGTCCGTAGCCACCCGTAGCCACCGTTAGTCAAAATGTCCCAATACTTTCGGCTTCATCCGGATAACCCGCAGCCGCGCCTCGTCAAACAGGCGGTGCAAATCATCAAAGACGGCGGCGTCGTCGCGTTGCCAACGGATTCGAGCTATGCGCTCGCCTGTCATCTCGACGACAAGGACGCGGTCGAGCGCTTGCGGCGCATTCGCGGGCTCGACGAGAAGGCCCTGCTGTCGCTGCTGGTGCGCGATCTGTCGGAGTTGTCGAACTTCGCGATGGTCGACAACCGGCAGTACCGCCTGATCAAGTCAGTCACGCCGGGCCCTTACGTGTTCGTGTTGCAGGCCACCAAGGAAGTGCCGCGCCGCCTGTCGCACCCGTCGCGCAAGACCATCGGTCTGCGGGTGCCGGAGCATGCGATCACGCTGGCGATTCTTGAAGAACTCGGCCAGCCGCTGCTCGGCTCCACGCTGATCATGCCGGGCGAAACCCAGCCGCTGAACGACCCGGAAGAGATCCGCGAGCAGCTCGAGAAACAGTTGGACCTGGTGATCGATGGCGGCCCGTGCGTGTGCGAGCCGTCGACGGTGATCGATTTGACCGGTGCTGACCCGGTGCTGGTGCGGGCAGGGCGTGGTTCTCTCGCGCCCTTCGGTCTCGAAGAGACGGCATGAGCGAAAGCGGACAGACGCACGCCATCGCGTTGTTACAATAGCAAGTTATGGATTCTTCCCTGATACAGACCATCGCGGTTTACGCATTGCCGGTGATTTTCGCCATCACGCTGCATGAAGCCGCGCATGGCTACGTCGCGCGCTGGCTCGGCGACAATACCGCGTACGTGCTCGGCCGCGTCTCTCTCAATCCGATGCGGCACATCGATCCGCTCGGCACGATCGCAATTCCCTTGCTGCTGTACTTCGCCACCAGCGGCGCGTTTATGTTCGGTTACGCGAAGCCGGTGCCGGTCGCCTTCGGCAATTTGCGCAACCCGCGTTGGGGTAGCCTGTGGGTCGCGGCCGCCGGGCCGGGCTGCAATTTCGTGCAGGCACTCGTGTGGGGCCTGATCAGCGTCGGACTTGGCCTGTCGGGGGTCGACGAACCGTTCTTCACGCGCATGGCGGCAGCCGGCGTCGGTGTGAACCTCGTGCTCGGCGTGCTCAACCTGTTTCCGCTGCCCCCGCTCGACGGCGGCCGCGTGCTGATGGCGCTGTTGCCGCCGCGGCAATCGATCGCGCTGTCGCGGCTCGAACCGTACGGCTTTTTCATCGTGATGGCGCTGGTCATGACGGGCACGCTCACGCGCTATTGGCTGAGCCCGCTCGTGACGCTCGGCTACGGTGCGATTACCGCAATTCTGACTCCACTTGTTTCGCTTTTCTAAATAACCATGTTCCCAGACCGTATCTTCTCCGGCATGCGGCCCACCGGGTCGCTGCACCTCGGCCACTATCACGGCGTGCTGAAAAACTGGGTGCGGTTGCAGTCCGAATACCCATGTTTCTTCTGCGTGGTCGACTGGCACGCGCTGACGACGCACTACGAAACGCCCGAAGTGATCGAAAAGAATGTGTGGGACGTGCTGATCGACTGGCTCGCCTCAGGCATCGATCCGGCGCAGGCTACGCTGTTCATCCAGAGCAAGGTGCCCGAGCATGCGGAGCTGGCGTTGCTGCTCGGCATGAGCACGCCGCTCGGCTGGCTCGAACGCGTGCCGACCTACAAGGAGCAGCAGGAGAAGCTGAAGGACAAGGACCTGTCCACCTACGGTTTCCTCGGCTATCCCGTGCTAATGGCGGCGGACATTCTGCTGTACCGCGGCTCGCTCGTGCCGGTCGGCGAAGATCAGGTGCCGCACGTCGAAATGACGCGCGAAATCGCGCGCCGTTTCAACTATCTGTACGGCCGCGAACCGGGCTTCGAAGAGAAGGCCAATGAAGCCGCGAAGAAGCTGGGCGGCAAGCGCGCCAAGCTTTATCACGAACTGCGCAATGCCTATCAGCAGGAAGGCGACGACGAAGCACTCGAACAGGCACGCGCGATGTTGCAGGAATCGCAGAGCCTGTCGATGAGCGATCGCGAGCGTCTGTTCGGCTACCTCGAAGGTTCGCGCAAGATCATTCTGGTCGAGCCGCAGGCCATGCTGACCGAAGCGTCGCGCATGCCGGGTCTGGACGGCCAGAAGATGTCGAAGTCGTACGGCAACACGATCGGCCTGCGCGAAGACGCGGAAACGATCACGAAGAAAGTCCGCACCATGCCGACCGATCCGGCCCGCGTGCGCCGCACCGATCCGGGCGATCCGGACAAGTGCCCGGTGTGGCAGTTGCACCAGGTCTACA
The DNA here is from genome assembly GCF_013177695.1 of Paraburkholderia solitsugae. Lineage (GTDB taxonomy): Bacteria > Pseudomonadota > Gammaproteobacteria > Burkholderiales > Burkholderiaceae > Paraburkholderia > Paraburkholderia solitsugae. The sequence goes on along the minus strand of NZ_WOEY01000115.1, from coordinate 150,321 downwards.
CGGACGAAGCCACGCACGAGTGGGTGCAGAAGGGCTGCCGGACGGCGGGTATCGGTTGCCTTGAGTGCAAGCAGCCGGTGATCGAAGGGATTCTGCGCGAACAGCAGCCGATGCTCGAGCGCGCGCAGAAGTACATGGACGATCCGTCGCTGTTGCGCGCGATCGTCGCCGACGGGTGCGACAAGGCCCGTAAGTACGCCACGGAAACGATGCGTGACGTGCGCGAGGCGATGGGCCTGTCGTACAACTGATTGCCGTGCTGAAGCGATGAGTACGCCCGTTACCTTGCCGGACGGTTCCTCGCACGGAAACGGCGAACCGTCGCGCTGGGTGCGCCACTGGGCGCATCTGGTCGCGGCGGGCGGCGCGGTGCTCGACGTGGCATCGGGGGCAGGGCGGCATGCGCGGTTCTTTGCGTCGCTGGGCCATCCGGTGACCGCGCTCGACCGCAATGCGGCGGCGCTGGACGCCATGCGTGACGAACCGCTCGTCACCACGCTCTTGGCTGATATCGAAGGCGCCGCATGGCCGTTGCCCGCTGACGCGAAATTCGCCGCGATCGTGGTCACGAACTATCTGCACCGGCCGCTGTTTCCGCAACTGTTACGCTCGCTCGCACCCGGCGGCGTACTGGTTTACGAGACCTTCGCGCAAGGCAACGAAAGCGTCGGCAAACCGTCTAATCCGGCGTTTTTGCTCGCGCCCGGCGAACTCCTCGACGTGGTGCGCGGCCACCTGCGTGTGGTCGCATTTCAAGACGGATTTCTCGCGCAGCCGCGCCCGGCTTACGTCCAGCGGATATGCGCAATTATGGAGGCGGATCGCTCAGCCGAGCGTGCAGAGGCGGCACCCCCGCCTTGTTACGAGCTGGCTGGGTAATCCGCTACAATCGCGGTTTACCTGATCAAATTCATGGCGTTTCATGACTAACGGCAATCAAAGCAGCACTGGCGGCGTTCAGATTCGCGGCAGCATCCCTGCCATCATTACTCCGATGCTCGAAGACGGCAGCCTCGATCTGCCGGCGTTTCGCAAACTGATCGACTGGCACATCGCAGAGGGCACGGACGCCCTGGTCGTGGTCGGCACGAGCGGTGAGTCGGCCACGCTGTCGGTCGAAGAACACGTGCTGATGGTCAAAACCGCAGTCGAGCACACGGCGGGCCGGATTCCGGTGATCGCGGGCTCGGGCGGCAATTCCACCACTGAAGCCATCGAGCTCACGCAGCAGGCTAAGGAAGTCGGCGCGGACGCCACGCTGCAGGTCGTGCCGTACTACAACAAGCCGACCCAGGAAGGCATCTATCGCCACTTCGCGAAGATCGCCGAAACCGTCGATCTGCCCGTGATCCTGTACAACGTGCCGGGCCGTACGGTCGCGGACATGAGCAACGACACGATTCTGCGTTGCGCGCAGGTGCCGGGCATCATTGGTGTGAAGGAAGCGACGGGCAACATCGATCGCGCCGCGCACCTGATCAAGTCGGCGCCCGCGCATTTCGGCATTTACAGCGGTGACGATCCCACCGCGATCGCACTGATGCTGCTTGGCGGCCACGGCAATATTTCCGTCACCGCAAACGTCGCGCCGCGCGCGATGAGCGATCTGTGCAAAGCCGCGCTGGCCGCGGACGCAAAGACCGCCCGCGAGATTCATTTGAAACTCCTGTCGTTGCATAAGAACCTGTTCATCGAGTCGAATCCGATTCCCGCGAAATGGGCGTTGCAGCAACTGGGTCGTGTGCAGGGCGGAATCCGCCTGCCGCTTACGCCGCTCGACGCGCAATACCACGAAGTGGTGCGCGACGCGCTGCGCGAAGCGGGTCTGCTGGGCTAAGCCGGGCTCGACCCAGCCTCCCAGCGTTATTGAAAGCCTGCCACCGGCACTCCCTTAACCGACGTCGATCCAGCCCACGTTCCCGGCACACAGAACAAGGCACCGCGTTCCAGCATCACGAAGGACCTCATGAAACGTTCCGCACTTTCCCTCCACGCAACCCGCATGGCGGCGCTGGCGCTTGCCCTGGTAACGCTCGCCGGCTGTGACACGCTGAACGACTGGTTCGCCTCCGACCGCGTCAACTACAAGGGCGCGGGCAGCGCGCCGCCGCTCGCCGTTCCGGGCGATCTGACCACCACGCCGACCGATCAGCGCTACGTGGCGCCGCCGGCCAATCTGGCGCTGGGCGGCTCGCCGCAACGCGCGGTCACCGCCGCGGGCAATGCCACGGAAGGCCAGCCGAATGCGCAAGATCCGCTGGGCATGCACATCGAGCGTGACGGCGATCGTCGCTGGCTGGTTGTCGACGGCCGCACGCCGGAACAACTGTGGCCGCAGTTGCAGGAATTCTGGCAGGAAAACGGCTTCGCACTGAAAACCGACGCACCGGCCACCGGCATCATGACCACCGACTGGGCTGAAAACCGCGCCAATATTCCGGACGACTGGTTCCGCCGCACGGTCGGCAAGGTGATTGACTTCGCCTACTCGTCGGGCACCCGTGACAGCTTCCGCACGCTCGTGTCGCGCGCTCCGGCTGACACCACGGACATCTCCATCACGCATAGCGCGATGGAAGAAATGCTGACCGGCCAGGACAAGACCTCGTCGCGTTGGGAAGAGCGTCCGCGCGATCCGGCGCTGGAAGCCCTTTTCCTGAGCAAGCTGATGCAGAAGTTCGGCCTGACCGAAGCACAGTCGAAGCAACTCCTGACCGACGCCCGCCCGGCCACCGCGCCGGCCACGATCGACCAGAGCGCAGGCGCCTCGACGCTCGACCTGCCGGAATCGTTCGACCGCGCATGGCTGCGCGTGGGTCTCGCGCTCGACCGTACCAACTTTACCGTCGACAACCGTGACCGCGCGAAAGGCATCTACTACGTGCGTTACGCAGACTCGATGCAGGAACTGAAGAAGGAAGGGCTGTTCGGCAAACTGTTCTACAGCAGCAATGCGTCGAAGAAGCCAGGTCAGGAATTCCTCGTCAATGTGCGCTCGAAGGGCGACACCGTGACGCAGGTGGCGGTGGTGGATTCGAACGGGCAGGTGGACAACTCGTCCGATGCGCAGCGCATCGTGACGTTGCTGCACGCACAACTGAACTAAGCGGGCTGTGCGCTTCGCCAGTCTCGGTAGCGGCAGTGAAGGCAATGCCTTGCTGGTGGAAGCGCAAAGCGGCGCGACCACCACGCGTGTTCTGCTTGATTGCGGCTTTTCGGCCAAGGAAGTCGAGCGGCGTCTAACGCGGCTCGGCGCTGGCGTTGAAGGCCTCGACGCCATTCTGATTACGCATGAACACAGCGACCACATTGGCAGCGCGCTGACGCTGGCGCGCAAGTGGTCGATTCCGTTGTACATGAGCTGGGGCACCGCCCGCGCGGTGGGCGCCGACGAAGCCGACGTCGACCTGCAAGTGCTGTGGGGCGACGAAGCGGTGGCGATCGGCGACCTCAGCATCCTCCCTTACACCGTCCCTCACGACGCCCGCGAGCCGCTGCAATACGTGCTCTCCAATGGTGCGAGCCGGCTTGGCGTGCTGACCGACGTCGGCACCTCTACGCCGCACATTAGCGCGGTGCTGAGCGGCTGCGACGCGTTGGTGCTCGAATGCAATCACGATGTGCGGATGCTGGCGGGCAGCCGGTATCCCCAGTCGCTGAAGGCGCGCATCGGCGGCAATCACGGGCATCTGAACAACGAAGCGGCGGCTGAAATCCTGGCCTCGCTCGACCGTTCGCGCTTGCGCCATCTGGTGGCCGCGCATCTGAGCCAGCAGAACAACTCGCCGGAACTGGCGCGGGCTGCCATGGCAGGTGTGTTGGGTGCTGCGCCGACCGATGTGGTGGTCGCGTCTCAGGATGAAGGCTTCGCCTGGCTGAGCTTGTGATCCGTCTCTAATCATCTGGCGTCGCCGCATGCAGCCGTGATTGGCGGCCGGCCGGGCGCAGCGACAGTGCAATGAAAAAAGCCCATGACGATTGCTCGCCATGGGCTTTTTCTTCAAGGCCGGCGTATCGGGCGCCGCGCCTTATGTCAGACTTAGTTGCGGTTGCCGCCGAAGATGCCGAGCAGCGCGAGCAGGTTGACGAACACGTTGTACAGGTCCAGATAGATCGCGAGGGTGGCGGTGATGTAATTCGTCTCGCCACCGTTCACGACGCGCTGGACGTCGAACAGCATGTAGGCCGAGAAAATCACGATGGCCAGCACCGACACGGTCAGCATCAACGCCGGCAGGTGCAGGAACACGTTCGCGACCGAAGCCAGCAGCAGCACGATCACGCCCATGAACAGCCACTTGCCGAGACCCGAGAAGTCACGCTTGCTGACCGTGGCAATCGTTGCCATGGAGGCGAAGATCACACCAGTGCCACCGAAGGCGAGCATGATCAGTGACGGGCCGTTCGAAAAACCGAGTACGAAGCTCAGGATGCGCGACAGCATCAGGCCCATGAAGAACGTGAAGCCGAGCAGCACGAATACGCCGATGGCGCTGTCTTTGGTTTTCTGGATGGCGAACATGAAGCCGAAGGCGATCGCGAAGAACGCCAGCATGCTCATACCCGGGCTGGTGGCGGCGAACAGCGAGAAACCGGTGGCTACGCCTACCCAGGCACCGAGCACTGTCGGAATCATGGACAGCGCGAGCAGCCAGTAGGTGTTCCGTAGTACGCGGTTGCGCGTTTCGACCGTGCTGACTGCGCCATTGCGGCCAAAGCTATACGGATGATCGTTCATGGTCTCTCCTTACCTCAGAAGCGTGTTGCGTAATGGTTGTGTAGCGGGTTGTGCACCAGGTTGTACGGCGCTGGCCGGAATTCATGCAGCCAGTCGCAGGGTGTTCATCCCTAAGATTGGCGCGGTGGCCGGGAGTTTCAATACCCGGAAAATGTCCGCACGGCCTACGCTACCAGCATTCAGAAACTCCTGCTTGGAGTCTTTCAATGCTGTAAGGGTTCAATCGCAATCATACACGGGAACATGCTACAATAGCGGATTCATTTGAATCTGTAACCTCTTAATTTTTTGGAGTTTTTATGGCGATCGAACGCACCCTGTCGATTATCAAGCCGGACGCAGTGGCCAAGAACGTGATCGGTCAGATCTACAGCCGTTTCGAAAACGCTGGCCTGAAGATCGTGGCTTCGCGCATGGTCCATCTGTCGCGCGCTGACGCAGAGAAGTTCTACGCTGTGCACGCTGCACGCCCGTTCTTCAAGGACCTGGTTGATTTCATGATCTCGGGCCCGGTGGTCGTGCAAGCGCTGGAAGGCGAAAACGCGATCCTGAAGCACCGCGATCTGATGGGTGCAACGGACCCGAAGAAGGCTGAAAAGGGTACGATCCGCGCCGACTTCGCTGACAGCATCGACGCTAACGCGGTGCACGGTTCGGACGCCGCCGAAACGGCTGCAGTTGAAATCGCGTTCTTCTTCCCGGAAGTGAACGTTTACTCGCGTTAAGCGGATTTGGCGGGTTTGGTTCGTCGCCGAGCGATTCGTGCGCTGCCGTTGGATTTGTCGCACGAATCCGCACGAACAGCCCGGCAAAGTAGTAAGGTAAAGCAGCAGGAATGGGCGCGAACGGCATTGCGTTCATGCAGCTTGTTGCATGAACGTAGTCTCGCACTGAAATGGCAGGATTCGATATGACGAGCAGTTCCACCGTCAACCTTCTCGACCTCGACGCCCAAGGGCTTGTCGCCTACTGCGACAGCCTGGGCGAGAAGCCGTTTCGCGCCAAGCAATTGCAGCGCTGGATCCACCAGTACAACGCTGCCGACTTCGACGGCATGACCGATCTGGCGAAGTCCTTGCGCGAAAAGCTCAAAGGGCGCGCAACGATCACGATGCCTGGCATCGTCAGCGACAATATTTCGACCGACGGCACACGCAAGTGGCTGATCGACGTCGGCAACAGCAACGCGGTTGAGACCGTATACATCCCCGAAGAAACGCGTGGCACGCTGTGCGTGTCGTCGCAGGCAGGGTGCGCGGTCAACTGCCGTTTCTGTTCGACCGGCAAACAGGGTTTCTCCCGCAATCTCACCACCGGCGAAATTATCGGCCAGTTGCGCATGGCCGAGTTCGCGCTGCGCGCGACACGCGGCACGGACGGCGGGCGCGCCACGGGTGGTGACGGAAAAGGCGAACGCGTCGTTACGAATGTGGTGATGATGGGCATGGGCGAGCCGCTGCTCAATTACGACGCGGTGGTGCCCGCCATGCGCCTGATGCTGGACGACAACGCGTACGGCCTGTCGCGCCGGCGCGTCACGCTGTCCACCTCGGGTGTGGTGCCGATGATGGACCGGCTCGGCGCCGATCTGCCGGTGGCGCTCGCGGTATCGTTGCATGCGCCGAGCGACCCGCTGCGCGACATGCTGGTGCCGCTGAACAAGAAATATCCGCTGCGCGAATTGATGGCTGCTTGTCAGCGCTATCTGAAAGTTGCGCCGCGGGATTTCATCACATTTGAATATTGCATGCTCGACGGCGTGAACGACAGCGAAGCGCAAGCGCGCGAACTGCTGGCCGTGACGCGCGACGTACCGTGCAAGTTCAACCTGATTCCGTTCAATCCGTTCCCCGAGTCGGGCCTCATCCGCTCGAAGCCGGAACAGATCAAGCGGTTTGCACAAGTGTTGATGGACGCGGGCGTCGTCACCACGGTGCGTAAAACACGCGGCGATGATATCGACGCTGCCTGCGGTCAGTTGGCCGGTGCGGTGAAAGACCGCACGCGCCTTGCTGAGCGCACCGGGAAGGCGGCGAAGGTTATCGAGGTTCGCGCCGTGTAATCGTGCCAGGCGGCAAAGGCGAGGGCGTTCGGTGAACAGTGCCGCGAACGCGCGAAATCTTTCCGAACCAGCAGCGATTGAAAAGAAAGTTTGCAGAAGCGATCGGAAGCGGCACACAAGGCCGCGCATTTTGTTATAAACGGTCTGCGATTCGGGCGTGAGGCTTTGGCCCGTCCGGGTTGCACAAGTGAAAAAGAATCGACGCGAAAGGATTTGGGATGAGTGAGCCGCAGCACCCGCAGCCGCATGACACAGACACAAACGAAGGCCACCCGGCGCCGGCCGCACGGGCGGTGGTGCAGCCTGTTGTGCAGCCGGGCCTGACGGGTTTGGATTCCCTGGTAGCGGTTGGCGCGCGCTTGACCCAATTGCGTGAATCGAAAGGCTGGACCATCGAAGACGTGTCGGCACGCCTGAAGGTATCCGTCACCAAGTTGCGTGCGCTCGAATCGGGTGACATCAGCCATTTGCCGGACACGACCTTTGCGCTCGGCGTGGTGCGCAGCTACGCGAAGATGCTCGGCGCCGATCCCACGCCGTTCACGCAGGCTTTGCGCCGCGAGAAGGGCGTACCGGCGCCGGATCTGTCGATGCCGGCTTCGTCCGGCCGGGATTTGCCGCGCGGCCGTGTATCGCTGTCGCTCGGCGGCAGTGGGCAAAAGAGCCGCTCGTGGCTATGGGGCATTGCGGCGGTGATCGTCGCGGTGATCGCGCTCGGCATGTGGCATACCAATGGCGGTGATTCGTCGGCGTGGCTCGCACGGTTGAAGGCGAGCGCGAACGGCGCCACGGGTGGCGCGACCGGCGCATCGGGCGCGGTGGCGCAAGGTCAAGCGGCAGGTTCCGAGGCAACCGTGGAAGAAGCTGCTTCCGCGCCGGAAACGCAGGCCGCCGCGGATAACGCAGCGTCGGCTACGCCGATGCCCGCGCCGCTGGCGACCGGAACGGAGCCGTCTTCCGCGCCGGCGGCCACAGCGGCAGCGGTCGCGCCGAAGGCCAGTTCGCAGGCCCAGGCTGCGGCGCAAGGCGCGAGCGCGCCGGTGGTCGCCGCGATTGGCGCATCGGATACGGCAACCGCAGCAACGGCGGCGCCGGCCGCAGGTGAGGCGATCATCGCGTTGCGCGTGACACAGGACAGCTGGTTCAGCGTGCGTGGCAAGGACGGCAAGGAAGTGTTCTCCGGCCTCGTGCACGCAGGCGATACGAAGGAAGTGACGGGCGCGGCCCCTTTCAAGGTCACAATCGGCAACAGGGCAGGTCTCGAGTCGCTTACGCTCGATGGCCAGCCAGTCGATCCGTCGAAATATTCGGCAGCCAAGGGTAACGTGGCACGCTTCGCGCTGCCTTGATAGATACGGTATGCGTCGAGGCCAACCGGGTCGCGACGCTTTTTCAATTCAGGCGCCACGTCTTTTGTGTGGCGCTTGCGGCGTAAATGGGTTTTTCGATGCAATCCGAAGCTCAATCCCAATCCAGTAGCAAGATCGTTTCAAACGAGCCGGTGTTCGGCGGGCACGCCGCGCGGCGCAAGTCGCACGCGGTCGATGTCCGTTGGGGCGGCCAGCTCGTCACCATCGGTGGCGACGCGCCCGTGCGCGTCCAGTCGATGACCAACACGGACACCGCGGACGCGATCGGCACGGCGATCCAGATCAAGGAACTGGCGCAAGCCGGTTCGGAACTGGTGCGTATCACGGTCAACACGCCGGAAGCGGCGGCGGCCGTGCCGGCCGTTCGCGAGCAGCTCGACCGCATGGGCGTGTCGGTGCCGCTGGTCGGCGATTTTCATTACAACGGCCATTTGCTGCTGCGCGATTACCCCGCGTGCGCGGAGTCGCTGTCGAAGTACCGGATCAATCCGGGCAATGTCGGCCACGGCGCGAAGCGCGACACGCAGTTCGCGCAGATGATCGAAGCGGCCGTGAAGTACGACAAGCCGGTGCGGATCGGCGTCAACTGGGGCAGCCTCGACCAGGACCTGCTCGCGAAGATGATGGACGAAAACGCCGCGCGTTCCACCCCGTGGGAAGCGCAGAGCGTGATGTACGAAGCGCTGATCCAGTCGGCGATCGGCTCGGCGGAACGTGCAGTCGAAATCGGCCTTCCGCGCAACAAGATCATTCTGTCGTGCAAGGTCAGTGGCGTGCAGGATCTGATCGCGGTGTATCGTGAACTCGCGCGCCGTTGCGAATTCGCGCTGCATCTCGGTTTGACCGAAGCGGGCATGGGTTCGAAGGGCATCGTGGCGTCGACCGCTGCGTTGTCGGTGTTGCTGCAGCAAGGCATTGGCGACACGATCCGTATCTCGCTGACGCCGGAACCGGGCGGCCCGCGAACGGGCGAAGTGATCGTCGGCCAGGAAATTTTGCAGACCATGGGCCTGCGTTCGTTCACGCCGATGGTGATCGCGTGCCCGGGTTGCGGCCGCACGACCAGCACACTGTTCCAGGAACTGGCGTCGCAAATCCAGACCTATCTGCGTACGCAGATGCCGGTGTGGCGCGATCAGTATCCTGGCGTCGAGAAGATGCACGTCGCGGTCATGGGCTGCATCGTCAACGGTCCGGGCGAATCGAAGCAGGCGAATATCGGCATCAGCTTGCCGGGCTCGGGCGAAAATCCGGCTGCGCCGGTGTTTGTCGACGGCGAGAAGGTCAAGACGCTGCGCGGTGACAACATCGCGCAAGAATTCCAGCAAATCGTGAGTGACTACGTCGAGCGCCGCTATGGCCGCGCCGAAGCACTCAACTAAAAACCGTCAATCGAAGACAGATGACTGAACAGAAGAAAAAGCTCGAAAAGTTGTCCGGCGTGAAGGGCATGAACGACATCCTTCCGCAGGAAGCCGGGCTGTGGGAATTTTTCGAGGCGACCGTCAAGTCGATGCTGCGTTCGTACGGATACCAGAATATTCGTACGCCGATCATCGAGCATACGCAGTTGTTCAAGCGCGGTATCGGTGAGGTGACCGACATCGTCGAGAAAGAGATGTACAGCTTCACCGACGCGTTGAACGGCGAAAATCTGACGATGCGCCCGGAAAACACGGCGGCTGTCGTGCGCTCCGTGATTGAGCACAACATGCTGTACGATGGTCCGAAGCGCCTGTGGTACATCGGCCCGATGTTCCGTCACGAGCGTCCGCAGCGCGGCCGCTACCGGCAGTTCCATCAGGTCGGCGTGGAAGCCTTGGGCTTCGCCGGCCCGGATGCCGACGCTGAAATCATCATGATGTGCCAGCGTTTGTGGGACGACCTTGGGCTTATCGGCATCAAGCTCGAACTCAATTCGCTGGGTCTCGCGGAAGAGCGCGCGGCCCATCGCGTCGAGTTGATCGCGTACCTCGAAAAGCACATGGACGTGCTCGACGAAGAGGCGAAGCGCCGTCTGTACACGAATCCGCTGCGCGTGCTCGACACGAAGAATCCGGCGATGCAGGAAGTCGCGCAGAACGCGCCGAAGCTGATCGATTTTCTCGGCGAAGAATCGCGCGCGCACTTCGAAGGCCTGCAGCGCATTCTGAAGGCGAACAACATCCCGTTCACGATCAATCCGCGTCTCGTGCGCGGTCTCGATTATTACAATCTGACCGTGTTCGAATGGGTGACCGACAAGCTTGGCGCGCAAGGCACAGTCGCGGCCGGCGGCCGTTACGATCCGCTGATCGAACAGCTTGGCGGTAAGCCGACGGGCGCGTGCGGTTGGGCAATGGGTGTCGAACGTATCCTCGAGTTGCTGAAAGAAGAGCAACTCGTACCGGAAGACGAAGGTTGCGACGTGTACGTGGTCCATCAGGGCGACGCGGCACGCGAACAGGCCTTTATCATCGCCGAGCGCTTGCGCGATACGGGGCTCGACGTGATCCTGCATTGCAGCGCGGACGGTCAGACGGCGAGCTTCAAGTCGCAGATGAAGCGTGCTGACGCCAGCGGCGCGGCATTCGCGGTGATTCTCGGCGAAGACGAGATCGCCAACGGTACGGTCGGCGTCAAGCCACTGCGCGATACAGGCGCTAACGGCGGTAAGAGCGAGCAACATAACGTGCCCGCCGAAGACTTGACCGAATTTCTAATCAATGCGATGGTTGCAACCGCCGAAGACGGCGACGACTGATCGCGATGTCGTCGAGCCCCTTGGCTCGACACGCACACGTATCAAGAAAGAGGAAATCGCCGGGCGATGAGTTACCACGACGAACAAGAATCGATTGAAAGTCTGAAAGCATGGTGGACGCAGTGGGGTAATGCAACCACGTGGATCGTGCTGGTGGCGTTGGTCGCCGCAGCGGGCTGGAACGGCTGGAATTTCTGGCAACGGCGCCAGGCCGCGGAAGCCGCGGTGCTGTATGACCAGGTGCAGCAAGCTGTGGCATCGGGCGACAAGGCGAAGATCACGCGCGTCGCCAGCGACATGGAAGACAAGTTCAGTAGCACCGCGTATGCGCAGATGACCGCGCTGGGCGCCGCCAAGACGCTGTACGCCGCGGGTGACGAAGTCGCCGCGAAGGCCCAGTTGCAATGGACCATCGATCACGCCAAAGACGACGAGTTCAAGCAGATCGCCAAGCTGCGTCTGGCTTCGCTGCTGCTCGACGACAAGGCTTACGACCAGGGTCTGGCACTGCTCGCCGAACCGCAGTCCGATGCGTTCAAGGGCGTTGTGGCGAACGGCCGCGGTGACCTGCTCGCGGCACAAGGCAAGCGTGACGATGCGCGCGCGGCCTACAAGCTTGCGCTCGACTCGCTGTCGCAAAACGATAGCTCGGCTCGCCAGTTGATTCAGTTCAAGCTGGACGCGCTGGGCGGCTAATCGCCGCATGCAGCGCGCCGCATGACACGACCAACCGGTCTCCTTTAATTAATTTCCTGAATGCTTCGTCCACCGATGAATCTGCTGAAACGTTACGCTGTGCCCGTTGCCTGTGCGATGACCGTCCTCACCATGGCGGCTTGCTCATCCGCGAAAGACGAGCGCCGCGTGCCGACGCCGCTCACCGAGTTCAAACCCGTGCTCGACGTGCAGCAGGCGTGGAAGGCCAGCGTGGGCAAGGCGGGCCGTTACCTGTTCTCGCCGGTCGCGGTCGGCAACGCGGTGTACGCGGCCGGCGCGAACGGCTCGGTTGCGAAGATCGACGCGCAAACTGGTCAGGACATCTGGCGCGTCAAGCTGCATGACGACCTCTCGGCAGGTGTCGGCAGCGACGGCACACTCACGGCGGTCGGCGGCCTGAAGGGCGACGTCTACGTGCTCGGCGCGGACGGCAAGCAATTGTGGACCGCCAAGGCGCCTGGCGAAATCATCTCGCCGCCGCTGGTCGGCAACGGCCTCGTGGTGGTGCGCACGGTCGACGGTCAGATCGTCGCGTTCAATGCGCAAACCGGCGAGCAGAAGTGGAACTATCGCAACCGCGCGGTGCCGCTCAATCTGCGCGTATCGTCGGGCATGACGTTCGCGGGTGACGCGGCCGTGCTGGCGGGCTTCCCGGGTGGCGCGTTCGCCGCGATCAACCTGCAGACCGGCGACAACTATTGGCAGACGCCGGTGTCGTATCCGAAGGGCGTGACGGAAGTGGAGCGCATCAACGACGTGACGGGCCCGCCCACGCTGCTCGGTTCGGAAACCTGCGCGGTGACGTTCCAGGGCCAGATTGGCTGCTTCGATGCAAACTCGGGTCGTGCGTTGTGGGAAAAGGCGTTCTCGAGCACGAGCGGCCTCGCGCAGGATGATCGCGCCGTGGTGGCAGCCGACGACTGGTCGGTCGTGTCGGCGTTCGACGTCAGCAGCGGCGCGCCGCTGTGGAAGAACGACAAGCTGAAGAACCGCGACCTCAGCGTTCCGTTCATCCTGGGTCACGCCGCCGTGCTGGGCGACTATCAGGGTTACGTGCACTTCCTGTCGCGCGACGACGGCACGCTCGTGGCCCGTGTGAAGACTGACGGCAGCCCGATTACCGCGGCGCCGGTGCTGGCCGGCGACACGTTGGTCGTGCAGACGCGCGACGGCGACCTGTACGGCTACCGCCCGCGCTAATCGCGCAGGCCGTTGGTAGTCAGGCTTCGTCAAGCGTGCAGGCCGGCTTCGCCGGCCGCACGCGTTTTTGCTGTGCAGTAGAGTTACTAGAAATATTCCGCCGGACTGGCTGGTCCGGCAAGTCGGATCAGAAACGGCCCATGTGGCCAACGGTGGCTGCTTGCGGCGCCACCTTCAACGGCATCGTAGAGAATCGTATCGAACTGGCGTGCGAGCCGTTGAGCAAGACAGACTGAACCTGGCGGCCCACTGGCGCCGCCCCATACAGCCAAACCCCCCGTCCGCCCGGGTGCGCATATTGACAGCACATCCGGGGCTGGCCGAATTCGTGATAATTTTCGTCAAACGCTGCCGTGTAGCGGCCGCATGGCGTCGCTACGCGGGCGGTCGATTTCGATCCCGCGTTTCACCGTGAACAACATCTGATGAAACCCGTTATTGCCCTGGTTGGGCGCCCCAATGTGGGGAAATCCACGCTATTCAACCGTCTCACGCGTACGCGTGATGCGCTGGTTGCCGACCTGCCCGGTCTCACCCGCGATCGCCATTACGGCGAGGGGCGCGCCGGCGACCGGCCGTATCTGGTCGTCGATACCGGCGGCTTCGAGCCGGTCGCGAAAGACGGCATCCTGCACGAGATGGCGCGTCAAACCCGCCAGGCGGTCGAGGAATCGGACGTCGTCGTGTTCATCGTCGACGGCCGCAACGGTCTCGCGCCGCAGGACAAGACGATTGCCGACTACCTGCGCAAGACCGGCCGGCCGATCTTCCTCGTCGTCAACAAGGCGGAGGGGATGAAGTACAGCACGGTGGCCGCCGACTTCTACGAACTCGGTCTCGGCGACCCGCGCGCGATTTCGTCGGCACACGGCGACGGCGTCACCGAAATGATCAATGACGCGCTGGGTGTCGCGTACGCCGGACAGCCGGAAGAGAGCGACGAGGAAAAACAGGCGCACGGCGTGAAGATCGCGATCGTCGGCCGGCCGAACGTCGGCAAGTCGACCTTGATCAACGCGCTGGTAGGCGAAGAGCGCGTGATCGCGTTCGACATGCCGGGCACCACGCGCGATTCGATCTACGTCGACTTCGAGCGTCAGGGCAAGCCCTACACGCTGATCGACACGGCCGGTTTGCGCCGCCGCGGCAAGGTGTTCGAAGCGATCGAGAAGTTCTCGGTGGTGAAGACGCTGCAATCGATCTCGGACGCGAACGTCGTGATCCTGCTGCTTGACGCACAACAGGATATTTCCGAACAGGACGCGCACATTGCCGGTTTCGTGGTGGAGCAGGGCCGCGCGCTGGTCGTCGGCGTGAACAAGTGGGACGGGCTCGATTCGCATGTGCGCGAGCGCACCAAGGCGGACATCGAGCGCAAACTAAAATTTCTCGACTTCGCCAAATTCCACTTCATTTCCGCCGCGGAAAAAACCGGTATTGGCCCGCTGATGCGCTCGGTCGACGACGCTTACGCCGCCGCGATGGCCAAGCTGCCGACGCCGAAGTTGACGCGCGCGCTGATCGAGGCCGTGGAATTCCAGCAACCGCGCCGGCGCGGTCCGGTGCGCCCGAAACTGCGTTACGCGCACCAGGGCGGACAGAATCCGCCGATCATCGTGATTCACGGTAACGCGCTCGATGCGATCACTGAAACGTACAAACGCTACCTCGAAAACCGCTTCCGGGAAACTTTCAAGCTGATCGGGACTCCATTGCGCATAGAGTTCAGATCATCAACGAACCCTTACGCGGACAAAGGCTAAACCCAGGCTGAAACCCGCGTGTGTGTTGGGTTTGGCCGCAGGGCCCGGCCTCTCGCGCAAAAATGAAAATCGGCTATAGTGTAGCGGTTGACGGCGGATCTCTTTTTCTTCGTCGTCAATTCAGTCAACCTGCAAAAAAATACGGAGTTTGCTATGAGCAACAAAGGGCAATTGTTACAAGACCCGTTTTTGAACGCACTGCGTAAAGAGCACGTGCCGGTGTCGATCTACTTGGTCAACGGCATCAAGCTTCAAGGGAACATCGAATCGTTCGACCAGTACGTCGTGTTGCTCAGGAATACGGTCACCCAGATGGTCTACAAGCACGCAATTTCGACTGTCGTGCCTGCCCGTCCGGTGAATTTCCACCCGGATTCCGAACAGTCCTAACCCCCGTCGCGGCCGGCGTAGCGTCGCCCGTTGGCGATTACTCCCGGCCGCCTCATTTTGATACCCTCCAATTTGATCAATGCAGCGCTTGTCGGCATCGACTTCGGTAAACTCGATTTCGAAGCCAGTCTCGAAGAACTCAGCCTGCTCGCGCAAAGCGCGGGCGCGAATCCCTTAGTCACCCTCACGGGGCGCCGGTCCAGTCCCGATGCCAAGATGTTTGTCGGCAGCGGCAAGGCCGAAGAATTGCGTCTTGCGTGTGAGGCGAACGACATCGAACTCGTCATTTTCAATCACGCTCTGGCCCCTGCGCAGCAGCGCAATCTGGAGCAGGCGCTTAACCGCCGCGTGATTGATCGCACCAGCCTGATCCTCGATATTTTTGCGCAACGCGCCCGCAGCCATGAAGGCAAGCTGCAGGTGGAGCTCGCGCAGTTGCAGTATCTATCGACGCGGCTAATCCGCGCATGGACCCACCTTGAACGCCAGAAAGGCGGTATCGGTTTGCGCGGCCCTGGTGAAACGCAGCTCGAAACCGACCGCCGTTTGATCGGCGAGCGGATCAAGGCGCTCAAAACCCGCCTCGAAAAGCTGCGCCGTCAGCACGGCACGCAGCGCCGCGCGCGCAGCCGTAACCAGACCATGTCCGTATCGCTGGTCGGCTACACGAATGCGGGCAAATCCACACTTTTCAATGCGTTGACGAAGGCCCAGGCGTACGCCGCCGACCAGTTGTTCGCCACGCTGGATACCACGTCCCGCCGCGTCTATCTCGGCGACGAAGCCGGCCAGGTGGTGGTATCCGACACGGTCGGCTTCATCCGCGAATTGCCTCACCAACTGGTGGCGGCTTTCCGCGCCACGCTCGAGGAAACCATCCACGCCGACCTGCTGCTGCACGTGGTCGACGCGTCGAGCGCCGTGCGCCTCGATCAGATCGATCAGGTGAATGAGGTGTTGCACGCAATCGGTGCGGATACGATCCGTCAGGTGCTGGTGTTCAACAAGATCGACGCCGTGCTGGAGTTGGCGGCCCGTGGCGACGCGGTCGAGCGGGATGAGTATGGTAATATTTCGCGCGTCTTTTTGAGCGCGCGCACGGGGCAAGGGCTGGACACATTGCGCGCTGCCATCGCTGAAATCGCTACTGCCGAACCTCTCTCCGATACGTTGGTCGATCTGTCGGAAGAAGACCGGTCGGCAGCACCACGCGAGGACCGGAAGGTCTCAGAACTCGGGCACTGACCCGCTCCAATTGCACTGACCCGCTGTCTACTCTGGTGAACGAACACAGGTGAACGATTACAACGAGCGGAGTATCTGGCTGCGCATGCGCGCCATGTTTTCACTGAACGATCCGCGCTGGGGCCGGGGCGACGGCAATGGCGACCGCCAACGCCCCAACGAACCCAAGCGTCCGCCGGCCAAGGACGGTGAAGGTCCGCCCGATCTCGACGAGATGTGGCGCGATTTCAACCGCCGTTTGAGCCGGGTGTTCGGCCGCAAGGGCGGCGGTGCGGGTGGTGGCCGTCCGGACAACGGTCGCGGCGCACGCATTGGCGTGGGCATCGTGATCGGCGTGCTGATCGCGATCTATCTCGGCAGCGGCGTGTTCGTCGTGCAGGATGGCCAGGCCGGCGTCGTGATGCAGTTCGGCAAGTATCGCTATACCGCCGCGCAGGGTGTGCATTGGCGCCTGCCGTATCCGTTCGAAGCGCATGAACTCGTCAATGTCGGCCAGATCCGCCAGGTGGAGATCGGCCGTAACAACGTGGTGCGTCTCGCCAACGTGAAGGACGCGTCGATGCTCACGCACGACGCCGATATCGTCGACGTGCGCTTTGCCGTGCAGTACCAGGTGAGCAAGCCGACGGATTATCTCTTCCGCAGCGTCGATCCCGATCAGAGCGTGATGCAGGCCGCGCAGGCGGCGGTGCGCAGCATCGTCGGTGCGCGCAGTACCAACGACATCCTCTATCAGGATCGCGAAGCAATTCGCCAGCAACTGATGGCGTCGATTCAGCAATCCCTGGATGGAGACCAGTCCGGCCTCGCCGTGACCGGTGTAACGATTCAGGGCGTGCAGGTGCCCGACCAGGTGCAAACCGCTTTCGACGACGCCGCCAAAGTGCGTCAGGACAACGAGCGCGCCAAGCGCGACGCGCAGGCTTATGCCGCCGAGTTGCTGCCGCGCGCGCAAGCCGACGTCGCGCGCCAGGTCGACGAAGCGAAAACGTATAGCGACAAGACCGTGGCCCAGGCGCAAGGCGACGCTGAGCGCTTCAAGCAGGTCTACGCGCAGTACTCGAAAGCGCCCGCTGTGATTCGCGAGCGCATGTACCTGGAAACCATGCAGCAGATCTATTCGAATACGACCAAGGTGTTTGTGGACAGCAAGAGCGGCAACAACGTGCTGTATTTGCCGCTCGACAAGCTGGTCGAGCAGACTCGCCAGCGTGTTGCCGACGCCGCTGCGACCGCTTCCGGTGCTGCCGTTGCGTCAGCTGCTGCCGTGCCGCAAGCCGCGAGCAGCGCAGCCGCGCCGTCTGCCGCTCCTTCCGCACCCGCCGCGGTCTCAACGCCTGCCAGCCAGGCGGCAGCCAGCAGCGACGCACTGCGTTCACGCGACTCCTTCCGCAGCCGTATGCGCGAAGACGACGTTCAATAAGGAGCGCACACCATGAACAAGATCATTGCGCTCGTCGTTGCCTTAGTCATCGTGCTGTTCGCCGCATCGTCGATGGTATTCGTGGTCGACCAGCGGCATATGGCCGTGCTGTCCTCGCATGGCGACACCGCGCCCGAATTGCTTGGCCCCGGTCTGCACGTGAAGCTGCCGCCGCCGTTGCAAACGGTCACGCTGGTCGATAACCGCATCCAGTCGCTCGACGCGCCGGATGAAGATCGCTATGTCACGTCGGACAAGACCGACCTGCTGGCCAACCCGGTCATCAAATACCGCGTGACCGATCCACTGAAGCTGCTCGCCGAAACGAAGAGCGACGTGCAAAGCTTGCCGGACCGTCTGGCGCTGTTGTCGCGCAGTGCGCTCGGCGACGCGTTCGGCAAGGTCACGCTGACCGATGCGCTTGCGAAGCAACAAGCCGTTGCCGACGAAGCGCGTGGCGCGATGGACAAAGCCGCAGCATCGCTGGGCGTTTCGGTGCTCGACGTGCAACTCACGCGCGTCGATTTCCCGGCAGCTATGGCCGACACGGTCTACAAGCGGATGATCGCCGCACGCGAGCAGGCTGCAGCCGACGAACGTGCGAAGGGCACGGCTGAGGCGGACCAGATCAAGGCGGACGCCGTCAGCCAGCAACAGGCGATTCTCGCGGACGGCTATAAGCAGGCGCAGACCATCAAGGGCGAGGGCGATGCCAAGGCAGCGGAAATCGCGGCCGAGGCATACGGCAGCGACCCGCAGTTCTACCAGTTCTATCAAAGCATGCAGGCGTACAAGAACACCTTCAAGCCAGGCGACGTGATCGTGGTCGACCCGAGCAGCGAGTTCTTCCGCTTCATGCGTAGCCCGACCGGCGGCGCCGCCCCGGACGCTCCCGCGGTACCGCGCAAACACTGATAACCGGAAGGCCGCGGCATCCGCATCGCGGCCCCTTCATTCGCATGGACATAGCCGGCTCGTTACTGCTCGCGATCGCATTGATGCTGATTATCGAAGGGATGTTTCCCTTCGTTTTCCCGAGCGCCTGGCGCGACACATTCCGTAAAATAGCGGAACGGCCGCCGCATCAGATTCGCGTCGGCGGGCTGGTCGTGATGGTGCTCGGGCTGATCCTGCTGTTTATCGTGACCTGAAGGGGCGCTGCACAGCGTCCGTCGCCGCGCACGGCCGCGTTGGCGACATGCGTGGCAACAGCGAGCGTTCCGGCGCGGGCCAAGCTTGGCCAAGGTTGGCTAAGGGGCTGCGAAGGGCAGTTCCGATGCCTGCTACAGCCGCCAGAATAGAGCCTTTGCCCGCCATTCACACTCACTTACCGGCACACCCAGCTGCCGTGTTCAACGTCGTAGGACTGTATCGATGTCGACCTGGTTACTTCCCGAGAATATCGCCGACGTGCTGCCGTCGGAAGCCCGCAAGATCGAAGAGTTGCGGCGCCATTTGCTGGACCGTTTCCGCTCGTACGGCTACGAGATGGTGATGCCGCCGCTGCTCGAATACATCGAGTCGCTGCTCACCGGCGGCGGGCACGATCTGAATCTGCGCACGTTCAAGCTTGTCGATCAGATGTCCGGGCGCACGCTCGGTCTGCGCGCCGACATTACGCCGCAGGTCGCGCGGATCGACGCGCACCTGTTGAATCGTCAGGGTGTGACGCGGCTTTGCTATGCCGGCAATGTCGCGCATACGCGTCCGCGCGGCCTGCACGCCACGCGTGAGCAGATCCAGATCGGTGCCGAAATCTACGGTCACGCCGGCCTCGAAGCGGATCTGGAAATCCAGCAGTTGATGCTCGACGCGCTGCGTCTGGCCGGCCTCGCGAAAGTGCGGCTCGATTTGTGTCATGCAGGCGTGCTCGCCGCGTTGATCGAAGCGGAGCCTGCTGCGGACGAACTGGGTCAATCGCTCTACGACGCGTTGGCCGGCAAGGATGTGCCGCGCCTCGTCGAGCTGACCGCCAATCTCACCCCGGTTACGCGGGACGCATTGCGCTCGCTTCCCACGCTTTACGGCGACGCGTCGGTGCTCGACGAAGCCCGTGCACGCTTGCCGAACGCACCGGCCATCGCGCGCGCGCTCGACGACCTCGCGTTCCTTGCAAGCCAGGTGGAAGGCGCCGAAGTGATGATCGACCTGGCCGATTTGCGCGGCTACGCGTACCACAGTGGCGTGATGTTCTCGGCGTATGTCGACGGCGTGCCGAATGCGGTTGCGCGCGGCGGCCGTTACGACCACGTTGGCCAGGCCTACGGCCGCGCGCGCGCGGCCACCGGCTTCTCGCTCGATCTGCGCGAGGTCGCTCGTATTTCGCCTGTGGAAGCCCGCAGCAGCGCGATTCTTGCACCGTGGCAGCACGACGAAGCGTTGCGCACCAGCGTCGCCGCGCTGCGTAACGCCGGTGAAGTCGTGATCCAGGCACTCCCTGGCCACGAGCACGATCTTGACGAATTCGCCTGCGACCGCGTGTTGGTCGAGCGCAACGGCGCGTGGGTGGTTGAACCCCGTCCCTGAGCACGAATAGATAGACCGCTTGCGGGGCGACCCAAGGGCATTTCAGACGGCGTCCAAAGCGTCGCCGGACCCGGCGCGGCCACTCGCCGCGCTATTTTCGACATACCCACCATAACGTGCATACCATTGAGCGGAAACGGAAAAATTCGGAAGGTTCCGCGAACATAGGTAGAATACGTTTTTAACCAGCTTACGAAACAACATGTCTGCCAGCGCAGTGAATGTGAACCCCGGGCGTAACGTCGTCGTCGTGGGAACCCAATGGGGTGATGAAGGCAAGGGCAAGATCGTCGACTGGCTGACGGACCACGCTCAAGGCGTCGTTCGCTTCCAGGGCGGTCACAATGCCGGTCACACGCTTATCATCGGCGGCAAGAAAACCATCTTGCGTCTGATTCCGTCGGGCATCATGCATCCCGGCGTCGCGTGCTACATCGGCAATGGCGTCGTGTTGTCGCCGGAAGCGCTGTTCAAGGAAATTGGCGAGCTCGAAGCCGCCGGGGTCGATGTTCAGAATCGCCTCTTCATTTCCGAAGCCACCACCCTGATCCTGCCGTATCACATTGCCATCGACCAGGGCCGCGAAGCGCGCCGTGGCGCGAGCAAGATCGGCACCACCGGTCGCGGTATCGGCCCGGCCTACGAAGACAAGGTGGCGCGCCGCGGTTTGCGCGTGCAGGACCTGTTCGAGCCGGAAAGCTTTGCCGAACGTCTGCGTGAAAACCTCGATTATCACAACTTCGTGCTGACGCAATACCTGGGTGTCGCCGCGGTCGACTTCCAGCAAACGCTCGACACGATGCTGAGCTATGCCGACCGTCTGAAGCCGATGGTGACCGACGTGTCGCGCCGTCTGTACGACGAAAACGCAGCCGGCAACAACCTGCTGTTCGAAGGTGCGCAAGGCACGTTGCTCGACATCGACCACGGCACCTATCCGTACGTCACGTCGAGCAACTGCGTGGCCGGTGCGGCCACTGCGGGTGCAGGCGTCGGTCCGCAAAAGCTGAACTACATTCTCGGCATCACCAAAGCGTATTGCACGCGTGTCGGTTCGGGCCCGTTCCCGAGCGAACTGTACGACGCGGATAACGCAGCGCGTCAGGAACCGATCGGCCTGGAACTCGCCAAGGTCGGCAAGGAATTCGGTTCGGTCACCGGCCGTCCGCGCCGCACCGGCTGGCTCGACGCCGCCGCGCTGCGCCGCTCGATCCAGATCAACGGCGTGTCGGGCCTGTGCATCACCAAGCTCGACGTGCTCGACGGCCTCGACGAAGTGAAGCTGTGCATCGGCTACACGGTCGACGGTAAGCATGTCGACCTGCTGCCGCGTGGCGCTTCGGAAGTCGCGCGTTGCGTGCCGGTGTACGAAACCTTCGCGGGCTGGAAGGAAAGCACCGTCGGCATCACGGCATGGGACAAGCTGCCGGCCAGCGCGCGTGCGTATCTGACGCGTGTGCAGGAAGTCGCGGGTATTCCGATCGACATGGTGTCGACCGGTCCGGATCGTGACGAAACGATCCTGCTTCGTCATCCGTTCAAGGTTTAAGCCATGGTGCAAGGTGTACCCATGATTGCGATGAAAGATCCGCGTAACGATGACAAGAGCCTGTGGGTCGGCTGGGACGAGTATCACCGGCTGATCGAACTGCTGGCGTTGGCCGTGCATGAGTCGGGCTGGAAGTTCGACAAGATCCTGTGTCTCGCGCGCGGCGGTTTGCGCGTCGGCGATCAGCTCTCGCGTATTTACGATCTGCCGCTGGCGATTCTCGCGACCAGTTCGTACCGCGAAGCGGCCGGCACGGAGCAGGGCGAACTCGACATCGCGCAATACATCACGATGACGCGCGGCGAGCTGCATGGCAACGTGCTGCTGGTCGACGACCTGGTCGATTCCGGTGTGACGCTGGCACGCGTGCAGCAGCATCTGAAAGAGCGCTATCCGGCGATCACCGCGGTGCGCTCGGCGGTGCTCTGGTACAAGGGCTGCTCGAAAGTGAAGCCCGATTACCACGTGCAGTATCTGCCTACCAATCCGTGGATTCACCAGCCGTTCGAGGAGTGGGATACGGTTCGCCCGCATAATCTCGGTGCGTGGATCAAGCGCGGTATGCAGCAGGAGTCGTCGGGCACGTGATGCGCGCTACGACGCCGTACTTATCGCGTCGTAGCCCGTGCAGTGCCTGCAGAACGGAGTCCGGTTGGGCTCCGTTTTTTTATGTGCGCCGTATGCATTGAGTGTGAGTGCTGGATGCTAAGCGCGTGCTTAGTGTGTACGCCGTAGCACGGGCTGCGAACGGCGCTCCGCAGAATGCGCTTGCCGGCGCCGGCGAAACGCCTGACGCAGCAGACGCGCCTAAATCGCGGTGCTACACTTCGCGGACCATCCACGTGGTGTATCCACAACAAGCCGGGCGGCGCTAGGCGGGCAGTTTAGAATAGCGGTCGTTTTTTCCGCTCAGGGAACGGATTTCCTCGCGTCTATGACAGATAACAATCACGTGCACAAACAGCCTCTGCCTTCCCTCGCGATTGCCGCGATCGGAGTGGTGTTCGGCGATATCGGCACGAGCCCGCTGTACTCGCTGAAAGAGGCGTTCAGCCCGTCACATGGCATTCCGCTGACCGATCAATCGATTCTGGGCGTGATCTCGCTGCTGTTCTGGGCGATCGTGATCGTGGTCAGCATCAAGTACGTATTGTTCGTGATGCGTGCCGACAACAACGGCGAAGGCGGTGTTCTCGCGCTGATGGCGCTGGCGCTGCGCTCTGTCGACCAGAAGTCGAAAGCGGCCGGCTTGCTGATGATGCTCGGCATCTTCGGTGCGTGCATGTTCTATGGCGACGCGGTGATTACGCCCGCCATTTCGGTGATCTCCGCGGTCGAGGGTCTGGAGATCGCGGCACCCAATATGTCTCATCTGGTGTTGCCGCTCACCATGGTGATTCTCGTGTTGCTGTTCTGGATTCAGCGGCATGGCACGGCCACCGTCGGCCGCCTGTTCGGCCCGATCATGGTGGTGTGGTTCCTGGTGCTCGCCGCGCTGGGGCTGTGGCACATCGTTCAGTCGCCGAACGTGATCCGCGCGCTGAACCCGTATTACGCCTACACCTTCATGGCCGCACATGTGTTGCAGGCCTACGTGGTGCTCGGCTCGGTCGTGCTGGTGCTGACTGGCGCCGAGGCGCTCTACGCCGACATGGGTCACTTCGGCGCCAAACCGATCCGGATGGCGTGGTACGTCCTCGTGATGCCTTCGCTGGTGCTGAACTACTTCGGCCAGGGCGCGCTGCTGATGCATGACCCGAAGGCGATCGAAAACCCGTTCTTCCTGCTCGCGCCGGATTGGGCGTTGCTGCCGCTCGTGGTGCTGTCGACGGTGGCGACCGTGATTGCGTCGCAGGCAGTGATTTCCGGTGCCTATTCGCTGACGAGCCAGGCGATCCAGCTCGGCTACGTGCCGCGCATGAAGATCATGCACACGTCGGAACTGGCGATCGGTCAGATCTATGTGCCGGTGGTGAACTGGATGCTGCTGTTCATCATTCTGTGCATCGTGATCGCGTTCAAGAGCTCGGACAATCTCGCCGCCGCTTACGGTATTGCGGTGACGGCCACCATGGTGATCACTACGGTCCTCGCCTGTGTCGTGATGGTCAAGGTGTGGAAGTGGAACAAGTTCCTCGTGGCGATGATCATCGGTGTGTTCATGGTGGTCGACTTAGGCTTTTTCGGCGCCAATCTGCTGAAGGTCGAAGAGGGCGGCTGGTTGCCGCTTGGCATCGGCGCGTTGCTGTTCTTCCTGCTGATGACGTGGTTCAAGGGCAGGATGATCGTCAAGGAGCGCACGGCCGCCGACGGTATCCCGCTCATGCCGTTCCTGCAGGGCTTGCTTGCGCACCCGCCGCATCGCGTGTCGGGTACGGCGATCTATCTGACCGGCAGTGATTCGCTCGTGCCGGTGAGTTTGCTGCACAACCTGAAGCACAACAAGGTGCTGCACGAGCGCACCATTTTCCTGACCTTCATGACGCTCGATATTCCGTATGTGAAGGATGCTGAACGCGTGACGGTCAAGGATCTCAACGGCGGCTTGTATCTCGTTAAAGCGGCGTACGGTTTCAACGAAACGCCCGACGTGAAGGCGGTGCTGCTCGAGGTGGGCCGCACGCACGACATGACGTTCGAGTTGATGGACACGTCGTTCTTCCTGGCGCGCGAAACGGTTGTGCCGACGCAGTTGCCGGGCATGTCGGTGTGGCGCGAACGTGTGTTCGCATGGATGCATCAGAACGCCGCCAAGCCGACCGACTTCTTTAGCATCCCGGCCAACCGGGTGGTTGAGTTGGGGACGAAGATCGAGATCTGACGACGGACCCAGGTTCGTTAGCGCCTTGCATGCCGGGGCGCGGTAAGTGACGAGCGACAAGCGATAAAAAAGCCCACGCAATTGCGTGGGCTTTTTTTCGTCGCTCAGTCGCTCGAATATCAGCGCGCGAGTGGATCGCGCGCTGATGAATCCGCTTACTTCTGCTTGAGCTTGGCGAATGCCGCGGCCATTGCGCCGCCCGCTTCCGGTTCACGCGAGCGCGGTTGCTGCGCGCCGCGTCCACCACCGCCGCCGGAACGGCCGCGGTCCTGCTGGGCGCCGCCACCGCTGCGCGGCGCTGCTGCCGCGCCGAACTCGTCGTCCAGGCGCATGGTCAGCGCGATACGCTGGCGCTTCACGTCGACTTCCAGCACCTTCACCTTGACGATCTGACCGGCCTTGACCACTTCGTGCGGGTCTTTGATGAACTTCGTCGACAGGGCCGACACGTGCACCAGACCGTCCTGATGCACGCCGATGTCGATGAACGCACCGAAGGCGGCCACGTTCGTCACGACGCCTTCGAGCACCATGCCCGGCGTCAGATCGCTAACCTTCTCGACGCCTTCACGGAAGGTCGCGGTCTTGAACTCGGGGCGCGGGTCGCGACCCGGTTTTTCGAGTTCGAGCAGAATGTCGCGCACGGTCGGCAGGCCGAAGCGTTCGTCGACGAATTCCGCCGGCGACAGGCCGCGCAGCGCCTCTCGATTGCCGAGCACTTCGCCGACGTGCTTGCTGATCTTCGCGAGCATGCGTTCCACGACCGGATAGGCTTCCGGGTGAACCGAGGAGCGGTCGAGCGGGTTTTCGCCGTTGTTGATGCGCAGGAACCCGGCGGCCTGTTCGAAGGTCTTGTCGCCCAGACGCGGCACCTTGCGCAGATGTTCGCGCGAGGGGAACGGGCCGTTTGCATCGCGATAGTCGACGATATTGCGAGCGAGCGTCGCGTTCAGACCCGACACGCGCGCCAGCAAAGCGACCGACGCTGTATTGGCATCCACGCCGACCGCGTTCACGCAATCTTCGACCACTGCGTCGAGCGAGCGGGCCAGTTCGCGCTGATTCACGTCGTGCTGGTATTGGCCGACGCCGATTGCCTTCGGGTCGATTTTCACCAGTTCCGCGAGCGGATCCTGCAGACGGCGCGCAATCGACACGGCGCCGCGCAGCGACACGTCCATGTCAGGGAATTCCTTCGCCGCGAGTTCAGAGGCCGAATACACCGATGCGCCGGCTTCCGACACGACGATCTTCTGCATCTTGAACTCCGGATGACGCGCGATCAGTTCGCTCGCGAGCTTATCCGTTTCACGCGACGCCGTGCCGTTGCCGATGCTGATCAGCTCCGCCTGCGTCTGCGCGCAGATGCGCGCCAGTTTCGCGATCGAACCGTCCCAATCGCGGCGCGGCTCGTGCGGATAAATCACGTCGGTGGCGAGCACTTTGCCGGTCCGATCGACCACTGCGACTTTCACACCGGTGCGCATACCCGGATCCAGGCCGATCACAGCCTTCGGGCCCGCCGGCGCTGCCAGCAGCAGGTCCTTCAGATTGCGCGCGAACACGCGAATCGCTTCGTGCTCGGCTTCGTCGCGCAGATTCGTCAGCAGCTCGTTTTCGATGTGCGGCTGCACTTTCACGCGCCAGCACCAGCGGCACACGTCGGAGAGCCACTTGTCGGCCGGGCGGTTCTGATTGGCGATACCGAAGTGGCGCGCGATCAACGCTTCGCCCGGATGCGGCACCTGCGCGTCGAGTTCTTCGCCGAGCCCCAGCTTGACCATCAGCACGCCCGCGTTGCGGCCCCGGAACAGGGCCAGCGCGCGATGCGACGGGACGGTCTTGATGGTTTCCGCGTAGTCGTAGTAGTCGCGGAATTTCTCTTCTTCCGCGTTTTCCTTGCCTTCGACCACTTTCGACGACACCACGCCCTGGTTGAACAGGTAGTCGCGCAGCTTGCCGAGCAGATCCGCGGTTTCGCCAAACTGTTCGGAGAGGATGTCGCGCGCGCCGTCGAGCGCGGCCTTGATGTCGGCGACGCCTTTTTCGGCGTCCACGTAGGCGACGGCTTCGGTTTGCGGGTCGAGCAGGGGATTGGCCAGCAGCGCGTCGGCGAGCGGCTGCAGGCCGGCTTCGCGGGCGATCTGCGCGCGCGTGCGGCGCTTCGGCTTATACGGGAGATACAGGTCTTCCAGCACCTGCTTGCTGTCGGCGCCTTCGATCGCGGTGCGCAGCTCGTCGGTGAGCTTGCCCTGTTCGTCGATGCTCGCGATGATCGTGGCGCGCCGGTCTTCCAGCTCGCGCAAATAGAGCAGGCGCTCCTCGAGATTACGCAGTTGCGTGTCGTCGAGATTGTCGGTCACTTCCTTCCGGTAGCGGGCGATGAACGGAACAGTCGCTCCTTCGTCGAGAAGTTGCACCGCGGCCGCGACCTGGCGCGGCTGGACGGACAGTTCGGCGGCGATGCGCTGTACGATCTTGAGTGCTACGGTTTCCGTCATAAGGTCTTGGTGTTCCTGCTACTCAATCAAAGGTCGCGCGGCAATGGCACACGCCGCGCCCACGTCGGGCACGCCGGTGCACGCGGGGCGTGCGCGCTGCGACCAGGTTGCTGGAGCGGGGCATTTTGCCATAAATGCCAAAGGGCTCAACCGCAGGGTGATAGAATTTCGGGCATGTTCCGTTGACCATTTACGACGTTGCCAACCTCCTTGTCCCTCAACCGCCTGGGCTCCCGCTTGGTCTCTCGCTTGTCACAATTGCCGCTTTTTCTGTCGCCGCGTTTGTCATGCTTGCCGCTTACATCGCTCGTTTCGGCGTCGCGGTCCGTGTTCAAGCCTGCGTTCCCGTCTAATGGGATGTTTTTCGCTTCATGCACCGTGTGCGTCATGACCGCTGCGCTGACCATGTCCGCGCCGGCCGTAGCGCAATCCGCGGCGCCGCTCGAGGCCGCCAGCAGTCTCGCCCCGGCAGCCGTTGCGGGCGCGCAGGCGGCGAGTGCGGCGGGCGCAACGAGCACCAAGAACGCCACGGGCGCGGATAATGCCGGCAACGCTGCGAATGCTGATAACGCGGCATCGCCTGACAGCGCATTCGACGCGCGGCAGAAAGTGCTCGATCAGCGCACCGAGGACAACAACTACCGTTACGCGGTCGCCGAACACGATTGCTACAGCAAGTTCTTCGTCAACCACTGTCTGGACAAGGCGCGCGACAGCATGCGCTCGGTGCAGGCCGACATACGCAAGGAACAGCTCGCGCTCGACGGCGAACAGCGTGTCCAGCGCGCCCGTGAGCGTGACGAGCAGGCGGCGCTCAAACGCGCACAAGATGAAGCGAGTGCGCCGCAACGCGCCGCCGACGACGCGCGCAACGCACAGGCCTACGAAGACAAGCAGCGCCAGCACCAGCTCGACCAGGCACAGCGCGCAGCCGAGGCGCCGCAGCGCAGCGCTAACGCAGAAGCCTATCAGCAGAAGCAGCAACAGCATGCGCTGGATCAGGCGCAGCGCGGCATCAGTCCGTCGCAAGCCGCAGCCAATAGCCAGGCGTACGACCAGAAGCAGGCCGATTTCCAGCGCAAGCTCGAGCAAGCGCGTCAGCAGGGCGCACAAAAGGCGCAGGAGCGGGTAGAGAAGCAGCAGAGCTTCGAGAAGAAGCAGGCCGATGCAGCGCAGCACAAGGCCGACGTCGAAGCCCGTCAGAAGCAGGCGGCCGAGAAAGCCGAGCAGAAGCGTCAGGACCAGTTGAAACAGCAACAGGAACTTGAAGAACAGCAAAAGCAGCAGCAGGAACAACAGTAGGTGCTGTAGCGGGTTCTGGTAGGGTTGTAGCAGGACAGTAGTCGCAGTAACGCGTTTTAAGCCGGACAGCAACCTCAGGCATCGGGCTGCACCACGCAGCCCGGGCCGCTTACGAGAGGAGGCGAGCATGCGCGATCAACATCACGTCATCACCACGGACACACTTCGCGACCGTATTCTGCAGCTGGAATCGGAGCATAGTGGGCTCGATCGCTTGATCGACCGAATGTCGGATGAGCCCGGCATCGACGACTTCGAGTTGCAGCGCCTGAAAAAGCGCAAACTCAAAGTCAAGGACACCATCATCTTGCTGCAATTGCAGCTCGAACCGGACGCACGCGCCTGAGTTCGTGGCCTGGCAGGTGCCGGGTCGCGCCGCGCGCGCCGGACTTTGCAGGAAACGCTTGCCTTGAATTTACCGCTTGAAACTTCCCCGCCTGCCGCGGCGGGCGACGACGCTCCGGTGGCCGGCGCTCCGGCACCGCGTGCGCCCACGTCAGCGCTCTCCGCGTCATTGAACCCGCGCCGCGTCGCTGAACTGGACGATATCTTCGCCGACAATGGCCTGCTTGCCCGTCAGATCGACGGCTATCGTTCGCGCGCGTCGCAGATCGAGATGTCGCGCGCCGTCGCGGCGGCCATGGAAGCGTCGGGCCGCGCGATGCCCGAGCCCGCGATGTTCGAAGCGCAAAAGCGTCCCGCGCGGCGTCTGCAATCGCCGGGCGCGGATGCTGCAACCGAAACCCCCGAAAACGACGAATCGAACGGTCTCGACGGCAGCGAAAACACGCTGATCGTGGAAGCCGGTACGGGCACCGGCAAGACCTATGCGTATCTCGTGCCGGCCATGTTGTGGGGCGGCAAGGTGATCGTCTCCACGGGCACCAAGCATTTGCAGGATCAGCTCTTTCAGCGCGACATTCCGACCGTGCGCGACGCGCTCGCCGTGCCGGTGTCGGTGGCGATGCTCAAGGGCCGCGTGAACTACCTGTGCCATTACTATCTGCAGCGCACAGCGGATAACGGCCGTCTGCCGTCGCGCCAGGAAACCTCGTATCTGCAGGACATCATTCGCTTCGCCAAGATCACGCGTACCGGTGACAAGGCCGAACTCGCGAGCGTGCCGGAAACGGCGGCGGTGTGGTCGATGGTCACGTCCACGCGTGAAAACTGTCTTGGCCAGGAGTGCCCGCATTACAAGGAGTGCTTCGTGATGCAGGCGCGCCGCGAGGCGCAGCAGGCCGACATCGTGGTCGTCAATCACCATCTGTTTTTCGCCGACATCATGTTGCGCGATACCGGCATGGCTGAATTGCTCCCGACCGCCAACACCGTTATCTTCGACGAAGCGCATCAACTGCCGGAGACCGCGACGCTGTTCTTCGGCGAGACGCTCTCCACGACGCAATTTCTCGAACTCGCGCGCGATTCCGTGGCTGAGGGTCTGGGCCATGCGCGCGAAACGGTCGACTGGGTGAAGCTTGGCTCGACGCTCGAACGCGCTGCGCGCGACGTGCGGCTGGCGTTCAAGGAAGACTCGGTGCGTCTATCGATCGGCCAGTTGCCCGACGATCATCCGTTGTTCCCCGCGCTCAAAACGCTCGAAACCGAACTCGATGCATTGGCCTCGGCATTGGCCGGTCAGGCCGAGCGTGCCGAATCGATCGGCGCGTGTTTGCGCCGCGCACGCGAGCTGCAAGGCGTGCTCGCGGGTTGGACCGCGCCACCCACCGAGACCGAGCGCGCAGCCGCTGAGCAAGCCGCGGCTGACACCAAGGCCGAGCGGGCCGATCCGAATGAAAAGGTGCGCTGGATCGAAGTCTTTGCGCACACTGTGCAGTTGCACGAAACACCGCTGTCGGTTGCGCCGATCTTCGCGAAGCAGCGTGCCGGCGTGCCGCGTGCGTGGATCTTCACGTCGGCCACGTTGTCGGTGCGGGGCGACTTCACACACTATGCGGCGCAGATGGGCCTGAACGCGAAACGTTCGATGACGCTGCCAAGTCCCTTCGACTATCCGACGCAAGGGCTTCTGTACGTGCCGCGTAATTTGCCGCAGCCGTCGTCGCCGATGTTTACCGACGCCGTGTTCGACGCTGCATTGCCCGCGATCGAGGCATCGGGTGGCGGCGTATTCATGCTGTGCACGACGTTGCGCGCGGTGGACCGCATCTCGGCTAAATTGCGCGACGCCATTGAAGCGCGCGGCTGGAACTATCCGCTGCTCGTGCAGGGCGATGCGAGCCGCACCGAGTTGCTCGATCGCTTCCGTGCGTACGGCAATGCGATTCTGGTGGGCAGTCAAAGCTTCTGGGAGGGCGTGGACGTGCGTGGCGATGCGCTCTCGCTGGTCGTGATCGACAAGCTGCCGTTCGCGCCGCCTGATGACCCGGTGTTGTCGGCGCGTCTGGATGCGCTGACGAAGAAGGGATTGAGCCCGTTTGCGGTCCATCAGTTGCCGCAGGCAGTGATTACGCTCAAGCAGGGCGCGGGCCGTCTGATTCGCGCTGAGACCGATCGTGGCGTGCTGATGATCTGCGACACGCGTCTCGTCGACAAACCGTATGGGCGCCGTATATGGCAGAGCCTGCCGCCATTCAAGCGCACACGTGAGATCGAAGTTGTGCGCGAGTTCTTCGAAGAGAACGCAACGCCGGGCTCAATAAACGATTAAGTGAATGCCGTTGTAAAAAGCGGCGCTTAAATGACAAAACGCCACGGATGTGAATCCGTGGCGTTTTGCTTTACTGTCTCGGGAAATCGAGGTGATTTCCCGAGGCAGTTTTCGCCCAGAGGCGAACCCTATGCGACAGCTTACTGGCTTGCGCCCGAAGCCGGAGCAGCAACCGAAGCGGCAGCCGTTGCATCCGAAGCAGCGGCCGTAGCCGAAGCAGCAGCGTCGCTCGCAGCAGCAGCCGCACCCGAAGCAGCAGCCGAAACGTCCGAAGCGGCAGCAGTTGCTGACGAAGCAGCAGCCGTTGCGTCGCTAGCTGCGGTCGTAGCTGCCTGATCGCTGCTCTTGTTGCATGCAGCCAGTGCCACAGCTGCCAACAGGGATGCTACGAGGAGGGATTTCTTCATGATCACGTCCTTTTATGGTTAAAGGTAAGCAACAGCGCAAAATAATACCGGTAATGTGCTCCAACACCGACCTGGGCCGCTGGTGGAGACGCTCTTTTGACGAGCTAGAATCTTCCCTACGGCTTGGGCGGAAATTATATGCACTTTCGTACTGACAATCCATAAATCCGGGGTCAATACGTTGTCTTTCTCATACAAAATTTCACAGTACGGTATAACAGGCGGGCAGAGTTACGCAAGCTCGCCCACTTGTATCCAGCCCGCACAATACCACTCGTGCAGCAGTGCTGTCACCGCCGAATCGTGCGAGAGTGTTACAAAGCGTTTCGCACTCATACACCGGTGGTCAGCGAGGTCAAACAACCACTTTTTCGCGCTCTCAAACGGCGTTTCCTCTCCATTTACGAAGAAAAAACGGCGGTTGTACAACAAATTAGTCTTGCGGTCGAGCCGAATACCGGACTTCGATGCCTGACTGATGAAACGAGCTGCATTAAGCGGCCGTTGCGGCGGATCAAAGACGACGCTCGGCTTCGGTTCGCTGAGGTACGTGCCAAGGAACGACGCAATGTCCTGCTCACTCCATTTGACTCCCGCAAGGATCGCGCCAACGCGTTCGATCAAGGCTGCGGGCAGTTCTGCCGGGCGCTCGACGGCGGGTTGTTGCGGGTCGCGATAAAGCGCATCGGGCCGCGCGGCCGACTCGCCGCGTTCGGCCAGATGATAGAGGAACTGCGCGGTCAACTCGCCGGCGGACGGGGCGCGAAAGCCGATCGAGCAGGTCATGCATTCGCCTTCGGCGATACCGTCATGGGCGATATGCGGTGGCAGGTACAACATGTCACCCGGCTCAAGCAGCCATTCCTCTTCCGGCTCGAAATGCTGTAAAACTTTCAACGGCAAACCCGGTTGGAGCGTCAGATCTTTCTGCGCACTGATCCGCCACCGGCGCTTACCTTTTACTTGCAAAAGAAACACATCGTAGGAATCGAAGTGGGGGCCGACGCCGCCGCCATCGCTTGCATACGAAATCATCAGATCGTCCAGACGCGCGTCCGGCACGAAGCGGAAGCGGTCGAGCAAGGCACGCGCGCGATCGTCGTAAAGATCCACGCCTTGCACGAGCAGCGTCCAGGCACGCTGCTTGAGCGACGGCAGTTCATCTGGCGCGAACGGGCCGTGCTCCAGTTGCCATTTGTTGCGAAAGTGCGTGATCAGACGCGCTTCGACTTCGTCCTGATCGGCCAGCTCGAAAAACGCGTCGCGCGACAGCGGCGCCTCCACGTTCGGGATCGCCTGGCGGATCAATAGCGGCTTTTTCTGCCAGTACCGGCGCATGAATTGCGACGGTGTCAGATTGCCGAGCAACGGCGTGGGCGTGTCGGGCGAGGGCGGGAGAATTGGGAGCGCCGGCTTTGAAGCCGATGAAGAATTCCGTGCCGAACCTGCATCGGCCGGGTGGTCAGTGGGCCGCTTGGGCATCGTATAATGTGAGTTGTATTCTGGAGAATCGAATGAAAATCGCAAAGAACACCGTCGTGTCGGTCGCTTATAAGCTATCGGATGCGCAGGGCAATCTGATTGAAGAAAGCGACGAGCCGATGGTCTATCTGCACGGCGGCTATGATGGCACGTTCCCCAAGATCGAGGAAGAGCTCGACGGCCACGAGGCCGGCTTCGAGACTCAGATCCAGCTCGAGCCGCAAGACGCGTTCGGCGAGTACGACCCCGATCTCGTGAAGATCGAGCCGCGCGATCGCTTCCCGGAACCGCTCGAAGTCGGCATGCAATTCGAGGGCACGCCGGAAGAAGGCGATGACGATCTCGATTCGCTCGTCTACGTGGTGACCGACGTGGCAGAAGACAAAGTCGTGCTCGACGGCAACCATCCGCTCGCCGGCATGGCGCTGCGTTTCGCGTTGACGGTCAAGGACGTGCGCCCGGCTACCGAAGACGAAATCCAGCACGAACACGCGCATGGCGCCGATGGCCTCGAAGTCCTCGACGACGATGACGACGAAGCCGAAGACGAAAAGTCAGGGCCCACGCTGCACTGAGCTTGCGGGCGTGCCGGGCGCACCTGAGGACGGACCCGGTGCACGCGGCAAAACAGGCGGGGCGGCCGAAGCGGGCGGGGCGGACATGGCGGGTCCATACTCGCCGTTGCCGTCGTCCGCCGGTTTGTATTGCGGCTGGTCGGGCTGCTGCTGAAGCGGTTGTGGCTGCCCGGGCGTCGGCAACAACGGCGGCAACTCGGAGGCCGGGCCTAACGCAGGCACGGCCGGCATCGAAGCTGCCGGCTCTTCGCGCGGCTGCACAGGCGGCGCCGTGGGCATCGGCATTTGCCTCGGCACATCGCGCACACTCACGCGGAACGGCGGTTTCTTGCCGAGATCCGCGTCAATCTGAATCCACTGGTTAAGACGATCATGCGGCGCAAGCGCGACACGCGTGAGATTCGTCACCAGCATCCCCTTGTCATTGCGTAGCGGCTGATCGATCGCGAAGCCGGCGCTCGTGCGTTCATCGTCGCAATGAATCACCAGCACGGGTCCGCGAAAAATCTGCGCGAGTTTGACGAGGCTGCGTTTGAATTCCAGAAAACCGTCGCGGCGCGTATTGCGAGCAAAGCGCAGCCACGCAAAACGGTCGGGCCGTTCGTAACGCTCTGGATCAGGGTCGCCCTGAATGAACACGACAATCGCGCGCGCGTCGCGGCGTTTCGCGTATTCGGCAGCGTGCTCGAGCCAGAATGCATTGGCGATCACGCGATCTTCGAACTCACCGTTGCGGCCGCCCGCGGTCAGGTAGTGATTGTTCGGACTCGGCGCGTTCAGACCGATAAACACGGTATCGCCGACTTGCCAGCGCACGTTCTCCCGAAACGGACGAAAGCGCGACACTTCACTCTCGCGCGTCAATGCGATCGGGTTCTGACCCATCGACGTGGAGTCGGTGAACAGGGTCTGGCGTAGCTGATCGAGCCGCTCGACCGGGTCGAAGCCGCCGGCCTCAGCCGTGCCGCAATCGGTCCAGTCGTGCTGGCCTGGAATGAAGAAGAGAGCGGGTCGCGACGTTTCGAGCAGCGCGTGGCGCCGTTCGTATAACGCATCGCGGCACGCTTCTTTCGCGCCCTTCAGATTCCCGTCGTAGACGATGAACGATACTTCGCGCTCGCGGCTGATCGCCTCGATCAACCGTTGCGTGGGCGCTTCGTCGGCGGGGCTTTGCATCGTGTTGGCGATGACCGCGAAGGCATAGCGCGGCGCTTCGGCGTGCGCGAGAGGGGCGAACGCCACGAGCGCCACCAGCGGCACGAGGCCGCCCGTGAGCGTGCGGGCGAGGGTCAGCGCCGCGCAACGTTTGCGCGGGCGCGGCGAGCGCCTGTGTGCGTCAATGGTCTGCATCCGGCGCGGCGGCCAGCTCGTGCAGTTCGTACAGCAGATCGAGCGCTTCGCGCGGCCGCAGATCGTTCGGATCGATGGCGCGCAGACGTTCGACGAGTGCCTGCATGGCCGGCGACACCGCCGCTGAGTCAGACCTGGTGTCGCGGTCGTCGTCGGCGTCTTCGACCAGCATGGGCATGGGGGCCGCGAACAGATCGAGCTGCGGTGCGGGTTGCGCCGCCGATTGCTGTTCGAGATGCGCGAGATGCTTGCGGGCTGCGCGAATCACTGCGTTCGGCACACCGGCCAGTTGCGCGACCTGCAAACCGTAGCTCTGATTCGCCGGGCCTTCACTGACCGCATGCAGGAACACGATGCCGTGCCCATGCTCGACCGCCGAGAGGTGCACATTGGCCGCATGGGGAAACTCGGCGGGCAACTGCGTCAATTCGAAGTAGTGCGTGGCGAACAGCGTATGACAACCGTTATGGGAGAGCAGATGCCGCGCGATGGCCCAGGCCAGCGCGAGGCCGTCGAAGGTCGACGTGCCGCGCCCGATCTCGTCCATCAGCACGAGACTTTGCGGTGTCGCGTCGTTCAGGATCGCCGCCGCTTCCGTCATCTCCACCATGAAGGTCGAACGGCCGCCGGCCAGATCGTCCGCTGCGCCAATTCGCGTGAAGATGCGGTCGATCGGACCGAATGCCGCGCGCCGTGCCGGCACATAGCTGCCGACATACGCCAGCAACGCGATCAGCGCGGTCTGCCGCATGAAGGTCGACTTACCGCCCATGTTCGGGCCAGTAATCAGCAGCAGTTTGCGCTCGGGCGTGAGCGTGCAATCGTTAGCGATGAATTGCTCGACCTGCGCCTCGACGACCGGATGCCGGCCCTGTTCGATTTCGATGCCGGTATCGGGCGAAAACGTCGGCGCGACCCAATCGAGTGCGCGGGCGCGTTCGGCGAAGGCCGCC
The DNA here is from genome assembly GCF_013177695.1 of Paraburkholderia solitsugae. Lineage (GTDB taxonomy): Bacteria > Pseudomonadota > Gammaproteobacteria > Burkholderiales > Burkholderiaceae > Paraburkholderia > Paraburkholderia solitsugae. The sequence goes on along the minus strand of NZ_WOEY01000115.1, from coordinate 114,530 downwards.
AGCAGATCGAGTTCGGCGAGCGCCGCGGCGACCCGCTGGCAGTCCGGGATAAAAGGCAGCAGCGCTTGCAGCAGCGCGTCGTAAAGCGAGCGCTCGCGGGCCAGCGCGCGTTCCTGTGCGGACAGCGCCTTGTCTTCGAACGTTTTCAGTTCCGGCGTGATGTAACGCTCGGCGTTTTTCAGCGTCTGACGGCGGCGGTAATCGTCCGGTACCTTGTCAGTCTGGCCGCGCGTGACTTCGATATAGAAGCCGTGCACCTTGTTGTACTCGACGCGCAGATTGCCGATGCCGGTGCGTGCCCGTTCGCGCGTTTCGAGGTCGATCAGAAACTGCCCGCAGTTCTCCGAAATATCTCGCAACTCATCGAGTTCCGCGTCGTAGCCGCGCGCGATCACGCCGCCGTCGCGCACCATCGCGGATGGCTCCTGTGCGACCGCGCGCTTGAGCAGTTCGACGCACGCTTGCGGCGGTTCGAGCGACGCGTCGATACGCGCCAGCGAATCCGCATTGGACGAAACGGCTGCGAGTTGCGCGCGCAACTCGGGCAAGGCGATGAACGTATCGCGCAGGCTCGACAGATCGCGAGGCCGCGCCGACAGCAGCGCGAGACGCCCGGTAATCCGCTCGATGTCGGAGATCTGCCGCAACGCGCCGCGCAGCGTGTCAACGCTTGCTGCCGGCGGCGCGTCGAGCAATGCGCCGATGGCCTGCTGACGTGCTTGTGCCACAGCGGCTTCGCGCGGGGGATGATGCAGCCAGTGACGTAACAGACGGCTGCCCATCGTCGTGCAACAGGTGTCGAGCAGCGAGCACAGCGTGGGCGATTCGGTGCCGCGCAGCGTTTCCGTGAGTTCAAGATTGCGGCGCGTAGCGGGGTCGAGCCCGATATATTCGGACTCGTACTCGACCTTCAGGCTGCGCACGTGACGCAATTGCTGGCCTTGCGTGGCCGCCGCATACAGCAGCAGTGCACCCGCCGCGCCGCATGCCGCCGTCAGCGAATGCGCGCCGAAGCCGTCGAGGCCGGCCACTTCCAGTTGATCGCACAGACGCTGCGTGCCCGAGGCGATATCGAAGTGCCAGACCGGTACGCGGGTGAGGGCGCCCGCGTTGACGGGCGGCGTCCAGCTCGCGGACTCGGCGGAAGTATCGGCTACCAGAATTTCTGCGGGACGAATCCGTTCGAGCGCGGCGGCTACCTGGTCGGGCGCAACTTCGGCGAGGCGCAATGCGCCGCTCGCCAGATTCAGCCACGCGAGCCCGACGCCCGTTGCGACGCCGCGGCGGTTATGCGCGACGCACAGCGCCATCAGATAGACGTCGCTCTTGTCGGACAGAAGTGCCGCGTCCGTCAGCGTGCCCGGCGTGACCACGCGCACGACTTTGCGCTCGACGGGTCCTTTCGATGTAGCCGGATCGCCGATCTGTTCGCAAATCGCGACGGATTCGCCGAGCTTCACCAGCTTGGCCAGATACTGTTCCACCGCGTGATGCGGCACACCCGCCATCTTGATCGGATTGCCGGCCGATGCGCCGCGCTGCGTCAATGTTAAATCGAGCAGACGGGCGGCCTTTTCCGCATCTTCGAAAAAGAGCTCGTAAAAGTCGCCCATCCGGTAGAACACCAGCGTGCCCGGATGATCCGCCTTGATGCGAAGGTACTGCTGCATCATGGGCGTGTGTTGTGCGACGTCATTGGCCGCTGCGGTTTGAATACCCATCCTCGGTGTCTTCTTGCGTTAGCTGTTCAGGGCGTGAGTTTAACCTGCCGGCGCGGCGAGCGGACCCTGGCCGAACGGCCAATCCGCAAAGCATTTCAGAGCGCAATGCAAATTCTCGTGCCAGCCGGGCGACGCTCGCCATGCCGTCATTCTTCCACCAATGCCCGCATATCCACCGTGCGCTCATTCACAGCACTGCGCCGTTTGGCGAGCCACATCATGAATGTGATGAAACTGCCGAACACGACGATGATCCATTGCGCCGGCATCTTTGCGGTGAGCAGTATCGCGTAGGCGCCAAGCATCAGCAGAACGGCCAGATTCTGGTTGAAATTCTGCACGGCGATTGAATGCCCCGCGGAGAGGAGCGTCGCGCCGCGATGCTGGAGTATCGCGTTCATCGGCACGATAAAAAAGCCGGACAGCGCGCCGAGCAGGATCATCAGCGGATAGGCGAGCAGGATATAGATCGGCAGGACATACGAGCCGATACGAATGCCGGCGCCCGCTGGAAACAAGTCCTTGTTGTAGAACGCCACGGCGATCGCCACCGCGCCGGTGAGGATGCCGATCGGCAGTACGCGCAGCGACTTGCGCAACGGAATCAGCGCGGCCGCGGCAGCCGCGCCGACGGCGATGCCGAGACCCGTGACGCCTTGCATCACGGCGGCCTTCGACAGCGACAAGCCAAGGTTCACGTTCGCCCATTTGAGCACCAGCAATTGCAGCGTGACCGCACCGCCCCACATCAGCGTCGTGACCCACAGCGCGATCTGCGCGAGCTTGTCGGCCCACAGCACGTTGAAGCAGTGATAGAAGTCGCCGACCAGTTTTTTCGGCTCAGTCAAACGATTCGGATAACGCGCGCCGGTGTCGGGAATGAAGATGTTGATCCCCGCCGCGACGGCATAGGTGACCATCACCGCGAACATGGCCAGATCGGCGGAGGAGCGGATCAGCGGCAAATGCGCATGCGCGACGAATTTGTCGGCGAGGGTGCTGATCAGCGCGCCGCCGACCATCGTGCCGACAATGGTCGACAGGACGGTGGCCGATTCGAGCCAGGCGTTCGCCTTGACGAGTTTTTCCGCGGGCAGGAGTTCGGTGAGAATGCCGTACTTGGCCGGCGAATACGCGGCCGCGCCAAAGCCGACCACGCCGTACGCGATCATCGGATGAACACCGGCGATCATCATCAGGCAGCCGCTCGCCTTGAGCGCATTGGAGACGAACATGACGTGCCGCTTTTGCATCGCGTCGGCGAACGCGCCGACGAAGGGGGCGAGCAACACGTAGGAGAGGGTGAAGAACATCTGCAGCAGCGGCGTGACCCAGGCGGCCGAACGGATCACCGATAGCACGGCGATGGCGGCGATCAGCAGTGCATTGTCCGCGAGCGACGAAATGAACTGCGCCGCGATGATTGTGTAGAAGCCTTTTTTCATGAAGCGGATCGGAAGCTGCGCGCAACTCTGGCGCGAAGCAGGGCGCTGCGAAGAACGCGCGAAACGCAACCGACGATCGAGCGTGCCGGCGCGGCCTCCCGCTTTGTAGCACGAACGCCTGCGGGTTGCAGGCGCGCCAACGAAAAAGCGGCCGAAGCCGCTTTACGTGATGCTGATGCCGGCGCAGAGCCGGCCGGATAACGGGCTCAGGCTCCAGGCCGGGGATCTGAGATCCTTAAGCCGATTGCTGGCGCGTGCGGCTATAGCGCGACAGGATCGGGATCATCTGCGCATAGACCTTCGGATTGCCCGCGACGATTTCGCCGACGTGCAGGAAGTCCGAGTCGCCCGTGTAATTGCCGACCAGACCACCGGCTTCCGTGATCAGCAGGCTGCCAGCGGCGACGTCCCACGGATTCAGACCTTGCTCGAAGAAGCCGTCCATGCGGCCGGCAGCGACGTTGGCCAGATCGAGCGCGGCGGCGCCCGGACGGCGCAGGCCGGCGCAGGCTTCAGTCATTTCAGCGAACTGGCGGCCGTACGCTTCGAGGCCGTCCTTTTCGCGGAACGGGAAGCCCGTGCCGATCAGGCCGTCGGCCAGGCGGTCGCGCTTGGCGACGCGGATGCGGCGGTCGTTCAGGAACGCGCCGCGGCCGCGCGAGGCGGTGAACAGGTCATTGCGGGTCGGATCATAGACCACCGACTGCGTCACGATACCCTTGTGGGCGAGCGCGATCGACACGCAGTAATACGGGAAGCCGTGGATGAAATTGGTGGTGCCGTCGAGCGGATCGATGATCCATTGGAATTCGGACTCGTTGTCCGACTTGCCCGATTCTTCGGCGAGGATGGCGTGATCGGGGTAGGCGGTCTTGAGCGTATCGATGATCGCCGCTTCAGACGCTTTATCGACCTCCGTGACGAAATCGTTGTGCTGTTTCTTGCTGACCTGGAGGAGATCGAGGTCGAGCGACGCGCGATTGATGAGCTGAGCTGCACGGCGCGCGGCCTTGACAGCGATATTGAGCATGGGATGCATGAGACTGGATCCTTGTGCCGGGGCAGCACGGCTGCTGACCGGTAAATGAGCGCGGGATGAGCGCTGATTGAGCACCATCAAGGGGCGCGGAAACAACACGGAACGCACGTCCGATAAGCGACCGGGTGCGCATTCCGCCGACGGAGACGAATTGAATAAGAACGAGGCGCTGGACTTTTCGTAGGCGAAAACCGGGCGCGAATATCGGTATTTTACCTGAGTCCCGGCGCCACGGCAGCGATTGCTGCCCGCCACGCGGCAAGACGGCCGATTGGCGGGCATTTTGTGCGGCCGTTACGCGCAATTCGGAGCCGACGCGGGGTTGGCGCTACCATACGCATTCTTTACCTTGCAGAATTCCATCGTGGACCACACGCACCATTCTTCCGATCCCGCCGTGGCGGACCTGCGCGGCGGTTTTACGTCGACGCGCTTCGTGCTCGTCGAGCCCAGCCATCCCGGCAACGTCGGTGCCGCGGCGCGCGCGCTGAAAACTATGGGTTTCTCGCGCCTCGTGCTGGTGTCGCCACGCGTGCCGCACGTGCAAAGCGATCCGGAAGCCATCGCCATGGCGAGCGGCGCTGACGACGTGCTGGCATCCGCACACGTCGTGTCGACGCTTGCCGATGCGTTGAGCGGCGTGCATTGGTCGATCGCGCTGACCGCGCGGCTGCGTGAATACGGGCCGCCGCAATGGACGCCGCGTGCCGCGGCCGGTGCCGCGCGTGAGCAGGCGGTGCGTGGCGAGATCGCGTTGGTGTTCGGCAACGAGCGCACAGGTTTGTCGAATGAGGACGTCGAGCGTTGTAGCGCGCTCGCGCATATTCCGGCCAATCCGGCCTACAGTTCGCTTAATCTTGCGCAGGCCGTGCAGGTGTTGGCGTATGAATTGCGCACGGCCTATTTGTCTGATGGCGAGGCAACGCCCGCGATGCCTGCCGCGGCTCAGGTGTCCGCGGGGCAGGGCGAGCCGGTCGGCGCGCGGGCGGCGAGCGACGAGATCGAAAGCATGTACACGCATCTGGAAAGTGCGCTGGTCGCGCTCGAGTTTCTCGATCCGGCCAATCCCAAGAAGCTGATGTCGCGCTTGCGGCGCCTGTTCGCGCGTTCCGGTCTGGAGCGCGAAGAAGTGAATATCGTGCGCGGCATCGCCAAGCATATTCTGCTGAAGACCAAAGCGCCGGGCGACGACGCTTCTTAAGGGCAGCGCCCCCATCGACGACCTTGCCGGCAGCGTGGGCTTCCGGCAGGTTTCGCGCAATCGCCCTACAATTGCTCGAAACGTTCTAAGCAAAGCTGCCGATCTGCTATGCGGCAAGCATTCGCCATGCGTGGTGTTTCGCGCATGCGGTCTTTTCCCCCACGACACAGTTCCTGCCATGTTCACGAGACTTCGCGAAGACATTGCCACGATCCGCGAGCGCGATCCCGCCGCCCGCAGCGCCTGGGAAGTCCTCACGTGTTACCCGGGTCTGCACGCACTCGTGCTGCACCGGCTCGCGCACGCATGCTGGCAGGCTAAACGCCGCTGGCTCGCGCGTTTCATCTCGCAGATGGCGCGTTTCATGACCGGCATCGAAATTCATCCAGGCGCGACGCTGGGCCGCCGCGTGTTCATCGATCACGGCATGGGCGTCGTGATTGGCGAGACGGCGCAAATCGGCGACGACTGCACGATCTACCAGGGCGTGACGCTCGGCGGCACGTCGCTCACGCGGGGGGCGAAACGGCATCCCACGCTTGAACGCGGCGTGATCGTCGGGGCGGGGGCGAAGGTGCTGGGCGGCTTTACCATCGGTGCGGATGCGAAGATCGGCTCGAATGCAGTCGTCACGAAGCCGGTGCCGGCACGCGGCACGGCGGTGGGCAATCCGGCGCGCATCATCGTCCCGGCGGCGGCTGCCGTGGCTGCTGCGGCGGCGGGTTCGGCGAGCGTCTCGGCAAATGGCGCGTCGCGTGAGTCGAAGACTGTGCAGGAAAGGAGCGCATTCTGCGCCTACGGCATCACGCCGAATGCGGACGATCCGGTGTCGCTGGCAATTCACGGCCTGATCGATCACGCCGCCTCGCAGTCGAAGCGCATCGATGAGATCGTCGACGCGCTGGAGCGGCTGGGAACCAGTCTGGAAGGGCTGCAAGGCGCCGACGCGGCATTGCTCGATTTGCGGCGCCTATCGGCTGCGATCGCCGGCAAGGTGGATGGGGCGGCGGTGGAGCGCTAAGCGATCAATCCAGCGGCAACGCCCGAATCCCTTCCGCATCGATCCGCAGATAACCGCCACGGCGCTCGCCGTGGTCGAGATCCCAATCCGGCAAAACCCAGCGCGTGCCGGCCAGCTCACGATGCCGCGCCGGCCGATGCGTGTGCCCATGGATCATCGTGGCCGTTTTCGACGACTTGAATAACGCCGCGACGGCCTTCGGCGTCACGTCATACTTCGCCAAAATCGGACGCGAGCGGCCTAGCTCGCTTTTCGACCGCATGTTTTCCGCCAGTGCCTGACGCCAGCGAAACGGCCACGCGAGAAACAGCATCTGCGCGAAACGGCTGCGCGCAAAGCGCCGGAATAATTGATAGCCGCGATCCGAGGTGCAGAGGCCATCACCGTGCGCGAGCGCGATACGCGTTCCGAATGCGGTGATCACAAACGGATCGGGTAGCCAGATCGCGCCGGCCGCTTTCATGAAACGCTTGCCGAGTAGAAAGTCGCGATTGCCGTGCATGATGTAGAGCGCGATGCCGCGTTCCGACAGCGTATGCAGCAACGCCGCCATGCGCGCGACGAACGGCTCGGCGAGCATGTCGTCGCCGATCCAGTACTCGAACAGGTCGCCGAGAATGAAAACCGAATCCGCCTGCTCAGCCGTGACGCGAATGAAGTGCTCGAACGCGGCGACCGTGTGCGGAATCGCCTCGCTCAGATGAATATCGGAGAGGAGAAAAAACGGGCGTGCGGCGTGCGGGCGTTTGCCCTCGCCAGGCACGCCCGCGGCGACGCTTCGCAGCGGCGTTTCTTGCAGCATTGAAGGTGCCTGATTTCAGTTCAAACGGGTTGGCACTTATCGGACGCTTAGTCGACGATCACTGCTTTTTCGATCACGACGTCGTCGGCCGGCACGTCCTGATGGAAGCCCTTCGAACCCGTCTTGACCTTCTTGATCTTCTCGACAATGTCCATGCCGTCGACCACCTTGCCGAACACGGCGTAGCCCCAGCCCTGCGGCGTCGGCGACGAGTGGTTCAGGAAGTCGTTGTCGTTCACGTTGATGAAGAATTGCGCGGTCGCCGAATGCGGGTCGTTCGTGCGAGCCATCGCGATCGAGCCGTTGACGTTCTTCAGGCCGTTGTTCGCTTCGTTGGTGATCGGCTCAGCCGTCGGCTTCTGCTTCATGCCGGGTTCGAAACCGCCGCCCTGGATCATGAAGCCGTCGATCACGCGGTGGAACACCGTGTTGTCGTAGTGACCGGCCTTCACGTAGTTGAGGAAGTTCTCAACCGACTTCGGCGCCTTTTCAGCGTCCAGTTCGAGTTTGATGACGCCGTGGTTTGTATGCAGTTCAACCATGATGGAATCCTTTGATGAACAGGGTGGGTAAAAGACACGGCCGGCCGTCATGTGAGGTGCGATGACGGCGGGCCGCGCCGGGTGCATGGATTGAGCGCTGACTTCCTGTGCAGGGTGCCAAGTGCTGTTCGTGCTGTTTCAGTGCTGCTTTGTCTTCTGTTACTTGCCGACGACCGTAGCCGACTCAATCACGATCGGCTTTTGCGGCACGTCGCTCATCGGGCCACGCGTGGTGGTAGGCGTGCCCTCGATCTTCTTCACGACGTCCATGCCGCTCGTGACCTTGCCGAACACCGCGTAGCCGTTGCCGTCCGGATTCGGATAGTCGAGGCCGGCGTTGTCCACCGTGTTGATGAAGAACTGCGCGGTGGCCGAATCCGGATCGCTGGTGCGCGCCATGGCGAGCGTGCCGGCGGTGTTCTTCAGACCGCTACGGCTTTCGAGCGGAATCGGCGCGCGTGTGGGCTTCTCAGCGAAGCTTTGCGTATAACCGCCACCCTGAATCATGAAGCCGCGAATCACGCGATGGAAAATCGTGCCGCTGTACTGGCCTGACTTCACGTAGTCGAGGAAATTGGCGACGGTTTTCGGCGCCTTCTCAGGATACAACTCGACGCGGATGTCGCCTTCCGTGGTCTTGAAGAGGACGGACGGATGCGCGGCCTGCGAACCGGACTGGGCAAAGGCGGGGGCGTTTGCGATCAGGGCGGCGCTGCCGAGCGCCAACATCAACCATTTCATGAAGATCCTCAGGGTTGGAAAAAACGTGTTGCCGAAAACGGTGACGGTGTTATTTCGACGGCGCCATGTACGGCGGCATGGCGAGCGAGCCATTTGGGCCGCCGAACTGGAAGCTCGGTGTCTGTGTCATGTCTGAGCTCTCTCGCGCGGCACTGGCCTCGGCAGGCGCGGCGGCGACCTTCTTCACCGGCGCGGTGCTCTTGGGCGGCGAGATGACCTTCTGGATGTCGGCGAGGCGCTGCGCGGTGGCGGCGCTCGCTTTGCCGAGGCTTTGCGCGCGACGGTAAGCCGCGTCGGCCATGCGCAGGTACAGATCGCCGAGATTCTCGTACGCGAGACCGTAGCCCGGATTCACCTTGATCGCGGTTTCGAGCGCGGCGCGTGCTTCGTCATAACGGCCGTGCTTCGCATAGAGCGCCGCCAGGTTGTTATAAGGCTCGGGCAGCTCCGGATACAGTTGCGTGAGTTCGGTGAACGCGGTGATCGCATCGTCGTCGCGATCCAGATGGGCCAGCACCGTGCCGCGCTTGAATTTTGCTTGCGCGTCATGCGGATTCGAGGCGATGCGCGCGTCGAGCTGGGTCAGCGCGGCTTGCCAGTTCTTCTGCGCAATCGAGGCGTCGATCTCCGGCGTATTGTCACGCACGGCGGGGCCCTGCGGTAGCGTGGGGGCTTTCTGCGCATACGCGGCAGAACCCGGCAAGACCGTGAGGACGACGGCGCAGAATGCCGTCGCGGCGAGGGTCGCAGCGCTGCGCGCGCGGCCGCTGGAAGGTTTCATAGGCTCGGGTCTGGATGTTATACTCCGACCCATTCTAACAAAAGGTCTGCGCGTTCCGTCGAACCGCAAACTGTCTTTTCGCCACTCGTGGTCGTCTCCGCCTTGATCGCAGCCTGACCGCCGCACCAGGTGCACCGGTTTGCTGCTGTGCGTGCTTGTAGTACAGAGCGGCAGTACAGGAAGCACCCGCCGTCTTCCCGCGGGGGCCTCATGCACGAAACAGCACGAAACACATTGCGGATTTCTTTCGGCCCACGCACCGTTCTCTATGGAATCACTGCGCATCTACAACACGCTCGCGCGTGACAAGCAAACTTTCGTGCCGCTGCAAGATGGCGTCGTGCGGATGTACGTCTGCGGGATGACCGTATACGACTATTGTCACGTCGGTCATGCGCGGGTGATGGTCGTGTTCGACATCGTGCAGCGGTGGTTGCGCACACTCGGTTACGACGTGACCTACGTGCGCAACATCACGGACATTGATGACAAGATCATCCGGCGCGCAGTGGAGAACGGCGAAACGATCAAATCGCTGACCGATCGCTTCATCAAGGCGTTGCATGAAGACGCGGATGCGCTCGGCATCGAGCGGCCCGATCTGGAGCCGCGCGCGACTGATTTCATCCCGCAGATGCTCGGCATGATCGAGCAGCTCGAGGCAAACGGCTACGCGTATCAGGCGAGCGACGGCGACGTGAACTACGCGGTGCGCAAGTTCGCGGGCTACGGCAAGCTGTCGGGCAAGTCGCTTGAAGATCTGCGCGCGGGCGAACGGGTTGCTGCGAATGACGCGAAGCAGGACCCGCTCGACTTCGTGTTGTGGAAGCCGGCCAAGGCGGACGAGCCGGCCGACACCGGCTGGGATTCGAAATATGGGCGTGGCCGCCCGGGCTGGCATATCGAATGCTCGGCCATGGGCTGCACGTTGCTGGGCGAACATTTCGACATTCACGGCGGTGGTCAGGATCTGCAGTTTCCGCACCACGAGAACGAGATTGCACAAAGCGAAGCTGCGACCGGACAAACCTTCGTCAATTACTGGATGCACAACGGCTACGTCCAGATCGACAATGAGAAGATGTCGAAGTCGTTGAACAACTTCTTTACGATCCGCGAAGTATTGGCGCAGTACGATGCCGAGGTCGTGCGCTTTTTTATCGCGCGCGCGCATTACCGTTCGCCGTTGAATTACAGCGACGTGCATATCGACGACGCCCGCAATGCCCTCGCACGTTTGTACACCGCGCTGAAAGACGTCATACCCGACAGCGCGGAGCTTGACTGGAACGAAGCGCATGCGCAGCGTTTCCGGGCAGCCATGAACGACGACTTCAACACGCCGGTTGCAGTGTCGGTGTTGTTCGAGTTGGCAACTGAAGTAAACCGCACGCGCGACCCCGCGCTGGCCCGTCAATTGCGCTCGCTTGGCGCTGTGATCGGGTTGCTCGGCCGAGAGCCGCGTGCATACCTGCAGCAGGCTGCGGGCGCCGCCGCGGAAGGCGCGCTCGACGCCGCGGCGATCGAAGCGAAGATCGCCGCGCGCGTGGCGGCCAAGCAGGCGAAAGACTATACGGCAGCAGACCGGATCCGGGCCGAATTGCTCGAGGCCGGCGTTGCACTTGAAGACAAACCCGGCGGGTTGACCGAGTGGCGGCGCGTGTGAGCGCACCTCGAGCTTCCCTTTGATCGACTCGCCAGGCAGGAGGCAGGATGGCAACGGCCACGAAGACGCCGGCTAAACGAGCCACGTCTCAAACAAACGCGGCAGCCGCGGCAAAGTCGACACGTACGTCGGCTCGCGCGGGCAGCAGCGCGGTAAAAAAAGCATCGTCGAAAACCGCCGGGGTGGCGGCGAAGACGGGAGTGGGTGCAGCGACGGGTGTAGCGAAGAAGGCCACGGCCAAGCGCGCGCTGAACGGCGCGTCGGTGCACGCGCCTGTCTCGACGCGCGCCAAAGCACCGCGTGCAAAAAGTAATGGCGGGTTGCCCGCTGAACTTGCCGGCGACGTGCAGGAACTCGCGCGCATTACGCACGAAGGGCACGAAGGTGAAGTCGTCCGTAAGACGCGCGCGTCATCGAGTGCCGGCGGCGAAGCGGCGGGTGCTACTGAACTCGCGGTGCCGGTGCAGATCGGCGACCTCACGCCTGAAGTTACCCGTCCGGCATATTGGGACAAGGCGTGCGCGGACCTCGTCAAGCGCGACCGCATTCTGAAGAAGCTGATTCCGAAGTTTGGCCCGGTGCATCTGCTGAGCCGTGGCGATCCGTTCGTCACGCTCGCGCGTTCGGTGGTCGGGCAGCAGATTTCGGTGGCATCCGCGCAAGCAGTCTGGGCGAAAGTCGAGGCAGCGTGCCCGAAGCTCGTGCCGCAGCAGTTCATCAAGCTCGGTCAGGACAAGCTGACCGCGTGCGGGTTGTCGAAGCGCAAGGCCGAATACGTGCTCGATCTTGCAGAGCACTTCGTGTCGGGCGCGTTGCACGTCGGCAAGTGGACCTCGATGGACGACGAGGCGGTGATCGCCGAACTCACGCAGATCCGCGGCATCGGCCGCTGGACGGCGGAAATGTTCCTGATCTTCAATCTGTCGCGCCCGGACGTGTTGCCGCTCGACGACCTCGGCTTGATCCGCGCGATCAGCATCAATTACTTTAGCGGCGAGCCGGTTACGCGCAGTGAAGCGCGTGAGGTTGCGGCAAACTGGGAGCCGTGGCGTACTGTCGCGACCTGGTATATGTGGCGTAGTCTCGATCCGTTGTCGGTCGATTACTAAGTGCCCCCAAACCTGGCGCTTCGCACCAGGCCCCCCGAGGGGGCGGGCAATCCCCCAAGGGGACTTCCTGCGGGGCGGAAAACTTGGGGCGGCCCGGCGTTTTCTTGAAAAGAATAAGAAGCAATGTTATTTCGAAAGCTATCGATTGTTAAAAATTGATAGTTGCGAGATGGTTTTGACATCGGCGAGCGCGGTTAGAATACGCGCTGCCGGTAAGTCCAAGGATTACAACCAATGAAGACCACCTTTCTGGATTTCGAACAGCCGATCGCTGAACTCGAAGCGAAGATCGAAGAATTGCGCTTCGTGCAGGACGATTCGGCCGTCGATATTTCGGAAGAAATCGAGCGGCTGTCCAAGAAGAGTCAACAGCTCACTAAAGATCTGTACGCGAACCTCACGCCGTGGCAGGTTTCGCAGATCGCCCGACACCCCCAACGCCCGTACACGTTCGATTACGTGAGCGAGCTGTTCACCGATTTCCACGAGCTTCACGGCGACCGCAATTATGCGGACGACCTGTCGATCGTCGGCGGCCTCGCGCGCTTTAACGGCCAGGCTTGCATGGTGATCGGCCATCAGAAGGGCCGCGACACCAAGGAGCGCGCGCTGCGCAACTTCGGCATGCCGCGTCCGGAAGGCTATCGCAAGGCCGAACGCCTGATGCGTCTCGCCGAGAAGTTCGGCTTGCCGATCTTCACGTTCATCGATACGCCGGGTGCCTATCCGGGTATCGGCGCAGAAGAGCGCGGCCAGTCGGAAGCGATCGGCCGCAATCTGTACGTGATGGCTGAACTCAAGACGCCGCTGATCGCCACGATCATCGGTGAAGGCGGCTCGGGCGGCGCGCTGGCGATTGCCGTCGGCGACAGCGTGTTGATGCTGCAATTCTCGACCTATTCGGTGATTTCGCCGGAAGGTTGCGCGTCGATCCTGTGGAAGAGCGCAGCGAAAGCGCCGGAAGCCGCGGAAGCGCTCGGCCTGACCGCGCATCGTCTCAAGGCGCTCGGCCTGATCGACAAGATCGTCAACGAGCCGCTGGGCGGCGCGCATCGCGATCCGAAGGGCATGGCCGCGATGCTGCGCCGTGCGCTCGCCGACTCGCTGCGCCAGTTCCAGGGCATGAGCATCAACGACCTGCGTCAACGCCGTTTCGAACGGTTGATGTCGTACGGCAAGTTCAAGGAAACGACGCCGGGTGTTTAAGCCCGCGCGCGTTCTCTTTCGTCCTTCAGCGCTTGACGCGCTAGCGACGTGACTCCCACCGCCGATTCGCCCGCCGACCGCCTCGTTCTCGAGGCGGTCGGCGTGGCGCTGTCCGTGCTTCCTGCGAGCGCGCGCATTGCGATTGCGTTCAGTGGTGGTGTCGATTCGACTGTGCTGCTCGATGCGGCGGTGCGTGTCGCGGGTGCGTCGCGTTGTGTTGCGGTGCATGTGCATCACGGTCTGAGCACTCATGCAGACGAATGGCTCGCGCACTGCAAAGTGTTTGCGCAGGCACGTGGCGTCGAGTTCGCGGCGCAGCGTGTCGAGGTGCCACGCGACGTGGGCATAAGTGTCGAGGCCGCGGCGCGCGATGCGCGTTATCGCGCGCTGGACGCAATGTGCGCGGCACACGGCGTTCACACGCTATGGCTCGCTCAACACGCTGACGACCAGGCGGAGACGGTCCTGTTGCAACTGCTGCGCGGCGCGGGCCTTGCGGGTCTTGCGGCGATGGCGCCTGAGTATTTGCCCGCGGGTGCCGCGGCGGTGCGCGTGAGACCTCTACTGCATCTGTTGCGTGCGCAACTCGAGCAGTATGCGAGCACCCGCGATCTGCGCTGGATCGACGACGAATCGAACGCGGATCTACGCTACGCGCGCAACGCATTGCGCCACGAGGTGACACCGGCGCTGGCTGTCCACTTTCCTGGTTTTCGCGACGCACTCGCGCGCACAGCGGCGCATGCGGCATCGGCGCAGCGTCTCCTCGACGATCTCGCGCGTATCGATCTGGACGGAGCAGGACGCGATGAAGGCCGCGCGCTTTCGCATGACGCGCTGCTCAGCCTCGACGACGATCGCGCGCTCAATCTGCTGCGCTACTGGATGCGGACGCTGGGTCTCGTTGCCGCATCGACCGCGCGTCTTGTCGACGCTTTGCGCCAGTTGCGCGAAGTCGGCGAGGCAGGCGAGGGCCATAGCCTGCGGGTCGATCATGCAGGGCAGGCGTTGCGCAGTTATCGCGGTCTCGTCTACTGGGAAGCGGGCGATAGCAGCGAACCCGCCGACGAAACCGCGCTCACTGAGCGCGCAGCCAGCGAACTCGCATGGCAGGGTGAAGCGATCTGGCGTTTGCCGCAATGGCGGGGCACCTTTGTGTTTGTCGCGGTCGATGCGGATCGGGATGGAGAGGCCGGCGAGGATTCCGATGTCGATGGCAATGCCTTTGGCGGTGCCGATGCAACACCGGACGATCCCGATACGGTTCCCCTCAGCGTTCTACGCCGGGGGTTGTTGAGCGCGCGTTCGCGCAGCGGCGGCGAACGGATGCGCACCAGCGCCGCACCAGGCAGCCCGAGCCGCACGCTGAAAAATCTGTTCCAGGAGCGCGGTATTCCCGCATGGAAACGCGACGTGCCGCTGCTTTATGTGGGTGACGACCTGCTGTTCGTGCCCTTGCTCGGCGTGAACCGCGCGGCGATGCCCGGGCAAGTGGATGCGGCCGAACCGTGCATCAGGATCATCTGGCGCGACGATCTGCTGATCGCCTGACCGACCGGTCAGACGGGCGGGTTATCTATCCCGTGAATCCCCGAAATAGGGCGCAAAACCGCACCGGACAAGCCTTTTCGGCCCGTAATACGGACCATTCGACGGGCATTTTGGCTTGTCTTTTTGCGCTCGATCGGGTAATTTAACTTGTTTGCCCGACCCGATTTCGACATCGCTGTCGTCGCCGTTGCCGGTTTGTGAGCGTGATCCGTCGTTTCCGGTAAGCAAGCCACTAGCGATCATTCCCGGGCAAATCCGCGCGTGCTGCACGCGCGCTGCATCTACGCCGCCACACACTTTGCCGCCGTTCACAAGACGTTGCGCCCCTGTGCTTTTGTGCGGTCGTCTCCAGCGCGCCAGCGCGGTTTATCCTCCAGTTCAGAACGACAATGGCACTCATCGTACATAAATACGGCGGCACCTCGATGGGCTCGGTCGAGCGCATCAAGAACGTCGCCAAGCGCGTCGCGAAATGGCACAAGGCCGGCCACAAGATGGTCGTCGTGCCGTCGGCAATGTCCGGCGAAACCAACCGCTTGCTCGGTCTCGCGAAAGAAATCACGAGTCAGCCGAGCCCGCGCGAACTCGACATGATCGCCGCTACGGGCGAGCAGGTCAGTTCGGGGCTGCTCGCTATCGCGCTGCAGGAAGCCGGCGTCGACGCGGTCAGCTATGCCGGCTGGCAAGTGCCGGTCAAAACGGATAGCGCGTTCACGAAAGCACGCATCAGCGAAATCGACGGCGAGCGCGTGCTGCGCGATCTCGACGCGGGCAAAGTGGTGGTGATCACAGGCTTCCAGGGTATCGACCCTGAAGGCCACATCACCACGCTCGGCCGTGGCGGTTCGGATACGTCCGCTGTCGCCGTCGCTGCCGCATTGAAAGCCGACGAGTGCCTGATTTACACGGACGTCGACGGCGTCTACACGACCGACCCGCGCGTGGTGGAAGAAGCGCGCCGCCTCGATCGCGTGACGTTCGAAGAAATGCTGGAAATGGCAAGCCTGGGTTCCAAGGTGCTGCAGATCCGCTCGGTGGAATTCGCCGGCAAATATCAGGTGAAGACGCGCGTGCTGTCGAGCCTGACCGATCCGCTCATCCCGCTCGACACTGAAATGAAGTCGGGCACCCTGATTACTTTTGAAGAAGACGAGACCATGGAAAAAGCAGTCATCTCGGGCATCGCGTTCCAGCGTGACGAAGCTCGTATCGCCGTGATGGGTGTGCCCGACAAGCCGGGCATCGCGTATCAGATTCTCGGCCCGGTGGCGGACGCGAATATCGACGTCGACATGATCATCCAGAACCAGAGCGTCGAGGGCAAGACGGCCTTCACGTTCACGGTCGGCCGCGGTGACTATCAGCGCGCCATGGACATCCTCACGAGCCAGGTGAAGGGCCACGTGCAGGCTGAGCAGGTGCTGGGCGATCCGAAGGTGTCGAAGGTGTCGGTGGTCGGCGTCGGCATGCGTTCGCACGTGGGTATCGCGAGCACGATGTTCCGCACGCTGTCGGAAGAGGGCATCAACATCCAGATGATCTCGACCTCCGAAATCAAGATTTCGGTGCTGATCGACGAGAAGTATATGGAACTCGCCGTGCGCGCGCTGCATAAGGCGTTCGAACTGGATCAGGCGTAATTTGCTGGTCAGGGTGGGGCGTACAAGAGCGCCTCATCGCTTGATGCGTGATTGCATTCGCGAGCAATGTGACGGGGTAATGTGCCGGGGTGAAGTGCATGAATTGCGTCGTCGATGACAAAACTGGCACAAAAAATGTGCGGTAGACATTGACCTTCACGGTTCGGCCCGCTATTATCTTGGCTTCGTTGCGCTGACTCCCTGCGCAACCGAAAGTTTGGGAGACGTGGCCGAGAGGTCGAAGGCACTCCCCTGCTAAGGGAGCATCTGGGCCAAAACCTGGATCGAGGGTTCGAATCCCTCCGTCTCCGCCAGCAATGGCGGCAAACCCCGCAGAGTCTAGGCTCTGCGGGGTTTTGTTTTTTCAGCTCCAGAACTCCTGCCATTCTGAAACGGCACTCAACCCAACCTGCATCAACATCAAAACGCGTGCCGCAGCCCCACCATGCCGACGAATTGCGACGGCCCTGACGACGGCGTCGTATTCTGCGAGTCGCCAACCACCGCCACCGCGTCAGTAATACTCGTCCCAGTGCTGCCCGCCGCAACCAGTGTCTTGCCCCGCGCATGCTGATACGCCTGCAATGCGTACAACGTCGTGCGAGTGGAGAGGTTGTACGTCTGCTCGAGCGAAATCTGCTGATAACGCGCAGCATCGCTGATGCCATTCGCTTTGCTGGCCTGCGTGTAGCTGTAGCCGGCGCCGACCGTTATGGCTGACGAAATCCGGTACGTGGAAATCACGCCGTAGGTATTGAATATGCCCTCGTCGGTGAAGAACGAGCCGTTGCCCGGCGCGTACTGCACGTTCGAATAGTTCACGCCGACCATCAGGTCCTGGTGTGTGTAGCGAGCCGCCGCGGCGAACAACTGCGCGCTGCGTGCCGTCGCATAGCCGCTGTTCACCGGCGAGTTGACAGCATAGGTGCCGAGCGCCTGGCTCGTCGCGATGTCTTTCAGTTTCACGTAACCCACCGCGATCGCGAACGGCTGGTAGTCGTAGCGAGCCGCCGCGCTGAATTGGCTGCCGCTGGCTACGCTGCCCGGCACACCGCCCAGGCCGTACTGCGCGCCGAATTGCAAACCGGCGAGGTTCGGCGAAAGATAGGTAACCGAATTGTTGAGGCGCAACGTGGTGTCGAGCGCGTCGAGGTCGCCCGGATGCGCACCGGTCGCGCCCGTTAGTACGCCGGTGGGTCCAAGTGCGCCGACCATCTGGAAGTAGGGCGTGTACTGGCGGCCGAGTGTCACCGTCCCATATCGGTCGTTGGTGAGTCCTACGTACGCTTGCCGATTGAAGATATAACCCGCGCTGCTCTGCGCGCCAGTTAGCGAGTTGAAGCCGCTTTCAAGCCGGAAAATCGCCTTCGTGCCGCCACCAATGTCTTCCGCGCCGAGCAGGCCGAACTTGCTCGCCTGCAGGTTGCCCTGGCTCATGTAGAAGTTGGCGTGTCCTTTCTGATTGCTGGAATAGGCGAACGCGTTATCGACGATGCCGTACAGCGTAACGCTGCTTTGCGCCAACGCACCGGTTGATAGTACGGCGCCCGCAAACGGCAGGCACGAGAGGACGAGTGCGCGTGTACGCGCGCGCTTCAGTGAGTTCATGGTTTGCGGGTCTCCGGATTAGATGTGTGATGGTTGCGCTTCAGGTTGGTGATGCATGCTTTGTCAGTGGGCGATGGAGATCGTCAAGCATCGCCAGCCGTCGGCCGTATGGTCGGCCACCAGCGCGCCGTCAATGCAGACCGCAGCGCGCACTTCGCTTGTCGGCACGAACAGTCGAATCTGTTGCTGCGGCTGCTGAATCCAGCCTTCGCGCACGATCGAAACGCGCAGCTCGCTTGCATCGCTCGTGATCGTGATGTTCCAGTGGCCTTGCGCGCCTGTGCGCCAGGCTTCGCTTTCGCCGTCGTCTTCCACGCAGCGGCCGCGAGCGATGCCTGTACCGGCGTGCGGCACGGCGATGAACGCACGTTCGTCGGCGGGACGGCCGAAGTGTTGTTCAGCCATGTTCAACGGAATCACGCTGCCCTCACGCAGCAAGGCAACCGGCTGCTCGAATGGGGCAGGCAGGTTCACCGTCTGGCCGCCTTCGAACACCGCGCCGCTCCAGTACGACACCCAGCGCGCGCCGGTCGGCAGGTAAACGTTGCGCGTCGACTGGCCCGCCTCGACCACCGGTGCGACCAGCATCGACGAACCCAGCATCATGTCGTCGCCATCGACGAGGCAGCGCGGATCGTGCGGAAACTCCGCGAACATCGGACGCAATACCGGTTCGTACGCGCTGTGCGATTGCCATAGCAACTCGTACAAGTAGGGAATCAGCCGGTAGCGCAGTTTGATGAGCGCAGCCACCTGCTGCGTCACTTCGGGATGCATCCAGGGCTCGTTGACCGTGCCGTCGTCGTTCCAGGAATGAATGCTGAAACGCGGCAGGAAGACGCCGAAGGCGACCCAGCGGGCGAACAACTCCGGACCTGGCGCCGGACCCGAGAATCCGCCGATATCGTGACCGCTGTTCGACACGCCGGACATGGCGAGCCCGAGGCCCATCTTCAGATTGAAGCGCAGCGTTTCCCACGAGGTGTAGTTGTCACCAGACCATGTCTGCACATAGCGCTGCATGCCGACGCCGCCCGAGCGGGATACGAGAAACGGCCGGCGATCGGAGGCGTACTCACGCTGCGCGTCGTGCGACGCGCGCATCATCAACTGCGTTTGCAGCACCTTCGCCTCGCGCGCCGGATACGGTTGGCCGAAGCCCTGAGCCATCGCGTCGGGCGACCAGATCTCGAACTCATTGTTGTCGTTCCACGTTGCGGCGACACCGTGTTTCAACAGGCTGTCTTTCACACGCGCTTTCCACCAGTCGATGGTGTCGGGATTCGTGAAGTCGAGATACGCGCCGACTTCGTCCCAGAACTGCACCCACGCCGGATCGCCATCGCGCGACTTGATCAGCAGGCCGGCGCGCGCCACTTCGTCGAACGCCGGATGATCCTGCAACAGACACGGCTTGATGTTTGCGCATAGACGCACGCCATGCTCGAGATAGCTCTGCACGAAGCCGTCGATATCCGGAAACTTCTCGTGGTTCCAGTTGAACACGTAACGCTTCGCACCGATCGACGTGTAGCCCGACGACAGATGGAACGAATCGCACAGCATGTCGTGCTCGCGGCATTGCTCGATGAATTCGCCCATCCGGTGCTGCGCATCGGGCGCGTCGGTGTAGCTCATCGTCGAGCCGGAGTAGCCCAGTCCCCACTTCGGCATCCAGGCCGGACGCCCGGTCAGCCACGTAAAGCGGCGCACCGCATGCAAGGGCGTGCCCGCCGACGCGATGAAGTAATAGTCGAGGTCGCCATGCTCGGCGACAAAGTGCCGGTAGTGGCCGTGATAGTTATCGAGCTCGCGGCCCATGTCGAAGCGGCAGTCGGCAAGCGTGTCGTAGAACAGGCCGAATCCTGTCGACGTTTGCGGCTGCCACGTCACGTAGAAGGGGATGTGCTTGTAGAGCGGGTCCGTCGTGCGTGCGCTATAGCCCATTGCGTCGATGTTGCGCATTTCGTAGGACTGGTCCGCTCGGTTGAGCGAACCGGCGCGCTCGCCCAAGCCGACATATATTTCGTCCGTGCGACGCTCGATGTAGTGATATACGCGCTCGTCCCACCAGCCGAAGTTATACGCCTGCGTCGTCCGATCGCTCATCACGCGCTGCCACGTCGAGTCGTGCAGGATGTCCCATGCGCAGAACCCACCGTTCAGCGTGACCGTCAAACGGATGCACGCCGTTTCAACGACAACCTGCTCAGCGTTGGCCGATACGTCAAACCGGGGTGGCGTGAAATCGCCCATATCACGGCGATCGCGGCCTTCGAGCGGAACGTCGTCCGCGCCCGGCGCGATGGACCAGGTCCGCGGACCGTGCGTATCGCCGTCCGGCAGCACGAGCACCCGGATGATGTCTTCGGCAAGAACGAACAGTTCAATCCGGCAGTTTTCCTGCGCGGTGAGAACGATGTGGTTGCCGATCTGGGAAGACAGTGAAAAACACGGCGGGTGTTTCAGATTCGTTAGTGAACGCATGATGTGTCTTCGAGTGAGGTCACGCAGCAGTGCTGGCGTTGTTGTCGACGTGATGCGGACGCACGTCGCGTTTGACGCCGCGCATCAGAATGATCAGCAGCGTGGCGCCGATCAGGTCGAAAGCACCGAGGGCGCCGAAGAGCGGCGTGTAGCCGATCGAATCAGCGAGCGCGCCGACCAGCAGCGAAAAGCCCAAGCCGCCGATCCACGCCGACATTCCTGCAAATCCGGCGACGGTGCCGACTTCGCTGGGGTCGAACACGTCGGCTGCCAGTGTGTTGACGAGCGCCGAGATCATCTGATGCGCGAAGCCGCCCACGCAGAAGAGTGCGATTGCCTGATACGGCGAGGCGACGAGGCCGATACATGCCGGTCCGAGCATCATGAAGGCGCCGAGCACGACGCCCGCGATACGCGACCCGATCAGCGGTATGCGCAAATGCTTCATCAGGAACGGCGACAGGTAGCCGCCGAAGAGGCCACCGAGGTCGGCGGCGAGAAATGGCAGCCACGCGAACATTGCGATCTGCTTCAGATCCATGTGGCGTTGCGTCGCGAGGTAAAGGGGAATCCAGAAGCTGAAGGTTTGCCACGCAGGTTCCGCGAAGAAACGCGCTTGTGCGATCGCCCAGAACCTGCGCGTGCGGAGGACTTCGCGGATGCTGCGCCGCTGCGGCGCGGCCGGGGTTTGTCCGCTGACGATCGTTTCGCGCTCTGCCTCGCTGATACGCGCGTGATCGGCCGGCGAGCGGTACAGCACATACCAGGCGGCGGCCCAGACGAAGCCGAGCGCACCGGTCACCGCAAATGCGCTTTGCCAGCCATATCTCAGCGACAGGAAGACGACGAGCGGCGGGGCGAGCAGCGAACCGAGCGACGTGCCCGCATTGAAATAGCCCACCGCCACGGATTTCTCGCGATTAGGAAACCACTCGGCGACCACCTTCATGCCGGCCGGAATGGCGACGGCCTCTGTCAAGCCCATGAGTCCGCGCAAAGCCGCCAGGGAGAGCCAGCCGCTCGCGAAACCGTGCAGTACGCCCGTCAGCGACCAAAGGCAGGCGAACAGTGCAAAGCCGAGGCGCAAACCGATCAGATCGATGATCAGGCCGCACACCGGCTGCATGATCGTGTAGCCGACCTGGAACGCACCGACTACGTACGAATACTGCTTTGTGCTCATGTGCAGCAGCTGCGTCAACTGAGGCGCCATCACGCCGAGGGCGTTGCGCGACAGATAGTTGACGATCGTCCCGGCACACACGAGCGCAATGATCCACCAGCGCAAACCAATGATTGTTTTCAAAATCTGTCTCCGTACCCAATGTGTCCGCTGACTGTCCGCTGGACGGCAGGCATGCGCGAATTCGAACATTTATCGGCGTTTAGTGTCAGTCATCGTATCACTGGTTGCGCCACGATGCACCAGGGAAAACCATGGGCTAAGTGGTTGAGTCTCTTGGAATATCAAACGAATAAGGCTTTTCAGGAGATGCTTCGATAACAATGAGGTCGGACGACCGGCGACCGCTAAACATCGCGGAAATGTTCTTTCGAACATCAAATGTTCGTTTTGGTGGTCCGTGCGAATGGGCGCGGCGGGTGTCACGGCAATCGCGGCGGCGGAGTGGAGGCGATACACGACGCTTTGCAACGCCATGCCACCTTGCGATCTGATTTGAATCGCCCAAAGGGCGGAGCGGCGCGAACGCGCGGCAAGGCAGGGACGACTGATGCGGATGGAGCGGGCGGGTTTCGGATGTCGGCCAGGTCCGTTACGTGCCGCAATAATGATTCGATATCCTATGCATATCAATGCGCCGGCAATGCCGCGGCCTCAAGGTTGGTCGTGGCGCCGACAACCGGATGACCTGGCGCGTGCGAGCGCTGCGGCAGGAATTGCCCCGCAGCGGCGGGGGCGGCAAAAGATGGGCAACTTGCCGACAGATGGGAGCCTAACGGCGAGGCAACGCAATTACACCGCCACGACTTTTTCACCAAACCTTTGTCCAATGTAACGAGACGTAACCAGGCGGCCAGCAGCGCGATGTTATGCATCAGTTATTACAAAGTTGAAATACGCGGATGGCGGCCTTGCGCTATATTTCGCCCAACAACACATTCTTCAAAAGGGTGAATCAATGAAGTCCGCACGTCTTGTTCCACTTCTGATCGGGGTTCTCGGGTTGGCTGCGTCGGGTGCTGCAATGGCCGGTGGGCTCAGCGTTGGTGTCAACATCGGTATCCCCGCGCCGATCTACGTGGCCCCGGCTCCGGTCTATGCACCGCCGCCGCCGCCTCCGCCGCCTGTCGTCTATCAACCGGCTCCCGTGTATTACGGCGGCCCGGCGATCGTGATTGGCTGGCATGGCGACCGTTACTGGGACGGCCGCCGCTACTGGGCGCGTGATGACTGGTATCGCCATCATCCCCCGGGCCGCTACGATTACGGCCGTGATCACTACGACAATCATCGTGGCTGGCACTAAGCCGTTAAGAAGCCGCGGCTGATGCAGTCGCCGTGTTGAAAAGAACCGCCCTGAAAAGGGCGGTTTTTTATTGCGTTCGCGAAACCGGCAGACTGAGCCGAAGGCGCCGAGTCAACGCAGCAAGCATAGTTACTCGGCGACAGCCGCCATGCCGCCGACCACGGCATTCAAGCCGCTATCCACGTGCACGATTTCCGCCGTCACGCCGGCTGCCAGATCAGACAGCAGAAACGCAGCGGTATTGCCGACCTGTTCGGTCGTCACACTGCGCTTGAGAGGCGCGTAGTTTTCGACGAATTCGAGATTCCGGCGTGAGCATGGATTGCGCGGGTTTATTGGGTAGAATTCCCTCACATTGAAATCGCCCACTGACCAACAAGGCCCCCATGACAACTGGCTCGCGATGGGTTCAAACGCCTCGTGCACTTTGGTGTAGCGTGATTCACAGGCTATCGCGTGTCGGTCTACCGGTTGTGCCGCGCTCCTCGCGCTCAGCGTGCGCCGTCGCGCTGTGCGGTGTATCCGCCCTGGCCGGTTTGCTCGCGGCGCCCGAGGCTCAGGCGGTCTATGCGATCGCCCAATACGGCGAGCCGAAATATCCCCCGGATTTCAAGCACTTCGACTACGTCAACCCGGATGCGCCAAAAGGCGGCACGCTAGTGCTGGCCAATCCCAGCCGGCTCACCAGTTTCGATAAATTCAATCCGTTCACACTGCGCGGCAACCCCGCACCGGGCATCGACCTGATGTTCGAAAGCCTGACCATCGGCAGCAGCGACGAAGTGGCGTCCGCCTATGGCCTGCTCGCCGACGACATCAATATCGCGCCGGACGGGCTGTCGACTACCTTCCACATCAATCCGCGCGCACGCTTTTCGAACGGCGATCCGGTCACCGCGGACGACGTCAAGTTTTCGCTCGACACGCTAAAGAGTCCGCAGGCCGCACCGCAATTCGCGTCGATCTTCGGCGAGATCACGCGCGCGGTGGTGGTCGATCCGCATACGATCCGCTTCGAGTTTCATCAACGCAATCGCGAGTTGCCGCTGCTCGTGGGCAGCATGCCGGTTTTCTCGCGCAAGTGGGGGGTGAAGCCGGACGGCAGCCGGATTCCGTTCGACCAGTTGGCGTTCGAAAAGCCGATCGCCAGCGGGCCTTATCTGATCGATCAGTACGACAACGGCCGCACGATCACCTTTCGGCGCGACCCGAATTACTGGGGCGCGGCGCTGCCGGTGCGCGTCGGTACGAATAACTTCGATCGCATTGTCTACAAGCTGTATTCGGATAACGTCGCGCGGCTGGAGGCGTTCAAGGCCGGCGAATACGATGCGATGGTCGAATACGTCGCGCGCAATTGGGTGCGGCGTGACGTCGGCAAGAAGTTCGATAGTGGCGAGTTGATCAAGCACGAATTTCCGCAGCATAACGGCACGGGCATGCAGGGCTTCATGCTCAACCTGCGCCGGCCGTTGTTCCAGGACGTGCGGGTGCGCAAGGCGCTCGATCTCGCGCTCGATTTTCAGTGGCTGAACCGCCAGTTGTTCTTCAATCAGTACACACGCATCGACAGCTTCTTCGCCAATACGGATTTGCAGGCGAAGGGCCTGCCAACGCCGGGCGAACTCGCGCTGCTCAATCCATGGCGCGCAAAACTCGATCCGGCCGTATTCGGTCCGCCGCCGAAGCAGCCGGACACGGATCCGCCGGGTTCGCTGCGCACCAATCTGCTGCAGGCGCGTGCCTTGTTGCAGCAGGCGGGGTGGACCTATCGCGACAACGCGTTGCGTAACGCCAAGGGCGAGCCGTTCGAATTCGAAATTCTCGACGACTCCAGTTCCGAAGCGGCGATGTCGCCGATCGTCGCGACGTACATCCGCAATCTGCAAAAGCTCGGCATCAAGGCGACGTTTCGTGTGTCCGATTTCGCGGTGTATCAAAAGCGCCTCGATAATTTCGATTTCGACACGACCACGATTCGCATGCCCGATGTGCAGGTGCCGGGCACCGAACAGATCGACCGCTTCGGCAGTAAAGCCGCCGATACGCAGGGCTCCGACAATGTGATCGGGCTGAAGTCGCCGGTGGTCGACGCGGTGCTGCGCGCGTTGGTGCAAGCGCAGACGCGCGAGCAACTGGTGGATGCGACTCACGCGCTCGACCGTTTGCTGATGCATGGCTACTATGTAGTGCCGCACTGGTACAGCGCGACGCACCGGGTGGCGTTCAAGCGCGGCCTTGCGTGGCCCAGGACCTTGCCTCTGTACTATGGAGCGGAAGGCTGGATCACGTCGATGTGGTGGTATGCACAGCCGCAACCGCCGCAGCCGCCAGCTCAGTCGAACTAAAAGCGTCCATTCACTCACCGCCTTCGCACCGGAAACGACGCCATGTGGAGCTACATCCTCAAACGCCTGCTGTTGATGATCCCGACCTTGCTTGGCGTGCTGACGCTGACCTTCGTCGTGATCCAGTTCGTCCCGGGTGGCCCGGTCGAGCAGATGCAGCATGAGCTGCGCAAAGGCGCGGAGAACGGCGCGCCGTTCGGTCTGCGCGCGCATAACGGCGTCGACGCGCAGCAGATCGCGCAACTGAAAGCGCTGTATGGTTTCGACAAGCCGCCGCTCGAACGCTACGTCCTGATGCTAAAACGCTTCTCGACGTTCGACCTTGGGCAGAGCTATTTCCGCCACCAAAGCGTGTGGTCGCTGATTGTTTCGAAGTTGCCGGTGTCGATCAGCATCGGCTTATGGACGTTCTTTCTGACGTACCTGATATCGGTGCCGCTCGGCATAGCCAAAGCGGTGCGCAACGGTTCGCGCTTCGATATCGCGACGAGCCTCGTGGTGTTGATCGGTTACGCGATTCCGGGCTTCGTGCTGGGTGTGCTGTTGCTGGTCCTGTTCGGCGGCGGCAGTTTCCTGCAGCTCTTCCCGCTGCGTAATCTCACCTCGGATAACTGGGCGCAGTTGAGCCTCGGCGGCAAGATCGTCGACTACCTGTGGCATATCACGTTGCCGATCACGGCCTCGGTGGTGGGCAGTTTCGCCGTCGTCACGATGCTGACGAAGAACGCCTTCCTCGACGAAATCCGCAAGCAATACGTGCTGACCGCGCGCGCCAAAGGTTTGTCGGAAAGGCGTGTGCTGTGGAAGCACGTGTTTCGCAACGCGCTGCTGCCGTTGATCGTCGGTTTTCCGGCTGCGTTTATTGGTGCGTTTTTCACCGGCAGTCTGCTGATCGAGACGCTGTTCTCGCTCGACGGACTCGGACTGCTGTCGTATGAATCGGTGGTGCGGCGCGACTACCCGGTCGTGCTCGGCACGCTGTACCTGTTCACGCTGATCGGTCTTGCGACCAAGCTGATTTCCGATCTTTGCTATGTGTGGGTCGATCCCCGCATCCAATTCGAACAACTGGAGCGCTGATGAATCGAGCCCGCCTTTCAGCCGATGCGGCGGCGCGCACCGAACCGGTTCGCGCGTTCGTCTCGCCAACGCCTGCGCGTCGCGTCTGGCAGCGTTTCCGCCAGCAGCGCCTAGGCTACTGGAGTCTGATCATATTCGTCGTCGCATTTGCGGCGAGCCTCGCCGGCCCGCTGTGGTCGAACGACAAGCCACTCGTGGTGCGCTACGAAGGGCAGTTGTATTTTCCGATGTTCAAGACCTACGCGGAGACCACTTTCGGCGGCGACTTCCCGACGCCCGCCGATTATCTCGACCCGTATATCAAGCACCGTTTCGACACGCCGGGTAACTTCGCGGTGTATCCGCCGAACCGGTACTACTACGACACGCTGAATTATTTCTCGAAGGAGCCGAACCCGGCCCCGCCGTCGCGCGATAACTGGCTCGGCACCGACGACCGTGGCCGCGATCTCTTCGCACGTCTTCTGTACGGGTTTCGCGTGTCGGTGGAATTCGGGCTGGTGCTGACCTTGATTGGCACCGTGCTCGGGATCGCCGCGGGCGCCGTGCAGGGTTACTTCGGAGGGCGTATGGATATCATCGGGCAGCGCCTGATCGAAATCTGGAGTGCCATGCCGGAGCTTTACCTCCTGATCATTTTCTCGTCGATCTTCGAGCCGGGGTTCATTCTGCTGATCGTACTGTTGTCGCTGTTCGGCTGGATCGGCTTGTCCGACTACGTGCGCGCGGAGTTTCTGCGCAACCGTCATCAGGACTATGTGCGTGCGGCGCGGGCGATGGGGCTTTCGAGCTGGCAGATTATGTGGCGGCACGTATTGCCCAACAGTCTGACACCCGTGATCACGTTTCTGCCGTTCCGCATGAGCGGTGCGATTCTCGCGCTCACCAGCCTCGACTTTCTCGGCCTCGGCGTGCCATCGCCAACACCGAGCCTGGGCGAGCTGCTTGCGCAAGGCAAAGCCAATCTCGACGCATGGTGGATCTCGTTGTCCACTTTCGGCGTACTCGTCGCGATGCTGTTACTGCTGACCTTCATGGGCGATGCCCTGCGCAACGCGCTGGACACCCGCATCTCGGACGCCATGCGCGCGGGAGGCAACCAGTGAGTGCCATCGTGGAGAACAACGCAAAACAGGGTATGACGCCGCCGTTGCTGGAACTCGATCATCTGCACGTGAGCTTCGGCGATACGGTCGCGGTGAGCGACGTGACGCTCGCGATCCAACGCGGCGAGCGGGTCGCGCTGGTCGGCGAATCGGGTTCGGGCAAGAGCGTGACCGCTCTGTCGATCCTGCGTCTGTTGAGCGACGCGCAGGTCAGTGGCTCGATCCGTTTCGACGGTCGGGATCTGCTCGCCAAAAGCGAGCGTGAGATGCGCGGCATGCGCGGCTCCGACATCGCGATGATCTTCCAGGAGCCGATGACGGCCCTCAATCCGCTCTATACGGTCGGTGACCAGATTGCGGAGACGATCGTCGTGCATGACGGCGTAACGGCGAACGAGGCGCGTAAGCGCGCCGTGGCGTTGCTGGGGCGCACGGGCATTGCCGAGCCCGGCAAGCGCGTGAACAGCTATCCACATCAACTCTCGGGCGGTCAGCGGCAGCGCGCGATGATCGCGATGGCGCTCGCGTGCCGCCCACGCCTGTTGCTGGCCGATGAGCCGACCACGGCGCTCGACGTGACGATTCGCGCGCAGATCGTCGACCTGCTGCTGGAACTGCAACGCGACGAAGCCGAGAAACGCGGCATGGCCGTGCTGCTGATCACGCACGACCTGAATCTGGTGCGGCACTTTGCGCAACGCATCGCGGTGATGGAGAAGGGCGTGCTGGTGGAGAGCGGCCCGGTCGAGCAGGTGTTCGAGTCGCCGCAGCATCCGTACACGCAGCGTCTGCTGGCGAGCCGTCCGCAGCGCACGGTGGTCCCGGTACTGCCGATTTCACCGGTGCTGCTCGAGGCGCGCGATGTCTCGGTCGATTTCAAAACAAAACTGCCGGGCTTGAGCGGCTGGTTTCGCTCGGGGCGCTTCCACGCGGTCGCGGATGCGAGCGTGTCGGTGCGTCAGGGGGAGACGCTGGGGATCGTCGGCGAATCGGGGTCGGGCAAATCGACGCTCGCGATGGCCTTGCTCGGTCTGCAACGCACCGCGCACGGTGAGATCGAGTTTCAGGGCAGGGCGCTCAGGAGCTATCGCGGCGCCGAACAGACCGCCTTGCGCTCGAATATGCAAGTCGTCTTTCAGGACCCGTTCAGTTCGCTTTCTCCGCGCCAGACCATCGAGCGGATCGTCGGCGAAGGGCTCGCGCTGCATCGGCCGCAAATGAGCCAGGAGGCGCGGCGCGACAAGGTGGTGTCGGTGCTGCGTGAAGTGGGTCTCGACCGCACGGTGCTGTACCGCTATCCACACGAGTTTTCCGGCGGCCAGCGTCAGCGGATTGCAATTGCGCGTGCTCTGGTGCTGGAGCCACGCATCCTGATCCTCGACGAACCGACCAGCGCGCTCGACGTGTCGATCCAGCAGCAGGTGCTGAAACTGCTCGCCGGGTTGCAACAGAAGTACAACCTCGGCTTTGTTTTCATCAGCCACGATCTGGCCGTGATCGGGGCGATGGCGCATCGTGTCGCAGTCATGCAAAACGGATCAATCGTCGAAAGCGGCGACGTTGAGCAGATTTTTGCGACACCGGCGCACCCTTACACTCGAAAGCTGCTGAAAGCGGCGCTTGACCACTGATTTTGCACTCTTTCACCAATTGGGTGCCTGTCTCGATTGTATTTTTCTATTTGTTTTGACACGTGAATACTTACTGGCTAGTATCGACCAAACTTTTTTCCGTAGCCCACTGATTTTTAGGCAAAAAATACCGACCAATGCAGCACAGAAACCTAACCCAGGCTTGCACGCGCGTCGTCGCCGGGATGTTCATTGGCGTCTTGATGGCAGCAACTCCCGGCGCGTTCGCCGACGAAGTAAGCAGTTTTAATCAGAATGCCTCATATTCGACCCCCAGCGGGTCGAATTCTTTGTCCCCCCTCAATTCGCAATCGGCCGCTCCCGACAGCGACGGCGGCGCCAAATCGTTCCTTTCCGGCATGGCCGGAAAAGCGGGCGACGTGGTGGTCGGCGCGCTGAACATGATCGGCGTTCGCTACCGTTGGGGTGGTAATACGCCCGATTCGGGGCTCGATTGCAGCGGCTTCGTGCGCTACGTGTTCCAGGACACGCTCGGTATGGCGCTGCCGCGCCGCGCTGAGGAAATGAGCCGTGTCGGCGAGAAGGTTCGCGTCAGCGACCTGAAGCCGGGCGATCTGGTGTTCTTCAACACCATGCGCCGTACGTTCTCGCACGTCGGCATCTACATCGGCGACAACAAGTTCGTGCATTCGCCTTCCACGGGCAGCACGATTCGCGTCGACGATCTGGATAGCGGCTATTGGGAAAAGCGTTTCACGGGTGCACGCCGGATCGAGACGTCCTATCAGGACGGTGAAGATCTGCGCAAGCGCGTGAATGCTTCGATCGGCGGTAATCAGTAACTGATTTAGCGCACACCGGCGGTCTGGGTGTGAAAAAAGCCTGCTTCGTTCGAAGCGGGCTTTTTGCGTTGGGGTGCTTGCGGGTGTGCCGGTGAGTCTTCCGCGCTGTACCCCGGGCTGTGTCGGCGCTGCGTGTGTGCAGCGTACGGCAACAGCCGAAGTGCGCCGGTCGGTGCAACCGGCGCGATCCAGGCGGGTTAAACCGCGGCGCGGCTTGCGGCCAGCTTGCGTTGCAACTCCGGCATCATCTTCGCCACCGCTTCCTCTCCGGCCAGGATCGCAGCGTTGCGCTGCGAGAAATCGCTGCCGCTCATGGCGGCCAGATTCGGCCGGATCACAATGTCGGCGTACTTTTCGAGTTCATAGGTCTTGATCGTCTGGCCCATGATCGTGAAAGTCTGCATCAGCACGTCGAACGAGCTGGCGGTGAGGCCGCTTTCCGGGCGCTGCGAGATGTCCACGGCGATCACGAAATCCGCGCCCATCTTGCGTGCGAACGAGGCGGGCACCGGACTCACCAGGCCGCCGTCCACATATTCGTGCCCGCCCATCTTCACCGGCTCGAAAATCGACGGCACGCTGCATGACGCGCGCACCGCAATGCCGGTGTTGCCTCGCTGGAACAGGATCGGCTGGCCGGTCCGCAGATCGGTGGCGACCACGCCGAGCGGCTTGACCATCTTCTCGATCGGACGGTTGTTGAGCGTCGTATTCAGGTAGTTCTGCAGCGCGACGCCTTGCAGAAAGCCGCGCGTGCGAAACGGCATGGCCCAGTCGCTGATCGACGCTTCGTCCATGTTCAGCGCGAGCTTGTTCAGTGCAAAGCCGTTCATCCCCGAGGCGTACAGCGCGCCGACGACCGAACCGGCGCTCGTGCCGGCCACCAGATCGACCTGGATATTGCGCGCCTCGAGCGCCTTGATCACGCCGATGTGCGCGAAGCCGCGAGCGGCGCCGCCGCCTAACGCGAGCCCGACGCGGATCGATCGCTGCGGTTTGTCGAGCGGTGGCGTGGTGGGCGTGGCGGCAACCGGTGTGCTATCGGTCTTGCTGCCGCCCGTTGTGGTGCAGGCGGCCAGCACCGCGGAGGCGGCCGCCAATGAGAAGTTGCGACGGGCGAGGCGAGGGGATGACGGTTTCAACGGGTTCTCCAGCAACGGCAGGGGCGGCGCGATCGGTGCAAGCGGCGCAATCTGTGCCGCGATCAGGCGGATAGTCAAACGGGCAGAACCGCCGGTGGCGATTCCACGCGCTGTGGTTCTATCCCGACCCGCAGCGCGCGCACATCATAAATCAAAGCGCCGGACGCACGCCGGCCCGGTAATGAAACGTTGCAGACGAAACCCTCGGGCGCCTTGCAACACGCTTCGCGAGCGTCTTGCGTGCTGCCGTTGGCCATTCGGACGAGGGCAGGCAACACGGGTTCGGAAGGTATAATTCGGCTCTCGCATTTATTTCCTTCGTGTCCGTGCAAGGCGTTTTTTGCCACGCGGGCGCGGTCCGCTGCCGCGCTTCACTGGCGATGTCTGCCACGGCGCCGGCGCCTGTCTTCCGAGTAATCGCTAATGACCACCTCTGTCCGTACCCGTTTCGCACCGAGTCCCACCGGCTTCATCCACCTCGGCAACATTCGCTCTGCGCTTTATCCGTGGGCGTTCGCGCGCAAGATGAAAGGGACCTTCGTGCTGCGGATCGAGGACACCGACGTCGAGCGTTCGAGTACCGAAGCCGTGGACGCCATTCTCGAAGGCATGGAATGGCTCGGCCTCGATATCGACGAAGGTCCGTTCTACCAGATGCAGCGCATGGACCGTTATCGCGAAGTGCTCAAGCAGATGCAGGACGCGGGGCTCGTGTACCCGTGCTACATGTCGACGGAAGAGCTGGACGCACTGCGCGAACGCCAACGCGAGGCCGGCGAAAAGCCGCGCTATGACGGCACGTGGCGTCCGGAACCCGGCAAGGTGCTGCCGGAGCCGCCGGCCGGCGTGCAGCCCGTGCTGCGCTTTAGCAATCCGCTTTCCGGTGTGGTCGCATGGGACGACGCCGTGAAAGGCCGCATCGAGATCTCGAACGAAGAACTCGACGACCTCGTGATCGCGCGCCCGGATGGCACGCCGACTTACAACTTCTGCGTGGTGGTGGACGATCTGGACATGCGCATCACGCACGTGATTCGCGGCGACGATCACGTGAACAACACGCCGCGTCAGATCAACATTCTGCGTGCGCTCGGCGCCGAGCCGCCGGTGTATGCCCACTTGCCGACCGTGCTGAACGAGCAGGGCGAGAAGATGAGCAAGCGTCACGGCGCGATGAGCGTGATGGGTTATCGCGACGCCGGCTTTCTGCCGGAAGCGGTGGTCAACTATCTGGCGCGTCTGGGCTGGTCGCATGGCGACGCGGAAATCTTCACGCGGGAGCAGTTCGTCGAATGGTTCGATCTGGAGCATCTGGGCAAGTCGCCGGCTCAGTACGATCACGACAAGCTGAACTGGCTCAACGCGCACTACATCAAGGAAGCGGACAACGCGCGCCTCGCTGAGCTTGCAAAGCCGTTCTTCGCTGAACTGGGTATCGACGAAGCCGCCATTGCGCAAGGCGCCGATCTGGCGTCGGTGGTTGGCTTGCTGAAGGACCGTGCGTCGACGGTGAAGGAAATCGCCGAAAACGCGGCGATGTTCTATCGCGCGCCGGCGCCTGAGGCCGATGCGCTCGCGCAGCACGTCACGGATGTCGTGCGTCCGGCGCTTGCCGATCTGGCGGCAGCGCTCAAGACAGCGGAGTGGACCAAGGAAGCAATCGCTGCAGCATTGAAGGCAACGCTCGGCGCGCACAAGCTGAAGATGCCGCAACTGGCCATGCCGGTTCGTCTGCTGGTGGCGGGCACCACGCATACGCCCTCGATTGACAGCGTGCTGATGCTGTTCGGGCGCGATGTCGTGGTGAGCCGTATCGAAAAAGCGTTGGCCTGAGCGCGTTCGCGCGCGCCTTGAGCGGGTTTGCATGCGACTTGCGAAAAAAGTCGCATGCAATTGCTCAAAGGGTATTTACAAAGCGCAAATTGGCCTCTAGAATCTCGTTTCTGTTCTGCAAGGGGGGTATAGCTCAGCTGGGAGAGCGCTTGCATGGCATGCAAGAGGTCAGCGGTTCGATCCCGCTTACCTCCACCATCAGAGCAGAGTGAAGTGGTTCCGAAGTCTGGAGCTTGTAGCAAAAAAGACTTCACAAACGGTTGTAACGTAGTTAGAATATCCGTCTTTGCTGCTGACGAAACAGAAGTTAGCGTGAGTTAGCGGCAAGATAAAGACAGATCTGAAAAGATTATGTCCCCTTCGTCTAGAGGCCTAGGACATCACCCTTTCACGGTGAGTACAGGGGTTCGAATCCCCTAGGGGACGCCAAACATCAGCGTCGCTTGGAAGTAGTAAAGCAACGCAGCTTGCAGAGAAAAAACCAACGCTCGCAAGTCATGATGGGCAAACTGGAGTGGTAGTTCAGTTGGTTAGAATACCGGCCTGTCACGCCGGGGGTCGCGGGTTCGAGTCCCGTCCACTCCGCCAGACAAAGCCCGTTCATACAAACTTGAACGGGCTTTTTCATTAAAGGTGTAAGCAGTACGTTGTCCCCTTCGTCTAGAGGCCTAGGACATCACCCTTTCACGGTGAGTACAGGGGTTCGAATCCCCTAGGGGACGCCAGGACATCGGCGTCGCTCATTAAGCAGAATGAGTAAGCAGTATGAGCGGTGTAGTAGGTGAGTGAGCAAAGCTCATAAACCATGGTGCAAAAATCTGGAGCGGTAGTTCAGTTGGTTAGAATACCGGCCTGTCACGCCGGGGGTCGCGGGTTCGAGTCCCGTCCGCTCCGCCAGATTTTAAAAAGCCCACTTCGAAAGAAGTGGGCTTTTTTTATTTCCGCAGCCGGGTCTGCCTGGGTATCGTCCGGGTATGCTCGGGACAAACAGCCATTGCCAGCGCGCGCGGCCTGTTTTACCGTTGACCCGACTCATCTTCGTCGCTTGCCATGTTCGACCCCACCGAAGCTCCGTCACCGTTTTATCTGCGCCAGGCCAGCATGGACGATTTCGAGTTCGCTGAGGCGCTGACTCGCAATAACATGGGTGGCTACTATCGCCGGCACCACCTGCTCTGGCGTGGCGATCTGTTTCTCGGCAGTTGGCGCGAGTCGGAGAATTTCATTCTCGAAGTGGACGGCGAGCCGATCGGCGTGCTGCGCATCACGCAAGAAGGCGATTCGCTGCATATCCGCGACGTGCAGATTGCCGAAGGGCATCGGCGGCTCGGCGCCGGCACGTATCTGCTCGATATGTCGCATCAGTGGGCGCGCGAGCGCGGGCTGCGCGAGTTGCAGTTGCGCGTGTTCGTCGACAATCCCGCCGCGCGGCTGTATCAGCGCAAGGGGTACAAGCTGACCGGGCCGCGTCTGGCGCAACTCGGGGCGATCCGTCATCTGGCGCGGCGCGTCTGACGCGTAGCGGCTAACGGCTAACGGTTGCGCGTAACGCCTTCACTTTTGCGCAGTCTCTTCGTCCGCCTCTGCATGGCCACGATCCCCGTTCGCCACACGATGCTCGGAGCCACGCTCGATGAACGCGCGGGGACTTTCGCCGAATGCCCGCCGGAACATCGCCGAGAACGCACTCTGGCTCTGATAGCCCAGCTCCTGTGCGACATGTGAAAGCGGCCGCCCCTGGCTTAGCAGCGGAATCGCGCGCGCGAGAATGGCCTGCTGACGCCATTGCGAAAAACTCACGCCCAACTCCTGACGAAACAGCCGCGCAATCGTACGCGTACTCGCACCCACGCTCGATGCCCATTGTTCGAGCGAATCGCCGTGCGTCGGGTCCGCGATCACGGCCTCGCACAGCGCCCGTAAGCGCTTCTCGTTGGGCATCGGCACGGACAGAGGCAGTGGCTCCGAACGCGTCAGTTCATCTAGCGCGAGGGCGCCCAGCAGTTGTTCGCGTGTCGCTGAAATGCCTGGCGTATCGAGCGCGGCGATGACTTCGCGCAGCAGATCCGATACTTCGACCACACGCGGCGTATCCAGTCCGGCCGGGACGGTGCTTTCGGTAATGTAGAGCGTGCGCAGAAATGCATCTTCGACTGCGACGACTTCGTGTGTCACATGCGGCGGTACCCAGATCGCCCGGGATGGCGGCACCATCCAGGTCGTACCGGTCGTCGCCACCCGCAGCACGCCGCGCGACGCATAGGCTACCTGTGCCCACGCGTGCGTGTGTCGCGCGATACGCCACCCCGAAGGCATCGGCCGCGAGCGCACGCGGATCGGGTGCGTTTGCGTCGGCTGGAATTCGGGCGGAATGTCGGCGAAGTGGACATGGCTCGCCAGGACTGAGTCAGTGGACGAATTCATGTTGAAGGTCGATCCAATGGATGGAGCTCAAGAACGCGGAGCCTGTGAACACGGAACTCACGAGCACGGGGCGCTCAAGCGCGGGCCCCGAGAGCGTGGATCCGAAGGCACGGACTCGAAACCACGGACTCGGAGGCGCAGACCCGAAGGCGCGGACCCGTAGGTGCAGACCCGCAGGCGCGGACCCAAACCCACCGCGAGCCTCTCATTGTAGGTGTTACGTCGGAGTCAACGTTGCATAATGTCCAGATTGCACGGATCCCGAGGAGACCCCCATGAGCTTTGCAACCGCTGACTTGTGCGATGCACACGAGGACCAACTGGCGCTCGGCACGCTGCGTGTGCTCGAGCCGGTGTTTCATCTCTTTAGTCGCGCCGAGTGTTTCAGCGGCGAGGCGGTCACGCTAAAGGTGTTCGAAGACAACGCACTCGTGCGCGCCACGCTCGAAGAGAAGGGCGCGGGCCGGGTGCTGGTGGTCGATGGCGGTGGCAGCCTGCGTTGCGCGCTGGTAGGCGGCAACCTCGCGCAAATCGCCGAACAGAACGGCTGGGCGGGCATCGTGCTGAACGGCTGCGTGCGCGATACGCTGGAGCTCAATGAAGTCAATGTCGGCGTGGCGGCGCTGGCGACCTGCCCACGGCGTGGCCAGAAGCTCGGCACGGGCGAGCGCGACGTGCCGGTGCAATTGCCGGGCGCGCTGGTACGTCCGGGCGAATGGATCTATGCGGATATCGACGGCGTGCTGGTGGCGAGCGCGTCGCTGAACTGAAGCCCCGGCAACAGCCGAGGCAAGCCAAGCCCATACTCAAGGAGAGCGAACAACGATGCAGACCGTCTTTGTCTACGGCACGTTGCGTGCCGGTGAAGTGAACGACCTCAGAAATGCTGCGGCGCGCAACGAGATCGCCGCGCCGAATCTGCTTGGCACGGCTACGGTGCGCGGCCATCTATTCGACTTCGGCTTGTACCCGGGCCTGGTGGTCGACGAAGCAGGTGTGGACGTGACGGGCGACGTCTACGAAATCGACGATGAACTGGTTGCGGTGCTCGACGAGATCGAAGCGGTGTATCCCGGTGTCGAAGATCGATTCCTCGCGCGAGAAGTGATGGTGAAAGTAGACGGCAACGTCGTGAACTGCCGCTTCTATCCAGTCGCGCCCAATGCGGTGAAGGGCCACCCGGAAATCCGGTCGGGCGATTGGGTCGAGTATCGCAGCACGCGCTGAGGGGCGGCATAGCTGGCTCACGGCGAGCGCATCGTCAGCACCCGAGGCAAGCATGACGAACGCGCCACGAGCACACCGCAGACACACCGCGAGCACATAAAAAAACGGCCCGGCAGGCATGCGCCTGTCGGGCCGTCCGGTCGGTCAGCTTGGCGACCCGGGCCGCTCTTTCATCTTGCGTGGCTGGTGAAAGCGGGCCTGGTACGACGTCGTTATTGCTGCACCATGAGGCTGATGCCTGAGGTCGTTCAGATGCCTCAGATTTCCTCGTACAGCGGCAGCGTCAGGAAGTCGGTGAACTGCTCCGACGTCGACATGTCCTCGAAGATTTGTGCGGCGCGATCGTACGGCTTCGTATCGCCGCCGACTGCCTGCTTCACCTTGTCGAGCTCTTGCGCCGACAACTCGCGCACCAGCTCGGGCGTGACTTTGCGGCCGTCTTCGAGCTTACCCTTCGGCGAGCGCAGCCATTGCCACACTTGCGAGCGCGAGATCTCCGCAGTGGCGGCGTCTTCCATCAGGTTGTGAATCGGCACGCAGCCATTGCCCTCGAGCCACGAACCCAGGTAGTGAATGCCGACGTTGATGTTGTTGCGCAAACCCGCTTCGGTGATCGACGCTTCCGGGCGGAAGTCCATCAGGTCGGCCGCGGTGACGAGCACGTCGTCGCGCTGCTTGGCGATCTGGTTCGGCTTGTCGCCGAGCACCTTGACGAATTCTTCCATCGCGATCGG
This sequence comes from Paraburkholderia solitsugae, assembly GCF_013177695.1. Lineage (GTDB taxonomy): Bacteria > Pseudomonadota > Gammaproteobacteria > Burkholderiales > Burkholderiaceae > Paraburkholderia > Paraburkholderia solitsugae. The sequence continues at coordinate 77,153 of NZ_WOEY01000115.1, read as the reverse complement.
CACGAGGCCCGGATGCGCGACCCAGCCACCGTCGTAACCATCGCCCGCATCGCGCGCCTTGTCGGAGCGCACACCGCCCATTGCCTTGTCGTTCGCCGCCGAATCGTTCTTGATCGGGATCAGCGCGCTCATGCCGCCGATTGCCGGTGCGTTGCGGCGATGGCAGGTTTTCAGCAACAGCAGCGCGTAGGCACGCATGAACGGCGAGGTCATCGTGATCTGCGAGCGGTCGGCGAGGCAGAAGTCGCGGTCACTCTTGAACTTCTTGATTGCCGAAAAGATGTAGTCCCAACGGCCGGCGTTCAGGCCTGAACTGTGTTCGCGCAGTTCGTACAGGATCTCGTCCATTTCGAACGCGGCGACGATCGTTTCGATCAGCACGGTCGCGCGAATCGTGCCGCGCGGCGCGCCGACGGCTTCCTGTGCCGCGAGGAAGATGTCGTTCCACAGGCGCGCTTCCAGATGGCTCTCCATCTTCGGCAGATAGAAGTAGGGCGCCGTGCCGCGCGCGACCTGTTCTTTCGCGTTGTGAACCATGAAGAGCGCGAAATCGAAGATGCCGCCGGAGACGCGCTTGCCGTCCACCGTCACATGCTTTTCGTCCAGATGCCAGCCGCGCGGACGCACGATCAGCGTGGCGATCTTGTCGTTCAGTGTGTACGACTTGCCGTTCTGTTCTAGCGAAATCGTGCGGCGCACCGCGTCCTTGAGATTGATGTGGCCGGTAATCTGGTTGTCCCAGCTCGGCGCATTCGAATCTTCGAAGTCGGTCATGTACGAATCCGCGCCCGAATTCAGCGCGTTGATGATCATCTTGCGCTCGACCGGGCCGGTGATTTCCACGCGGCGGCATTGCAGGTCCTGCGGCAGCGGCGCGATCTTCCAGTCGCCTTCGCGCACGTTTTTCGTTTCAGCGAGGAAGTCGGGACGCTCGCCGGCGTCGAGCCGTTTTGTGCGTTCCACACGAGCCTGCAACAGTTGCTGACGGCGCGGTTCGAACGTTCGGTGCAGCGCGGCGACGAGCTCAAGCGCTTCGCGGGTGAGGATCGCTTCATAGCCCGGCTTGATCTCAGCCGTGATTTCCATGCCTTGCGGCAGCGGCAACAATGATTGCGATGACAGCGGATTGGCCATGGTTTCTCCTTGGTCGGTCAGATTGCAAAGGTGCAAATGTTGAAATGAAGTTGAATTGCGTCGTGGGATCCCGGTGGTAGCGGTCATGCGCCAGGGCTGTGGCGCGTGCGGCTGCCGCCGGGGTTCCCGGTGCTGCCCGTGCCGCTGGTGCGGTCGGGCGACGCGCGGAACTTCAGAAAAGCGAGCAGATCGTTCATGCCTCCGCCCGTGCCATGCGGCGTGACGCCCAGTTCTTCGGCTGGTGCGTTTTGCCGGTTAAGCCAGAAAGTGGTGAAGCCGAACCAGCTCGCGCCTGCCACGTCCCAGCCGTTCGACGACACGAACACGATCTCGCGCGGCTCGGCGTTGAAGGCGTGCGTGCCCAGCGCGTAGGCCGCGGGCGCGGGTTTGTAGGCGCGTACTGTGTCGACGGATAGAACATGGTCGAACAGGCCGGTCATGCTGGCGCTCTTCACGGCAACGTCGAGCATTTGCGGATTGCCGTTCGAAAGGATCGCGAGACCGGGCCGTGAGCCGGGTTTGCCACTCGCAGACGCAGACGATGCCGAAGGCGCGTCGCGCAACTGGCGCAGCACGGGCACGGCATCGGGAAAAGCGGACAGGCAGGCATATTCGTCCATCAAACGCTTCTCTGCGGCACGGTCCAGCGTGAGGTGCAGTTTCCTCGCGGCGAAACGCAAGGCGTCGAGGGTAATGTCCCAGAACGGCCGGTACTGCGCGCCGGGCGCGCTGGCCGGCGCCGCGAGCGTACGCAGCTGCGTGTATTCGATCTGTTTTTGACGCCACAACTGCGAGAGCGCGTCGCCGTGGCCTGGGAACATCTGCTCTGCGGCAGCGATCACCGAATGCACGTCGAAAAGCGTGCCGTATGCATCGAAAATCACTGCTTTAGGGAAGGGTGTCGTTGTGGCCGACATTGCCGTGCACTCCTATCAGAGGTCAGGACGAATTGTATTACTGATGCCATACGGTAAAAAAGATGCTAAAGATCACTTGATCTTTTACTTTCATACACCTAATCTGACGCGCACCGACCACTTTCCCGCGCAACCCTCCAAGGGGACTTCCTTCGGGGTGCCGCGGCTCCGCCCGCTCATGGACCGTTTCAAACAGATCGAGACTTTCGTTACCGTCGCGGCCAAGGGCAGCCTGTCCGCCGCGGCGCTCGCCGAAGGCGTCGCGCCCGCCATCATCGGCCGCCGAATCGATGCGCTCGAAGAGCGCCTCGGCGTCAAATTGCTGGTGCGCACCACGCGCAAGATCACGCTGACCTTCGAAGGCTCGGCGTTTCTCGAAGATTGCCAGCGCGTCATCCACGACATGCAGAACGCCGAAGCCAGCGTATCGGCGGGCGGTGTGAAGGCGAGTGGCCATTTGCGGCTGTCGGCACCGGCCGGGTTTGGGCGCCGGCATGTTGCGCCGCTGGTGCCGGCCTTTACCGTCGCGCATCCGGATGTTTCGATTACGCTCGACCTGTCTGACCGGCTGGTCGACCTCGTCAACGAGGGGTTCGACTGCGCCGTGCGCCTGGGCGAGCTGCCGGATTCGTCGCTGGTGTCGCTCAAGCTCGGTGAGAACCGCCGCGTGTGCGTGGCTTCGCCGTCGTATCTGAGCCGGCGAGGTTCGCCGCGCTCGCTGGCCGATCTCGCGCACCACAACTGCCTCGCACTCGGCGCGAGCGCCAATCAGCAGCGCGGCTGGGTGTTTCAGCAGGGCGACAAGGTCGTGTCGATCAAGGTGTCCGGCACGATGGAATGCTCGGACGGCGCCGTGCTGCACGAGTGGTGCCTCGAAGGCTATGGGCTCGCATGGCGCTCGTGGTGGGAAGTCGGCACGGATATCGCGGCTGGCCGGCTGGTCAGCGTGCTCGACGAGTTCGCCGCGCCTCCGATCGGTATCCATGCGGTTTTTCCGCAGCGGCGGCATTTGCCGCTGCGGGTTCGGTTGTTTCTGGACTTTCTCAAACATACGTACGGCCATCCTGATTACTGGGGCTGAGCGTCGATGAGGTGCGGCCGAGGTGCGGCTGATGTCCGGCGACCCGGCGCGATGACCCTTGTGCCGCCTTGTGCAACCGTTGCGACGATCCACGCAGCGGGTTTCCGATATGCGGACAGACCCGCACGACGGCCTTGAGCGCACTTCTGCGAACTACAATCGATTGAAGCGGCTTCTAGGCCGATCGTGGGACGCTGACGCCGCGCTGCACGCAGCCGGCGACGGAGGGCATCATGTTCAGGCACATCCTGGTTCCGACCGATGGTTCAGACCTGTCACGCAAAGCGATAGACGGCGCCATCGATCTCGCGCAGGCCGTCGGCGCTCGCGTCACCGCTTACGCGTGTTTGCCGCAATATCCGTACTCGCCGTTCTCCGACGTGGTGATCGAGCCGCCGGTCGAGTTTCTGCAGCGCAGCGAGCGTGAAGCGCACGTGCACCTGAGAGAAGTGGAACTGGCCGCGCGCCGTGTCGGTGTCGCGTTCGACAGTCGCACCAGCGTGCATCCGGCGCCGTACCTCGGCATCATCGAAGCGGCCGAGCAGGGTGGCTGCGACGTGATTTTCATGGCGTCGCATGGGCGGCGCGGTCTCGGCAGTTTGCTGATCGGCAGTGAGACGCAGCGGGTCCTAACGCATACGAAGATTCCGGTGATCGTGTACCGCTGAGGCGCACGCCCACGATTCCCATCAAGGGCAGGTACGGCATAGCAAAAAAAAAACGCGCCGACGATGAAGCCGGCGCGTCCTATTCTCGCCGCACAATACGTTGTGCTGGCTTTGTCTGCACTGCTGCCATCTCTCCCAGATTCCAGCCATCAGGGCAGACCGGCGTACTTCAGCCCTGATGGCTGCTCCTCCCTGACAGCGGCCCTCTAACGGAGCCGCTTTTTTGTCTGCCTTGCCGTTCTCGCGATCAGACCACGGCGTACTTAAGCGACCTTCTTGTCGAAGAACTGTTCGTCTTCCGTCGAACCGTGCAGCGCGGTCGTCGATGCGTCGCGCTCGACCGTTTGCGTCACGGCGTCGAAGTAGCCGGTGCCGACTTCGCGCTGGTGCTTGACCGCGGTGAAGCCCTTTTCGGCCGCAGCAAATTCAGCCTGCTGCATTTCGACGAAGGCGGTCATCTGGTTGCGGGCATAGCCGTACGCCAGGTTGAACATCGAGTAGTTCAGCGCGTGGAAGCCAGCCAGCGTGATGAACTGGAACTTGTAGCCCATTGCGCCGAGTTCGCGCTGGAACTTGGCGATGGTTGCGTCGTCCAGGTTCTTCTTCCAGTTGAACGACGGCGAGCAGTTGTACGACAGCAGCTGGTCCGGGAATTCCCTATGGATCGCGTCGGCGAATTTCTTCGCGAACTCGAGGTCCGGCTTGCCGGTTTCGCACCAGATCATGTCGGCGTACGGCGCGTAGGCGAGGCCACGCGAGATCGCTTGCTCCAGACCCGGCTTCGTACGGTAGAAACCTTCCACCGTGCGTTCGCCCGTCAGGAACGGCTTGTCGTTGTCATCCACGTCCGAGGTGATCAGGTCGGCGGCTTCAGCGTCGGTGCGAGCCAGCAGCACGGTCGGCGCGCCGGAGACGTCGGCAGCCAGACGCGCGGCGGTCAGCTTGGCGATGTTTTCGCGGGTCGGAACGAGCACCTTGCCGCCCATGTGGCCGCACTTCTTCACCGAAGCGAGCTGGTCTTCGAAGTGCACGCCTGCAGCGCCCGCTTCGATCATCGCCTTCATCAGTTCGAACGCGTTCAGCACGCCGCCGAAACCGGCTTCCGCGTCGGCCACGATCGGTGCGAAGTAGTCGATATAACCTTCGTCGCCCGGATTCTTGCCTTCCGACCACTGGATCTGGTCAGCGCGCGTCAGCGTGTTGTTGATGCGCTTCACCACCAGCGGCACCGAGTTCGCCGGGTACAGCGACTGGTCCGGATACATTTCGCCGGCCACGTTCGCATCGCCCGCCACTTGCCAGCCCGACAGGTAGATCGCCTTCAGGCCGGCCTTCACCTGTTGCATCGCCTGGTTGCCGGTCAGCGCGCCGAGCGAGTTGACGAACGGCTCGTTGTTCACGCTTTCCCACAGCTTTTCCGCGCCGCGCTTGGCAAGCGTGTGCTCCACTTGCAGCGAGCCGCGCAGACGGATCACGTCTTCAGCGGTGTACGTACGCTTCACGCCCTTCCAACGCGGATCGGTTTCCCATTGTTGCTGGAGTTGCTTGGCTTGTTGTTCGCGCGACATGGTGTGCTCCTTGGTTGCCTGTAATCTTCGTCGAAGCGGCTGGCCCTTTTAGGCGTTTCGTGTCGTGAAGTCTTGTATAAGAGTCTAGGCAAGTGGACGGCGGCACAATAGTCACGACGAAGCGTTTTTGGAATATTAATTTATGTTTAAAATCAATTGTTTATGCTGATAGTTCCGCATTAAGAAACGTCTTTTTCCATCTTGCAATAGGGTATCTTGTGCCGTGCAGCACGATTTTTTACGAGGCAAAAAAATTTTTCACATCGTGAAATTCGGGCGACGACCGAAGTACGGACGAAAAAAAACCGGTGCCTGAGCACCGGTTTCTTTCGACTGACGAACGGCGCAGGGCCGTCTGGGTCTTTTCAGGCTGCCTTACGTACTGAACGAGCCACGTAAATAGCGTTTGCCTGATGACTGCTGAGTCGCTGCTTAGCTGCCGCGACGCGCCGTACGCGGGCCGTCGCTGCGGCGTGCGCCGTAGCCGCCGTCACGCGAACCGCCGCCAAAGCCGCCTTCACGCGAACCACCGCCGAAGCCACCTTCACGCGAACCGCCGCCAGCCGACTTGCCGGCCCAGCCGCCGCCATTGCCGCTGCGAGCGCCGCCGCCGTTACCGGCCGGCTTGCCAGCACCGCTGCCGCTACCGAAGCGACGGCCACCGCCGCCATTGCCACCGCCCGGACGGCCGCGGCCGCCAAAGCCAGGACGGCCACCGCCCGACGGAGCCGACTTGCGCGGCTCGAAGCCTGCGACGACGTTGACCGGCAGGGGGGTGCGCACGAAGCGCTCGATACGCTTCAGCGCACCTTGTTCAGCGTGGTGCACGAGGCTCACTGCGATACCCGAGCGGCCAGCACGGCCGGTACGGCCGATACGGTGCACGTAGTCTTCAGCGAACTTCGGCAGATCGTAGTTGAACACGTGCGTGATGCCCGGGATGTCGATACCGCGAGCGGCGACGTCCGTGGCGACCAGCACGCGCACACGGCGCTCGCGCAGGGCCTTGATGGTGCGGTTACGTGCGCCTTGCGGCAGATCGCCGTGCAGAGCTGCCGATTCGAAACCGGCGTCGGCCAGACGGCCAGCCAGTTGGTCAGCGTCCATCTTGGTTGCCGTGAAGACGATAGCCTGGTCGAGGCCCTCGTCACGCAGCAGGTGGTCGAGCAGACGATCCTTGTGATCGCGGTCGTCAACATAGTGGACGGTTTGCGCGATGTTGGTACGTTGTTCGAGGCGTTGAACGATCTCGATCCGTTCCGGATCCTTCAGCAGACGGCCGGTCAGCGAACCGATCTTGCCGTCGAGCGTGGCCGAGAACAGCATCGTTTGACGCGTTGCCGGCGTAGCGGCGACGATCGTTTCGATGTCTTCGATGAAGCCCATGTCGAGCATGCGGTCAGCTTCGTCGAGCACGAGGATCTGCAGTTGCGACAGATCGATACGGCCGCGTTCCAGGTGGTCGATCAAACGGCCCGGCGTAGCAACCAGGATTTCCGGGTTCTTTGCCAGCAGCATCAATTGTTGACCATAAGCGACGCCGCCCAGAATGCTGACGGTGCGCAGACGCTTGAGGTGCTTGCCATACGTGGCAGCGGCGGTGGTGACCTGCATCGCGAGTTCGCGGGTCGGCGTCAGAACCAGCATGGTCGGACGGGCAACCGGTTGCGGACGGCGCGTGCGGGCACCGTCAGCCGGACGCGGCTCACGCGGCTGGCTGGCTTGTGCTTTTTGCAGTTGTGAGAAACGTTCGATAGCGGGCAGCATGAACGCGGCTGTCTTGCCCGAACCGGTCGGGCTCGACACCATCAGATCGCGGCCGGCGATGCCAGCCGGGATTGCGCGTTGCTGAACCGGAGTCGGGTTTTGATAACCAGCGGCGGTCAGGGCGGAGACGACATCCGCGGACAGACCGAGCGACGCGAACGACGGGCCGGTCGGCGCTGCTGCGGCTTCTGCGGCGACAGCTTCCGGAGCGGCAGCAACAGCTGCGGCTTGTGCGGGTGCGTCGGCGAGACCGAGGGCTTGATCGGCGATGGCGTTCAACGGGCTGCTGGGGGTATTGCTCGAAGTCATGAGAATCCTTGGTAAATCCTTGGTACACACGGAATTAAAACGTCGGCGCCAATCGGCATACCCAAGTCGTCGGATTCAGCGAGCAAAGAAGCAGCGAGCAAATCGAAAAACGGGGGCAGCTCGCGACAATAAAGGCGAGCTTTTCGTTAGAAGCTGTATCGGATGCGACATGCCAACACGGCGTGCCGCCAGCCTGGGACATGATCGCCCGTAGGGGGCTAGGCAGGAGGGGACAGGTTCTAAACTGGATTGGAGCTAAACGCTACGAGGCGCTGCGCCGCAAAGGCCGCTAGAGAAAAGCCGGGCAAAGCAGTGAAGCGCAGGCAGCATTGTATAGGGTTTTGTTGCACTGCGCCACCGTTAAGACGTTTCCTACTGGAAAACTTCCGTTTGGCTGCCCGAGTGGGCTTAAGGTGCCTGCCCGCTGGGTCTGCCCAAGGACCTGCCCACTGGGCTGCCTAAAGGGGCGTGCCCGCAGGCAGGCTTAGGGACCACCTAAGCGATCTGCGTTGCCGGTGGTCATTCCGGGGCGGCTGCGGCCTGCCGTTCCGACGACGAATGTCGCTACGGGGTCAGATTCAGGCAGCGGCGCCGCTCTTGAGGGCTTCGATCAGTTCAACGTATTGCAGCTTCGCGGCGTCTTGAGCGGTGCCTTTGAGTGCGGCCCACGCATCGTACTTGTATTTGCCGACGATATCGGTGAAGCCGGGTTTGTCGCCGTGGACGTCGCCGTCGATGGCCTGCTTGTAGAGGGCGTAGAGGCGCAGCAGGGTAAGGTTGCCCGGGCGCTCCGGCAGTTGCTTTGCATCTTCCTGGGCCTGGACGAATTGCGCGTTGATGTCTGTCATGGTGGTTTTTGCCCGGCTGGCGGGGTTGGTTCTGGCTGGGCTGATGATCATAACAACTGCATGCTGCCGCGAGTGCCGAGGGCTTATTCCAAACATTCATTCCCGCGCAGAGGGCAAACCCAAAACCGCATCCGCACGCGCCGTGCCGATTACAATACGGTCCATGACTCAAACTGTGCTCCTTGCCCTCGATACCTCGACCGAATTCTGCTCGGTAGCGCTCCTGTCCGCCGTCGGCGGCGCGGCGAGCCAGACAGCGAACCCAGGCCTCGCCGAACCCCGGATCTGGGTGCGCCACGAGCAAACCGGCGCAGTCTCCAGCACGCGCCTGTTGCCCGCCATTCGCGAACTGTTCGACGAAGCCGGCCTGACCCTGGCGGATTGCCACGCCATCGCCTTCGGCTCCGGTCCCGGTTCGTTTACAGGTCTTCGCACCGCGACGGGCGTCGCTCAAGGCCTCGCGTTCGGCCTGGACCTGCCGGTCGTGCCGGTCAGCACGCTGCTGGCCTGCGCGGAAAGCGCACGGCTGCGCGATCCGTCGGCGACCCGCGTGCTTGCCGCGCTTGACGCCCGGATGGACGAGATCTATTGGGCCGACTACGCATGGGACGCAGCCGTGGGCGAATGGCGCACGCTTCAGCCGGCTTCGCTCGACGCGCCGGAACGGCTCGTTTTGCCCGACGTCCCCTTCACCCTGGCCGGCAATGCGGCTGCCGCTTTCGGCGCGCGGCTGCCCGCCGTCGCGGCCGCGCGAACCGTCGACGGCGAAGCGCTGCCGCATGCGGTGCCGCTCGCGCACGCGGCGCTGCGCGCGTTTCGCGCCGGCCGCACCGTGCCCGCCGATCAGGCGGCGCCGGAATACATTCGCGACAAGGTTGCGCAGACCACGGCGGAGCGGGTCGCCGAGAAAGCCGAAAAAGCCGCCAAGGCCGAGCAAGCTGCCGCCAGGCTGGCGCACGACGTGGATCAAGGTGAGGGCCGGCAATGAGCGGGGTGTTGCTGGCGGACCGTTACATGTCGCCGATGACCGAAGCCGATCTGGACGAGGTCGCGGCCATCGAAAAGATCGCCTACGAATTCCCCTGGAGCCGCGGCAATTTCGGCGACTCGCTGCGCAACGGCTATTTCGGCATCTGCATGCGGCACGTCACCGGCACGTTGATTGGTTATTGCGTGCTGATGCCGGTGGTCGATGAAATGCATCTGCTCAATTTGTGCGTGACGCCCGCCGCGCAAGGCGCCGGTGCCGGGCTCGCGCTGCTGCGCGAAGCGGTGCGCATTACGCGCACCGAAAAACTCGAAGGCCTGCTGCTCGAAGTGCGGCCGTCGAATCATCGGGCTATCCGGCTTTACGAGCGTTTCGGCTTTGCGTCGATTGGCCGGCGCAAAAACTATTATCCGGCGCGGCATCGCAGCCGGGAGGACGCCATCGTGATGCGTTTCTCGTTTGCCACGGAGGGCGCAGATGGCGCTGCATGAATCGGTATTGGAAGAGTTCGGACTCGCGCCGCTCTGGGTGCGTCGTGGGATGGCCGCGCAGGAGCCGGCAGGCGAAGCCGCGGCCGGGCAGGGCGCTGGCGCGTTAGCGAATCAGGAGGCGCGTCCCGACGATCCGCGTGTGGCGGTGCGTGAGCCGTCGCCGTCCGCGCTGGCTCAGGACGCTCGCCGGCCTGCGATGCGCGCCAGCGAAGCTCAGCAAGCCGATTCCGCGCCAGCCCAAGGTGAGTCACGCGCGCCGGTTCGCGCGGATCAGGCGCCGCAGACTGAAGCGCGTGACCGGTTCGATCGCGAGTCCCCGGCGCGCGCGAGCGATTCGTCGCGGGCCATGCAGGAGCGTGAGCAGGGCGACCGGCGTGTGCCGCCAGCGGAACAGCAGGGGCAGCAAGGACGAATGCAAGTGCCGGTTGAAACGCGCACGGTTTCCCAGCAGTCGCGAACACCTGAGCCGCCGGCGGTTGAAATGCCGCCGGACGACGATTTCGCCTGGTTCGACGATCTGCCTTCGCACCCCGGCACCGAAGCGCGTGGCGAGGCACCCGAGCCGCCCTCGATCCAGACCCTCGACTGGGACGCGTTGAGCGAGCGAGTCGCCGCCTGCGAACGCTGCCGCCTGTGCGAAAAACGCACGAACACGGTATTCGGCGTCGGCGATCGCAACGCCGACTGGATGCTGATCGGCGAAGCACCGGGCGAGAACGAAGACCGCCTGGGCGAGCCATTCGTCGGCCAAGCCGGTAAGCTGCTCGACAATATGCTGCGCTCGCTGACGCTCGCGCGCGACACCAACGTCTATATCGCCAACGTGATCAAGTGCCGCCCGCCAGGCAACCGCAATCCTGAACCGGACGAAGTCGCGCGTTGCGAGCCTTATCTGCAACGGCAGGTCGCGCTGGTCAAGCCGAAGCTGATCGTCGCGCTGGGCCGCTTCGCCGCGCAAAGCCTGCTCGAGACCGACGCGAGCATTTCGTCGCTGCGCGGCCGCGTGCATGAATACGAAGGGGTACCGGTCATCGTCACCTATCACCCGGCGTATCTGCTGCGCAGCCTGTCGGACAAGGCGAAGGCCTGGGCGGACCTGTGTCTCGCACGCGATACGTGGCTCGCGGCGGGCGGCGTGCCGTCCAACGCCGCAAAGTGAGCGACGCAAGCGGGCCGGCGGCGCGCCTCGCCGCTGCGCCCGGCACATCCACCGCGGCCCTCGAGACGCTGCTCGACACATTGCGTGAACCGGCCGTGCGTGATCTCGCATGGGTGCTGCTGAGCGCCAATTTGTTGCGCGCGCAACCACCTGTGGGCGTGCTCGCCAGTCCTTTCGATTCGCAGCAGGAAGCCGATGCAACCGTCGACTGGTTACGCGCGCTGGACGCCGATCCGGCTGACTTGCACCGCGATCTCACTGCGACGCGTATCACGCGTCTTGGCCGCTACGCCGAACGGCTGCTCGGATGGTTCTTGCAACATGGACCGGCGGCGCGGCTGGTCGCGGCCGGCGTGCCCTTGCGGCGCGCGGGCGTGACGCTCGGTGAATGCGATTTTCTCGTGCAGACACAGCAGGGCGAGCGCCTGCATTGGGAACTGGCGGTGAAGTGCTATCTGCATGCGGGCGAAAGCGGCGCGCAGTCTGCCACGCAGCCGGTGGCGCGGTTAGCGGATTACGTCGGCCCGAATCTGAAAGACCGCTTCGATCTGAAGCTCGCGCATGTGCTGAATCATCAACTGCCGTTGAGCGCGCGCGAGGAGTTCGCATCGGTCGGCTATGCAGGGCCGTGGACGCCGCAGATGTTTATCAAAGGCTGGTTGTTCTATCGCGCTGGCGCGATGCCTGCGGATCCTGTCGAGCTCGATCCGTCGCATGGACGTGGCTGGTGGGTGACCCGCAGCGAGTGGCCGGACTTTGCCGCGGCGCATGCGCACATGTGGCGCGTGCTACCCCGGCTAGAATGGCTTGCGCCGAGGCGGCATAAGAAGGGTGAAGCCCAGGCCGCGGGGTTTGCTTTCGTCGATCAGCAGATGCTTGCTGAACAAACCGCACCTCAGCATGGACCAACGATGGTCGCGGCGTTCGCCAGTGACGGCGTGGGTAATTTTGCAGAACTTTCGCGCGGCTTCATCGTGCCGGACGATTGGCCGGAACAGGCGCAGATCTACGCGCGGCGCGCCCCTGTCTCAGCCCCTCACCACCACCGGTAAAAATGATGCACCGGCCCGACGCCGCTGCCAACGTCCAGCCGATCGCTCGCTTGCAACGCACCGGTCAGATACAGCTTGGCGTCGGCGACGGCGCTCGCCAGATCGTTGCGCTGCGGAATCAGCGCCGCAATCGCCGACGACAGCGTGCAGCCCGTCCCATGGGTATGCTTCACCGGTACGCGCGGGCCGCCCAGGCGCAGGGTGCCGCTGTCCTGTACCAGCCAGTCGGGGCTGTCCGCCGCGCTCAAATGGCCACCTTTCATCAGTACCGCCCGCGCGCCAAGCGCACGCAGCGCTTCGCCTTGTTCGACCATGCCGGCTTCATCGGTGGCAGCCTGCACGCCTAGCAAGGCCGCCGCTTCCGGCAGATTCGGCGTCAACAGATCGGCCAGCGACAGCAACTCGTCACGCACGGCAGCAACCGCATCCGGCAGCAGCAGGGCGTGATTGCTCTTCGAAATCATCACCGTGTCGAGCACGATGTGCTTCGGCTTGTACCGCCGCAGCGCATCGGCGACCGCGCGTGCGATCGACGCATTCGCCAGCATGCCGATCTTCACGGCGTCGATACGGATGTCGTCGAACACCGCATCGAGTTGCGCGGTTATGAAGGCGGGTTCCGGCGCATGAATCGCAGTGACGCCGCGCGTGTTCTGCGCGGTGAGCGCCGTGATCACGCTCGCGCCATAAGCGCCGAGCGCCGAGAAAGCCTTCAGATCGGCCTGAATGCCGGCGCCGCCGCCGGAATCGGAACCGGCGATCGTCAGCACATTGGGAATGGGTTGAGTCATGGCAAAGCGAGGAAAGGGGAAAGGCGTGGGCAGTCAGTGCACCGCCCGTCGCGGGTCAATGCTTGACCTCGCCGATCAGCGCGACCGAGTCGAACGCGCGCTGATTTGCCTGGTGGCGCCGCATCACCAACCACATCATCAGGCAGACGAAGGTGCCGAATAGCACGATCACCGCCGCGACCGGCACATCGAGCCACACCAGCACGGCATACAGGCACAGCATGATGAGCACTGAGAGATTTTCGTTGAAGTTCTGCACGGCGATCGAGTGACCCGCCGACAGGAGCACGTGACCGCGATGCTGGAGCAGCGCATTCATCGGTACGACGAAAAAACCCGACAGGCCGCCGACGATCATCAGGAAGATATACGCAACGATCAGATAGCCCGGCACATGCAGACGGCCGAAATAGATGCCCCAATGCGTGGGGAACAGGTCGCGTGTGTAGAAGGCCATCAGCATCACGGCGATGCCCATCATGATGCCGACCGGAAGTACCGACAGCGACTTCTTCAACGGCACGCGCGAGGCGGCGAAAATCGCGCCAGCCGCCACGCCCACTGCCACCACCGCTTGTAGAATCGCGGCTTCCGAAAGCGACATGTTCAGCGACACCTCGGCCCACTTCAGCACGATGAATTGCAGCGTCGCGCCGGCGCCCCAAAAAAGCGTGGTGACGGCGAGCGAGATCTGGCCGAGCTTGTCACGCCACAGCACGACAAAGCAGTCGGCGAAATCGGTGACCAGCTTGATCGGGCCGCGCTCCTGTTTCGGATAGCGTGCGCCGGTGTCGGGAATGCGCAGATTGAACAGCGCCGCGATCACGTAGATTGCCATGATCACCAGCATCGCCGCTTCAGCGGGCGTGTTGACCGTGGGGATGTGGTGCCTGAGGATCGGTGCGGCGATGTGCGGGCTGATGAGCGCGCCGCCGAGCACGGTACCGAGAATGATCGAACCGACCGTAGTGCCCTCGATCCAGCCGTTCGCGGCGACCAGCCGGTCAGGCGGCAGCAGTTCGGTGAGAATGCCGTACTTGGCCGGCGAGTAGGCCGCTGCGCCAAAGCCGACGATGCCATAGGCGAGTAACGGATGCGCGCCCACCAGCATCGTGATGCAACCGACTACTTTGATGGTATTGGTGACGAACATCACCTGTCCCTTTGGACGGGAGTCGGCGAATGCACCCACAAAGGCAGCCAGAACAACGTACGACAGCACAAAGAACAACTTGAGCAGCGGCGTCATCCAGTTCGGGGCGTGAAGATCTTTCAGCAGTGCAATAGCAGCGATCAGAAGCGCATTGTCGGCCAGCGACGAAAAAAACTGCGCGGCCATGATGGTGTAAAAACCTTTTTTCATCTGATGCGATGCTGTCCTCGCTGCGGTCTGTCCGCCCCGGGCCGTGTGCAAGGCGTCCGGGCTTATACCGTTCGAAATGGGTTGTGCGCACGGCTTTATATCATGAAAATAGCTGCATTCGGACTAGCAAAATCCTTGATCGCACCGCCCAGCGGGCTGCCGAGCGCTGAAAACGCCCTGTAAGCTGCTGATTCGCAAGCGTCTTTACGAAAATATCCCATGCCGCGCCCCCTTTCAGCCACGATTCATACCGCCGCACTCGCCAATAATCTCGCCGTCGCCCGGCGCCACGCGCCAAAATCCAAGATCTGGGCTGTCGTCAAGGCAAACGCCTACGGACACGGCCTCGCGCGCGCTTTTCCCGGCTTGCGTGCAACGGACGGCTTTGGTCTACTGGATCTCGAAGAAGCCGCGAAATTGCGCGAATTGGGCTGGGCCGGCCCGATTTTGTTGCTCGAAGGTTTCTTTCGTCCGACCGATATCGACGTGATCGACCGCTACAGCCTGACCACGGCGCTGCATTCGGACGAACAGCTGCGCATGCTTGAAATGGCGCGCCTGTCCAAGCCGGTCAATATCCAGTTGAAGATGAACACCGGCATGAACCGCCTTGGTTATACGGTGGAAAAATTCCGCTCCGCATGGGAGCGTGCGCGGGCCTGCCAGGGCGTCGGCCAGATCACGTTGATGACCCATTTCTCGGATGCCGACGGTGAACGCGGCATCGCCTATCAGATGGAAGCGTTCGAGCGCGGCGCGCAAGGCATTGCCGGCGCGCGCAGCCTCTCGAATTCCGCAGCGACGCTGTGGCATCCCGAAGCACACTTCGACTGGGTCCGCCCGGGCATCATGCTGTACGGTGCGTCGCCCTCGGGCGTGACGGCCGCGATCGCAGGCACCGGCCTGCAACCGGCCATGACGCTCGCTTCCGAACTGATCGCCGTGCAGACGCTCGCCGAAGGCCATACGGTCGGCTATGGGTCGGCGTTCAAGGCGCGCGCGCCGATGCGCATCGGCGTGGTGGCCTGCGGTTATGCGGACGGTTATCCGCGGGTCGCGCCGGAAGGTACGCCGGTGATCGTCGACGGTGTGCGTACGCGGATCGTCGGACGGGTGTCGATGGACATGCTGACCGTCGACCTGACGCCGGTCCCGACGGCCAACGTCGGCTCGCGTGTCGAGTTGTGGGGCACGTCGCTGCCGATCGACGACGTCGCGCAGGCGTGCGGCACGATTGGCTATGAGCTGATGTGCGCGGTGGCGCCGCGCGTGCCGGTGCGTGCCGAGTAAGGCGCGGCACTGACAGGCCAGGTGAGGGCCGCCGACGGCGGCCTCACTGGCGGTCGCAGAGACGATCCCAATGACGGTTGCAGTGGGTGCCTCAATGAGGCGCCCCGCGAGCGCATCAATCCAAAGAACAGCAACACAGGCAAGGGCGCGTGGCTAAACAGAAGACGTTGTACATCTGCAGTGAATGCGGCGGCCAATCGCCGAAGTGGGCCGGGCAGTGCCCATCATGCAATGCGTGGAACACGCTGGTCGAATCGGTGGCGGAGGCGCCGTCCACGCATCGTTTCCAGTCGCTCGCGAAGAGCGCGCCGGTGCGGCGTCTCGCCGATATCGACGCGTCCGACGTGCCGCGCTTTTCGACCGGCGTCAGCGAGTTTGACCGTGTGCTGGGCGGCGGCCTGGTGCCGGGCGGCGTGGTGCTGATCGGCGGAGATCCGGGCATCGGTAAATCGACGCTGCTGCTGCAGTCGCTTGCCGAAATCGCCGCGGACAAACGCGCGCTTTATATCAGCGGCGAAGAATCGGCCGCGCAGATTGCGTTGCGCGCACAACGACTTTCATTGCTGGAGCCCGGCTCGAAGGCCAGCGAGTTGCAACTGCTCGCGGAAATTCAGCTCGAGAAAATTCAGGCGACCATCGCCGAAGAGCGGCCGGATGTCGCGGTGATCGACTCGATTCAAACCGTTTATTCCGACGCGCTGACCTCAGCGCCTGGTTCGGTCGCGCAGGTGCGCGAGTGCGCGGCGCAATTGACGCGCATCGCCAAACAGTCGGGCACCACGATCATCATGGTCGGCCACGTCACCAAGGAAGGGGCGCTGGCGGGGCCGCGCGTGCTGGAGCACATCGTCGACACCGTGCTGTACTTCGAGGGCGACACCCACTCGTCCTATCGTTTGGTGCGCGCGATCAAGAACCGCTTCGGCGCGGTCAACGAACTTGGCGTGTTCGCGATGACCGAACGCGGTTTGCGCGGCGTTGCCAATCCGTCGGCGCTGTTTCTGTCGCAGCATGAGCAATCCGTTCCGGGGTCGTGCGTGCTGGTCACGCAGGAGGGCACGCGGCCGCTGCTGGTCGAAGTGCAGGCGCTGGTGGATTCGGCTAACGCGCCGAATCCACGGCGCCTTGCCGTGGGGTTGGAGCAGAACCGCCTCGCGATGCTGCTGGCGGTGCTGCATCGGCACGCCGGCATCGCCTGTTTCGACCAGGACGTGTTCCTGAACGCGGTGGGCGGCGTGAAGATCACCGAGCCCGCGGCCGACCTGGCCGTGCTGCTCGCGATCCACTCTTCGATGCGCAACAAGCCGCTGCCCAAGGGGCTTGTCGTATTCGGCGAAGTGGGCCTCGCCGGTGAAATCCGGCCGTCGCCGCGTGGTCAGGACCGTCTTAAGGAAGCGGCCAAGCTGGGCTTTTCTGTCGCGGTCATTCCGAAGGCCAATGCACCCAAACAGCCGATTGAAGGCTTACAAGTTGTTGCGGTCGAACGGATCGAACAGGCCATCGATCGGGTCCGCATGCTTGAATAGACGGGCTTCCGGCGTCTGCGGGCGCCCTTCGGTCCGTAACAGCCAGTAAATATCTCCATATTGGCTGTAACCTACCCGACATTCCTTTTTCCTAAGCTGGCAGGGTATTGCATCCCTTCTGATGCTCGAAAAAGGATCGCGCCTTGAAACAGTCATATGAAACCGTAGCCGAGCGGCCGATGCAGGTGCGCGGCTGCCGCGTCTCCGAGCCTATTCGCCAGCCTTGGGGCGGCGCGTGCAGGATTGTCGAGTGGATCGACACGACCGGGCAAATTTCGCGCCGGGTGGTGGCCGAAGATGTTACAGCCGCCGAGGTGCGCGCGACGATCAACCGTCACGTGGAAGGCCGCAAACATTTCCTGTACGACGACGAACAAACCCCGCGCCAGGTGTTGCCGCGGCAGACGGTGGTGCGGCGCTGAGGTTTTGGGGCGACTGGGGGGGCTTGCTTCGATGCCGGCTTAACCTGGCTGCCCGTTGGCGGTTTAGCCGATTCGACGCTCGTCATCCCCGGCATCGTTTCTGTCTTCGGCGTTGTTTGTCTCCGCGTGCACTTGCAGATTGAACAGCGGGTGTTGCGCGGCTTCCGCCGGGGTCAGAACCGGCGAGACGCAGCAGTCCAGCGATTCCAGCAGCAGGACCCATTCTTCCAGCGGGCGCTTGCCGATCAGGTCGGCCAACTCCTGCGTCAATGCGGCGGCGTCCGGGCCGCCGATCGCCTGGCCGAGGCTCCAGTGCCGCGTCGCCCATTCGGGCCGGTCCAGTGCCATGCACAGCGTTTCCCAGAACTTCAGTTCGAGCGCGCCGACCGCGAGCCAGCGATTGTCGAGCGTCCGATACAGGTTGTAGCAGGGCACGCCGCCGTTCAGCAGACTGGCGCCGGCCGCCGGCGCGGCGCTCTCATTGGCGAGCGCCACTTGCGCGACGACGTTGTGTGCATATGTGGAGTGCGTCATCGATACGTCGACGAAGCGGCCCTCGCCGCCGCGCGACACATGCCATAACGCGGCGAGAATCTGCGTCACCGCGCTCAACGCACCGCCGAGCAGGTCGGCAATCTGGAAATTCGGCAGAATCGGCACGCCGTCGCGGCTCGCCAGTTGATCGAGCACGCCCGCGTAGCCGATGTAGTTCAGATCATGACCGGCATGGTCGACAAACGGACCGCTCGCGCCGTAACCGCTGATCGCGCAGTAGACCAGCCTCGGATTGACCGCGCGCAGGGTTTCGTAGCCGATGCCGAGGCGCTCCATCACGCCGGGCCGGAAACTCTCGATCAGCACGTCCGCTTCGGCCGCGAGCGCGCGCAATACATTGCATCCCGCTGCCGATTTGAGGTCGAGGCGCGTTTCGCGCTTGCCGCGATTCACCAGACGGTAAAACGCGCCGGGGCGGCCTGCCACGCGGTCACCGGACGACTGCATCATCGTGCGGGTGGGGTCGCCCGCTCCGGGCGCTTCGATCTTCAGCACGTCGGCGCCGAGCTCTGCAAGCCGCAAGGCGGCCACCGGACCGGGCAGCAGGCGCGTCAGGTCCAGCACGCGCAGGCCTTGCAGCGGAGCCGGTGCTGCCACCGATGACGACGCAACCGACGGCGCGGTTGAAGACACGGATACAGACTCAGATGAAGACGCAGACGAGCTCAAGGGTGACAAGGGCTACCTCCGATCGATGCCGGCGCGGACGAGGAACAGCCTGCCGCTAGCCGATTTGTTCGAGTTCCTCGTGAGTCTCGAGCCATTCGGCTTCGAGCGTTTCGAGGCGCGCGTTCACATCTGCCTGACGGCGGATCGCCTCCGTCAGTTTGCTCTTCTGCTCGGGCTCATAACTGGCCGGATCGACGACGAACGCATCGAGCGTCGCCTTTTCCGCGTTGAGCGCGTCCATTTCCTTTTCGATCTTCGTGATGCGGCTTTGCAGCGGCTTTTTCAGATGCGCGAGCTTCTGGCGCGTTTCCGCTTCGAGGCGGCGTTGCTCCTTGCGATTGACGCCATTGTCCGTGTTATCCGAGCCGTTCGATCCCGTGCCCGCCTTGAGCGCCGCGCGTTGGTCCGCGGCATGTTGCAGCAGCCAGTCACGGTAGTCGTCGAGATCGCCGTCGAATTCCTGCAGACGGTGCTTGGCGACCAGCATGAACACGTCGGTGGTGGCGCGCAGCAGATGCCGGTCGTGCGACACCAGAATCAGCGTGCCTTCGAATTGCGCGAGCGCCATGGTCAGCGCGTGGCGCGTTTCGAGGTCCAGGTGGTTGGTCGGCTCGTCGAGCAGCAGCAGATTCGGCTTTTGCCAGATGATCAGTGCGAGTGCCAAACGGGCTTTTTCGCCGCCCGAGAAGGGCGCGATTTTCGCGGTCGCCATCTCGCCGGAAAAATTGAAGCTGCCGAGGAAGTCGCGCAATTCCTGTTCACGCGTATCCGGTGCAAGACGCGCCAGATGTTGCAGCGGCGTGTCGTCCGGGCGCAGCGTTTCGAGCTGATGCTGCGCGAAGTAGCCGATACGCAGCCCCTTGCCTTCGCGCACATGGCCGCCGAGGGCTTCGAGCGTGCCGGCGAGCGTCTTGATCAGCGTCGACTTGCCCTGGCCGTTCGCGCCGAGCAGGCCGATGCGCTGACCGTTCTGGATCGACAGCATTACATGGTCGACGATTGGAATTTCGCCATCTTCACCGTGATAGCCGCAGCGCACGTCTTCCATCACCATCATCGGATTCGGCGCGGAATCGGGCGTGCGGAATTCGAACGTGAACGGCGAGGACGCATGCGCCGGCGCGATCATTTCCATCTTTTCGAGCGCTTTCACGCGGCTCTGCGCCTGACGCGCCTTGGTGGCCTGTGCCTTGAAACGGTTGATGTAGCTCTGCAGGTGCTCGACCGTGCGCTGTTGCTTCTCATATGCGCTCTGCTGCAAAGCGATCTGTTGCGCGCGCAGTATTTCGAACTGCGAATAGTTGCCGCCGTAACGCTTGATCTGCTGATGCTCCAGATGCAGCGTGACGTTGCAGACCGAATCGAGAAATTCGCGGTCGTGCGAGATCACGATCAGCGTGCCCGGGTAACGGTGCAGCCAGTCTTCCAGCCAGACGATTGCGTCGAGATCCAGGTGATTGGTCGGTTCGTCGAGCAGCAGCAGGTCGGAGCGGCACATCAGCGCCTGCGCCAGATTCAGCCGCATGCGCCAGCCGCCGGAAAAGCTGCTGACCGGCTCGCGCGTTTGGTCGAGCGTGAAGCCGAGGCCGAGCAGCAAAGCCTCGGCGCGGGCGGGCGCGGTGTAGCCGTCGGCGTCGGCGAACGCAGCGTGCGCTTCGCCTTCGGCGGCACCGTCATGCGCGGCCGAGGCTTCGGCGATGCGTGCTTCAATGGTGCGCAAGGCGGCGTCGCCGTCGAGCGTGTAGGCGACGGCGGTCTTGTCCGCGGCGGGCGTTTCCTGCGCGACGTGGGCGATCTGCCAGGTCGGCGGGATCGAAAAATCGCCGCCGTCCGCATGCAGTTCGCCGAGCAGCACGGCAAACAGCGTCGACTTGCCCGCGCCGTTCGCCCCCACGAGACCGGCCTTCTCGCCGGGGTTGAGGGTGAACGTGGTGTTTTCAAAGAGCGGCTTGGTGCCGCGCGCGAGGCTGAACTGGTTAAAGCGGATCACGAAGAGGCCGGCTGAAGAAAAACGCTATTTTAGACTGCTGGGGCTGACACCGGGCTCTCAGCCAGGATCGGCCATTCGGCCGACTGTACCGGCGCGGCTTTTGGCATAGACTGACGGCTTTCACGGGGAGAGCATATGACATCGATTTATTCGTTTTCTGCACGCACGCTCGGCGGCGAGGAAGTGAGCCTCGAGCGCTATCAAGGCAAGGTCTTGCTGATCGTCAATACGGCAAGCGAATGCGGGTTCACGCCACAGTACGCGGGTTTGCAAAAGGTTTATGACACTTACGCGGCGCGCGGACTCGCGGTGCTCGGTTTTCCGTGCAACCAGTTTGGCAAGCAGGAACCGGGTGACGCTACGCAGATCGGCAGTTTCTGCGAAAAGAATTACGGCGTGACCTTTCCGATGTTCGACAAGATCGATGTGAACGGCGCCAATGCGCATCCGCTGTTCCGCTATCTGACGGGCGAGGCGCCCGGTTTGCTGGGGCTCGAAGCGATCAAGTGGAACTTCACCAAGTTCCTGATCGGCCGCGACGGCAATGTGGTGAAGCGCTATGCGCCGCTCACCAAGCCTGAGGCGATTGTCGAAGACATCGAAAAGCAGTTGTAACGCGCGGCGGAGCCGGTGGTTCGGCTCGAGCCGGGTGCTGGAGTTGGAGACCGGACACGAGCCAGCGCTGGAACCCGGGCTGACGTTGATGCCAGTGCCGGTCTCGGTGGCGAAGCAGCCGGGGGGCTACAGGATCGGCGAGAACAACCGCGCCACGTGCATCAGCACGCGCCGCAGCGCGCTCGCCTTGCGGTATTCGTTGCGGTCGATTTCGAGCGACTCCGCGAAATCCTTGAGCAGCATCGCTTCGACATCTTTGGCGAAGCCGCGGTCCACGGTCAACACCATGATCTCGAAGTTCAGCCGGAACGAGCGGTTGTCGAGATTGGCGCTGCCGATGGCCGCCGCCGCGCTGTCGATCAGCACGACCTTCTGATGCAGGAAGCCCGGCTGGTAGCGGAAGATCCGGATACCCGCTCGCAGCGAGTCGTACGCATACAGTTTCGAGGCGGCGAACACCACGCGGTGATCGCGCCGGCAAGGAATCAGAATGCGCACATCCACGCCGCGTAGCACGGCCAGCCGCAGCGCGGAAAACACGGCTTCGTCGGGTATGAGATAAGGCGTGGTGATCCAGATCCGCTCGCGTGCCGCATTGATCGCTTCGACGAAGAAGAGCGAGCAGGTCTCCTGCTTGTCGGCCGGACCGCTCGGCACGACGAGGCAGTGCATGCCCTGGTCGTCTGGCTGGAAGGCCGGCATGGTGAACTCGGGCAGCTGCTGGGTCGCCCAGTGCCAGTCTTCGGTGAACACGAACTGGATGCTGGCGACCGCCGGGCCGCGCACTTCGATATGCGTATCGCGCCACGGCGACAGGGGCGGCTTGCCGCCGAGATATTCGACGCCGACGTTGTGTCCGCCGACAAACGCGCGCTCGCCGTCCACCGAGACGATCTTGCGGTGATTGCGGAAGTTCAACTGCAAGCGGTTGACGAAGCGGCGATTGGTGGCGAACGGGTGCATCTCCACGCCGCCCGCGCGCAGCGCTGCCACATAGCGGTGAGGCAGATCGAAACTGCCGATGCTGTCGTACAGGAAGTAGACGCGCACGCCTTGCTGCGCTTTCGCGATCAGCGCGTCTTTGAGCATGTCGCCGAGCGCGTCGTCGCGCACGATGAAGAACTGCACGATCACGTAGTTGCGTGCGCTTTCGATCGCTTCGAAGATCGCCTCGAAAGTCGCGGCGCCGTTCACCAGCGTGCGCACGGAATTGCCCGGCAGGAACGGCATGCCACCCAGGCGCGTCAGCGAATGCACGAGTCTGGCGCCAAGTTCCTGGGTAGGCAGCCCCGCGGAGGAGGCCAGGGTGTCCCATGCCTGAGGATGGGCGCGCGTGCGCAGCAATTCGTTTTCGATGCGGCGAGCGTCCGCGTAACCCTGGAATTTGCTTCGGCCGAGGAACAGATACGGCACCAGCGTCAGATACGGCATGGCGACCAGCGACACGGCCCATGCGATCGCGCCTTGCGACGTGCGGGTGTTCAGAATCGCGTGGCACGCCGCCACCACACCGAGAATATGGGCGAGGGCGACCAGCGGGCCGATGTGAAGCAGGTCGAATTCCATAGGCGGGCGAAGGGTTGGCAGGGTGCCGCCGCCGCTGCCTGACGGCGCAGCGTGCAGCTGACCGCGCCCATCTTACCGAACGTGAGTGCGTTGGGGTGGCGTGACGGTCCAGCTTCTTCGGGGATTCCGCGGATGCGGGGGGGAGGCGGGCGGTGCTGGCGTGTGCGGCTATGCGCTGCAACACGCACGGCAGGCAGTGAATGTCTGCCGCACGCGTCGCGCGATAAAGCGATCCGGCGACCCAGCGGCAAACGTCAGACCGGCAGATCCGCGGCCTGAATCAGGAACACATTGTCGTCGCCGGCACTCGTCGACAGCCAGACCAGATCGAGGCCGCCGAATGCCGCTTCGACGTTCGCGCGCTCGTTGCCGATCTCGACCACCAGCACGCCATCTTCGGTCAGCCAGTTGCGCGCTTCGGCGATGATCCGGCGCACGATATCCATGCCGTCCGCGCCACCGGCCAAAGCCATGTCGGGCTCGTGCTTGTACTCGGCGGGCAGTTCCTGCATCGAGGTAGCGTTCACATACGGCGGATTGCTGATGATCACGTCGTAACGGCGCTCAGCGAGCGGCGCGTACAGATCGCCTTCGAAGAGGGCGACGCGGTCGTCGAGCCGGTAGTCCGCGACGTTGCGCGTGGCGACTTCCAGAGCGGGTGCGGAGAGATCGACTGCGTCGATATCCGCGTTCGGGAATGCGTGCGCCGCGAGGATCGCGAGGCAGCCGGAGCCGGTGCACAGTTCGAGCACGGCGCTGACCTGTTCGGGATCTTCGACATACGGCTGCAGGCCGTCCTGCAGCAATTCGCCGATGAACGAGCGCGGCACGATCACGCGTTCATCCACGTAGAAACGGAAGCCATGCATCCACGCTTCCTGCGTAATGTATGCCGCCGGCACGCGCTGGCCGGCGCGGCGCTCGATCACGTTCAGCACGGCGTCGATTTCAGCCGCGGAGAGACGCGCGTCGAGAAACGGCTCCAGCAGATCGAGCGGCAGATGCAGCGTGTGCAGGATCAGATAGGCGGCTTCGTCGTAGGCGTTGGCCGAGCCGTGGCCGAACGACAACTCGGCCTGGTTGAAGCGCGACACCGCGAAACGCAGCAGGTCGCGGACGGTGGAAAACGGGAGCGTCATCGCAGAAATTCCTTGGTCAGGCGATCAGTTGTTCGAGCACGCGGCGATACACGTTCTTCAGCGGCTCGATGTGTGCGACTTCGATATGTTCGTCGATCTTGTGGATGCTGGCGTTCAGCGGGCCGAATTCGATCACCTGCTCGCAGATGCGGGCGATGAAGCGGCCATCCGAGGTGCCACCGGTGGTCGACAGTTCAGTCGTGACGCCGGTTTCGTCGTTGATCGCTTGAGCCAGCGCGTTCGACAGATCGCCACGCGGCGTGAGGAACGGCAGGCCGCTCACGGTCCATTGCAGGTCGTATTCGAGATTGTGTTTGTCGAGGATCGCATGGACGCGAGCCTGCAAGCCTTCCACCGTGCTCGCCGTCGAGAAGCGGAAATTGAACATCACGTCCGCATGGCCGGGAATCACGTTGGTCGCGCCGGTGCCGCTATGGATGTTCGAAACCTGCCAGGTGGTGGGCGGGAAGTATTCGTTGCCGTCGTCCCAGCGTTCGGCGACCAGTTCGGCCAACGCGGGCGCGAGCAGATGCACCGGATTTTTCGCCAGATGCGGATAGGCGATATGGCCTTGCACGCCCTTGACGATCAGCTTGCCCGACATTGAACCGCGCCGGCCATTCTTCACCATGTCGCCGAATTGCACGCTCGACGTCGGTTCGCCGACGATGCAGTAGTCCATGCGCTCGCCGCGCGCCTGCAGCGCTTCGACGACCTTGACGGTGCCGTCGGTGGCGGGGCCTTCTTCGTCGCTCGTAATCAGGAATGCGATCGAGCCACGATGCGCCGGGTGCGCTGCGACGAACTCCTCGCTTGCCACCACGAAGCCGGCGATCGACGCCTTCATGTCCGCCGCGCCGCGGCCATACAGCTTGCCGTCACGATGGGTCGGCTCGAACGGCGCCGAGTGCCATTGTTCGAGCGGGCCGGTCGGCACGACGTCCGTGTGGCCGGCGAACGCTAGCAGCTTGCCGCGCGTGCCGTCGACGCCACGTTTGACGGCCCACAGGTTGGTCACGCCGTTCGATTCGATCGTCTCGTGCTCGAAGCCGAGCGCGGACAGGCGTTCGATCAGGAGGCGCTGGCAATGCTGGTCGTCGGGCGTCACGGAGGCGCGCGAGATCAGTTGTTCGGTAAGGGCGAGGGTGCCGGACATGGATTCAGTACAAGCCACTTTGAAATGAAAAAATGCCGGCTGGCGGTTGGACACCGCAGCCGGCAACAGCTTTTAAGCAACGTGGCGAGGCCACGTTTTGCTTCTTGTTGCGTTCAATCTTCGCGCTTGACCCATGCTTCCGATCTTGCGTGTCAGGTCAGGCGGTCAGACAAAATCAGGCAAACAGCGTCAGGCAAACAGCGCCGCATATTCGTCCGCGGAGAAACCGAGCGACTTGACCTTTCCGTTGACCACCAGCACCGGCCGCTTGATTACCGACGGCTTGTGGATCATCAACGCGATCGCGCCCGACTGCGTGTCCGCCGCCGCCTTCATGTCGTCGGACAGGCCGCGCCAGGTCGTGCCACGACGGTTCAGCAGCGCATCGAGCTTCACGTCCTTCAGCCAGTCCTGCACGAGCGGCTCGGTCACACCGTGTTTCTTGAAGTCGTGGAATTCGAACTCGACGTCATGCTCTTCCAGCCACACACGGGCCTTCTTCACGGTGTCGCAGTTCGGAATGCCGTAGACCACGGTTTTGGTGCCGCGTGCCATCAGTCGCCTCGCAGCAGCTCGTTCAGGCCGACCTTCGCACGCGTCTTGGCGTCGACCTTCTTGACGATCACGGCGCAGTACAGGCTGTGCGAGCCGTCCTTCGACGGCAGGTTGCCCGCCACCACCACCGAGCCCGCCGGAATGCGGCCGTACGTGACTTCACCGGTTTCGCGGTCATAAATCTTGGTGCTTTGGCCGAGGTACACGCCCATCGAGATCACCGAATTTTCTTCAACGATCACGCCTTCCACCACTTCCGAACGCGCGCCGATGAAGCAGTTGTCTTCGATGATGACCGGGTTCGCCTGCAGCGGCTCCAGCACGCCGCCGATGCCCACGCCACCCGACAGGTGGACGTTCTTGCCGATCTGCGCGCACGAGCCGACGGTCGCCCACGTGTCGACCATCGTGCCTTCGTCCACGTAGGCGCCGATGTTGGTGTACGACGGCATCAGCACGACGTTCTTCGCGATGAACGCGCCGCGGCGCGCGATGGCGGGCGGCACCACGCGGAAGCCGCCGGCGGCGAAGTCTTCAGCGGTGTAGTTGGCGAACTTCGACGGCACCTTGTCGTAGAACTGCGAGTAGCCGCCAGCCGACATCGGCTGGTTGTCTTCCAGACGGAAAGACAGCAGCACGGCTTTCTTCAGCCATTGATTGACGACCCAGTCGCCGTCCTTCTTTTCGGCCACGCGCAGCGCGCCCTTGTCCAGTTGCTCGATGGCGTGGGCGACGGCTTCGCGCACCTCGGCCGGCGCGGCCTTCGGCGACAGTTCGGCGCGGTTTTCCCAGGCGGTATCAATGATCTGCTGAAGTTGTTGCGACATATGCGTGCTTTTCTGAAGAGTTGAAGTCTGAAGAAGGGAATGCGGTGCGCGGGGTTGCTGAATACGAAAAACTTACGAAAAACTCAGCCCGCGAGCGCGCGGCAAAAATGGACGATCCGTTGTGCGCCTTGCGTGCATTCGTCGACATCCGCGACGAGCGCCATGCGCACAAAATTGCGGCCGGGGTTCACGCCGTGCGCAGTGCGCGCGAGGAACGAGCCCGGCAGAACCGTCACATTATAGTCGGCGTAGAGGCGCTGGGCGAACTCGGTGTCCGACAGGCCCGTGCGCGAGACGTCCGCCCACAGGTAGAACGCGGCGTCCGGCAGGCGTACGTCGAGCACCTCGGCGAGCATCGGCGTCACGGTGGAAAACTTCTGCACGTACTTCGCGCGGTTCTCGCGCACGTGCGTTTCGTCATTCCAGGCCGCGATGCTGGCACTCTGGAACACCGTCGACAAGGCTGCGCCGTGGTATGTCCGGTATAGCAGGAAGTCTTTCAGGAGCGCCGCGTCGCCCGCCACGAAGCCCGAGCGCATGCCCGGCACGTTCGAGCGCTTGGACAGGCTCGAGAGCATCACGAGGCGCTCGAAGCCGCGGCCGAGCTGGTGGGCCGCTTCCAGACCGCCGAGCGGCGGATTGGCTTCGTCGAAGTAGATTTCCGAGTAGCACTCGTCCGAGGCGATCACGAAGCCGTAGCGGTCCGACAGCGCGAACAGTTCGCGCCAGTCGTCGAGCGTGAGCACCGCGCCGGTGGGATTGCCCGGCGAACACACGTACAGCAGCTGCGTGCGCGCCCAGATGTCGGCCGGGACCGCCGAATAGTCGCAGGCGAAGTTGCGCGCCGGGTCGCTATTGACGAAGTAGGGCTGTGCGCCGGCCAGAATCGCCGCGCCTTCGTAGATTTGGTAGAACGGGTTCGGACAGAGTACGATCGCAGGCTGGCCGTCAGCATTACGCTTGGGGTCGATGACCGTTTGCGCGAGCGCGAAAAGCGCCTCGCGTGAACCCGACACCGGCAGCACCTGGGTGGCCGGATCGACCGGAGGCAGGTTATAGCGCTGCGTCACCCATTTCGCAATCGACTCGCGCAGTGCCGGCGAACCGATGGTGGCCGGATACGCCGACAAACCGCCGAGCGAGGCAATCACGGCGTCGCGAATCAGCGCCGGCGTGGGATGTTTCGGTTCGCCGATGCCAAAGCTGATGTGCGCGAGGCCGGCCGGTGGCGTGACGTCCTTGAAAAGCGCTCGCAGCTTTTCGAACGGATAGGGCTGAAGGGAGTCGAGTAGCGGGTTCACTGGGCGGGATCGAGCCTGATCGAAGAGGGGCGCAGGGGAATGCTCGCACGTATGCTGACCGTAAAACGCATGAAACACGCGAAAAGGGCGGCAGCGGCGGCGAGCGAATGATTATAGCGTGGCGGCGCGCACGGGAAATTCATGGCGGCGCCAGGCGTGTGAGACGCGGCGCAACCCGCCAGGCGGCGCAGGCAATGCGACGCAGCGGGAACGACGCGAACCGCGGACGGTTCGCGCAAAAAAGAAGCAGGAGCAGCAATGTATGTAGCAGCAACGGAGACATCCGCACGATTCGAACGAAGCGGGCGCAAGAACGCCGCCGTCGGCAAAGTCAGCAACATCGCCCGCAGCAGCAACCGCCGCGGGAGTCTTACATCATGACCAACTGGCTCCGCAACGGCTGGCCGACGCTCGCGATCATGCTGGGCGCCTCAGTGTGGGGGATGATCTGGTACCCGCTGCGCATGCTGAATGCATTCGGCGTGACCGGTACGGCAGCGAGCGCGCTCACGAGCGGCGCGGGTTGCCTGTTCGTCCTGCTGGTGCGCTATCGCGCGCTCAGGACCGTGCGCTGGCACTGGCTGCTGCCCGCTTTGGCGCTGGCCGCCGGCGTGACCAATCTCGGCTTCGTGTGGGGCTCGATCCACGGCGAAGTGATGCGCGTCCTGCTGTTGTTCTACCTCACCCCCGCCTGGACCGCGCTCTTTGCGCACTTCATCCTGCACGAACGGCTGACCTGGGCGGGCGCGGGCCTCGCCGCGCTATCGTTGGCCGGCGCGATGACCATGCTGTGGTCGCCGCAACTCGGCATGCCGGTGCCCGGCAACCTCGCCGAATGGGCCGGGTTAGCGGGCGGCATGGGCTTTGCGATGAGCAACGTGCTGATCCTCAAGACGAGCCGTGTGCTGCCGGAGATGAAGCCCGAAATGCGTACCGCGACGATCTTTGGCGGCGCGGCGATTTTCAGTGCCTGTGCATCGCTGTTCGAGGCGATGCCCGCACCGCCCACCGGCGCGCATCTCGGCACGGCCGCGCTACTAGTGCTTGGCCTCGGTTTTCTGCTGGCGTCGAACAATATGCTCGTGCAGTATGGGCTCGCACGCGTGCCGGCCAATCGGGCCTCGATCATCATGCTGTTCGAGATCGTGGTCACGGCCTTGTCCGCGTGGCTCTTCGCCGGCGAGACGCCGGGCCCGCGTGAATGGGCCGGCGGCGCGTGCATCGTGCTGGCGTCGGCACTCTCCAGTTGGGTGCACCGGACCCGCGCGTTGCCGCCTGATCCGGCCAATCAGGATGCGGGGCTCGACGTCGATGACGATACAGGCCGTAAGGACGGTAAGAACCGCTCACGTGCGATGGTATGATTGCCCCTCATTAGCCTGGCGCATGCTTCACCGCGTGCGATTGGCGCCCGTATCGCGAGGGTTCGCGGGCTGTTTCGCTGCATCGGCGAACGGCCGGCGCGACCTTCACGAGCCACTTTTTATTTTCCCTTTTCAAACAGCGAAATCGCCGTGCGTCTGACCTCGATCAAACTCGCTGGCTTCAAGTCATTCGTCGATCCCACGCATTTCCAGGTCCCGGGCCAGCTCGTCGGCGTGGTCGGACCGAATGGGTGCGGCAAGTCCAACATCATCGACGCCGTGCGCTGGGTGCTCGGCGAATCGCGCGCTTCCGAGCTGCGCGGCGAGTCGATGCAGGACGTGATCTTCAATGGCTCGACCGCGCGCAAGCCGGGTAGCCGCGCCAGCGTCGAACTCGTGTTCGACAACGCCGACGGCCGTGCCGCCGGGCAGTGGGGGCAGTATGCCGAAATCGCCGTCAAGCGCGTGCTCACGCGCGACGGCACCTCGAGCTACTACATCAACAACCTGCCGGCGCGCCGCCGCGACATTCAGGACATCTTCCTCGGCACCGGCCTCGGGCCGCGTGCGTACGCGATCATCGGGCAGGGCATGATCGCGCGCCTGATCGAGGCGAAACCGGAAGAACTGCGCGTGTTCCTCGAAGAGGCCGCGGGCGTGTCGAAGTACAAGGAACGCCGCCGCGAAACCGAGAACCGCCTGCACGACACGCGAGAGAATCTGATCCGCGTCGAAGACATCGTCCGCGAACTCAGTGCGAACCTCGAGAAGCTCGAGGCGCAGGCGATCGTCGCGACCAAGTACAAGGATTTGCAAGCCGACGGCGAAGAGAAGCAGCGTTTGTTGTGGCTGTTGCGCAAGAACGAAGCCGGCGGCGAGCAGGAACGCCAGCAACGCGCGATCGAACAGGCGCAGATCGACCTCGAAGCGCAAACCGCGAAGCTGCGCGAAGTCGAAGCGCAACTCGAAACGCTGCGCGTCGCGCATTACTCTGCCAGCGACGCGATGCAGGGCGCGCAAGGGGCGCTGTACGAGGCGAATGCCGAGGTCAGCCGCCTCGAGGCCGAGATCAAGTTCATCGTCGAATCGCGTAACCGCACGCAGGCGCAGATTGCCGCGTTGACGGCGCAGCGTGAGCAGTGGCAGTCGCAAGCGCAGAAGGCGCAAGACGATCTCGAAGACGCTGAAGAACAACTGGCCGTCGCCGAAGAAAAGGCCGCGCTGGCCGAAGACGAAGCTGCCGCCAAGCATGATGCGATGCCTGCGCTCGAAGCGGGCTGGCGCGATGCGCAGACCGAACTGAACGCCGAGCGTGGCGGTATCGCGCAGACTGAGCAGGCACTCAAGCTCGAAGCGGCGCATCAGCGCAATGCCGATCAGCAATTGCAGCAGTTGCAGCAGCGTCACGAGCGGCTGAAGTCGGAAGCGGGCGGTCTGGATGCCCCTGACGAAGCGCAGCTCGAAGACTTGCGCATGCAGCTCGCCGAGAACGAAGAAATTCTGCATGACGCGCAAGCGCGCCTCGCCGACGCGCAGGAAACCCTGCCGCGTCTCGATGGCGAACGGCGCGTTGCCCAGGAACGTGTGCAGTCGGAAAGCGCACAGATTCATCAGCTTGACGCACGCCTTGCCGCGCTCAAGCAACTTCAGGAAAACGTCCAGACCGAAGGCAAGATCCAGCCGTGGCTCGAAAAGCATGAGCTGAATGGCTTGCCGCGTCTGTGGAAGAAGCTGCACGTCGAAGCCGGCTGGGAAGCCGCGCTCGAAGCAGTGCTGCGTGAGCGGCTCGCCGCCCTGGAAGTGTCGAACCTCGACTGGGTCAAGGCGTTCGCCACCGATGCGCCGCCCGCCAAGCTCGCGTTCTACGCGCCGCCGGCAGCGGGTCAGCCGGCCGCTACGCCGCCGGCTTTGCGTCCGCTGCTGTCGCTGGTTCGTATCGACGATGCGGGCATCCGTGCCGTGCTGAGCGATTGGCTCGGCCTCGCCTTCGTCGCTGACGATCTGCAACAGGCGTTGGCGATGCGCTCGCAATTGCCGGAAGGCGGCTCGTTCGTTGTGAAGGCCGGCCACGTCGTGACGCGTGTCGGCGTCCAGTTGTATGCCGCCGATTCCGAACAGGCCGGCATGCTGGCCCGTCAGCAGGAAATCGAAAACCTGGGCCGTCAGGTGCGCGCGCAAGCCTTGCTTGCCGATGAAGCGAAGGCCGCGGCGATCCGCGCCGAAGCCGCGCACACTCAAGCCGCGCAAGCGTTGACCGATGTACGTCAGCAGTCGGAGCGCGCGACGCAACGCGTGCACGCCTTGCAGATGGACGTGCTCAAGCTCGCGCAAGCGCATGAGCGCTACACGCAGCGCAGCACGCAAATCCGCGAAGAGCTTGCGGAAATCACGGCGCAGATCGAAGAGCAGCGCGCCTTGCGTGGTGAATCGGAAGCGAATTTCGAGCGTCACGATTCGGAACTCGCCGAATTGCAGGCGCGCTTCGAAGATCATCAAATGGCCTTCGAAGCCCTCGACGAAGCGCTCACCGCCGCGCGCGCCCAATCGCGCGATCTCGACCGGGCCGCCACCGACGCGCGCTTCGCCGCGCGCAACATGGCGAACCGCATCGACGAATTGAAGCGCAGCATCCAGGTCTCACACGAGCAGAGCGAGCGCGTCGCCGCGTCGCTGGAAGACGCCCGCGCCGAGCTGGAAACGATTAACGAGCAAACCGCGCATACCGGCTTGCAAGACGCGCTCGATATCCGTGCGGTCAAGGAAGAAGCGCTGCATGCTGCACGCCTCGAACTGGACGATCTGACGGCCAAGCTGCGTGCCGCCGACGAAACCCGTCTGACAGCCGAGCGTGCGCTGCAACCGCTGCGCGACCGCATCAACGAATTGCAGTTGAAGGAACAGGCCGCGCGCCTGAACGGCGAGCAGTTCATCGAGCAACTGGCGGCAGCCGGCGTCGATGAAGCCGAGTTGCAGGCCAAGCTCACGCCGGACATGAAGCCGTCCTACCTGCAAGGCGAAGTCACGCGGATTAACAACGCGATCACCGCGCTCGGGCCGGTCAACATGGCCGCGTTGGACGAACTGAAGGCGGCGAGCGAGCGCAAGACGTTCCTCGATTCGCAATCGGCCGACCTGAACAACGCGATCGAAACGCTGGAAGACGCGATTCGCAAGATCGACGGCGAAACGCGCACCTTGCTGCAGGGCACCTTCGACGAAGTGAACCGTCATTTCGGCGAGCTGTTCCCGCGTCTCTTTGGCGGTGGCCAGGCCAGGCTGATCATGACCGGCGACGAAATTCTCGACGCCGGCGTGCAGGTGATGGCGCAACCGCCGGGCAAGAAGAATTCGACGATTCACCTGCTGTCGGGCGGCGAGAAGGCATTGACCGCCACCGCACTGGTGTTCGCGATGTTCCAGCTGAATCCCGCGCCGTTCTGTCTGCTCGACGAAGTGGACGCGCCGCTCGACGACGCCAACACGGAACGCTTCGCGAACCTCGTGCGCGCGATGTCGGACAAGACGCAGTTCCTGTTCATTTCGCACAACAAGATCGCGATGGAAATGGCGCAGCAACTGATCGGCGTGACCATGCAGGAGCAGGGCGTGTCGCGGATCGTTGCGGTCGACATGGAAACGGCTGCGGGTTTCGCCCAGAATATCGTTTAAGTTTACGTTTGAGTTGATCATCGCGGGCGCCCGCGTTCAGCGCAGCGGCCAGCGGCCGCGCGACACATGGGGTGGGCGCATAGCCGCGCAGACAGAAGAATTGCTGATGGAGCATGCATGGACGAGTTGACACTCGGTTTGATCGGCGCGGGTGCCGTGGTGGTCGGGGGCGTGGTCGTGTACAACGCATGGCAAGGCGCGAAGGTGCGCCGCAAGATGCCGCGTCCGATGCCGGCCGATACCGCCGAAAGTTTTGCGCGGGACGATCAGGAGGAGCAGAGCCCGTTTATCGAACCGGCCCGGCCGACCACGCGGCGCGAACCGGTAGTGGGTTCAGACGCGGCGGCGGAAACCGCGGCGGCGCGCGTCGAGCCGACTTTTGGCGCAACAGCCGCGCCGCTCGATACGCCGGCCGATATCCAGGCCGAGACGACGACACCGAACGGCTATCCGGAAGCCGAGGGCATTGCTGAAGCCGAAGGCGGCCACGTGTCGACAGCCGGTGAACCGGTCGAGCCGATCCTGCCCGCTGCCACGACGATTTCGTCGGCGCCGCCGGCTATCGTCGACCGTCGCATCGATTGCATCGTGCCGATCCGTTTGAACGGCCCGGTGGCTGGCGACAAGGTGATTCCGCTTGCGCAGCGTCTGCGCCGCGCCGGCAGCAAGCCGGTGCATATCGAGGGCAAGCTCGAAGGCGGCGCGTGGGAATTGCTGCAAAACGGCGCGCGCTATGAAGAGCTGCGCGCGGCCGCGCAATTGGCCAATCGGAGTGGCGCGCTCAACGAACTGGAATTCTCGGAGTTCGTGACCGGCGTGCAGCAGTTCGCCGATGCGCTCGACGCGGCACCGGAATTCCCCGATATGCTCGAAACGGTCGCGATGGCGCGCGAGCTCGACGGATTCGCCGCGCAGTGCGATGCGCAACTGTCGATCAACGTCCTGTCCGACGGGGCGCCGTGGTCGGCCAACTATGTCCAGGCGATCGCGTCGCAGGACGGCTTGCTGCTCTCGCGCGACGGCACGCGCTTCGTGAAGCTCGACGCGAAGCAGAGCCCGGTGTTCATGCTGCAATTCGGCGACACCAATTTCCTGCGCGACGACCTGACCTACAAGGGCGGCCAGATGATCACGCTGGTGCTCGACGTGCCGGTCGCGGACGAAGACATCCTGCCGTTCCGCCTGATGTGCGACTACGCGAAATCGCTGGCCGAGCGGATTGGCGGACGGGTGGTCGACGACGGACGCCGTCCGCTGCCGGAAACCGCGCTGCTGGCGATCGAAAAGCAGTTGATGACGCTTTACGCGAAGCTCGAACAGGCGGGTATTCCGGCGGGTTCGCCGGCCACCCGGCGTTTGTTCAGCCAGTAACGGCGCTGTTTTCTATGCAGGACTCGACGGCCGCACCATGTGCGGCCGTCGGCGTTTGGGGCAGGGCTTCATCTGGCGTTTCACTCAGCGCTTTCCAGTGGCCGTTTCGCGGCAATGGTGAACGCACGAAACTGGCCATTCGGCCGATGTAAAGGGGCACGCTTCCTGCGATAATCCAATGTCTGAATTTCACTGAAGAACCTTCCGACAGCATGGCCCGAACTCCCGCCTCAAACCCTGCAACCAGCGCTCCGGCAGAGCGGGCCGCGTGGCTGCGCGCGGAACTCGAACGCGCCAACTACGCGTACTACGTACTCGATCAGCCGGACTTGCCGGACGCGGAGTATGACAAGCTCTTCAAGGAGCTGGAGCGAATCGAGACGGAGCATCCGGACCTGGTCGTACCGGATTCACCCACCCAGCGCGTGGGCGGCGAGGCGTCAAGCGGCTTCGAACCAGTTGTGCACGATCAGCCCATGCTGTCGTTGAACAACGGCTTCGCCGATGAAGACATCGTCGCGTTCGACAAACGCGTCGGCGATGCACTCGGCAAGAACGCGAGCGAACCGCCGGTGCCGGTCGATTACGCGGCTGAGCTGAAGTTCGACGGCCTCGCCATCTCGCTGCGTTACGTCGACGGCACGTTCGTCCAGGCGTCCACGCGCGGCGACGGCGCTACCGGCGAGAACGTCACCGAAAACGTCCGTACGATCCGTTCCATTCCGCTCAAGCTCAAGGGCAAACGCGTGCCGCACGTGCTCGACGTGCGCGGCGAAGTGCTCATGTTCAAGCGCGATTTTGAACGCCTGAACGAGCGCCAGCGGGCTGCTGAGCAGAAGGAATTCGCTAATCCGCGTAACGCTGCAGCAGGCAGTCTGCGGCAGCTCGATTCGAAGATCACCGCGCAGCGGCCGCTGTCGTTCTTCGCTTATGGAATCGGTGTGCTCGAAGGGTTCGAGATTCCGGCCACGCATAGCGAATTGCTCGACTGGTACAAGGAACTCGGCTTGCCGGTGAATGGCGAACGGGCGGTGGTGCAGGGCGCCGCAGGCTTGCTGGGGTTCTTCCACGCGGTAGGCGAGAAGCGCGACGCGCTGCCTTACGATATCGACGGCGTCGTCTACAAGGTCAACCGGCGCGATGAGCAGGACGCGCTCGGCTATGTCTCGCGCGCGCCGCGTTTCGCTTTGGCGCACAAATTCCCGGCGCAGGAAGCGCTGACCAAACTCGTCGCGATCGACGTGCAGGTCGGCCGCACCGGTGCGATCACGCCGGTTGCGCGGCTGGAACCGGTGTTCGTCGGCGGCGCGACGGTCACGAACGCGACGTTGCACAATGAAGACGAAGTGCGCCGCAAAGATATCCGCATCGGCGACACGGTGATCGTGCGGCGCGCCGGCGACGTGATTCCCGAAGTGGTGAGCGCGCTGCTCGACCGCCGCCCGGACGACGCCCGTGAGTTCGTCATGCCTACGCATTGCCCGGTGTGCGGCTCGAGCATCGAACGGCTGCCGGACGAGGCGATTGCGCGCTGCACGGGTGGCCTGTTCTGCCCGGCACAGCGCAAGCAGGCGCTGTGGCACTTCGCGCAGCGGCGGGCGCTGGATATCGACGGGCTCGGCGAAAAGATCATCGATCAGCTCGTCGAGCAGAATCTGGTGCGCACGCCGGCCGATCTGTTCAACGTTGGCTTTGCGACACTGGCTGAACTCGACCGCTTTGCCGAAAAGTCGGCGCAGAATCTGCTCGACTCGCTCGAAAAAGCCAAGCACACCACGCTCGCGCGCTTTATTTACGCGCTCGGCATCCGGCATGTGGGCGAATCGACGGCGAAAGATCTTGCCAAACATTTCGGCTCGCTGAATCCGATCATGGACGCCTCGGTCGAAGAATTGCTGGAGGTGAACGACGTGGGTCCTGTGGTGGCCGAGTCGATTCATCAGTTTTTCGCGGAGGAGCACAACCGCACAGTGATCGAGCAACTCCGCGCGCCGGGCAAGGTCACATGGCCGGAAGGCCCGCCCGCGCCGAGGGCGCCGCAAGGCGTGCTGGCCGGCAAGACGGTCGTACTGACCGGCACCTTGCCGACGCTTGCCCGCGAAGAGGCGAAAGAAATGCTCGAAGCGGCCGGTGCGAAAGTGGCCGGTTCGGTGTCGAAGAAAACAGATTACGTGGTGGCGGGGGCCGAAGCGGGCAGCAAGCTGGCGAAAGCCGAGGAACTCGGCATCCCGGTAGTCGACGAAGATGGTATGCGTAAGCTCCTGGAGGGGCAGTTATGATCCGCGAAATTCTCAAGATGGGCGACCCACGTCTTTTGCTCATTGCCGATCCGGTCGATCACTTCGACACACCCGAACTGCATGAGCTCGTCAAAGACATGTTCGAAACCATGCACGACGCGGATGGCGCGGGGCTCGCCGCGCCGCAGATCGGCGTCAATCTGCAGGTGGTGATCTTCGGTTTCGGACACAGCGAACGCTATCCGGATGCGCCACCGGTGCCCGAGACGGTGCTGATCAACCCGACCATCACACCGGTATCGCTGGATATGGAAGAGGGCTGGGAAGGCTGCCTGTCCGTGCCTGGCTTGCGCGGCGCGGTGAGCCGGTTTTCGATGATCAAGTATCACGGCTTCGATCAATACGGCAAGCCGATCGACCGTGTCGCCGAGGGCTTTCACGCGCGCGTCGTGCAGCATGAGTGCGATCACCTGATCGGCAAGCTGTACCCGATGCGGATCAACGATTTCGCGAAGTTCGGCTTCACGGAAGTTCTGTTTCCGGATCTGAACCCGAATAGCGACGACTGACGCCGCATCCCGGCCCGCGGTGCACGCATTGTCGCGTGCGCCACCAGCATAAAAAAACCCACATTTTCACGTGGGTTTTTTGTTGGGCGAGTGTCAGGGTGCGGGCACCGTGAGCCTTTCGCTGTTGAGCGTCAGGCCCCCGGCATCAAAACGACTCGTCCGCCGACAGATAGCGCCATTGGCCCGGCGGCAGTGCACCCAGCATCACCTGACCCATCCGCACGCGCTTCAGGCCGATCACTTCGAGGCCGACCAGCTCGCACATCCGGCGGATCTGGCGCTTCTTGCCTTCGCGCAGCACGAAACGCAACTGCTCGCCGTTTTGCCAATTGACCTGTGCGGGTTTCAGCGGCACGTCGTCGAGCGAGAGGCCGTGGCACAAGAGCGCGAGGCTTTCCGGCGGGAAGTGGCTTTCGACGTCGGTGGTGTGCTCGCCGAACGACACGCGCACCAGATACTCCTTGTCGATTTCCGAATGACCGCCGATCAGCTGCTTGGCGATGCGGCCGTCCTGCGTCAGCACCAGCAAGCCCGTCGAATCGATGTCGAGGCGCCCGGCCGGCGCGAGCTGGCGCAGATGCGAGACCGAGAAGCGGATGTCAGAACTGTCGCCTTCCCAGCGATTTTCCGGCGTGACCAGCGTGATCGCCGGTTGATAACCGTCTTCCGCCTGACCCGATACAAGGCCCACGGGCTTGTGGATCAGGACCGTCACCTGGCTCGCTTGCGCGGCTTCGGCGGCCGGGTCGATCTCGATGCGCTGGTCCGGACGAACCTTGGTGCCGAGCGTGTCGATCCGCTCGCCGTCGACCAGCACCCAGCCTTTTTCGATCCACTCGTCGGCTTCGCGGCGTGAGCACAGGCCGAGTTCCGACATCAGCTTGGACAGGCGCAGGGTGCCCGGCGCGTCTTCGTAATCGCGACGCGGTGTGCGCGGGGCGGCATCGGCGTCGTGTTCGGCTCTGGCTGCAGGCGCCGGGCCGCGTGGCTTGTCGGCGCGAGCGGGGCGGGCGTCATCGCCAAAGCGGCGGCCAGCGGCCGGTAGCGCCTTGTCGAAGCTGCGAGCAGGACGTTCGCCCCGGTCACTACGTTCGCCGGCACGCGCCGGACGATCGCCGAACTCCCGCTTGGCCGATGCGCGTTCGCCGCGGTCGACGCG
Source organism: Paraburkholderia solitsugae (assembly GCF_013177695.1). Classification (GTDB taxonomy): domain Bacteria; phylum Pseudomonadota; class Gammaproteobacteria; order Burkholderiales; family Burkholderiaceae; genus Paraburkholderia; species Paraburkholderia solitsugae. Next base: position 39,034 of record NZ_WOEY01000115.1, on the reverse strand, counting down.
CGGTGCGCGCGCCGGGCGGTCCGTGCGGTCGCTGTAGCCGCTTTTGACGGGCTTCGCGAAAGTGCGCTCGCCACGCTCGGACGAACCACGCTCGCCTTCAAAACGGCGCGGTGCGCTGTCGCTGCGCGGCCCGCGTTCGCCACCACGGCGCTCCTGCGGGGCACCACGGTCGCTGCCGAAACGGGGTCGATCCGAGGCGTCGCGCGCCGGACGCTCGCCACGCGGTCCGCCTTCAGGCGGACGGCCTGCGCCCGGACGCGGACCACTGAACGAGCGGCGTTCGCCGTCGTCACGGCGCGGGGCGCGGCTGCCTTCGAAACTGCGGGGAGCGCGTTCGCTGCGATCTGCGCTGCCTTCGAAGCGGCGGGGTGCGCCTTGGCTGCGCTCGCCGTCAGCGCGACGCGGAGCACGTTCGCTACGATCGCCACCACCTTCAAACCTACGGGGAGCGCGCTCACCGTCGTCACGACGCGGACCACGGTCGCCGCCGCCTTCAAATCGGCGCGGAGCGCCCTGGCTACGTTCGCCGTCAGCACGGCGCGGAGCACGTTCGCTACGATCGCCACCACCTTCAAACCTGCGGGGCGCACGTTCACCATCGTCACGACGCGGACCACGGTCGCCGCCGCCTTCAAACCGACGCGGCGCGCCTTGGCTACGTTCGCCGTCAGCACGGCGCGGAGCACGTTCGCTACGATCGCCACCACCTTCAAACCTACGGGGCGCACGCTCACCGTCGTCCCGACGCGGTGCGCGGTCACCGCCACCCTCAAACCGGCGCGGTGCGCCTTGAGTGCGTTCACCGTCAGCACGGCGCGGAGCGCGTTCGCTACGATCGCCGCCACCTTCAAACTTACGGGGCGCACGAGCGCCTTCGTCCCGACGTGGTGCACGATCGCCGCTGCCTTCGAAGCGGCGCGGTGCACCGCCGGCCCCTTCGCGCCGCGGCGGACGATCCGACGGCACGCGGCGCGCGGCGCCTGCACCACCTGCATCCCGCTCGCGGGAAAACGATCCTTCAGCCCGTGGCGTACGCGCACCGGCGCCCGCCGGCTTACCTGCACCAGCCGGACGCTTGCCGCCAACCGCCGCAGCGCCTTCACCCCGCGCCCCGTTAAACCCAGCCGTCGGCGTAGACGGCCTTGGCCCGGTCGGGCGCGTCGGCTTACGCGCCGAGGTGCTTCCGGTACGGACAGGGGCGCGTTCGGACGAAGCCGGCCGCGGGTGCTTGGCTGTTAATTTGACTCGCATGAAATCTCACACTGCAATCGCGCGCAGCAGTTCGGTCTCGACCTGAATTTGCAGGCGGTTGTCCGACAGACCGTATCCATCCAGCAGGAACACGTCTTCAACGCGTTCGCCGAGCGTATTGATCCGCGCCGACGCGACGCCGACCCGGTGCTCGGCCAGCACGCGCGCGATCGAATAAAGAAGGCCTGGCCGGTCATTCGCAGACACGGACAGGATGTAATATTGGCCGCGCTCGTCGGCCCGAAGATCGACGCGCGGCGTAACAGGGAAGGTCCGCGACAGCCGTGACAAACGGCCTTTCGACGGTCCCGGAAGCAGGGTGCCGTCACCGGTCAGGCGTGCGGTCAGTTCCTGTTCGACCAGATTGGCAATATCGCGATAATGCACGTCTTCTTCGGTATGCGCGACGAGGAAATTATCGAGCGCGTACCCGTGACGGGTCGTGCTGACCCGCGCATCGAGCACCGACAAGCCATTGCGGTCGAAATACGCACAAATGCCGGCGAACAGATCGGGCTGGTCTTTCACATACACCAGCACCTGAAGCGCCTCGCCGATCGGCGACGGACGTGCCCGCACGATCGGCGTCGTGGTCTCGACGTGCCGGTACAGCACGCGGGTTTGCCACGCGATATCCGCCGCGTCGTGGCGCAGGAAATAGCCGATATCCAGCTTGTCCCACAGCGCTTTTTGCGCGCCTTCCGGCACGGTTTCGAGGCGCAGCAGCGCAAGCGCCTCTTCCTGGCGCGATTTCAGTTCCGAATGCGCGTCAGGCCGTGCGCCGCCGAGCACCGCCAGGGTTGCGCGGTAGAGGTCCTCGAGCAGCTTGCCTTTCCACGTGTTCCAGACTTTCGGGCTGGTGCCGCGAATATCGGCCACGGTCAGCAGGTAAAGAGCGGTCAGCCGGCGCTCGTTGCCGACCAGTTCGGCAAAGCGCTTGATGACTTCGGGGTCGCTCGTGTCCTGTTTCTGTGCGACCTGGCTCATGGTCAGATGCTGCTGGACCAGCCAGACGACCAGTTCGCCGTCCTCGCCCTCGATGCCATGGTTGCGGCAGAAGCGCCGCGCGTCGGCCATGCCGAGCGTGGAATGGTCGCCGCCGCGGCCCTTGGCGATGTCGTGAAACAGCGCCGCCACGTACAGCACCCACGGCCGGTCGAAATTGGCGATCAACTGGCTGCAGAACGGATACTCGTGCGCATGCTCGGCGACCGCGAAGCGGCGCAGATTGCGCAACACCATGAGGATGTGCTGATCGACCGTGTAGACGTGATACAGGTCGTGCTGCATCTGTCCAACGATGCGCCGGAAGTTCAGCAGATAGCGCCCGAGCACGCTGGTCTGGTTCATCAGGCGCAGCGCGTGCGTGATGCCGGCCGGCTGCTTCAGGATGTCCATGAACAGGCGCCGGTTTTCCGGATCGCGGCGCCAATGCTGATCCATCACGTCGCGGGCGTTGTAGATCGCGCGCAGCGTGCGCGCCGACAGACCCTTCACGCCTGGCGTCTGTTCGTAGAGCAGGAAAGCTTCGAGGATGGCGTTTGGTTCGCGCTGGAATACGTCGTCGCTGGCGATTTCCAGCATGCCTTGCTTCTCGACGAAACGGTCCGAGAGCACGCGCGTGATGCCGCTCGTGTTGGGGAAAAGCTGCGCTTCGATATTCTGGATCAGGATCGTGGCGAGTTGCGTCACGGCCTTGGCGGACCAGTAGTAGCGGCGCATCAGCTGTTCGCTGGCGCGCTTGGTGGCCGTCGGTTTGTAACCGAAGCTTTCGGCTACCGGTGTTTGCAGATCGAACACCAGAATGTCCTGGCGGCGGCCGGCGATCACATGCAGCCGGGCACGCAGCGTTTTCAGGAAGCCTTCGTTGCGGCGCAGTTCGCGCGCTTCGCGCTCGGTGATCAGGCCGCGGGCTTCGAGCTCGCGCCAGCTACTGCCGAAACCGGCCGCCTGGGTAATCCACAGAATCAGTTGCAGATCGCGCAGGCCGCCCGGGCTTTCCTTGATGTTCGGTTCAAGCGAATACGGCGTGTCCTGAAACTTGGCGTGCCGCTGGCGCATTTCCAGCACTTTGGCCTGGAAGAACGCGCGCGGGTCGAGCGTCTCGCGATAGCGCTTGACGAAGTCGTCGAAGAGCGAGGTGCTGCCCGTAATGCGCCGCGCTTCGAGCAGCGAGGTGCGCACGGTGACGTCGTTGGCGGCTTCTTCGACACACTGCGCCACGCTGCGCACGCTGCTGCCGAGTTCGAGCCCCAAATCCCATGCGAGACTGATAAAGCGTTCAATGCGCGCTGCGAGGTGCTCGATCGGCGCGTCGGGCAGCAGGACCAGAATGTCGATGTCGGAGTGCGGCGCGAGTTCGCCCCGCCCGTAGCCGCCGACGGCCAGCAAGGCCAGTTCGGGCGGCAGCTGACAGGTGTTCCAGGCGGCGCGCAGCGACTCGTCCGTGGCGCGCGCCAAGGCGGCCATCAGCGCATCAACGTTGGAGGCCGTCTTGAAGCGTTCCAGCAACTGGGCTTTGGCCACTTTGTAGTCCGCCTTGAGCGACGTGGCATGGGATTGGGCGACGGCTGGAACACTACTCATTGGCAGGCGGACAGGTGAGGTCGGAAGTCGGTCAGGCCGTGGCCGCGACAGCCGGCGGACGCGCGGGCGTGCCGGCCGAGACAGTCAGCACGTCATAGCCGGTTTCGGTGACGAGGATGGTGTGCTCCCACTGTGCCGACAGGCTGCGGTCCTTGGTCTTGACGGTCCACTGGTCCGGCATGGTGCGGATGTCGCGCCGGCCGGCGTTGATCATCGGCTCGATTGTGAAGATCATGCCGGTCTGCAGCTCGAGCCCGGTGCCGGGACGGCCGTAGTGCAGAATCTGCGGGTCTTCGTGGAACACCGTGCCGATGCCGTGGCCGCAATATTCGCGCACCACGCTGTAGCCTTGCCCTTCGGCATGCTTCTGGATGGCGTAGCCGATATCGCCGAGATGGGCGCCCGGGCGCACCTGATCGATACCGAGCCACATGCATTCGAAGGTGGTCTGCACGAGGCGTTTGGCCATGATGGAGCCTTCGCCGACAATGAACATCCGGCTGGTGTCGCCGAAATAGCCTTCCTTGATGACCGTGACGTCGATATTCAGCGCGTCGCCGTTCTTCAGGGTCTTGTCGCCCGGAATGCCGTGACAGATCACGTCGTTCACCGAAATGCAGGTGGCTTTCGGATAAGGCGGATAGCCTGGCGGCTGATAATTCAGCGGCGCCGGAATCGTGCCCTGTTCGTTGAGCATATATTCGTGACACAACCGGTCGAGTTCGCCGGTCGTGATGCCGGCCGTGACGAACGGCGTAATGTAGTCGAGCACTTCGCTGGCAAGCTTGCAGGCGACGCGCATCTGCGCGATATCGTGTTCGTTTTTGAGCGTAATAGCCATGAGTCGGGCCTGAAATGCGATTTATTGCGAGATTATCGCACCATATTCCGGCTGCCGCAGGCTTTTGCCATGGTTTTGCGCTAAGGCAGCCGCCGCGCAGGTGCAACCCGGCTGCGGCAAACGGGAGCTACCGCGCAGGTTGAGTCGGCCGATAGTCACGTGCTATAATCTTTGGCTAAGTCGATCTCTGTCTTATTTTGTTGCTTTATTGCTGTTCTAATGAACACAAGCAAGGCACAAACAGGCAGGAAAGGCTCATCGTAGCGATAGTTGCCTGCGCTACGGGATAAGGCGGTACCAAGGCAACAGACTCGCAAGTCGGCGCACCCAGGGTGTCCGTCGCGTTCAGCCAGAAAGTATGACTGGCAGCGCGGCAGATACGGCAGCCGGCTTAAGACCCAACCCTCGCGGAGAATTTCATGGCAGTTACTATGCGTCAAATGCTGGAAGCCGGTGTCCACTTCGGTCACCAAACGCGCTTCTGGAACCCGAAGATGGCCCCCTTCATTTTCGGCCATCGCAACAAGATTCACATTATCAACCTCGAAAAGACGCTGCCGATGTACAACGACGCGCTGAAGTACGCGCGTCAACTGGCGGCGAATCGCGGCACGATCCTGTTCGTCGGCACGAAGCGTCAATCGCGCGACACGATCGCTGAAGAAGCGCAACGCGCTGGCATGCCGTTCGTCAACGCACGCTGGCTCGGCGGCATGCTGACCAACTTCAAGACGCTGAAGGTCTCGATCAAGCGCCTGAAGGACATGGAAGCGGCGCTGGAAGCAGGCGAAACCGAACGCATGAGCAAGAAAGAAGCGCTCCTGTTCGAACGCGAAATGGCCAAGCTGCAAAAGTCGATCGGCGGCGTGAAGGACATGGGCGGTATTCCGGACGCAATCTTCGTGGTCGACGTCGGCTACCACAAGATTGCCGTGACCGAAGCTAACAAGCTCGGCATTCCGGTCATCGCCGTGGTCGACACGAACCACTCGCCGGAGGGCATCGACTACGTGATCCCGGGTAACGACGACGCTTCGAAGGCTGTCGCTCTGTACACGGCTGGCGTGGCTGACGCGATCCTGGAAGGCCGTGCAAACGCGGTCAACGACGTGGTGCAAGCTACCCGTGGTGGTGACGGCGACGAGTTCGTCGAGGTCAACTCGGAAGCGTAAAGCTGCCCCGTGTCCGGCAAAAAAGGGGGCTTTCTACAGGCCCCCTTTTTTTAAGCCGCGACAAAGTAGTGGTGTGCTGTGAGCAGTGCCTGAAACATAGTCCGTAGAAAATACGTGCGATGTTGAAACGAATTCTTGCCGCCGGTATCGAAGTCCGGGCGGCGTGTGACAGACGGAACTCAAGGAGCAAATGATGGCGGCAATTACCGCAAGCATGGTTGCAGAACTGCGCGCAAAGACCGACGCGCCGATGATGGAATGCAAGAAGGCGCTGACGGAAGCCGAAGGCGACATGGCGCGCGCTGAAGAGCTGCTGCGCGTGAAGCTGGGCAACAAGGCCAGCAAGGCAGCGTCGCGCGTGACGGCTGAAGGCGTGGTCGCATCGTTCATCGGCGGCAACGCGGGTTCGCTGGTCGAACTGAACTGCGAAACCGACTTCGTTTCGAAGAACGACGACTTCCTGGCGTTCTCGAAGACGGTCGCTGAGCTGGTCGCTACGCAAAACCCGGCTGACGTCGCGGCCCTGTCGGCACTGCCGCTGGACGGCTCGACGGTCGACGCAGTGCGTCTGGCGCTGGTCGGCAAGATCGGTGAAAACCTGTCGATCCGCCGTTTCGTGCGTTTCGACACGGCGAACAAGCTGGCAGCGTACCTGCACGGCACGCGTATCGGCGTGCTGGTCGAGTACACCGGCGCGGACGAGCAGGTCGGCAAGGACGTGGCCATGCACATCGCCGCCATGAAGCCGGTCTCCCTGTCGTCGGACGACGTGCCGGCCGATCTGATCGCCAAGGAACGCAGCATTGCTGAACAGAAGGCTGCTGAATCGGGCAAGCCGGCTGAAATCGTCGCCAAGATGGTCGACGGCAGCGTGCAGAAGTACCTGAAGGAAGTGTCGCTGCTGAACCAGACGTTCGTTAAGAACGACAAGCAGACGATCGAACAGATGCTGAAGGCTGGCAACGCGAGCGTGCAGAAGTTTGCGCTGTTCGTGGTCGGCGAAGGCATTGAGAAGAAGCAGGACGACTTCGCAGCTGAAGTGGCCGCTCAAGTCGCTGCTGCAAAGCAACAATAAGTATCGCTTAAGCTTCAGTTAGTACCGTTGGACCCGCGGCGGAGCAAGACTTTGCCGCGGTCGGCGGCGCCGCAAGGCTGTGCGCGGGTTGACCCTCGCTGCACAGCCGCCGCTGGCGAACCCTAGGGTTCGTCAATTTGGCGACGCTTGCCCGAATCAGTATTTCACCCCTACATTAGTCCCTTGTTGTTGCCCTGTTCTGCGCGATCTGGATACCCCTATGCCCACTGCCTATAAACGCGTCCTGCTCAAACTCTCCGGTGAAGCTCTGATGGGCGACGATGCCTTCGGCATCAATCGCGCGACCATCGAACGAATGGTGGCGGACGTGGCCGAAGTGGTCCGTCTCGGAACGCAGCTGGCCGTGGTGATCGGCGGCGGCAATATTTTCCGCGGCGTCGCGGGCGGCGCGGCCGGTATGGATCGCGCTACGGCTGACTACATGGGTATGCTGGCTACAATGATGAACGCGCTGGCGCTGCAGGATGCAATGCGCCACGCCGGTATCGAAGCGCGCGTGCAATCCGCGCTGCGCATGGACCAGGTGGTTGAGCCGTACATCCGGCCCCGCGCGATTCGCCAGCTCGAAGAAGGCAAAGTCGTGATTTTCGCGGCCGGTACCGGCAATCCGTTCTTCACGACGGATACGGCCGCCGCGCTGCGCGGCTCGGAAGTCGGTGCGGAAGTGGTGCTGAAAGCCACCAAGGTGGACGGCGTCTATTCGGCCGACCCCAAGAAAGACCCGAGCGCGACCCGTTACACCACGATCAGCTTCGACGAAGCCATCGGCCGCAATCTGCAGGTGATGGACGCCACGGCGTTCGCGCTGTGCCGCGACCAGAAGCTGCCGATCCGGGTGTTTTCGATCGTCAAGCCGGGCGCGCTTAAGCGCATCGTACTAGGCGAGGACGAGGGTACCCTCGTCCACGTGTAAACTCTCGTTCACATAACGTGGGCTTTAACGCGAGCCCAGGCCGCCGCATAGTGCGCGCGCTGGCCGACTCGCACCGTTTTGAAGGTTCGGAGGTTTAAAAATGTCTGTGGCTGATATCAGGAAGGGCGCTGAGCAAAAGATGCAGCGTTCCATCGACGCGTTCAAGAACGACCTGTCGAAGATCCGCACGGGCCGTGCACACACGGGCCTGCTCGATCACATCCAGTGCGATTACTACGGTTCGCCGGTGCCGATTTCGCAGGTCGCGAACCTGACGCTGATCGACGCACGCACGATCGGCGTGCAGCCGTGGGAAAAGAAGATGGTCCAGGTCGTCGAAAAGGCGATCCGCGAGTCGGACCTCGGTCTGAACCCGGCTACGCAAGGCGACGTGATCCGCGTGCCGATGCCCGCGCTGACCGAAGAACGCCGCCGCGAACTGACCAAAGTGGTCAAGAGCGAAGCGGAAACGGCCAAAGTCGCTGTCCGTAACCTGCGCCGCGATGCAAACGAGCAACTGAAAAAGCTCGTGAAAGACAAAGAAATTTCAGAGGATGACGAGCGCCGTGCGGGTGACGACGTTCAGAAACTGACGGACAAGTTCGTCACTGAAATCGACAAGCTTGTAGTGACCAAAGAAGCCGAGATCATGACGGTCTGAGGCCGGTTGGCTCAGACTTTCAGATCTCCACTTCTTTTTTTGTCACAGTCCCGACGGCCATGACCTATACCAGCTCAACCGTGCGCGTGCCTGACGTCGCCGCGGTGCCGCGACATATCGCGATCATCATGGACGGCAACGGCCGTTGGGCGACCCAGCGCCGTCTGCCGCGCGTGGCCGGCCATACGCGCGGCGTCGACGCGGTGCGTGCGGCCGTCGAGGCCTGCGCCCGACAGGGCGTCGAATACCTCACGCTCTTTGCCTTCAGCTCGGAAAACTGGCGCCGCCCGAACGACGAAGTGTCGTTCCTGATGCGCCTGTTCGTCACCGCGCTGGAGCGCGAGATCGGCAAGCTGCACGCGAACGGCATCCGCTTGCGCGTGGTTGGCGATCTGTCGAAGTTCGATGCCCGCATCCGCGATCTGATCAAGCGCGCGGAGACCAAGACCGCGCGCAACACCCGTCTCACGCTCACCATCGCCGCCAACTACGGCGGCCGCTGGGACATCATGCAGGCCACCCGCAAGCTCGCTGAACAATCGGCGTTGGCGGGCAAGGCGGTCGAGGTGAACGAGGACTCGTTCGCCGAACACCTGTCGATGGCCTATGCGCCGGAGCCGGACCTCTTTATCCGCACCGGCGGCGAGCGCCGCGTCAGCAACTTCCTGCTCTGGCAACTCGCCTACACCGAGTTCTACTTCACCGACACGTTCTGGCCGGATTTCGACGCAGACGCGCTCGGCCACGCTATCGCCTCCTACGCGGAGCGCGAGCGCCGCTTCGGCCGCACCAGTGCTCAACTCGAGCCGCAATCGCAAAACGTCGATTCGCTTCCATGCTAAAAACCCGTGTCATCACGGCGATCATCCTGCTGGCGATCTTCCTGCCGGTCACGTTGCTCGCGCCGGTGGGCGCGTTCGGCGCGCTGATCGCCTTCGTCGTCGTGTTCGCCGCATGGGAGTGGGCGCGCTTGCTGAAGCTCGGCGGCGCGGGCCCGGTCATTTACGCGCTGGTGGCCGCGGTCGCGCTGGTCGCGAGCACGGGTCTCGGTACCGGCGTCGGGGAAGCCCGGCCGCTCCTTCAGGCGGCCGCAATTTTTTGGGTGATCGCGGGGCCGTATGTGCTCCTGCGCAAGCCAACGCTTTCCCAAGGCGCCTGGCGCGGCTTTCTATTCCTTGCCGGTATTGTGGTATTCGTCGCGTGCTGGCATGCTCTCGTCGCCGCGCGCATGAAGGGCGTGCCGTTCGTGCTGTCGCTGCTGCTATTGGTATGGCTGGCCGATATCGGCGCATACTTCTCCGGAAAAGCTTTCGGAAAACACAAGCTGGCGCCCGCCATCAGCCCTGGTAAGACGTGGGAGGGTGCGGTCGGCGGGTGGCTGGTGGTGATGATCGTCGCAGCGGCGGCGGTCTTTTTGCACGCGTTCGAGCCGACCCTGTATTCTGCGCTGCTGGCGCAATGGGGCGCCGTACGTACGCTGCTCGCCCTGACCCTGCTGGTGGCATTCAGCGTGGTGGGCGACCTGTTCGAATCAATGATGAAACGCCAGGCCGGAGTGAAAGATTCAAGCGGCCTGTTGCCCGGGCACGGTGGCGTACTCGACCGCATCGACGCATTGTTGCCGGTGCTGCCGCTTGCCATGCTGCTGCTCGGCTAGAGAAAGAGATATGCAAAAACGTCTGACATTGCTCGGTTCCACGGGCTCGATTGGAGACAGCACGCTTGACGTCGTCGCGCGTCATCCCGAGCGCTTTTCGGTTTACGCGCTCACGGCGCATCGCAACGGCGACAAGCTCGTCGAGCAATGCCTGCGCTTTCAGCCTGAAGTTGCCGTGGTCGGCGATGCCGATACGGCCGCGCAGGTCGCCGCGAAACTGCGCGAAGCGGGCTGCAGGACCGAAGTCACGTACGGGCCGCAAGCGCTCGTGGACGTCTCGAAGAGCGACGGCTGCGACACGGTAGTGGCGGCGATCGTCGGCGCCGCGGGCCTCGCGCCGAGCCTGGCCGCCGCGCGCGCCGGTAAGCGTATTCTGCTCGCCAACAAGGAAGCGCTGGTGATGTCCGGCGCGATCTTCATGGACGCGGTGCGCGACAATGGCGCCGTGCTGCTGCCGGTCGACAGCGAACACAACGCCATTTTTCAATGCCTGCCGCGCGAAGCGGAGCTGCACGGCGGCGTGTCGAAGATCATCCTGACCGCCTCGGGCGGCCCGTTCCGTACGCGCGAACCGGCCACGCTGGTCGACGTCACGCCTGACGAGGCCTGCAAGCATCCGAATTGGGTCATGGGCCGCAAGATTTCGGTCGACTCCGCCACGATGATGAACAAGGGCCTCGAAGTGATCGAGGCGCATTGGCTCTTCAACTTGCCGGGCGAGCGCATCGAGGTGTTGATTCACCCGCAAAGCGTGATCCATTCGATGGTGTCGTACGCCGACGGCTCGGTACTCGCGCAACTGGGCAACCCCGACATGCGTACGCCAATCGCGCATGCGCTGGCGTTTCCGGAGCGTGTCGATTCGGGCGTGGCGCAACTCGATCTGCTGCAGGTCGCGTCGCTCTCGTTCGACAAGCCGGATTACACACGCTTCCCGTGTCTCGCGCTCGCCGTGAAGGCGCTGGCCGAGGGTGGGTTGGCGAGCGCGGCGCTGAACGCCACGAACGAAATCGCTGTTGAAGCGTTCCTGTCGCGCCAGATCGGTTTCATGGCGATCGCTCAGGTGGTCGACGCCGTCCTCAACGCGTTACCGAACCGCAGCGCGCACGCGCTGGAAGACGTGATCGAAGCGGACGCGGCCGCACGCCGTGCCGCCGCCGACTTCATCGCACGTCTGCCGGACGCCGCCCGTCGCACGGAACGCGCCGTCCAGTGAGGCGTCTATGAATCTGCTGATCGAACTGCTTGCCTTCGCGGTCGCGATTGGCGTACTGGTGGTCGTCCACGAGTACGGGCATTACAGCGTGGCGCGTTTGTGCGGCGTCAAGGTGTTGCGTTTTTCGATCGGCTTCGGCAAGCCGCTGTTCCAATGGGTGAGCCCGAAGACGGGCACCGAATGGACGATTGCCGCGCTGCCGCTGGGCGGCTACGTGAAGATGCTCGACGAGCGCGAGACTGGCGGCGCGCCGATTCCCGCTGAAGCCTTGCCGTATGCGTTCAACCGGCAGTCGGTGTGGCGCCGGTTCGCGATTGTCGCAGCCGGTCCGATCGCGAACTTCCTGCTCGCCATCGTGCTGTTCGCCCTCGTGTTCGCCACTGGTGTGACGGAGCCGGCGGCGGTGGTGGCCGCGCCCGCTCCGAATACGCCGGCGGCGTTGGCCGGTTTCGACGGTGGCGAAACCATCGTCGCGGTGCGTGCCGAGAACGCTGGCGAATCCGAGCGCGTGCGCTCATGGTCCGACCTGCGCTGGAAACTGCTGGGCGCGGCGTTCGATCATAAGCGCATCGTGTTGAGCGCGAAAGATGGCCACGGCACCTCGGATTTCCAACTGGATCTGCGCGGGATCACCGAGAAAGAGGTCGACGACGACTTTATGTCGCATCTCGGCTTCGAGCCAGGTGGTGGCAAGCTCACGGTCGCGGGTGTGCAGCCGGATAGCGCAGCGCAAAAGGCCGGCCTTGCGATAGGCGACCGTCTGCGCGCGGTCGACGGTATTCCTACCGATAACGCCACGGCCTTCATCGCTTATGTAAAATCGCACGCCGGTGTGCCCGTGATGCTGCGGGTCGAGCGTGGTGGGCAAGCGGCGGGTACGCTGGAAGACGTCCGCATCGTCCCGCAGTCGCAGCGTGATGACGCAACGGGGCAGCAGATCGGCCGTATCGGCGCGGAACTCGCCACCCAGGTGCCGTCGATCGACGTGCGATACGGACCGGTCGAAAGTCTGCAACTGGGCGCTCGCCGTACGTGGGATCTGGCTGTTTATTCGGTGCGCATGTTCGGACGGATGATCGTCGGCGAGGCTTCGCTGAAGAATCTTTCTGGCCCCGTGACGATCGCCGATTACGCAGGAAAGAGCGCACGTCTAGGTCCTTCTGCATTCCTGTCGTTCCTGGCCCTTGTCAGTATTAGCCTCGGCGTACTGAACCTGTTACCAATTCCGGTATTGGACGGGGGTCATCTGTTATATTATTTGGTTGAAGCTGTAACCGGCAAGGTTGTCTCTGATCGCTGGCAACTCGTTTTGCAGAGGGCGGGTCTCGCCTGCATCGTCGCTTTGTCGGCGATTGCGCTGTTCAACGATCTGGCTCGTTTAATCCATTTTTAAAGTGTCTGGCGGCGTTCACGATGGCGACCGTCTGACCTGATGCAGCTATACACACTGGGGAAGCACGTTGTTTAAACCTCATCGCTTTGTTCCAAAGACGGTTATAGCCGCGGCATTCGCCGCGCATGGGCTGGTTGCTCACGCAACGACGCCCTTCGTGGTGCAAGACATCCGGATCGAGGGATTGCAACGCGTCGAACCCGGTACCGTGTTCGCGTACCTGCCTATCAAGCAAGGCGATACCTTTAGCGACGACAAGGCTTCTGAAGCCATTCGTGCGCTGTACGCCACGGGCTTCTTCAACGACGTCAAGATCGCGACAGAAGGCAATGTCGTCATCGTGCAAGTGCTGGAACGCCCGGCCATCGGCACGATCGACTTCGCCGGCATTCACGAGTTCGACAAGGACAACCTGACGAAGGCGCTGCGCGCGGTCGGTTTGTCGCAAGGCCGTTATTACGACAAGGCACTCGTCGACAAGGCCGAGCAGGAACTGAAGCGCCAGTATCTGACGCGCGGCTACTATGCCGCCGAAGTGACCACCACGATCACGCCGATCGACCGCAACCGCGTGTCGGTGCTGTTCTCGGTGGCTGAAGGTCCGAGCGCGAAGATCCGCCAGATCAACTTCATCGGCAACAAGGCGTTCAGCACGGGTACGCTGCGCGACGAAATGCAGTTGTCCACGCCGAACTGGTTCTCGTGGTACACGAAGAACGACCTGTACGCGAAAGACAAGCTCACCGGCGACCTCGAAAACGTCCGCTCGTATTACCTGAATCGCGGCTACCTCGAGTTCAACATCGAGTCGACCCAGGTGTCGATCACGCCGGACAAGAAGGACATGTATCTGACGGTCACGCTGCACGAAGGCGAGCCGTACACGATCAACAGCATCAAGCTGGCCGGTAACCTGCTCGACCGCGAGCCGGAGCTGGCCAAGCTCATCAAGATCAAACCGGGTGACCGGTTCTCGGCTGAAAAGCTGCAAGCCACCACCAAGGCGATCGTCGACAAGCTCGGCGAATATGGTTATGCGTTCGCCACCGTCAACGCGCAGCCGCAGATCGATCAGGAACACCACAAGGTCGACCTGACGCTGCAAGTGGACCCGAGCCGCCGCGTGTACGTGCGCCGCATCAACGTGGTCGGCAACACGCGCACGCGTGACGAAGTGGTGCGCCGCGAAATGCGCCAGCTCGAAAGCTCGTGGTTCGATTCGAACCGCCTCGCGTTGTCGAAAGACCGGATCAACCGTCTCGGCTACTTTACGGATGTCGACGTGACCACGGTGCCTGTCGAAGGCACGCCGGACCAGGTCGATGTGGATGTCAAGGTGGCCGAAAAGCCGACCGGTGCGATCACGCTGGGTGCGGGCTTCTCGTCGACCGACAAGGTGGTGCTCTCCGCGGGCGTGTCGCAGGACAACGTGTTCGGTTCGGGTACGAGTCTCTCGGTCAACGTGAATACCGCCAAGACGTACCGTACCCTGACGGTCACGCAGGTCGACCCGTACTTCACGGTCGACGGCATCAAGCGGATTACCGACGTCTACTACCGTACGTACCAGCCGCTGTACTACTCGACGGATTCGAGCTTCAAGATCGTCACGATCGGTGGCGACCTGAAGTTCGGTATTCCGTTCTCCGAAGTCGACACGGTGTACTTCGGTGCCGGCCTCGAGCAGAACCAGCTGGACATCGACGCGAACACGCCGCAAAGCTATATCGACTACGTGAACGAGTTCGGCCGTGTGTCGAACAACGTGCCGATCACGGTGGGCTGGTCACGCGACGCGCGCGACAGCGCGCTGGTGCCGAGCCGCGGCTACTTCACACAGGCGAACGCCGAATACGGCACGCCGCTCGGCGGCACGCAGTACTACAAGGCCGACATCAACGCGCAGTACTATTATTCGTTTGCGCGCGGCTTCGTGCTGGGCTTCAACTTCCAGGGCGGTTACGGTAACGGCCTTGGCGGCAAGCCATACCCGATTTTCAAGAATTACTACGCGGGCGGTATCGGTTCGGTGCGGGGCTACGAGCCGAGCTCGCTGGGTCCGCGCGACGCGAAGACGAACGACCCGATCGGCGGCTCGAAGCTGCTGGTGGGTAACATCGAATTGACGTTCCCGCTGCCGGGTACGGGCTACGACCGCACGTTGCGTGTCTTCACGTTCCTCGACGGCGGTAACGTCTGGGGTACGGAAGGCAACAGCGTCGGCGCGAACGGCCTGCGTTACGGCTATGGTGTGGGTCTCGCGTGGATTTCGCCGATCGGCCCGCTCAAGCTCAGCTTGGGTTTCCCGCTCACGAAGCACACCGGCGACCAGTATCAGAAGTTCCAGTTCCAGATCGGGACGGCATTCTGATCCGGCGGGCGGTGAACCGGCGGCGGGTGGCCTCGGCCAACACGGGCGGCTCCCGGCGGGCCCGGCCAAACTACAGTATCGAGAGGATGACTTTGCTAACCGGTATGTTTTCGAAACGTGTGGCGTGTGCGATGGCGCTGGCAGTGACGCTGGGAGTCGGCCTCGCCGGGACGGCGCACGCGCAGGAAGCCAGGATCGCTGCGGTGAATTCGGACCGTATCCTGCGCGAATCGGCTGCCGCGAAGGCTGCCCAGGTCAAGCTCGAGGCCGAGTTCGCCAAGCGCGACAAGGATCTGGCCGACATGGCACAGAAGCTGAAGTCGATGTCCGACTCGCTCGACAAGAACGGCGCGTCGATGTCGGCCACCGATCGCGCACAGAAGCAGCGCGATCTGTCGCAGCTGGATACGGACTTCCAGCGCAAGCAACGCGAGTTTCGGGAAGACCTGAACCAGCGCCGTAATGAAGAACTGGCGGCCGTGCTGGACCGGGCTAACAAGGTGATCAAGCAGATCGCCGAGCAGCAGCACTACGACCTGATCGTTCAGGAAGCGGTGTATGTGAGCCCGCGCATCGATATTACCGATCAGGTGCTCAAGGCTCTCGCGGCCTCGGGCAACTGAACGCGCGCTGGGTCGCTGCCCAGCGGATTTCCAGTCGCCGGATTGCCGGCCACCGGGGAGCGTAGGCCGGTTCGCAGCACGGTGTTGTAGCGCTGACAAGTTGGATTGATTTTGCAGGAGACAGGATAGGCATGGCATTTACGCTCGAGGACATCGTCCAACGGTTCGGCGGTGAAGTAGTCGGAGAGGGTTCGCAACGCGTCGGCAGTCTGGCGCCGCTCGACCAGGCAGGCCCGGACCAGCTGGCGTTCCTCGCCAATCCGAAGTATCTGTCGCAGGTCGAAACGACCCGTGCGGGCGCGGTGTTAATCAACGCCGACGACCTCGCGAAGCTCGGTTCCCCCGAAAATCGTAACTTCATCGTCACGCCGAATCCGTACGCTTACTTCGCGCGCGTCGCGCAGACTTTCATCGACATGGCAGCGCCCAAGGCCGTGCCTGGTGTGCACCCGAGTGCGACGATCGACCCGTCGGCCCAGATCGCCGCGAGCGCGGTAATCGGTCCGCACGTCACGGTGGAAGCGGGCGCGGTGATCGGCGAAAACGTGCGCCTGGATGCCAACGTGGTGATCGGCCGCGGTACGCGGATCGGCGCGGGCTCGCATCTGTATCCGAATGTCGCGGTGTACTACGGCTGCAAGCTCGGCGAGCGCGTGATCGTGCACGCGGGCGCGGTGATCGGTTCGGACGGTTTTGGCTTCGCGCCGGATTTCGTGGGCGAAGGCGATGCGCGTACCGGCAGTTGGGTGAAAATTCCGCAGGTTGGCGGCGTGTCGATCGCGGCAGACGTCGAAATCGGTGCGAACACCACGATCGACCGTGGCGCCATGGCCGATACGATCGTCGAAGAGTGCGTGAAGATCGACAACCTCGTGCAGATTGGCCACAACTGCAAGGTCGGCGCCTATACGGTGATTGCCGGTTGCGCGGGCATTGCGGGCAGCACCACGATTGGCCGTCATTGCATGATTGGCGGCGCGGTCGGGATTGCCGGTCATGTGACGCTGGCTGACTATGTGATCGTCACGGCGAAGTCGGGCGTGTCGAAATCGTTGTTGAAGCCCGGCATGTACACCAGCGCGTTCCCGGCAGTGAATCACGCGGACTGGAACAAGAGCGCCGCTTTGCTGCGTAACATCGACAAACTCCGCGACCGTATCAGGGCGCTCGAGCATGCCACGTCGGCGGACAAACCGGCCAACGCAGCAAGCAATTCCGCAGGCGACAAAGCCTGAGAAATCTGAAAAACTCGCAGGCCAACCGGCAGAACAGCTCGGGGGCCAACCGGCGAGGTAGGGCAACCGGCTGGCACCGCGTAAAATAGCGGGCAAGCATCAGAAGCAAAGTCGGTTGCCGTGACCGGGTGGCACGGCCGCCGGGTCCAGGCAAGCGCCGGCAGCACGCGTTACCAACCCACCTGCACCAGCATCCGCAGTCATCATCGCGCAGTTAATGCGTGAGTAGAAACACCATGAGCACCGAAAAAATCAATCTCGACATTCATAAGATTCTCACGCTGCTGCCGCATCGTTACCCGATCCTGCTAGTCGACCGGGTGCTCGAACTCGAGCCGCACAAGAGCATCAAAGCGTTGAAGAACGTGTCGATCAATGAGCCGTATTTCCAGGGTCACTTTCCGACCCGTCCGGTGATGCCCGGCGTGCTGATTCTCGAAGCGCTCGCGCAAACGGCGGCCCTGCTGACGTTTTCGGAAGAGCCGAGCGATCCGTCGAACACGCTGTATCTGTTCGTGGGTATCGACAATGCGCGCTTCAAGCGCGTGGTGGAACCGGGCGATCAGCTGATCCTGAATTGCACGTTCGAGCGTCATATGCGCGGCATCTGGAAGTTCAAGGCGCGCGCCGAAGTGGATGGTGTCGTGGCGGCGGAAGCCGACCTGATGTGCGCGGTGCGGCACACGGACAAAGACGCTTAAAGATCGGTGTCCGGGCAGTTAGCGGCTTACCGTAAGCCCTGCAAGCTCCGGCTACGCCCATCCACACAACGCAACAGAATCAGAATCAGAAGCGAGGACGCATGAGCAGGATTCATCCCACTGCGATCGTCGAACCGGGCGCGCAACTCGACGAATCCGTCGAAATCGGACCGTATGCCGTCATCGGCGCACACGTGACGATCGGCGCACGGACCACGGTCGGTTCGCACAGCGTGATCGAAGGTCACACCACGCTCGGCGAAGACAACCGGATCGGCCACTACGCATCGGTCGGCGGCCGTCCGCAGGATATGAAGTACAAGGACGAGCCGACCCGGCTCGTGATCGGCAATCGCAACACGATCCGTGAGTTCACCACGATCCACACCGGCACGGTGCAGGACGCGGGCGTCACCACGCTGGGTGACGATAACTGGATCATGGCCTACGTGCACATTGGGCACGACTGCCACGTCGGCAACAACGTCATTCTGTCGAGCAATGCGCAGATGGCAGGCCACGTGACGATCGGCGACCACGCGATCATCGGCGGCATGTCGGGCGTGCATCAGTTCGTGCGGATCGGCGCGCATTCGATGCTGGGTGGCGCTTCGGCGCTCGTGCAGGACGTCCCGCCGTTCGTGATTGCCGCGGGCAACAAGGCCGAGCCGCACGGTATCAATGTCGAAGGTCTGCGCCGCCGCGGTTTTTCGGCGGATGCGATCTCGGCGCTGCGCTCAGCGTACCGCCTGCTGTACAAGAACGGCCTGTCGCTGGAAGAAGCGAAGGTGCAGTTGCGCGACCTCGCGTCCGCGGGTGGCGATGGCGATGAGCCGGTACAAACGCTGCTCGCGTTTGTCGAAGCGTCGCAACGCGGCATCATCCGCTAAGCGATGGCCCTGAACCCAAGTCCGCTACGCGTGGCGATGGTCGCTGGCGAGCCGTCCGGCGACCTGCTGGCGGCGTCGCTGCTTGACGGCCTCGCGAGCCATCTGCCTGCCACCACCCAGTACTATGGGATCGGCGGCCCACGCATGATCGCCACGGGCTTCGACGCCCACTGGCCGATGGAAAAGCTCACGGTGCGCGGCTATGTCGAAGTACTGCGGCATATTCCCGGGATCCTCGGCATCCGCAACGAACTGAAGCGCCAACTGCTGGCTGAGCCGCCGTCGGTGTTCATCGGTGTGGATGCACCCGATTTCAACTTCGGCCTCGAGCATCCGTTGCGCGAGGCTGGCATTCCGACCGTTCACTTCGTCTGTCCGTCCATCTGGGCGTGGCGGGGCGGGCGCATCAAGAAGATCGCCAAGGCGGTCGACCACATGCTGTGCGTGTTCCCGTTCGAAACGGCGCTGCTGGAAAAGGCCGGCGTCGCGGCGTCCTACGTGGGCCATCCGCTCGCTGACGAGATCCCGCTCGAGCCCGATACGCTCGGCGCGCGACGCACACTCGGCCTCGCTGAAAGCGGTCCGATCATCGCGGTGCTGCCGGGCAGCCGGCGCTCCGAGATCGATCTGATCGGTCCAACGTTCTTTGCGGCGATGGAGATGATGCAGCACCAGGAGCCTGGGTTGCGTTTCGTGATGCCGGCGGCCACGCCTGCACTGCGCGAGATGCTGCGGCCGCTGGTCGATGCACATCCCGGTCTCGCACTGACCATCACCGACGGCCAGTCGCAAATCGCGATGACGGCGGCGGATGCGATCCTCGTCAAGAGCGGCACGGTGACACTGGAAGCCGCGTTGCTGAAAAAACCGATGGTGATCTCGTACAAGGTGCCTTGGCTGACCGGCCAGATCATGCGCCGCCAAGGCTATCTGCCGTACGTCGGCTTGCCGAACATTCTGGCGGGGCGTTTCGTCGTGCCCGAGATTCTGCAGCACTTCGCGACGCCGCAGGCGCTTGCCGAGGCCACGCTGAAACAGTTGCGCGACGAGGCCAACCGGCGCACGCTGACGGAAATCTTCACGGAGATGCATCACGTGCTGAAGCAGAACACCGCGCAGCGTGCGGCGGAAGTCGTGGCGAGCGTCATCGAAAATCGGAAGACGCGGCCGTGACCGCCGCGCGCGCACCACGCCGCAAGGCCGCGACTGTTGCAGGCGCGGCGGCGCGGCAGGTCGGTCTGGACTTCGAAACAGCGGACGACATCGTCTGCGGCGTCGACGAAGCCGGGCGCGGGCCGCTGGCTGGTCCGGTGGTTGCTGCGGCGGTGATTTTCGATCCGTCGAAGCCGATGATTCGCGGTCTCGACGATTCGAAAGCGCTCACCGCCAAAAAGCGCGATGAACTGTACGACAAGATCGTCGAGCGGGCGCTGGCTTACTGCATTGCCTCCGCGACGGTCGAAGAAATCGATACGCTGAACATTCTGCATGCCACCATGCTGGCGATGAAGCGGGCGGTCGAAGGTCTCTCAGTCGTGCCGACGCTCGTGAAAATCGACGGCAATCGCTGCCCGACGCTGAGCATTCGCAGCGAAGCCGTGATTGGCGGCGATGCACTGGTCAAGAGCATTTCGGCGGCGTCGATTCTCGCCAAGGTCACGCGCGACCGGATGCTGCTCGAATTGCATCAAACCTATCCGGTCTACGGTTTTAACGCGCATGCCGGTTACGGCACGCCGCAGCATCTCGCGGCCCTGCGCGAACATGGACCCTGCGAGCATCATCGGCGCTCGTTCGCGCCGGTGCGTGAAGCGTATCAGCGGTTCGGCGCGGCTTCGAAGCGGCTGCCGGCGGGCAACGTGATCGTCGTGTCCGGAACGCTTACCGACACCACGCTCGACGACGACGCCTTTGGCGAACGCAGCGGCGCCTGAGCGTCATGTGTCGCCCGGCGCGTCGTCCACTCTTTCCTCATTCTCTCTGTCTTCGCTGCCTGTGAAAGCCATCACCTCGCGGGACAATCCGCTCTACAAGCGCCTCAAGGCATTGGCCGGCTCGACGCATCAGCAGCGTCGCAGCGGCCAGGCGTTGCTCGAAGGATTCCATCTCGCAAGCGCCTATCTCGACGTCGCCGGGCAGCCGGAAATGTGCATCGTGACCGAGGGTGCGCTGCGCCACGACGAAGCGCAGGCGATCGTGTCGCGCATCGACGAGCACCGTATCGTCACGCTGCCCGACGCGTTGTTCGGCCAGTTGTCGAACGTCGTGCACGGTGTCGGGATTCTGCTGCTGGTTGAAAAGCTCGCTACGCCGCTTCCGGAGAAGGTCGGGGAAACCTGCCTCGTACTCGATGGCGTGCAGGATGCCGGCAACGTCGGGTCAATTCTGCGCAGCGCGGCGGCCGCGGGTATTCAGCAGGTGTTTTGCGCACCGGGCACCGCGTACGCGTGGTCGTCGAAGGTATTGCGCTCGGGCATGGGCGCGCATTTCCTGTTGCAAATCCACGAGGATGTCGAAGCACAGGTGTTGATCGAGCGCCTCACCGTGCCCGTCGTCATTACGGACTCGCACGGTGCCGAGGCGATCTACGACTGCGATCTGAGCGGACCGCTCGCATGGGTGTTCGGCAACGAAGGCGCGGGCGTGTCGCAGACCTGGCGCGATGCGGTTTCCTTGCGGGTGACGATTCCTCAGCCGGGCGGCATGGAATCGCTCAACGTGGCGGCCGCGGCGGCGGTTTGTGTGTTCGAACAGTGCCGCCAGCAGCGCCGCGCGTGACCTTGCACTGACTTCGGGTCTGAGGCGACCTCCGCGATCACCTCAGCACCACGCGCGTGGGTAAAACAGGCCACGCTCAATAAGCCGGCCGGTCCAGCTTGATCTCCTGCAGGATCGTCGTCGCGATCTCTTCGATCGACTTATGTGTCGACGACAACCACTTGACCCCTTCGCGCCGCATCATCGCTTCGGCCTCATTGATCTCATAGCGGCAATTTTCCGGCGCGGCGTACTTGCTGCCGGGCCGGCGCTCGTTACGGATCTCCGACAGCCGTTGCGGATCGATCGACAAACCAAACATCTTCTGCCGATGCGCCAAGAGCGGCGTAGGCAGCTTGCCACGCTCGAAGTCTTCCGGAATCAGCGGATAGTTGGCTGCCTTCACACCGTACTGCATTGCCAGATACAGGCTCGTTGGCGTCTTGCCGCTGCGCGACACGCCGACCAGAATCACGTCGGCGTCGGCCAGATTGCGGTTCGATTGACCGTCGTCGTGGGCGAGCGAGAAGTTGATCGCCTCGATCCGGTTCTTGTATTCCTCGGTATCGGCGTTCTGGTGGCCGCGGCCCATCGCGTGGCTCGACTTGAGCTCCAGTTCCTGTTCAAGCGGCTCGACGAAGGTCTGGAACATGTCCAGCACGAGCGCATTCGAACGCTTGACGATCTGATTCGACGCGCTGTCCACCAGCGTCGTAAAGACGATCGGACGACGGCCGTCCTGCTGGATCGCTTCGTTGATCTTTTCTAGCGTGGCGTAGGCTTTTTCCGTCGAGTCGACGAAGGGCACGCGAACCAGGCGGAATTTCTGGTCGAACTGGGAGAGGATCGAATGCGCGAAGGTTTCGGCAGTGATCCCGGTACCGTCGGAGACGATGAATACGGTGGGCGGCATCAGTGGGACTGGGGAACGTGAGCGGACAAAAACGCTCGAATGAAACATCGCTGCATGGACGTCGCTGCACACGGTGGCTAACCGGTGATTGCAGGGGCGTCATATCAGCGCGCCGTGGGCACCGCAACTGCGCCCGGATGGCGGCGGGGCCTCGCAAAAGCCCGCCAGCCGGTCCGGGGCGCGATTCGAGGCGCAATTCTCGTCCGACTGTCACATTTTGAGAGTCGGCACGGTAGAATAGCGGCAACCTGTTGGATAAGCAATTGCAGGCGATTGGCGCCTAACTTACCGCGAACGGTCGGTCAACGCCACGCTTTCAGCCGGCAACTTGTCGTGAATGGGTTGGATCGATCGGTAATTTCGGCCAACCGCTTTCTACGTCGTGCTTCTGGTGTTTCTGGCCATTTGCAGCGATTGCTTCTCCAACAGGTTGTGCAAGACGCGAGGTCACGCTTCCAATGGGCGTCTCGCGTTCAAGCCCACTTGCACAGCCGTGAATTTCTTTCACACTTAGGGGCTTGTATGACTAACGCAGTTACCGTCACAAAGGAAGAGGCGTATGTAGTTCCGTTTGAGCAGTTGCGGATGACCGATGTTGAGATTGTCGGCGGCAAGAACGCGTCGCTTGGCGAGATGATCAGTCAGCTCGCCGAAGCCGGCGTGCGCGTGCCGACGGGCTTCGCCACCACGGCACGGGCTTTCCGTGACTTCCTGCATCACAACAATCTGACTGAACGCATCGCCAAACGTCTCGAAACGCTCGACGTCGACGACGTGAAAGCGCTCGCCGAAGCGGGCAAGGAGATCCGTCAATGGATCATCGACGCCCCGATGCAGCCGCGTCTGGAAGCGGACATCCGTGCAGGCTTCGACACCCTGCAAAACAGCTCGCCTGAAGAGTTGTCGTTTGCCGTGCGTTCGTCGGCAACGGCAGAAGACTTGCCGGACGCATCGTTCGCGGGTCAGCAGGAAAGCTACCTCAACGTGGTCGGCATCGACGACGTGCTCGATCGCATGAAGCACGTGTTCGCGTCGCTGTATAACGACCGTGCTATCTCCTATCGCGTCCACAAGGGCTTCACCCACGCTGAAGTCGCGTTGTCGGCTGGCGTGCAGCGCATGGTGCGCTCGGACGTCGGCGCGGCGGGCGTGATGTTCACGCTGGACACGGAATCGGGTTTCAAGGACGCCGTCTTCATCACGTCGAGCTACGGCCTGGGCGAAACAGTCGTGCAGGGCGCCGTGAATCCGGACGAGTTCTACGTCTTCAAGACCACGCTCGCACAAGGCAAGTACCCGATCATCCGCCGCTCGATCGGCTCGAAGCTGATCAAGATGGAATTCACCAAGGCCGGCGAAGAAGGCCGCGTGAAGACCGTCGACGTCACGCATGAGCAGCGCAACCGTTTCTCGATCACCGACGAAGACGTGATCGAACTCGCGAAATACGCCGTCATCATCGAAAAGCACTACGAGCGTCCGATGGACATCGAGTGGGGCAAGGATGGCCGCGACGGCAAGATCTTCATCCTGCAGGCGCGCCCGGAAACGGTGAAGAGCCAGGCTGCGGGCAAGGCCGAGCAACGCTTCAAGCTGAAGGGCCAATCGAACGTGCTGGCGACCGGCCGCGCAATCGGCCAGAAGATCGGTGCGGGTCCAGTGCGCGTGATCCACGATCCGTCGGAAATGGACCGTGTGCAGCCGGGCGACGTGCTGGTGGCCGACATGACCGACCCGAACTGGGAGCCGGTGATGAAGCGCGCGTCGGCAATCGTCACGAACCGTGGCGGCCGTACCTGCCACGCGGCCATTATCGCGCGTGAGCTGGGCGTGCCGGCCGTGGTCGGCTGCGGCGACGCCACCGACGTGCTGAAGGAAGGCGCGCTCGTGACCGTGTCGTGCGCCGAAGGCGACGAAGGCAAGATCTACGACGGTCTGCTCGAAACCGAAATCACCGAAGTGCAGCGCGGCGAACTGCCGCCGATTCCGGTGAAGATCATGATGAACGTCGGCAACCCGCAACTGGCCTTCGATTTCTCGCAACTGCCGAACGCAGGCGTGGGTCTGGCCCGGCTGGAATTCATCATCAACAACAACATCGGCGTTCACCCGAAGGCGATTCTCGAGTACCCGAACATCGATCAGGACCTGAAGAAGGCCGTGGAAAGCGTGGCCCGCGGCCATGCTTCGCCGCGCGCGTTCTACGTCGACAAGCTGACCGAAGGCATCGCCACGATCGCGGCGGCGTTCTATCCGAAGCCCGTGATCGTGCGTCTGTCGGACTTCAAGTCGAACGA
Organism: Paraburkholderia solitsugae; assembly: GCF_013177695.1. GTDB lineage: Bacteria > Pseudomonadota > Gammaproteobacteria > Burkholderiales > Burkholderiaceae > Paraburkholderia > Paraburkholderia solitsugae. The sequence continues at coordinate 14,461 of NZ_WOEY01000115.1, read as the reverse complement.
GTACAAGAAGCTGATCGGCGGTTCGCGTTACGAGCCGGACGAAGAAAACCCGATGCTGGGTTTCCGTGGCGCATCGCGCTACATCGCTGACGACTTCGCCGAAGCGTTCCAGATGGAATGCATCTCGCTGAAGAAGGTGCGTGAAGAGATGGGCCTCGACAACGTCGAGATCATGGTGCCGTTCGTGCGTACGCTGAAGCAGGCGGAGCGCGTGGTCGGGCTGCTGGAGAAGTTCGGCCTGAAGCGCGGCGAGAAGAATCTGCGCCTGATCATGATGTGCGAAGTGCCGTCGAACGCGATTCTCGCCGAGGAATTCCTGCAATTCTTCGACGGTTTCTCGATTGGTTCGAACGACCTGACGCAGCTCACGCTCGGCCTCGATCGCGACTCCGGCATGGAACTGCTGGCAGTCGATTTCGACGAGCGCGACCCGGCCGTCAAGTTCTTGTTGAAGCGCGCCATCGACACGTGTCTGCGACTGAACAAGTACGTCGGTATCTGCGGCCAGGGCCCGTCGGATCATCCTGACTTCGCGCAATGGCTGACCGATGAAGGCATCAAGTCGATCTCGCTGAACCCGGACTCGATCATCGAGACGTGGCAGAAGTTGGCGAAGTCGTCGGCGAAGTAAGCAAAAAAACAAGCGCCGGGCAGCTGCCCGGTAAGCGGTTTGCATAAAGGGTGTGCGGTACGTCAAAAGCACGTAAAAGCGTACTGCACCGCCCGATAAATGCACCCGCTTCGTGCTATAAACACCCCGGTAGATCCGGGGTGTTTTGCTTTGTGGAGGTCGACGTGGCGCCAGGTGGCTTGGTCTGGTGGATCGGGGCGGGTGTGCTGGTCGTGCTGGAGCTGATCAGCGGCACCTTCTATTTGCTGATGATCGCGTTGGGCTGCGTGGCGGCAGCCATTGCGCAACTGGCGGGCGTGGCCGCCGACCTGCAGTTCGCGATTGCTGCTGTTGTGGCGCTTGCGGCTGTCCTGTTGCTCAGGCGCTCGCGCTTTGGCCGTAGAACGCGCAAGGAGGCGTCGAAGAACCCGGACGTCAATCTGGACATCGGCCAGACGTTGAGCGTGCCGGCGTGGCACGAGCGCAGGGCGCGCGCCGATTACCGCGGCGCGGCATGGGACGTTGAATTGGCGGCGGGCGAGCCCGAAGATGCACAGCTCTATGAAATCGCCGAGATGCGCGGCAGTTGCCTCATTGTCGTGGCCAGCCGGCAGGCAAAAACCAAGGCAACCGTGGCCTGAGCGCGCGCCCATGCGTGCACAGCACCCTATACAACTATTCGAACAACGGACCGGAGGTCAGTCATGGATTCAACCATTGTCGGGGCGGTGTTTCTGCTTATCGTGATCGTGCTGGCGGCACAGACGCTCAAGATCGTGCCGCAGCAGCATGCGTGGGTGCTGGAGCGGCTCGGCCGCTATCACCGCACGCTGACGCCGGGCTTGAGCTTCGCGTTTCCTTTCGTCGACCGGATTGCGTACAAGCACATCCTCAAGGAAATCCCGCTCGAAGTGCCGAGCCAGGTGTGTATCACGCGCGACAACACGCAGTTGCAGGTGGATGGCGTGCTGTATTTCCAGGTCACCGACCCCATGAAGGCGTCGTACGGCTCGAGCAACTTCGTGTTTGCGATTACGCAGTTGTCGCAGACCACGCTGCGCTCGGTGATCGGCAAACTCGAACTCGACAAGACTTTCGAAGAGCGCGACTTCATCAACCACAGCATCGTGTCGTCGCTCGATCAAGCGGCGTCGAACTGGGGCGTCAAGGTGCTGCGCTACGAGATCAAGGACCTGACGCCGCCCAAGGAAATTCTGCACGCGATGCAGGCGCAGATCACCGCCGAGCGCGAGAAGCGCGCGCTGATCGCGGCCTCCGAAGGGCGCAAGCAGGAGCAGATCAATATCGCCTCGGGTGGGCGCGAGGCGTCGATCCAGAAGTCCGAAGGCGAGCGGCAAGCGGCGATCAATCTGGCGCAGGGTCAGGCTTCTGCGATTCTGGCGGTGGCGGAGGCTAACTCGCAGGCCATTCAGAAGATCGCTGCGGCCATCCAGTCGAATGGCGGGATGGAGGCGGTGAACCTGAAAGTGGCCGAGCAGTATGTGAACGCGTTCGGCAATCTCGCCAAGCAGGGCACCACGCTGATCGTGCCGGGTAACCTGGCGGATATGAGCTCGATGATCGCGTCGGCGCTGACGATTGTGAACAAGGGCAAGGGCGTAACCGAAGTGCGCTGAGTTGGCGGCAAGGCTGGCTGAGGCGGTCTGATCCGGCCCTCTGGCCCCCGTTGCCTGGAACTGCAAAAAAATGGCCCGCGAACTTGTGCGGGCCATTTTTATTCGGCGACTCTGCCGGTCAACCCGGGAGCGGCAAATCCGCGCAAGGTTTCACGCCGATCAGATCACGACGGCGAGCGCATCAGGCGCGCCTTTTCGCGTTCCCAGTCGCGCTTCTTCTCGGTTTCGCGCTTGTCGTGCTGCTTCTTACCCTTGGCCAGCCCGATCTCGCATTTGACGCGGCCGCCTTTGTAGTGGAAGTTCAGCGGTACGAGCGTGTAGCCGCGCTGCTCGACTTTGCCGATCAGTTTGCTGATTTCCTCGCTATGCAGCAGCAGCTTGCGCGTGCGCACCGGGTCCGGGTTGATGTGGGTCGAGGCTTCGGGCAGCGGGCTGATGTGCGTGCCGATCAGGAACAGTTCGTTATTCTTGATGACGACGTAACCTTCCTTGATCTGGCCGCGCCCGGCGCGCAGCGCCTTGACCTCCCATCCTTCAAGCACGAGCCCTGCTTCATAGCGTTCTTCGACCGAGTAGTCGTAGAAGGCTTTTCTGTTGTCGATGATGCTCATGAATGGAAAGTGCCCAACTCGTTTAAAATCACGATTTTAGCAAAGCGGGGCAAGGAAAGCCCGCGGCGCTTGTCCACCCTTGCCACGCGCTGTTCAATTTATGGCAGATGTCCAGAAAACCGTGTTGATCCGCCATTCGGCGGAACAGATGTTCGACCTCGTTACCGACGTCGCCGATTACCCCAATTTCCTGCCTTGGTGCGGGGGAGTCGAAATCCGCCGCCAGGACGAAACCGGCATGGAGGCGAAGATCGATATCAACTTCAAGGGCATCAAGCAGCACTTCGCCACGCATAACACCATGGAGCGGCCCACGCGCATCGACATGGAATTCGCGGACGGCCCATTTCGCAAATTCACCGGTTTCTGGCGTTTCACGCCGCTGCGGGCCGACGCCTGCAAGATCGAATTCGCGCTGCACTACGAATTCACCAACATCATTCTCGAGAAGATCATTGGGCCGGTGTTCAGCCACATTGCCAACACCTTCGTCGAATCGTTCGTGAAGCGCGCCGATCAGCGCTACGGTAAGGCATGAGCGCGCGCTTGTCGATTGAAGTCTGCTACGCGCTCGCCAATGAGCAGACGCTGATCGCCGTGGAATTGCCGGAAGGCGCCACGGTGCAGCAGGCGCTCGACGCGAGTGGCATCTTGCAGCGTTATCCGCAGATCGACCTGGGCACGCAGAAGGTCGGCGTGTTCGGCAAGCTCAAGCCGCTCGATGCGGTGCTCGCCGACCACGATCGTGTCGAGATTTACCGGCCGCTGCTGGTGGATCCGAAGCTGTCGCGGCAGCGGCGCGTCGAGAAGACCCGCAAGGCGGGTTCGATTGAAGGGCGCCGCTGGCTGAACAAGGATTCGCGCTAGGCTCGTCTTGTGGCTGTGGCTGTGGCTTGTGGCTGTGGCGAGGCGGCGCGCCGAGGGCGCCTCGTCTCAATCGTCTCAATGCACCGAAGGCTGCGCCTTCTCCTCAATCGACGCCGCCCCGGGCGTACCGTCATCCGCATGCTGGCGCACCGACCAGCACACCCCCGCCACCAGCAGCAGGATCGCCGCCGTTTCCAGCGGACGCGGCAGGCGCTGATCATAGATGAACGCGTAGAGCAGGGCGAAGAGCGTCTCGAACACGATCATCTGGCCAGACAAGGTGAGCGGCAGCCGCTTCGACGCGGCATTCCACAGCCCGTTGCCGAGCCATGAGGCGCCGACTGCGAGGCCCAGATTCAGCATCCAGAAGGTGTGCCAGCGCGCGTCGCTGAGCGCCCCCTGCAGGCTGCCAGACGGCATGACGGCGACCACCAGCCACAACAAGGCGCCGAGTGCACCCGTCACCACACCCCAGAGCACCGACCACTCGTTGCCGCTGAAATGTGTCTGACGCTGCAGATAACGGGCATTTTCGACCGCGAACCAGGTCCAGCAGGCGAGCGCACCCACCGCGCAGGCGAGGCCGAGGAGCTTCGTCGCGATACTCACTGGCGTGCTGTCCGCTACCGTGAATACGTCGATGTTGATGCAGGCGATGCCGGCCACCACCAGCGAAAGCGGCCATACGAGGCGGGCGAGCGGCACGGCGCCGTGATCGCGCCGGCCGAGCAGCGTCACCGTGACCGGCAGCACGCCGACGATCAGCGATGCCGGTGCGATGCCGATCATATGGACGGCCGCCGTCAGCAGCAGGTAGTAGAGCAGGTTGCCGGCCAAGGCCAGCTTGACCAGCGCGCCGAGATCCTCGCGGGTCAGGCGTTTGACGAGCGAACGGGCCATCGGCAGCGCGGCGGCCAGTGAAACGACGCCGTACATCGTGTAGCGGCCGGCGCTCAGCAGCAGCGGCGAAAAATCGGGCAGCACGCGCGGCACCAGAAACACCATGCCCCATAAGGCCCCGGCCAAAACTCCATATGCCACACCGCGCTGCATCGACTGCCCCTGCAAGAAAACTGGAATGGTCGGCAGAATAGCCGCTCAGCGGGCAGGGTGTCTTGTTTGATTCTGCATTCCGGCGGCTTTATCGGGCGTTTTCAGGCGCCTTTTAAGTTCCGGGCGCCGTTCGGTAGCACGGAAGCCCCTCGAATTGCCCGCGCGCCAACCGCGTGGCGCCTCCGTGGGCCCGAACGCGCAAACGAAACCGGATCGAACTTGAGGCGAACGTAGAAGCGAAATTGAAGGGCCCGAAGTCGCGAAAAAAATCGCCCGAAATTCGCTAAGCTGCTGTTAGTGCAGTGAAAACCAGGGAGGTATCGCGTATAATTCGCTTTTGCGCCTATAGGATTTGCCATGCGTCTGATCCAAACAGCACTCACGTTCGATGACGTGCTCCTCGTCCCGGCTTTCTCCGATGTTCTGCCGCGCGACACCAGCCTCAAGACCCGGCTGACCCGCAACATCTCCCTGAATATGCCGCTCGTGTCCGCCGCCATGGACACCGTCACCGAAGCCCGTCTCGCGATCGCGATGGCGCAAATGGGTGGCGTGGGCATCATCCACAAGAATCTCACGCCGGCCGAACAGGCGCGTGAAGTCGCCAAGGTCAAGCGCTTCGAATCGGGCGTCGTGCGCGATCCGATCATCGTGCCGCCGCAAATGAAGGTGCGCGACGTCATCGCGCTGTCGCGCCAGCATGGCATTTCGGGCTTCCCGGTCGTCGAAGGCGCGCAACTGGTCGGTATCGTCACGAACCGCGACTTGCGTTTCGAAGAGCGTCTGGATGAGCCGGTGCGCAACATCATGACGCCGCGCGAGCGCCTCGTCACCGTCAAGGAAGGCACGCCGCTCGCCGAAGCCAAGGCGCTGATGCACAGCCACCGCCTCGAACGCGTGCTGGTTATCAACGACGCATTCGAACTGCGCGGCCTGATGACCGTCAAGGACATCACCAAGCAAACCGAACACCCGGACGCGTGTAAAGACGAACACGGCAAGCTGCGCGCAGGCGCGGCGGTCGGCGTGGGCGAAGACAACGAAGAACGCGTCGAGCTGCTGGTGCAGGCGGGTGTGGACGTCATCGTCGTCGACACGGCGCACGGCCACAGCAAGGGCGTGCTCGAGCGCGTCAAGTGGGTCAAGCAGAAGTTCCCGCACGTCGAAGTGATCGGCGGCAACATCGCCACCGCGGCGGCGGCCAAGGCCCTCGTCGAATACGGTGCGGACGGCGTGAAGGTCGGTATCGGCCCGGGCTCGATCTGCACGACGCGGATCGTCGCCGGTGTGGGCGTGCCGCAGGTCACCGCGATCTCGAACGTGTCGGAAGCGCTGAAGGGCACGGGCGTGCCTGTCATCGCCGACGGCGGCGTGCGTTTCTCGGGCGACGTCAGCAAGGCGCTGGCCGCCGGCGCGAATTCCGTGATGATGGGCAGCATGTTCGCCGGCACCGAAGAAGCGCCGGGCGACGTGTTCCTGTTCCAGGGCCGCCAGTACAAGTCATACCGTGGCATGGGCTCGGTCGGCGCGATGAAGGACGGCGCGGCAGACCGCTACTTCCAGGACAACTCCGCGAACATCGACAAGCTGGTGCCGGAAGGGATCGAAGGCCGTGTCGCCTACAAGGGCTCGGTCAACGCGATCCTGTTCCAGCTGATCGGCGGCGTGCGCGCCAGCATGGGCTACTGCGGTTGCCGCACGATCGCGGAGATGAACGACAAGGCCGAGTTCGTGCAGATCACGGGCGCGGGCTTGCGCGAGTCGCATGTGCATGACGTGCAGATCACCAAGGAAGCGCCCAACTACCACGTGGACTAAACGCCAATGAAGCCATTGCTGCGCGCTGTACTCATCCTCGATGCGTTGTTGCTGCTTGCGTTCGGCCTGCTGTTTCTGCTGACGCCCTGGACTTCGTTGTACAACGCGCTGCTTTTGGTGCAAACCCAGCCGGCTCTGGTCGGCCAGGGGTTTGGCGTGGCGCTGATCGGGCTCGCGTGGCTTGCTTTGCACGCGTCGATCGACGGTTCGCTCACGTCGACGGTCGCCAAGGTCGTCGGCCATGTGAACTGGCTAACCGGCGTGCTGATGCTGGTCTGGCTGCTCGGGTTGCATACGCCGGCGCTGACCGGCTTCGGGCAGATCATCGCAGTGCTGGCCGGTGTCGTGCTGCTGGTGGTCGGCTTGGGCGGTGTGCGCCTGTCGGGCGCGGTGCGGCGGCGCGAAAAGGTGCGGCTGGTTGAAGCCGCGGCCGCCGAGCGCGCCGAAAAGCAGGCAGCGAAAGACGCTGCCAAAGACTCTGCCAACAAACGCGACTCCGGTCGTGCGACGGCGGCCTTTCCGGCCTATCGCGCCGAACCGGTAGTCGTCGAGCCCGTTATGCCGGTCACACAGCCTGTGAGCCCTGTTTCGGCGGCGCCGCTCCATCCGGCGGTCGACGAACCGGGTCTGACGGCCTCCGAACGCGCTGCACGTGCCGAGGCTGCAACTGCGCGTGACGATGCCCGTAACGCCGCTGCCGACGCACCTGGTGCGCCTCGGCCGCCGTTTCATGGCTGACGCGCGGAGCGCCAGAACGCCTGCCGAAGCAACCGGATTCCGTTCGCGCGCGCCGCAGGCAAGTGCCTGTGGTGCTGAATGGTCCAGCGCGCTTCATCGTCACGCTTCATGCTCGATCGTCCCCACGTGGACCGCTTTGAATTCAACGCCGCGCGTCATGCGCGGTATCCCGTATCCGTTCACTTTTGACTCCGTCCGCTGCCATGCATGACAAGATCCTGATCCTCGACTTCGGTTCGCAAGTCACCCAACTGATTGCACGTCGCGTTCGCGAAGCCAACGTGTATTCGGAAATTCATCCCCACGACGTCGACGCGTCGTTCATTCGCGATTTCGCGCCCAAGGGCGTGATCCTCTCCGGCGGCCCGAGTTCGGTGACCGAAACGGATGCGCCGCGTGTGCCGCAAGCGGTGTTCGAACTCGGCGTGCCCGTGCTGGGCATTTGCTACGGCATGCAGGCGATGGCCGAGCAACTCGGTGGCAAGGTCGATATCGGCCACCTGCGTGAGTTCGGCTACGCCGAAGTGCGCGCGCGCAACCATACGAGCCTGCTCGAAGGCATCAGCGACTTCACCACGCCGGAAGGTCACGGCATGCTGAAGGTGTGGATGAGCCACGGCGACAAGGTGCTGGAAATGCCGCAGGGTTTCCAACTGATGGCCTCGACGGAATCGTGCCCGATCGCGGCGATGGCCGACGAGCAGCGCCATTTCTACGGCCTGCAATGGCACCCGGAAGTCACGCACACCGTGCAGGGCCGCGCGATGCTCGAACGCTTCGTGCTGCAGATTTGCGGCGCGAACCCCGATTGGGAAATGGGCCATTACATCGACGAAGCCGTCGCGAAGATTCGCGAGCAGGTCGGCAACGAGCATGTGATTCTGGGCTTGTCGGGCGGCGTGGATTCGTCGGTGGCGGCGGCGCTGCTGCACCGCGCGATCGGCGACCAACTGACCTGCGTATTCGTCGATCACGGCCTCCTGCGTTTGAACGAAGCCGAGCAGGTGATGGCAACGTTCGCTGAGAATCTCGGCGTGAAGGTGATCCACGTCGACGCGAGCGAAGTGTTCCTGTCGAAGCTGGCCGGCGTGACCGATCCGGAAGCGAAGCGCAAGATCATCGGCGCGGAATTCGTCGAAGTGTTCCAGACCGAAGCCAACAAGCTGACCGATGCGAAGTGGCTCGCGCAAGGCACGATCTATCCGGACGTGATCGAATCGGCCGGCAAGGGTAAGAAGGCCACGCAGACCATCAAGAGCCACCACAACGTGGGCGGCCTGCCCGAGACGCTGAATCTGAAGCTGCTCGAGCCGTTGCGCGAACTGTTCAAGGATGAAGTGCGCGAACTCGGCGTGAAGCTCGGTTTGCCGCCGGCGATGGTGTATCGCCACCCGTTCCCGGGCCCGGGTCTGGGCGTGCGGATTCTCGGCGAAGTGCGCCGCGATTTCGCCGACCTGCTGCGTCGCGCGGACGCGATTTTCATTGAGACGCTGCGCACCTTTATCGACAAGGAAACCGGCAAGTCCTGGTACGACCTGACGAGCCAGGCGTTTGCGGTGTTCCTGCCGGTGAAGAGCGTTGGTGTGATGGGTGACGGCCGGACTTATGAGTACGTCGTTGCGCTGCGCGCTGTGCAGACGCTGGACTTCATGACCGCGCATTGGGCGCATCTGCCGCACGAGTTGCTGGGGCATGTGTCGAACCGCATTATTAATGAAGTGCGCGGGATCAACCGGGTGGTGTATGACATCTCGGGGAAGCCGCCGGCGACGATTGAGTGGGAGTGATCTGAACTGCTCCCAAGTCGTTCCGGGAGGTCCGGTTTTTCCTGTTTTCCCTTTAAAAAACATGAAGTTATTGTCCGGTGCGGTCTGCTGTGATCCGGACAATGCCAAGTGGGAATGTCGGTATCGCTGACGGTATCGAGATTCCCTCCTCGGACGACCCTATCCGATACCGTCAAGTAGCGTGACGGTATCGGTTGACGGTATACGTTCGAGGAGGGCATATGCTCTCTGACATGCAGTTATGGGCGCTGAAACCTGGCGAGAGAATTTATAAGGTCGCCGACCAGCAGGGCTTATACGCAGCTGTAACGCCCTCGGGTGCGGTGAGTTTCCGTTACGACTATCGGGTGAATGACCGCCGGGAAACCTTGGTCATCGGCCGGTATGACCCGCGGCTGCCGACGCGGCAGCCGCGTGAAGCTGACGGGCTTTGTCGCGATAAGGATCGAGAGACGAACGAGATCGATATGCGAAGTACTGCTTATATTGCGAGATCGTAGAATTGATCCGCGGCGGGCGGATGGGTTCCGCGAGCGCACTTCATCTGTCCTTTCGCGATCATGTGCATAAGCTCAATGCCGGCCAGAAGGATCCGGGCACAGCGAAAATTCTTGAAGCCCAGCATGGGCCGGGTGCGCCGCTTGATCGCCCGATGGTCCTGCTCGACGAGGTTGTTGAGATATTTGGCCTGGCGGATCTTGATGGGCGTTTCACGACCAGCATTGATCGCTTCGAGCGCGGCGAGATTGGCCAGACAGTGCAGTCATGTCATAAGCCAGGGATGCCTGACGAAATGCACCTCCCCAACTTTTGCACGCTCTCGTCTACGTCCGCCTCGAATTTTACCTCGCCCGCGTGAATGCGACAGAGCCAGTTCCGGCGCCTGCTGCTTCGCTTCGAGCGTCTGAGCCCGGTCCACTATGCATTCAAGACCCATCGCTTACACGATGATCAACATGCGGCACTACTGCTGACGACCAGCGCCGGTGCGAGCACCATGGCGATGGTGCCCCGCGCCATAAAGCTCTCCTCAACATCATCTGCAATCCTGACAAAGGCTCACGAGGGAGATGTACGAATTCAGCACGCTGTGGTGGAGCCTGAACACTGTCTCCGGGCACCTGATGAAGAACGCACACACGTTGGTCAACTACGGCGCTCTGCATCGCAAGGGCCTGCCGATCAGCAGCAGCATCGCCGAGTCCGCGGTGAACCAGGTCGTCACCCTCAACGCAGCGGTCTCAGTCGCCTACATCTGCGTAGTGTTGTCCAGTGAATGAATTCTGGACGATTTGACAAGCGGTCGGCGCCTTCGGTCAGGTGTTCCGGCGGTGGTCGGCTTATATTGAAGTCAACATGAAGTGCGACAGGGACCCTTCATCGCATCCGCGAACAAGGGTTCGCACGAAAGCCACTTTGTTAGTCGAAAGTAGGGATAGGTAGGCCGTTTTTTGAACGAGAAGGGATACGTTTCGCATACGAAGAATTCGGCCCTTCTGGGGTACCTGTCGTTGTGGTCAGTCATGGCGTCCTGATGGACGGCGACATGTTCGAGCCGAATATTGCGGAACTCCGGGACGAGTTCCGGTTTGTCGTATGGGACCAGCGAGGTTTTGGTGGGACCGTAGCGACAACGCGGGCGTTCAGCTACTGGCACTCCGCGAAAGATCTCATTGCGCTGCTCGATCATCTGGAGGTTGCCTCCGCATCGCTGGTTGACATGTCACAGGATGGATTTCTCTCGATGCATGCGGCTTTACTGTAGCCGGATCGTTTTCGGGCACTTGCCCTGATATCGACAAGGAGCGATGTCGACTCCGAGCAGGTCCGGCGGTTTTTTGAAGACTTGAAAGCAGAATGGACGTGCAATGGTGCCAGACATGTCGCGCATAATTTATCGGTGCTTCTGTTTGGTCCGGAGTAAGCGGCAGCGGCATGGATCCGCGACAGTACGAGCGTGAACGCATGTCTGATCATTTCTATTCGTAAAAGGTGTTCTAAATGGAGCATCGCTCTCCTACGCGCTACGGAGTTGTGGCCCAGGCGTTCCATTGGGCGACGGCGATCCTTTTGCTCGTTACGTTCACATACGGCCCTGGAGGATCCGAACACCGCGTTTACTCGCAGGTGCGGGCTTTCGACCGGCAGGTTCACGAGACCTTGGGATTGTGCGTGCTCGCGCTCGTCACCATGCGCGTGCTGTGGCGGATGGTCGACACGCGTCCTGAGTCACCGCAGGCAGCACGCTGGATGAGTGCCGCGGCGACGGCGGTGCAGGGAACGCTCTACCTGCTTCTCTTCGCTCTCCCGCTGACCGCTATTGCGGGGGCGTGGCTCGAAGGGCATCCCCTGACTGTCCTGGCGAGTGTGGAGGTTCCATCTATCCTCGGCGTTTCACACCGTGCGGGTGTGTCGATCGCGCGCATTCACACCTGGCTCGGCGATGCGATCCTGTGGCTCGCGGGAATCCATGCGCTTGCCGCGCTCTACCATCACGCTATCCTAAAGGACAGCGTGCTCATCTCGATGCTTCCTCGAAGGCTTACTCCGCGGCTACAGCGTAAAGATTGAGGAGCGTTTGATGGTTTTTGGTCTGTGAGCCGACGAAAAGCCGAGGTGACTTGTCCGGTCTAAATGATTCGGAATGCGATATAAATCATACAAAAACGCGGGGCATTGAGATGAACCGGACACCGGTTGAGTTCACATCAGCGTATGATCATCACACCGTCCATAGATTCGGCTGTAACGATCGATCCATAAAGCGTCAAAGGTAATTCCCGATGAGTCAAGCTATCGCTCGTTCAACCAGCGTTGATTTTCTGCGTGGACTGTCGTTGATTGCGATTTCAATCGATCATGTCCCACAGAGTTTACTCGCGCATTTGACGCTGCACACCTATGCGTATTGCGACGCGGCCGAGGTCTTCGTCTTTCTCGGCGGTTATGCGAGCGCCGCCGCTTATGGCTCGATGAGTGCGCGTGGTGGCGCATCGCTTGCACGATGCAGCTTTATAAGGAGAGCTGTGCAAATTTACCGCGCCTATCTGCTGACGGCCGGCCTAATGCTGCTCGTGGGCCTTGCAATGCTGGCGTTGCGCATCCATACGGCCGCGCTCGCCTATACCTATGCGGCGCAGTTGTTGGGCCGCCCGCTCCAGACGCTGCTAGATATTGCGATGCTGCGTAACCAACCTTATCTGGCGGCTGTACTACCGATGTACATGGGGTTTGCGTTGTGTGTACCTCTGCTGGTGCCCGTGAGCGGCCGCCGGCCGGGCATTGCCCTGGTGGCAAGCCTGTCGTTGTGGCTGTGTGCACCGGCGCTGGCACATCTGTTGCCAAGCGCCGAGCCTGGTGGCTGGGCATTTAACCCGTTTGCGTGGCAGTTGATGTTCGTGCTTGGCATGTTATGCCGGTTGCATCCTGTGCCCACGGCGTTCCAGACTTCCAGGATGGGCCTCTGGCTGACCTGGCTAGCGCTTGCGGTGGCGCTGGCTTTTGCCACTTACAAGTTGTTTCTTGAGAGCCAGCCAGAACCCGGATACTTGAAACAGAATCTGAGTTATCTGAGAGTCGTCAGCTTTGTCTCGATCGCGTGGGTGGTCGCCCAATTGACCCGGCTCGGGTGTATTGACCGCCTGGCTTCGGCGCTTCCATCGGTGGTAAAAGTCGGCCGCCAGGGGTTAGTCTGTTTTGTTTGCGGTGCGTTGATTTCGATCGTCGCCGATACCGCGATGAATACGGCGGCGCCCGCTTTCAATACGCGCGTACAAGCGATTGCTGCTGCGCTGTCGATGGATGCCCTAACAATCGCGGCGGTGCTCGGTGTCGCCATGGTTGCTACTTCGCTTAGGGCGAATCGGTGGCCGTGCAGAGGAAACCGCGACACACAACCGGCACCGGTAAGTAAGGCAGCAGGATAAGTTGAGTTGCGGCAATCAAAGGCGGGCGTAAGCGGAGTCGGACCAAGCTGAGCGCAGATTGGCTCGCATTAACGCGGGCGAGGTAAAATTCGACGCGGACGAAAACGCTCTGGCCACACGATGAAGAAGACAATGACGCCACGAACGACGCTTGCTCCGGACTTCGCCAAGGTTCTGAATCGGCTGCACTATCTGCTTGAAGTGATCCTGCTGTGCGGGCGATGGAACGTTGCCTACTCGCTGAGTCTTCGCAATCTCGAGGACATGATGGCCGAGCGCGACATTTGTGTCGATCATTCGACGGTGCGTCGCTGGGTCATCAAGCGGGTGCCGCTGTTCGAAAGGACGTTTCGCAAGCACAAGCGTCCGGCCGGCAAGAGCTGGTGTGTTGACGAAACCTATATCGAGGTCAAGGGCTCGTGGACGTTTTTTTACCGGGCAGTGGATTAGGCGGGCAATACCATCGATTTTCTGTTCAGAGCCAAGCGGGACAAGGCTGCTGCGCGGCGCTTCTTCGAAAAGGCAATTGGTCAGAACGGCTCGCCCGAGACCGTAACCATCGACAAAAGCGGCGCCAATCTGGCCGCGCTTAACGCGGTGAACGCCGAGCGCGAGACGCCCATCAAGGTTCGTCAGATCAAGTATTTGAACAACAGCGTGGAGCAGGACCATCGAGCCATCAAACGCCGAACCCGACCGATGCTCGGGTTCAAGGATTTCAACTACGCGCGCGTCATTCTGAGTGGCATCGAAGTGCACATGATCAAGAAAGGACAGGTGAAATGTTCGGGCGGAACTTCGCTGTCTGCCGCTCAGCAATTTTACTCGTTGGTTTTGTAAGCCATCCTTCTCATATCACCTTTGCTTGCCCCCCTTTCCTTACTGCGACAGAACCGTAAAAAGATGTCGCCCACCTGCATCACGACGTTGGGCGGGAAATTCGCGATGCGAAAGACCTCCACGAACCCTTGATACGCCGCGAACCCTTTGCTACGCGAAACGAACATATTTCTCTGTTCCATCGGTTTCCTGCGTATTCCGACTGATTCCGATCGTGTAATTCTATCGTCGTAAGGGGTATTGACGAGCCGTTTCACGATTCGGATGATGGTCGCCGATGGCGACGCATGGGAGCGAATTGTCTTATCGGCACGGGTGGTTATACGTCAACATTGATCGCCGACCGGGGCCTGGTTTTGTTGGCTGCGACGGGCAGTACGCGGCCATCTACGGAAGTTCGGGGTTGAGTCGGGAGATCGACCGTTTGCCGACAACGAACTTCCGGCCTTGTTAAGGGTTGTGCGATGCCTGCCCTGAAGCCGCATGCATGTGAGCGCGCCGGTGAGCCAGCGGGCAGGCGTCGCACAAGCCTCGATGGAGGAAACCGCGGAGTGCTCCGATGCGGTGGGAACCT
>NZ_WOEY01000114.1 GCF_013177695.1 Paraburkholderia solitsugae | reverse complement strand
CTCCCGCCGTTCACACGCGAAACCGCGATCCAGAAGGTGCGCGCCGCGGAAGACGGCTGGAATACCCGCGACCCGGAGCGCGTGTCGTTCGCGTACACACCGGATAGCGTGTGGCGCAACCGTGCCGAGTTCACGCATGGGCGCGCGGAGATTGTCGGACTGTTGCGCCGCAAATGGGCCAAAGAACTCGACTATCGCCTGATCAAGGAACTATGGGCATTCACGGATAACCGCATCGCCGTGCGTTTTGCCTACGAATGGCACGACGACTCGAACAACTGGTTCCGTTCATACGGCAACGAGAATTGGGAGTTCGATGAGCACGGGTTGATGGCGCGCCGTCATGCCAGCATCAACGATCTGCCGATCCGCGAGGCCGACCGTCTTTATCATTGGCCGCTCGGCCGCCGTCCCGACGATCATCCGGGCCTGTCCGATCTCGGCCTCTAAACCTTTTTCAGCGATTGAAGGTGAACGTCTGTCACGTGTTCACCGCTCTGCCATCGGTTCTCCGTTATGGTTGCGTCTGCGCCGCGAGGCACGTCTTGTGCCCGCGCGCCCCGAGCGTGTCCTCCACATCGTCTGTGCTGGTTGAGGTACAGTGCGCGACGGACGGCAAGCAAGAATAACCAGAACATAGATGACACCGGCGCTCGACCGGTGGCGGAGCGGACATGCATTTTCGGCAGATCAAGAAGAACATCCGGCGTACCGCCGTGGCGCTCGCCGCGAGCCTGGCCGCAGCCTCCGCGGCGCATGCGGGCAACTGGTGCGAGGGCGGTGTATGGGTCGACGCGATGCTCGGCTCGTATCACATCAACCCCGATCCCAACACCCATTTCGAGCAGTTCAATCCCGGCCTTGGCGTCGAATGCTGGCTCAACAACCAATGGGCACTGACTGCCGGCGGCTTTCGGAACTCGCTGCGGCGGCCTTCTTATTATGGCGGCGGTGTCTGGGCGCCGGAATTCGCGCACTGGGGCATCGTGCGGATCGCGGCGATGGGCGGGATCATCTCCGGCTATAACTATGGCAACTGGGGCTTGGGTCGCAACCACACGATCGGGCCGGTGGTTGCGCCGATCGTGATGGTCGACTATAAGCGCGTCGGGGCCAACTTTATTGTGATTCCGCCGATCCCCTCGGACAATCTTCCGTTCACGATCGGGTTTCAGGTGAAGGTGAAGTTCTAATCTGGCGTAATTAGCCCCGGGCCTGGCGTAAAAAGCCGCCATGCGAGCGCATGGATGGACCCCGGCGCAAATATTCGCTATCACTTCGGCATCTCACGCCCTATAACACATATCTGCAGGGCGATTATTCCGTGTCGAGGGGTCCAAAAAATCCGTTGGCACTGCCAGTTCGCACGCCACCTCGCGCCCCGGGACCTCGGCTCGGCGCACTGCTCTCCTTTTTTCACAACGACCTAAAACTTTGGCCTTGGGCAATTCGCCTGCGGACCCAAAGAGCGGTTTGGCGCGTCCGAAAATCCCCTATTCATGCTGCCTTCCGGGCACGCGGATAACGAATCGCATCAGTGGAAAACGTACCCTAAATTAAGGAGGTAAAAGTGAAATCACGACTCATGGCAGCTTCTGCTGCCGGATTACTTGTCATGGCCGGGCTTGCGCATTCGCAGAGCATGCCGGCGACTCAACAACCCGCCCCATCGGAAAACGCAGCGACTCAGCCGACCGCCTCCCCCTCCGACACGGCGACGCAGTCATACGGTGGCATGCCAGACACGAAAATGCAGAGCGGCGCGAAGCACATGAAGCCCTGCAGCAACGACCCGCAATGCAATATCTTCTTTGGCGGGAGCTAAAAACAATCTGACGGCGTGCGGCAGCGCCAGGCAACCTCTTTGTTCAGGACCTCTGTGAGGATGCTCAGGAGATTGCCTGGCGCCAATAGGGCCTACGTGATCCAGCCAAGGTGAGCGACGCCTGGATGGTGAGGAATTCCAGGAGATGGCGCTATCTTGGTCACCAGTGAGGAATTCCAGGAGACGGCGTCATCTCGATCAACGGTGAGGAATTCCAGGAGATGGCGTCATCTTGGTCAAAGGTGAGGAGCGCCAGGAAATACCGTCATCCCAGCCAAGGGTGAGGAATTCGATGAGACGGCGCCATCGTGATCAAAGGTGAGGAACGCCAGGAAATACCGTCACCCCAGCCAAGGGTGAGGAATTCCAGGAGACGGCGTCGTCTCGATCAAAGGTGAGGAACGCCAGGAAATGCCGTCACCCTAGCCAACGGTGAGGTGTTCCAGGAGACGCCGCCACTTTGACGAAAGGTGAGGCGTTCCAGGGCACATAGCTTCACGTCGATGAGAGGTGAGCCGTTCCAGGGCGTATGGCTTCACGTCGGTAAGAGGTGAGCCGTTCCAGGAGGTGCCGCCGAATCAGTGAGAGGTGAGCTGTCCCAGGCGTCGAGCTGCACCGTGGAAGCAGGCCAGAACACGTGAAGGTGAGGGGTTCCAGGAGATCGCTCGCAAAAGGTGAGCGATTCCAGGAGGTGAGCAATCGCCACGTTGAACGCGCACCTGTCATAAAGTGAGGATTTCCAGGGAGTCCTCCTCATGGCCATTCACGGTGCTGCATAGAGCATTCAGGGCGAAGCCTGCGATTACGCGGGAAGCGTAAGCCTTACCGCGAAACCGCCGCCGGCAGGCCAATCTTGCGACCTTGTACACAGCGTAAGGCAGCGCTCGGGTGGGAAGCTAAAAACCCAAAGGTGAGAAGATTCGGGAGCGAGTGCGGTGATAATGTTGATACCTGTGGGCGCACTTTCGAGTCGAAGGTGAGAAGATTCGGGAGGCCTGCACGAACGCAGCTAACTACGAATCACATCCCATTCAGGTGGAGCGCTTTCCCCAATGACACCGCGTGCCTTTGGCAAAGAAATCAAGGCGGCACTCGCGCCGCACGCCGACGCTCAACGCGCGCTCGCCATGAGCGCCTATATGCGCAACCACTTCGAGTTCATCGGTGTGCCGACACCGCAGCGACGGCAAGCGGTACTGCCGGTGTTCAAGCGGCTGCCGGTGGAGAATGCCGATCATCTGCTGGCGTGCGTGAATGTCTTATGGTCGATGCCGGAGCGCGAATTCCAATACGTCGCGACCGACCTGTTGGCGCGCAACTGGAAGACGCTTGCGGTGGCAGACATCGCACACTTATTAGTGCTCGCACAGCGGAGCGCCTGGTGGGATTCGATCGACCCGCTGGCGGGCGTCGTCGGCGACGTTCTGAAAGCGGCGCGAACTCATACACCGAAGGTGCAGGCCGCGATGGATGCAGCGCTCCAGCACGAATCGCTATGGGTTCGGCGCATTGCCATGATTCATCAAGTCGGCTGGCGCGACCATACCGACGAGGAACGTCTTTTCGGCTACGCGCGTTCGCTGGCCGCGGAAAGTGATTTCTTCATCCGTAAGGCCATCGGTTGGGCGTTGCGGGATTACGCGTGGCATGCGCCCCAGGCGGTGAGCGCCTTTCTTTCCGCTTCGAAGGGCATCATGTCGCCGCTTACTTTGCGCGAGGCGTCGAAGCATCTGCCGCCGATCCGCTGACCTGTCTGGCGCAAAACATTTGCCGCGCAATTAACCCATTCAATGAGTGGTGTGCGTCAACGTTACGCACCGTAATGCGAAAAATAAGTGGGCTATAAAAACGGCAATAATTAACGGCACCAAAATCAAAAACTTTAGAAAAATATTTATCCCCCCGGGCGTGCTCAAAACCCCTGCCGTCATCGCTTAGTAACATGCATCCGCAATACTCGGCAGCGCTGCATTCTTGACTCAAATTCGCAAAAAAACGCGCCGCTCCAATCGAGGGCTGACGCGAAGGCCATACCCTCGGGGGTTTCACATGACTATTCGTCATCGCATTACGCTATTGGTAGTCTTGATGTTCGTCGCCCTGTCGGCGATCGGCGGCTACGCCGTCTATCAGACGCGCGGCAGCGCGGCCGAAGTGCGCAAAGTGACCGAGGGCGTCGTCCCTAGCGCGCTCGCCTCGGCCGACCTCGTCTCGCAGGTCAAGGACGTGCAACTCGCCACCATGACCCTCGTCTATGCGCCGGATGCCAACATGGTCGCCCAGGCACAAGACGAACTGAAGAAGAAAAAGGCCTCATTGCAACAGGGCCTCGCGCTGCAAGCCAAAGATGCCGCGAGCCACGCCCAGCAAGGCCTCGTTTCCCAGGCCAACGACAGCCTCGTGAACTACTTCGACGCTATCACCGAGACGGCGAAAATGAAGACCGACGGCAAGAACGAACTTGCGCAAGCGTATCTGTTCGCCAACGTCGCGCAGTATCGCGACGAACTCGAAGGTATCGTCGAAACCCTCCGCGTCGAGAAGAACCGCCAGAAAGACGAGGCGATCACCGCACTGAACGCCACGCTTTCCACCACCACGACGGCCATCGCCATCGTTACCGGTATCGCGATCATTCTGCTGACCTTCATCGGCACGCTGCTCTACCGTCAGATCACCCGTCCGCTCAGCCGCATGCAAGCGATGATGAGCGAGATCGCATCGAACCAGGACTTCACGCGCCGCGTGCCGGTGGGCCGGTTGGACGAGATCGGCCATTCGATCGTCGCCTTCAACGGCATGATTGAAAAAATCCAGGAAAGCTCGGCGCAACTCAAGCAGAAGACCGCCGACATTCAGGCGATGTTGCAGAACATGCAGCAAGGTATTTTGACGGTGATCGACGGCGCCGTGGTCCACGCGGAGTACTCGGCGTATCTGGAAGACATCTTCGAAACGAAAGACATCGCCGGTCGCGGTCTGATGGGTCTGGTGTTCTCGGATACCGATCTCGGCTCGGACGTGCTCTCGCAAGTCGACGCAGCCGCGCATGCGTGCCTCGGCGAAGACTGCATCAACTTCGCGTTCAATCAGCATCTGCTGGTCGGCGAAATTTCAAAGCGCATGCCCGATGGCCGGGTGAAGATTCTCGATCTCAGCTGGTCGGCGATCACCGACGAAAACGATGTCATCGTGCGTTTGATGTTGTGCGTGCGCGACGTCACCGAACTGCGCAAGCTCGCTGCAGAAGCCAGCGAACAGCGTCGCCGTCTCGACATGATTGGCGAGATTCTCGCGGTCAGCGAAGAGAAGTTCCATCACTTCATCGAAAGCTCCGCGGGTTTTGTCAGTGAGAACGAGCGCATCATCCGCAAGCATTCGGAAGCGGACCATGCAGCCATCGCCGAGCTGTTCCGCAACATGCACACCATCAAGGGCAATGCGCGGACCTATAACCTGGCGCATCTGACCAACGTCGTCCATGAAACCGAGCAGAGCTATCACGAACTGCGCCAACCGGATGCGGACCGCTCGTGGGATCAGGAACACCTGATGCAGGAGCTGACGCGCGTGCGCGAGGCGATCGAGAGTTACGCCAGGATCAACGAGCAGAGCCTCGGCCGCAAGGCCAAAGCCGGAGCGAACAACGCCGGCAATGCGGGCCGCTACGTGATGGTCGAGAAGGACCAGATTCAGCAGACCTTGAGCATGCTGGACAAGACGAACGCCGGCGAACTCCATGAATTGCAGTCGATGCGCGATGCGATGCGCCAGACCTTGCGCGCCCTAGGCAGCGAAAGCGTGCGTGATGCGCTGTCCGGCGTGCTGGATTCGCTGCCTTCGCTCGCACAAGAGCTGGGCAAGCCGGCGCCGACCGTGCGCATCGACGACAACGGCTACCGTCTGCGCGGCCAGGCGGGCGGCACGCTGAACAACGTGTTCATGCATCTGTTGCGCAATTCGATGGATCACGGCATCGAGACCGCCGAGACCCGCAGCGCGCATGGCAAGGCGCCGGCAGGCACGATCGATATCGAAGTGGGCGTTGACAACCATGCGCTGCAGATCACGCTCAGTGACGATGGGCGTGGCCTCGCGCTCGAACGGATTCGCGGCATTGCCGCCGAGCGCGGCTGGATCGGCAGCGACGAACAACTGAGCGACGAAGCCATCGCCGAATTCATTTTCCGGCCGGGCTTCTCCACCGCAGCAACAGTCACGGAAGTGTCAGGCCGTGGCGTCGGCATGGACGCCGTGCGCGACTTCCTGAAACGCGAGAACGGTCGCATAGAACTGCGCTTCACCGACGATCACAAGGGCGCCTCGTTCCGTCAGTTCCAGACAATCGTCTGCCTGCCGGATAACGTCGCTGTCGATACGCTGGGTGTGGAAGCGCGCGGCGATGCCGGCGAAGTGCAACTTGACGCGATGGCGGATTGAACGTTGGTCGAACGCTGATTGACGCGCTTCGCGACGGACTTCGGAAGGATAGGTTGTGATTCAACAGTACGTATTAGCGGTGGTGGCAGGCAGCGCGGTAACCGCGCTGCTGGCATTTGTCGCGCACAAGTTGCATAGCACGAGGCTGACGGCACGGTTGCGCGCCGAAGCAGATGCACGGATCAAGGCGTTGTCGGCGGAACAAGCCGACCATGGCGAAGCGATCCGCGAACGCGAACAGGCCGCGCAAGAGATGGAAGCGTTGGCCGCACAGTTGCATGAGGAACTGAGGCAGCAATCGGCCAGCGTCGATGAACTGCGCGCAACGCTGAAAGCCGCGACCGACGACAAAGACCAGTGGGCGCATCAGGCGCAACAGATCGCCGGCGAAGCCGCGCGTCTGAAGGGCCTCGGCGCGACATTCGAGCGTTGGCACGAGCAGATGATTTCGCTGATGACGCAGAACCACGACATGCACGCGAAGAATCAGGAGCTGTCGTCGATCGTTCGGCATGTGGTGATCGTCTCGCTGAACGCGTCGATCGAAGCCGCGCGCGCGGGTCCGGCCGGACGCGGCTTCGCGGTGGTGGCGGGTGAGGTTCGGGCGCTCGCCGCGCGTTCTGAGGAATTGTCGAAGAGCTATCGCGACAGCCTGCACCGCAACGATCTGACCACCACCTCCACGTTCCAGGACATCCAGGCGGGCGGCAAGATGATCGCGGCGTCGCTCTCCAGCGTCGAATCGCTCGCCAACCAGTTTCACTCGAAGCTGCACCAGGTGCCGATGTGATCACGGGCAACGCGAAGGACAGCTTCGAACGCATTTTCCGCAAGGCGGCGCAGGCGCGCCTGCCGCGGGATGCCGGCGATACGTGCGAGATCGTGCCGCTCGCCGAGGCCGGGACGGGCGCAACGAAGGACACCCAGGTGGTCGTGCTGACCATCTCGTCGATCGTGTTCAGACTGCTGCTGATCCTTCACTTCGACGAAAACGACAGCACGCGCAACTACTACCTGAAAGAGGGCGACGAACTGCCGTTCCAGGAAGCCTTTCTGGAAATCTGCAATCTGTGCTGCGGCGCGATGAATCAGGAACTGCTGCACTATTTCCCGGACCTCGGCATGTCGACGCCTTATGTATTGAGCGCGCGTTGCTTGGGGCATCTAGCGGAATTGAAGCCGGCGTTTTCGTCGTCGTATTCGATCACGCTTAACGGTTCCGTGCAGCTTGCCGCGACGGTATGCGTGTGCGCGCATGCGCCGATCGACTTCGTGGCGGACACGAGCGCAATTGAAGAAACCAGCGGTGAGCTGGAGTTGTTTTGAGTGTTGACCATGACGTCGATATCCGCAGTGAGCAGGAACGCGAAATGAACATGAACAAACCGGTCAGCAAGGTGCTGGTGCTGGACGACTGCCCGGTGCATAAGGAGGCGCTGAAGCGCTTCTGCGACGAGAACAATCTGGTCGGCGTGAAAGTCGGCAAGAACCGCTTGCAGTCGGTGCTGCGCTCGAACATCGATCTGGGCGCGGTACTGTTCGCTGAAGGCTACGGTGGCTCAGCCGAAGCGAGCGCCGAGATCGCGATCAGAATCAACGCGGTGCGCCCCGAGTTGCCGATCATCATGCGGCGGGAGGCCGATCCGAGCGTCGATGGTTTGCCGGAGAGCTTGCGCCGGGTGGTCTGCGCGGCCTACGTCGCGCACGATATGGCGCCCTTGCGCCAGGTAATCGACGAATACATCTTCAGTCTGGATTACCCGAACGCGTTAGTGCGCGGCATTGCCGATATGACGCAGGCAATTCTCGGCGACGTGTTCAAGGACTTGACCATCACGTGCGACACGCCTTATATCGTGCGCGACCGGATCATCTTCGGCGAGGTGTTCAGTTTGATTCCGCTGGAGAGCGCGTGGTGCCGCGGCTACATGATGATGCAGGCGGAAGAGGCGCCGATTCTTGAATTGCTCGATCGCTATCGGATGACAGCCAACGCCGAAGACGGCGAAGCAAACTTCCGCGATCTGAATGGTGTGCTTGGCGAAGTGACGAATCTGATCTGGGGTTCATTCAAGAACCGCTATGTCGGCGATGCGGACGCCTGGCTGCGCAGCCAGGTGCAAGTGCCGCTGCTGGTAAATCACAAGCACAAGTACATCTCGTTCGGCAGCGGCAATCCGCAACTGTGTTTCATGTACTCGCTGACGGACCCGCAATCGGGCCGTTCGGTCAAGCTGCATCAACGTTTTGTGTTCAGCCTGAGTTGGTCACCGGAGGACTTCAAGGAAGTCACGGACGATGTCGGCGCGATGGTCGAAGCGGGCGAACTGGATCTGTTCTGAATGTTGTCATAGGAAAAAACATGTCGAAAATTCTGGTGGTGGATGACTCGAGCACGGTGCGCGACGAAGTGGCCGGCTTTCTGAAGAAGAACGGTCTGGACGTCGATACGGCGGTGGACGGCAAGGATGGTCTCGCCAAATTGAAGGCCAGCCCGGGCATCAAGCTAGTGATCAGCGACGTCAACATGCCGAATATGGACGGCCTGACGATGGTCGAAAAGATTCGCGGCGAACTTGCGAACACGACCGTCAACGTCATCATGCTGACGACCGAGAGCAGCCCGGCGATGAAAGAGCGCGGCAAGGCGGCCGGCGTGAAAGGCTGGATCGTCAAGCCGTTCAAGGGTGACGCGGTGCTGGAAACGTTCCGTAAGCTGGCAAGCTAAGCGCTGCGCAGGCGGCGGGCCGGCCAAAGGTGAGGGTTTTCGGGAGCCGGTGCGCCGGTGATTTGCAAAGCATGATTCGCTATAACGGCGGCGGTTGAAACACGCTAGTCTCCCAGTGAATGTGAACGACTGGGAAGACACGTGATGGCCGCGAAAACTTCAAAAAGCGCTGGCGCTGCAACCGCGGATGTCGTCACGTTCACGCACGTCCCGGCTCAACGGGCATAGGGCGGCGCCGGACATGTGCCAATTGCTCGCCCTCAACTGCGCCGAACCCACCGACGTCAGTTTCTCGTTGACGGGCTTTGCTGCACGCGGTGGCCTCACGGATCATCACGTCGACGGCTGGGGCGTGGCGTTCTATGAAGACCGCGCGTGCCGTGTGTTCGTCGATGATAAACCCGCGTGTCAGTCGCCGGTGGCGGAGTTTCTGAAGAGCCATCCGATCAAGTCGCGCAATGTCGTCGCGCATATTCGCAAGGCGACTCAAGGTGGCGCGCGCGTGGAGAACTGCCACCCGTTCATGCGCGAGTTGCGCGGCCAGCAATGGGTGTTCGCGCATAACGGCGACCTGCAACCGCTCGGTGAACCGGAGCGAGGTCCGTATGCACCGGTCGGCACGACCGATAGCGAAGCGGCGTTCTGCTTCATCATGAATCGCCTCCACGCGCATTTCGCCGCTCACGCGGAAACGAAGGTGGACGTGGACGACATCGACGCCACGTTCGACGTCCTCGAGCAGGCGACGCGCACACTGAACCCGTATGGCATTTTCAACTTCGTGCTCTCGAATGGCAAAGCGCAATTCGCGTATTGCTCGACGCGTCTGTCGTACGTGATACGTCACTGGCCGTTTTCGAGCGCGCGTCTCGTCGACGGTGACCTCTCAGTCGATTTCGCCGAGCGTGGCACGCAGGCTGATCGCACGGCGGTGATCGCCACCACGCCGCTCACCGATGAAGTATGGACCGCCTGCCAGCCGGGCGATCTGCTGATGTTCTGCAGCGGTGCGCTGCTGCGGCGCGCGCATGTTCCCGTCCCCGCCGAAGTCCTCGCGACCTCGAAATACGCACCCTCCGAATTGTCCGCCGTCCCGGCGTGACATCGCACCAACGCGTGGCCTTAGAAGCGGCCACGCTACCAGCACTTTCATATCCATCGAAGAATTAGTTAGTTTGCCGACGCAAATTCCTCTCGTATCGTTGCTTGCGAGCGCGAAGTCGATTCAGATCGTGCGTGTGGGTGGACAGAGCGAGCCGGCTGCCTTGATGGCGGCCGGCTTTCCTAATGCCTCCAAAAAGCTCAAAGGTGAGAACATTCGGGAGCCGACGGGCAATCAGCGATACGTGAGCCCACACGCATCATTCCGCCTCACCATCCAGCAATTCCGACGACGATTCCCGCAAGCATTCGCTGAACAGATCCGCCGCCGGCGCGGCGGTATCCGCGCGCCACACCAGTACCACTTCACCTAACGGTTCGAGCGGCGCGAGCGGCAGCACACGCATGCGTCCACGGCTCACGTGATGCCGCGCGACCGACAGCGGCAGGATCGACACGAAGTCCCCACCGATCAGCAGCGACAGATTCAACGTCAACGAACTCGATTCGACCGCGCCGCGATCGAGCGGAATGCCTTGCTCCGCTAACGTCTCGGCCAGCGTCGCAAAAGCGGGTGAACCGCGCAGTGGCGTAATCCAGCGCACCGAGCGCAGATCGTTCCAGCTCACTGGCATATCGACCTTGCCGAGTGGATGGCTCGCGCCCACGACAAACACGAACGGCTCGCGGTGCAACGTCTGCTGGCGCAACAAGCCCTGGTTGCCGGCGATCCGGTTGCGGCCTAATGCGAGATCGAGCTCGCCTTCGTCGAGCATCTTGATCAGCTTGTCGAGCGTCGCTTCCACGAATGAGAGCGTTGCCGATGGCGCACGCCGCATGAACAGTTCGACCGCATGCGCGATCAGCGGCTGCGGAATCGTCACAACCGCACCGAAGCGGACGTGACCCGCCGTGCCAGTGGTCAACGCACTGACGTCGCGGCGCGCCAGTTCGATATGCCGCAGGATTTCGCGTCCCCGTGCGGCCATCACCTTGCCGATGCTGGTCAACTCAACCGCGTTGCCGACCCGTCGCGCGACCGGGACGCCGAGCGCTTCCTCGATTTCGCCGATCTGTTTTGAAATGGCCGGCTGCGTGACGTGGAAGGCGGCCGCCACGCGTGTCACCTGCCCAAGCTCCGCAAGGCTCACCAGGATGCGCAGATGCGGCAGCTTCAGGCCGCTGCGGAAGAAGCGGTCGATTGCGTCGTTTTCGGTGGTTGCCATTCGTGTTTACTTGGTGCACATAACTGAACGGTAATGACCTGCGCCGAAACGGTGATTTGCGGTGCGGCGCTCAACCCGGCTAATCTTCGCTATCGGCAGGACGGTAGAGCGTGAAGCGGGTGGGTCGAGCATAGCAGCTACGCGTCGATCGCATGACTCAGGGTATAACCGGAGCCGCGCCATGCACCGCATCGCCGCGACCACAGCGCGCATTCAAGCGCGCGGAAGGAGACAAGCATGAGCACCCCTCTCTACGGCGGCGCCGAGCGGCCCGCTGTGTCTAATGAACCCCCGGCACCCACGGAATCCGCGGAACACACGGCGCTGTATCGCAAGCTCGCGTGGCGCATCGTGCCGTTTCTGTTTCTCGCGTTCATCGTCGCGTATATCGATCGCGTGAACGTGAGCTTCGCCAAGTTGCAGATGCTCACCGATCTCTCGTTGAGCGAGACCGTGTACGGTGCGGGTGCCGGCATCTTCTTTCTCGGCTATTTCATCTTCGAGGTGCCGAGCAACCTCATCTTGCATCGCGTCGGCGCACGCATCTGGATCGCGCGGATCATGGTCACGTGGTCGATCGTCTCGTGTCTGACGATGTTCGCGAGCGGCGCGACCTCGTTCTACGTGCTGCGCTTTCTGCTCGGCGTCGCCGAGGCGGGCTTCTTTCCCGGCATCGTGCTGTATCTGTCGACGTGGTTTCCGTCGAACCGGCGTTCGCAGATCATCGCGCTGTTCATGGCGGCGATTCCGGTGTCGGGTGCGATCGGCGGTCCGGTGTCGGGCTGGATCATGCAGCAACTGGCCGGCGTGCACGGGCTCGCCGGTTGGAAGTGGCTGTTCCTGATCGAAGGGATCGCCTCGTTGCTGGTGGGCATCGCGGCGTTTTTTGTTTTGCGTGACCGTATCGAGTCGGTGAGCTG
The DNA here is from genome assembly GCF_013177695.1 of Paraburkholderia solitsugae. Taxonomy (GTDB): domain Bacteria; phylum Pseudomonadota; class Gammaproteobacteria; order Burkholderiales; family Burkholderiaceae; genus Paraburkholderia; species Paraburkholderia solitsugae. The sequence goes on along the minus strand of NZ_WOEY01000114.1, from coordinate 56,181 downwards.
GCTGAGCAAAGAGGAAAAAGCATTGCTCGCGCACGACCTCGAAGCCGATGCGCGGACCCGTGCGCATCAAACGGTACGCGGCGCGTTCACCAATCCGAAGGTGTGGCTCCTCGGCCTGCTGTATTTCTGTATCGCGATGGGCAACTACGGCCTTGTCTTCTGGCTGCCGACAATGATCCGCGCGAGCGGCGTGGTGAGCGTGGCGAACATCGGTTTGCTGTCGGCCGTGCCGTCGCTGATCAGCGCGGTCGCGATGATCCTGATCGCGCGTCACGCCGACAAACACGACGAACGACGCAAGCACGTGGCCGTGTGCGCGGTGCTGGGTGCCGCCGGCATGCTCGCGTCGGTGCTGCTCGGTCAACACGTATGGCTCTCGATGGTGGCGCTGGTGGTTGCGGCGATCGGCATCAATTCGATTGCGCCGGTGTTCTGGGGCATTCCGACCGCGCTGATGGGTGGCGTGGGCGCGGCGGCGGCCATTGCGGTGATCAATTGCACCGGCAATCTGGCGGGCTTCGTGAGCCCGTATGTGATCGGCTTTCTGAAGGACACGACCGGCACCTTGCTGCCCGGCATGATCGTGCTCGCCTGCGCGCTGGTGCTGGCCGCCGTGATCGTGCTGGCGATGCCGGTCACGCGTAAAACAGCATGAGGAGAGAGAAGGATGACGCAGCAGGTTTGTATGGTCACCGGCGCGGCCACCGGCATCGGCGCGGCCACCGCGTTGCGCTTTGCGGGCGCCGGTTGGGCGGTGGCGATCGGTAACTTCGACGACAGCACGCGCGAAGCGGCGTTGGCCGTCGAAGCGCAATGCAAACGACTCGGCGCCGAGACGCTGGTGTTCGACGTCGACGTCGGCTCCGACGCGGCCTGTGTGAAAGCGGTCGATGCGGTAGCCTCGAAGTGGCAGCGCATCGACGCGCTGATCAACTGCGCCGGCACCACGCGCTTCATCCCGCACGGCGATCTGGCCGCCATCGACGACATGGAGTTCGAGCGCGTGTATCGCGTGAACCTGATCGGCATGTTTCAGATGACGCGCGCCGCGGTGCCCGTGCTGCGCGATTCGTCGACCGCTTCGCATAGCACGGCGGTGATCAATATCTCGTCGCTGGCCTCACTGAACGGCACGGGTTCTTCCATTGCCTATGCGGCGTCGAAGGGCGCGGTCAATACGCTGACGCTCTCGCTTGCCCGAAATCTCGCGCCGCATATCCGCGTGAATGCGTTGGCGCCCGGCATGGTGGACGACGGCTTGCCGCGTCGTGTGCTCGGAGAAGAGGCGTACGCGAAGATCGTCGACAGCATGACGAATGTCGCGCCGCTCAAGCGCGTGTCGCAGCCCGGCGAGATCGCCGATCTTGCCTGGTTCATCGTCGCGCATGCGCCTTCGATGACCGGCCAGGTGATCGCCGCCGAGAACGGCATGCTGCTGAACGGCTGAACGGCTGAACGGCTGAACGCACAGCACACGGATACGTACAGGACAAACTATGAGCAATCTCCACAAGCACCGCTCGCGCACCGTCACCGAAGGCATCACACGCACGCCGCATCGCGCCTTCCTGCGAGCGACCGGCATGGACGACGCCGCGATCGACAAGCCCTTCGTCGCGATCGTCGATACATTCGGCGAAAACACGCCGTGCTCGATGTCGCTCGCGGCCGTTTCCGACAACGTGCGCCTCGGCGTCGCGGCGGGCGGCGGCATGCCGATTCGCGGCTCGGCGATTTCGGTGTCGGACGGCACCTCGATGAATCATTCGGGCATGCGTTTTAGTCTCGTGTCGCGCGAGATCATCGCGGACAGCGTCGAGGTTTTCGTGCGCGCGCATTGCTATGACGCGTTCGTCGGCGTGGCCGGTTGCGACAAGACGCTGCCCGGCATTCTGATGGGCATGGTGCGCGTGAACGTGCCGGGTGTGTTCCTGTTCGGCGGCGCAATGTTGCCAGGCATTGCACCGGATGGCACGCAAGCGACGATTCTGACCGCGATCGAAGCGGTCGGCGCGGCGCAGCGCGGCGACATGTCGCTCGAAACCTTGCGCGGCATCGAGAAGCGTTGTACGCCGGGTGCGGGATCTTGCCCCGGACAATTCACCGCGAACACGATGGCGATGGTCGCCGAAACGCTCGGTCTCGCGCCGCTCGGCTCGGCGATGGTGCCTGCCGTCTATAGCGAGCGCATAGCAATTGCACGCCGTGCTGGCGAAACGGTCATGAACACGCTGAGAAACGGCGGTCCGCTGCCGCGCGATCTGGTCACGCGCAAGAGCCTCGAAAATGCGTGCGCAGCAGTCGCGGCGACCGGGGGTTCGACCAACGCAGCGCTGCACATTCCGGCGATCGCGCACGAGGCGGGCATCCGCTTTACGTTGGACGATGTGTCCGAGGTGCTGGCCCGCACGCCGTTGATCGGCGATCTGCAGCCGGGCGGCAAGTATCTCGCGCTAGATCTGTATCACGTTGGCGGCGTGCCGGCGGTGCTGAATGCGTTGCTCGCGGGCGGATTTCTGCATGGCGATACGTTGACGCAAACCGGCGAAACGCTCGAAACCGCGTTGAAGGCGTTCGCGGGCCCGGATGGCCGCGTCGTCCGTCCGCATAACGAGCCGCTAAGCGAGAACGCCGGGCTGGTGGTGTTGCGCGGCAATCTCGCACCGGATGGCGCGTGTCTGAAAACCGCAGGCCTGAAATCGCTGGTCTTCAGCGGCACCGCGCGGGTGTTCGAAACCGAAGAGGCGTGCATGTCGGTCGTGTCGAAGCGCACCTATCAGGAAGGGGACGTGCTCGTGATCCGCAACGAAGGGCCGAAGGGCGGCCCTGGTATGCGCGAGATGCTGAGCGTGACGGCGGCGATCTACGGTCAAGGCATGGGCGAAAAAGTCGCGCTGCTGACCGACGGACGCTTCTCAGGCGCGACGCGCGGCATGTGTATCGGCTACGTCGGACCGGAAGCGGCGGCAGGCGGCCCGATTCGTTTGCTGAGAGACGGTGACCGGATTCATATCGACGCGCACAAAGGCACGCTCGACGTCGAACTGAGCGACGAGGAACTCGCGAGGCGCAGCAAGGAAGCCGTGCCGTTCACACGGGGGCGCTTAGGCGGCGTACTGGAGAAATATGAAGCGCTGGTGCGGCCGGCGAATCTCGGCGCGGTGACGCACTCGGGCGCCGTGGAGTGGCCGTATGAGGCGTCGATCGGTGAGGATGAGGCATGAGCGCCGCCGCCGTGCCGGATGTGCCGCGCGTCGGCTTTTGCGGCATCGGCAAGATGGGTGAGCCGATGGCCTGGCGGTTGCTCGCAGCCGGGCATGCGCTGCGGGTGTGGAATCGATCGTCGGCGAAGCTCGCCGCGCTGGCAGCAGAGGGCAGCGTCGTTAGCGACTCGCCCAGGCGGCTGGCCGAGGCAAGCGAGGTCGTGATGCTGTGCCTCGGCGATGCCCACGCCGTTGAAGAAGTCGTCTTCGGTGAACAGGGGCTTGCGCGTGCGGCCACCGCACCGCGCTTTCTGATCGACCATTCGACCATCGCGCCCACCGAGACCCGGCGCTTCGCCCAGCGTTGGCACGACCTGACTGGTGGCGTGTGGATCGACGCGCCCGTGTCCGGTGGCACGGCAGGCGCTGTGACGGGCACGCTCGCGATCATGTGCGGCGGCAGCACGAACGATATCGCCGCAGTCGAACCGCTGCTGCGCGCCTATGCTTCGCGTGTGACGCGCATGGGCGCCACTGGCGCAGGACAGGCGACCAAGCTCGCGAACCAGGCGATTGTCGTGACGACCATCGCGGGCATTGCTGAAGCCTGCGTTCTCGCTCAACGCGCCGGCATCGACGCCGCTGCGATACCGGCCGCCTTGCGAGGCGGCTGGGCCGATTCGGTGCTGCTGCAAACCTTGATGCCGCGGATGCTGACGCCACCGTCGAGTCCATCGGGCACGATCAGGACGATGCTGAAGGATCTCGACGCGGTGGGGGCGTTGGCGCGCGAGGCTAACGCGCCGTTGCGCGCCGTCGGCGAAGTGCGCAAGCTTTTGCAGGAAGCGGTCGACCGGGGACTCGGCGATGAAGACATCTCGCAGATCGTTAAAGTCCTGCTCGATCAGCGCATGACGCATGAGTCAAGAGTCATGAGTGAACCACGAGCACTAAGCACCAGGCAGTAAGCGCGAGCGCCACCTACACCGCCTGGCACAAGGCGGCCGCGGCTGATGGAAGCGCAAAGGCAAACGCACAAAGACCAACTCAATGGCAAAGCGGTGAACGTGGCAACCAGCCATGCCGGGCCGCGCAGGAGACAACCATGTCCAGTCTTGAATCCGCCAGTCTTTCGGAAGAAACCCCGACGCGGCTCACGCGCTCGCAGTGGCGCATGATCATTCTCGCGAGTCTTGGCGGCGCGCTCGAGTTCTACGATTTCGTCGTCTACGGCATCTTCGCGCAGTTCATCGGCCGTGCGTTCTTTCCGATGCACGATCCGATTGTCGGCTTGATGCTGTCGTTCGCCGTGTTTGCGATCGGTTATCTCTCGCGGCCGGTCGGCGGTGTCGTACTCAGCTATTTCGGCGACAGGTACGGACGCCGACGCGTGTTTATCGTGTCGGTGATCGTCGTGTCGATGTGCACGATCGGTATGGGAATCGTGCCGACTTACGCGACGTGGGGCATCAGCGCCACGCTGTTGATGATCCTGCTGCGTCTCATGCAAGGCTTCTGCCTCGGCGGGGAGCTACCCGGTTCGATTACCTACGTGGTCGAATCGGCGCCGCGGCGCGCGGGACTCGTGTGCGGCATCGTGTTCTTCTGCGTGAACTCAGGCGTGCTGCTGGCGGCGGCCGTCAATCTCTCGGTGCACAGCTTTCTGAGCGGCGACGATGTCGCGGCGTACGGCTGGCGCATCGCGTTTCTGTTCGGTGGTGCAATCGGCTTGCTGAGTTTCTGGCTGCGCCGCAAGCTCGAAGAAACGCCTGCGTTCGCGGAGATGAAGCATCTCGCCGCGAAGCATCCGCTGGCAGAACTGTTGCGCGAGCACTGGCGACCCGTGCTGCTCGGCATCGGCACGACAGCGGTGGTCGCCGCATTCAACGGCCTGCTGTTCGCGCACATGCCGGCTTACCTCGATCGTGTGTTGCACTACGACCCGCGCCGCGTGGCGATCGGGCAGAACGTCGGTCTCGCGGTGGTATCGACGGGCATTCTGCTATCCGGCTGGCTCGGCGACAAACTGCCGAGGCGCTTTGTGCTGCGCGTCGGCTCGCTGCTCCTGATGGTGTTGAGCTATCCGTTCTACCTGGCAGCCAGCCACCATACGATCGATGTCGTGTTGTTGCTCGCGCTGGCCGGTGTGGCCGCGTGCCTCGCCAACGGCACGTTCGCCTGCATCATCGCCGACATGTTTCCGACACGCGTGCGTTTCAGCGGCGTCGCGTTGACATTCAATGTCAGCTTTACCGTGTTCAGCGGCACCGCGCCGTTGATCGCCACCTGGCTGATTTCGTCGACGGGTAACGTCGCCGCGCCTGCGTATTTCATGGCGGCGTGCGCGGCGCTTTCGCTGGTCGCGAGCTTTGGATTGAAAGCGGTGAGTGGCAAGATCGATTCGGGCTCGACAGGTTGAGGTCGCTCAACGGAGGGTGCCGTTGTCCGGCACCCTCGTCCTTGGGCTATATCGCGCAACATTGGCAGGCACACCGCCTGACACACACCGCGGGATATGCACCGTAGGATACGCACACGCCTGATACGCACACGCCTCTTACCTGGGTATGCAGATTACTCGCCCCCCCAAAGGTGAGGGTTTGCGGGAGTAGCCTCTTCTGGACCACCGGTTCCCCGCCCAGCATGCCTTTGCGGCCTGTCCCCAAGCGCTAAAGGTGAGCGTTTTCGGGAGCTGCCCGAGGTGCACTTCGCGCCCAGCCCCACCACTCCGACCCAAAGGTGAGACTTTTCGGGAGCTGGCGCGCGCATCGTACGGTGACGTTGCGAGCTGAACTTCTCCGCGCGCGAATTGCGTCGCGACAACGAGCATTTCGCGCTGCGCAGCTCTGAGTTCGCGCTGCTGAAAATCTTCGTCAATCACGCAATGACAGTGCTCACGCGCATGCAGCTCAACGAGAAATTGCGCGGCAATAGTGTGCTGCATCAAGGTCGCAGCCTCGATGTATCGATCTGGCGGCTGCGGCGGCTGATCGAGATCGACCCTTCCGAGCCGCGCTATGTGCAGACGGTGTGGGGACGCGGCTATGTGTTCGTGCCGCACGGTGAGACTGGGGCGGCCGAGCGCGGCGCGATGGTCGCGCCCGGCGTGTGAGTATCGGCGTATTCGCCGAAAGGTGAGCTTTTACGGGAGTGCGGTGTTCGCGAGTCAGGCCTGCTTCGCGACCTCGCGAATATCGGCCACCGGCGTTTGCCCGAATGCATCGCTGAACGCGTAGTCGAGCAACTGGGTGGCGCATTGTTCCGGTGTCGAAAGCTGGCCGTTGCGCTTGAGCTCCTCGAATTTCTCGCGCATCGGGAACTGCTCGGCGCCGCTGCCGCGAATTTCCGCCTGCATATTCGTATCGATGACGCCCGGCGCCAGGCTGCAAATACGCAGCGCACGATTCGCGTCGAGTGCAACGGCGCGTGCGTGATGATCGAGCGCGGCTTTGGTTGCGCAGTAGATGCTCCAGCCGGGATACGCATTGCGCGCCGCGCCGCTGGAGATATGCACGATGCGCCGATCCGTCGCGTCGACGCTGGCTGCGGCGAGTGCGCTCGCCAGCATCAGCGGTGTAGCCACGTTCAGGCTCACGGCGGTCGCGATGTCCGCGGCGTCCTGGCCTTCGATCGGACCGATCGGCTGAACCATGCCCGCGTTGTTGATCAGCAGGACGCTCTGAGCGCCGCTGACGAAGCTGCGCAGTGCATCGGTTGCGACCCATTGCGCGACGCGTGTGGGATCGGCAAGTTCGAGTTCGATTTCTTCGAGCAGTGCCGGGAAACGCTCTTTAAGCGTGGCATGACGCGAGCGGGACAAACCCAGTACCGTGACGCCGCGCGCCAGCAGTTGTTCAGCAAGGGATGCGCCGAGGCCGCGCGTGTGGCCGGTCACGATCGCGCGGATTGGAGAAGAGGTGGACATATCGTTCCCTGTGATCGTTGGCTTGAGAAGACCGTCATTTTCTCACGTCGCCTTCACGACGAACGAAAGCGCTCGCGCATTTCAAGGAAGGCATCATCGATGCATTCGCACACGGCACGATTCACAAACCGGAGACGACCTTCGGCAACGTGAAGGCGGACGTGCTGGCGCTGAAAGACCCGCATTACCATCGAGAGAATTTCTGCACGATGATTCTGGGGTCTGCGTGGAAGGATTAGTCGGCGCCCGGCGGCGGAAATGACAGCCGCGTAGAAGAAAGATTATCGGCGCAATTTTCATCCAGCATGTCATTTCCAGTAAGCGTTCGCGACTAAAGCCTTGAAACACTCGGACGATCGTGCATGGCGGCGATTCGCGGGTGTTGCATCCTCAGACCTGGCGTGTACAACGGATCGACCGCGGCAAGCCAGTCTGAGCACCTGAACGTCGCTTATGCAGCCCTTGTTGAAGCCGGGCTGCTCACGTAGGACTGGAGATGAAATGAAATCGATCCGAGCCATACTGATGTGCGGCTTGCTGCCGCTCGCGCTTGCAGCGGGTTCTGTGCAGGCACAGGGAATAGGACGTGCCGGCACCTATCTGATGCCGCCTGAGTACAGCATGATGATGGACAAACTGACACCTGAACAGCGCACTCAGGCCATCGGCATCCAGCAAAAAATGATGCAGATGGACATGGAGTATCAGGACACGATGGCGCAGATGGAGATGAAGCACGCGCACGAGATGATGCAGATGCAAAATCAATTGCTCGATATTTTCAAGGGCCATTAAACCCACCACGGTTCGACCGGTTAGCGTCTCGACTCACGTCAGATGCGTGCCGGTCACCCTCTGCCATGCAACGCCGCGATTTCCTGCAAATCGAGATCCCGCTCAAGCACGGTCAGCAGTTCATCATGAATCAACCCTGACCGATGCATTCGCAACAACTCGCGGCGACCGGCCGCCACGGCGGCAAGCACGACGTCGTAATGCGCGGTTCGAACATCGGAGGGATATTCCGTCACATCCTGGTAGGTTTCGGTCATCCGCGCCCGATAGCTATATTGCTCCAGCAGGCGCGGATGAATGACTTGCCCCTGGGCGTCGTGCACGAGCGGTTGGATCGCGGCAAGCTGCGTCGCTTCGAGCCTCGCCCACGCCTGAGGCTCGGTCAAATGCTGCTCGTTGCGCTCTTTCACGCTATCCAGATTGACCCAGCGAATCAACGCACCGATCGTGGTCCCTTGTCCGAGCACGGTCACGAGAATCACCGCGAACGACGCGACCAGAATCAGATCGCGCCCCGGCATCGCCTCGGGCAACGAGAGCGCGATTGCCAGCGTCACCACGCCACGCATGCCGGCCCAACTTGTCACAGTTGACGAGCGCCAGTCGAGCGCAATGTTTTCGCGCTGCATCAGTTTGCAGACCAGTCCCTTCAACCATTCGACGGCGAACACCCACATGAAGCGGGATAGCACGACGGCCGCGATCACTGCACCGACCGCCGGTGCAAGCGCGGTCAGCGTGTCGCCGACACCGCCCAGCCGCACGATCACGCCGCGCAGCGACAGCCCGATCAGAATGAACACCAGGGCTTCCATCAGGAAGATCAGGACCTGCCAGAAGGCTGTGCCGCGCGTACGCACCGAGGCAGAAAAGACTTCGTGCTGATGCCAGCCAAGCACCATTCCGCAACTGACGGTCGCGATGACACCCGAGACGTCCAGCATGTCGCCGGCGATGTAGCTGATCCACGGGGAGAGTGCGGATGCGGTGATGATGAGGTAGGCGTCGTCGAGGTAGCGCAGCAGTTTGACGACCACGAAGCCGATCGCGATGCCCACTGCGATGCCGCCCAGCCCGAGCACAGCAAAGCGCCCGATGGCATGTTGCGCGCTGAAGGTGCCGCTCAACGCGGCCGCGACGGCGAAGCGGAACAGGACGATGCCGGCGGCGTCGTTGAGGAGGCTTTCGCCTTCGAGTAGCACCATCAACCGGCGCGGCAGCGCGACGCGTTCCAGCACGGCCTTCGCGGCGATGGCGTCAGGCGGCGAGACGATCGCGCCCAGCGCGAAGCACGCGCTCCACGGCAAGGCCGGCACGACCCAATGCACGACCAGTCCGACCGCGAGGGTCGTAAAGGCGACGGCGCCGATCGCAAGCAGCAGGATGCCGCCGACATTGCGCTTGAATTCGTCCCACACGGAGAAGTAGGCGCCGTCCATGAGGAGCGGCGGCAGGAACACGATCAGGACCAGCTCGGGGTTGAGGTTGATGGGTGGCAGTCCCGGCACGAAGGCCATCGCGGCTCCGCCGACCAGAAGTGCCGCGGCCGGTGGGAGTCGCAGCCGCTTGGCGAGCAGTTGGAGACCGATCATCGCGGCGAGCGACAGCAGGACGAGTTTGAAGGCCATGACGGTGGGCATGCGGGGCCTCGATGAGTGGCAAAGCGTGGGAGCTTCTTTTTATCACACGACGGGGCTTGTGCCTGCGGCTGAGCCGATGGGAGATACGCCTGTGGCATCAAGCACTTGGCTTGGCTGTGCGCAGGTTGTCCACAGGCTTCTGAACAAATTATGTGGACAACTGGAGGACGGGGTTGATGTGGGTTGGGCTGTGGCCATGCTGGCGCGCTTTTTTGTGTGGGTCTGATCGCGGATGACGAGCGATGCTTACTCGTGAGCCGCTAACGGATATTTCTGTCGGTTCAACCACTTGGTTGGGATGTGCGTGGGTTGTCCACAGGCTTGCCAACAATTTGTGGGGACAAGTTTTTTTGCCCGCGGCGCGTCTTGTTTGTTGGTTTGCCTGCGGCGTTGGACTTTGCTTGACGCTTGTTTGCCTGCGCGGCGCTTTCTGTCTGTGTGCCTTTGGCGTTGGCCTTTCCTTGATTTGATATTGGATTATTAGCGTCGCCCCTGTGCGGGGCGGGCACCTACTTTTCTTTGCCTGCCGCAAAGAAAAGTAGGCAAAAGAAAGCGGCTCAAACCGCTAGCTCATAAGCGGGTCCCCCGCGCAGTTGCGGTAGTGGTGCATCTGGAATCCGTGCCCTCGCACCTTCAGCGTCAGTGACAAAGGGCTCATCAGCTCCCACTCCGCACTGCGTGCGTCGCGGATGGGTCTGCGAGGGAAACCAGGGGCTTCGATTGCGTGTGGTGGGGGCAATCGGTTTCGTCTTGGCGAGGCGTCCAAGTATCCAAAAGACGATTTGCGGAAGCAAATGAAAGCGCGATAGCTCAGGCCGAACGAAACGCCGGTGCGTCGCAGTTGCAGTTGCAACGCAACGACGAGGTGGGGGCGCCAATCAAAGCGCGAGTGCGAAACGTAGTGGTCGGTTTTATGAAATACGCGTCGGCGCGCGCAGCGCCGCCGGAAGTATGACGCCCTTGTCACCAGGGCTGAATGTGCGCGGGCACGGATTCCAGATGCACCACTGCCCCCTCCAAGCCAGGAGACCCGCTTATGAGCTGGCGGTGTGAGCCGCTTTCTTTTGCCTACTTTTCTTTGCGGCAGGCAAAGAAAAGTAGGTGTGTGCCCCGCACAGGGGCGACGCCAATAAACCAATAACAAATCAAGGAAAGGCCAACGCCGTAGGCAGACAGACAATGAGCGCCGCGCAGGCAAACAACCCAAGCAAAGTCCAACGCCGTAGGCAAACCAACAAACAAACCGCGCCGCAGGTAAAAACAACAAAACCCCGATTAAGCCTTCAGCGGCGAAGCCGCAACCTCCTCCCTCGATTGCACTTGCAAAACCGCATCCCGCTTATCCAGCAAATGCTGCCGCAAAATAGCACTCAACTTCTTCCCATCCCGTGCCTCAAGCGCCTTCAACATCTCATCATGATCATGAATCGCGCTATCCCACTTAGGGATCTGAAAATTCGACCGGAACCGCAACGCCTGCAGGCGTCGATTAACCGCGACATAAGTCTGCCGCAGTGCTGAATTCCTCGCCGCCTCATTGATTTTGTCGTGAATCGCCTGGTTACGACTGTAGTACCCAGCCAGATCGTTCTGCGTACGACAAGCCAGCATCGCGTAATGCAACGCCTTGATCTCGGCAAGCTCCGCAGCCGTCATCCGCTCCGCCGCCAGTTCGCCGGAAAACGCTTCAAGACCACTCATCAATTCAAAGGTCTCGCGCAACTCCGCTTCCGACATCTTCGACACCGACGCGCCCCGGTTCGGCGAAATCTCGATCAGCCCTTCCGCCGCCAACACCTTCAGCGCCTCCCGCAACGGCGTGCGCGAAATCCCAAGCGTCTCGCATAACTCGCGCTCGTTCAGTTTCTTGCCCGGCTCAAGCACCCCCTCGACGATAAAGCGGCGAATGTGCTCCACCACCGTGTCGTGCAAGCGCTGACGCTCAACCTTCGGCATCAGCGGGGAAGCGGCCACGCCCGCATCGAAATCCGAATTTTGCATACAAAAGCCCTCAACATCGTATTAGGTAGGATTTTAGCGGAAGCATAAAGATTAGTTAATAGCGCGGGTAAACACCGGTGTCAGCAAGCAAATTTTGCCTTGGGTTCGTCTCGGATCGTCTGATATAGTTTTTTGCATGCAAAATTCAATAGGAGGAGCCCAATGCTCAAGCTAGACTTTCACCCCGCTGGCCGTCACTTCCTGCAGATCCCGGGTCCGAGCCCGGTGCCCGATCGCATTCTCCGGGCGATGAGCTACCCGACCATCGATCACCGCGGCCCCGAGTTCGGCGAACTCGGTCTAAAGGTGCTCGAAGGCATCAAGAAAATCTTCAAGACGCAGCAACCGGTGGTGATCTATCCGGCCTCCGGCACCGGTGCATGGGAAGCGGCGCTGTCGAACACGCTAAGCCCCGGCGACAACGTGCTGATGTTCGAAACCGGCCACTTTGCGACGCTGTGGAAAAAGATGGCGGAAAGCCTCGGGCTGAAGCCAGAGTTCCTCGGCCTGCCTGGTATCGAAGGCTGGCGGCGCGGGGTTCAGCCGCACATGATCGAAGAGCGCCTGCGCGCCGACACGCAGCACGCGATCAAGGCGGTGTGCGTGGTCCATAACGAAACCTCGACGGGCGTCACCTCGGACATCGCCGCCGTGCGCCGCGCGATCGACGCCGCCGGCCACCCGGCGCTGCTGCTGGTCGACACGATCTCGGGCCTCGCCTGCGCCGACTATCGCCATGACGAATGGGGCGTCGACGTCACTGTGTCGGGCTCGCAAAAGGGTTTGATGCTGCCGCCGGGTATCAGTTTCAACGCGATCTCGCCGAAGGCCTTTGCCGCCAGCAAGCAGGCCAAACTGCCGCGCAGCTTCTGGGACTGGACCGACATCGTCGAGATGAACAAGACCGGCTACTGGCCGTACACGCCGAACACGAACTTGCTGTACGGGCTCAATGAGGCGCTGGAGATGATTCTCGGCGAAGGGCTCGACAACGTGTTCGCCCGTCATGAGCGTCTCGCCGAAGCCACCCGCCGTGCGGTTCGAGCGTGGGGTCTGGAGATTCAGTGCGCGGATCCCGCTGTGTATAGCCCGGTGCTGACTGGCGTGATGATGCCGGATGGCATCGATGCCGACGCGGTGCGCAAGGTCATCTACGAACGCTTCGACATGTCGCTCGGCACCGGCCTCGGCAAGATGAAAGGCCGCATGTTCCGCATCGGCCACCTCGGCGACTGCAACGACCTGATGCTGCTGGCGACGTTGGCCGGGTGCGAAATGGGCCTGAAGCTCGCGGGCGTGCCGCTCAAAGAAAGCGGCCTGCCTGCCGCTATGGAGTGGCTGAGCCAGCCGACGCACGCGTCGGGTCTGAAAGCGGCGGCTTGAGCACCTGAGCACATGCGCGCCGGGCGCACCAGCGGGACAGCGCTCGGCACGTCAGCGTATGAGTGCAGCAGCGCATCTCGCAGCAAGGGAAGGTGGGCAGCACCTCATGAAGCCGCGCATAGAACGCGGCCCACCAACAACTTGCGATGTGCCCGCGGCGTATTTCGCCGACGGGCGACGACGCAGCGCGCCATTTCAGGCGCGCCGTCGATAGACTGCAATGGAGAGAGACGATGAGGCGGTTTCGTGTAAGCAGTGCGACCAGTATCGTTTTAGTGATGCTAAGCATCATGTACTTCATCACTTACCTGGACCGCGTCAACGTCAGCACCGCAGCGGCAGGTTTCGGCAAGGAGTTCGGACTCTCGCATACGGAAGTGGGCCTGGTGTTTTCGGCGTTCGCCTATCCGTATCTGATTTTTCAGATCATCGGTGGCTGGGTCAGTGACCGCTTCGGCGCGAAGCGCACGCTGATTTTCTGCGGCGCTATCTGGGGCGTTGCGACTTTGCTGACCGGCCTCGCCGGCGGACTGGTCTCGTTGCTGGCCGCGCGCGTGTTGCTCGGCTTCGGCGAAGGCGCCACGTTTCCTGCTGCGACCTCCGCCATGGCGCGCTGGGTCGCGAAAGAAAAACGCGGCTTCGCGCAGGGCATTACCCACGCGGCATCGCGGATCGGCAATGCATTGGCGCCGGGCATGATCGTGCTGGTGATGGCGACCTGGGGCTGGCGCGAATCGTTCTATATCTGCGGCGTGTTCAGTCTGCTGTGGGTGGCGGTGTGGACGTTCACGTTCACCGAACATCCGAAAGATCATCCGCGTATCACGACCGAGGAACTCGAAATCTTGCCCGCGCCGAAACCCAAAGCGGCCGGTGTGCCATGGGGAAAACTGTTTCGCCGCATGTGGCCCGTCACGATCGTCTACTTCTGCTACGGCTGGACCTTGTGGCTGTTCCTGAGCTGGATTCCGCAGTACTTCCTGCACAGCTATCACCTGCAACTGCAGAAGTCGGCGATTTTCGCCTCGGTCGTATTCTTTGCCGGCGTACTCGGCGATACGCTCGGCGGCATTGTCACCGACTGGATCTTCACGCGTACCCGCAGCCTGAAGCGTGCGCGGAGCTGGATGGTGTCGGTGTGCATGTTCTTTTGTCTGCTCTCGCTGATTCCGCTGATGTTCACGCACGACCTGTATCTGTCGATGGCATGTCTCGCGTCGGGCTTCTTCTTCGCTGAAATGACGATCGGCCCGATGTGGGCGATCCCGATGGACATCGCGCCGGAATACTCAGGCACGGCGAGCGGCATGATGAACACCGGCTCGGCATTGGCCGCGATCATCTCGCCGGTAGTCGGCGGATTTCTGATCGACTACTTCGGTAGCTGGGAGTTGCCGTTCGTCGGCAGCATGCTGTTGATGGCGATCGGAGTGGTGCTTGCATTCCGCATGCAGCCGGAAAGCAAATTCGAGGTCAGCACGGCCGACAAAGCGCACGCCACCACGGGTGTGGGTGCATAAACAGACTGGATCGTTCCTTCTCTTCGCCTTCAAAGCAATGACAACCCTACTGAGTCAGCGTCTCGCCGACGCGCACCGCAATCACCGGACCCTCGATGCGTTGTCGCCGGAGCAAACGCCCGCGGACGATGCAGCCGCCTACGCGATCCAGCACGACATTCTGCGCGCATTGGACGCGTCGATCGGCGGCTGGAAGATCGGCGCGAAATCCGACAGTGGCCCGATTCAGGGTGCGCCGTTGCCCGCGAGCGATCTGTACGCCGACGGCGCACGGCTGCCGCGTGGAGCCTTCGCACCGCTCGGACTTGAACTGGAGATCGCATTCCGTTTCGGCCGCCGCTTCGAGCCGTCGACAACACCGTATAGCGACGCAGAAGTGCACGCGGGCATCGGGTCGATCGGTGCGACCATCGAGATCGTGGCGAGCCGCTACGCCGGCTGGCCCAATGTTGACAAGCTCGCCCAACTCGCGGACTTGCAGAATCACGGCGGGCTGATCGTCGGCGAATTTACGCCGTATCGCGAGGACTTTCCGTTTGTGGCCCCCTTGGCCCAATTCAGGTTCGAAGGGCGTGACGTGGTCGAGACGGCACCCGCCAATCCGGCCGGCGATCCACGGCGCCTGCTGACGTGGCTCATCAATCACGCCACGTCGCGCGGCATCGCGGTCACGCCGGACATGGTCGTTACCACCGGTTCGTATACCGGAATGTTTTTTCCGCAGAGCGCGGGCACGGCGAGCGGGCGCATTGAAGGGCTCGCGCCGATCAGCTTGACGCTGTACTAGCCCGTTTTCTTATAGGCCGACGATATGACGAACCCCACCTCCGCTTTACTCGTCAAGCCGATCCATCTGGTGCCGTCTGCCGCGCGCCTGACGACGCCGCTCGCGCAGCATCTGCGCAAGTCTTTACGCGGCGACGTGTTGTTCGATGCGGCGAGCCGCGGCCGTTATGCCACTGACGCGTCGATCTATCAGATCACGCCGATCGGTGTGGTGGTGCCGCGCGATCAGGACGATCTGCGCGTCGCACTGGAGATTGCCCGGAGCGAGAAAGTGCCTTTGCTCGCGCGCGGCGCGGGCACGAGCCAATGCGGCCAGACCGTCGGCGAGGCACTGGTGATCGACACCAGCAAGTGGCTGAACAACATCGTCGCGTTCGATGCCGACGCGCGCACGGTGACGGTCGAACCGGGCGTCGTGCTGGATCATCTGAACGCATGGCTGAAGCCTCACGGCCTGTGGTTTCCGGTCGATGTCTCGACGGCGGCGCAATGCACAATCGGGGGCATGGCAGGCAACAATTCCTGCGGCTCGCGCTCGATCGAATACGGCAATATGGTGCACAACGTCGACGCAATCGACGCTATTCTCGCCGACGGCAGCGAAGCACGCTTCGCGTCATTGCGCGTGGCGCCGCAAGGCGCGCGTTTGCAGCAGATAGTGGAAGGCGTGAAGCAGATTGCTCAACGTGAGCGCGATGAAATTGTGGCGCGTGTGCCGAAAGTTTTGCGGCGTGTCGCGGGCTACAACATCGACGTGTTCGATTGCCAGAACCCGCACGCTTATACCGATGACGGCATCGCGAATCTTGCGCATCTGCTGGTCGGTTCGGAAGGCACGCTTGCGTTCAGCCGGCAACTGACACTGAGGCTCGCACCACTGCCCACGCATAAGACGCTTGGCGTGGTCAACTTCCCGACCTTCTGGCAGTCGATGGATCTCACGCAGCACATCGTCAAGCTGAAGCCGGTGGCCGTGGAGCTGGTCGATCGCACCATGATCGATCTGGCAATGAGCAATCCCGCCTTCCGGCCGGTGATCGAGAAGGCGCTGGTCGGCGAGCCGCAAGCGATCCTGCTGGTGGAATTCGCCGGCGAGGACCGTGACCAGCAACTCGCGTCGCTCAAACAACTCACTGAACTGATGGCCGATCTGGGCTTGCCCGATTCGGTCGTCGAGATGCCTGCCGCGAATGAACAGAAAGCGCTGTGGGAAGTCCGTAAAGCCGGCTTGAACATCATGATGAGCATGAAGGGTGACGGCAAACCGGTCTCCTTCATCGAAGATTGCGCGGTACCGCTCGAACATTTGGCGGAATACACGAGCCGCCTGACCGAAGTGTTCCATCGTCACGGCACCGAAGGCACCTGGTATGCGCATGCGAGTGTCGGCACATTGCACGTGCGGCCGATTCTCGATATGCGGCGCGACGGCGCAGTAAAAATGCGCGCAATTGCCGAAGAAGCGGCGGCATTGGTACGCGAATACAAGGGCGCGTATTCAGGCGAACACGGCGACGGCTTGTGCCGCGGCGAATGGGTCGCGTGGCAATACGGGCCGCGTCTGAATCAGGCCTTCACCGAAATCAAGGCGTTGTTCGATCCGGATAACCGCTTCAATCCCGACAAGATCGTGCGTCCGCCGAAAATGGACGACGCACGCAATTTTCGCTTTGCGCCGGGCTACGAAGCGCATCGGATTGAGACCGCGCTCGACTGGTCCGCATGGAACGTCGAACGTGATCCGCTGACGGGGAAGGAGACGCTGCCGGGCAGCGGCAACGATCTGGCGGGCGGTCTCGCGAAGGCCGTTGAGATGTGCAACAACAACGGCCATTGCCGCAAGTTCGATGCAGGCACCATGTGCCCGAGTTACCGCGTGACGAAGGATGAGCAACATGTGACGCGTGGGCGCGCGAACACCTTGCGTCTGGCCATCTCCGGGCAACTCGGCGAAGCAGGACTCGCCAGCGACGACGTCAGGGACACGCTCGACCTGTGCGTCTCGTGCAAGGGCTGCAAGCGCGATTGCCCGACGGGCGTCGACATGGCGAAGTTCAAGATCGAGGCGCGGGCGGCGCGCGTCAAACGGCACGGCCTGCGTCTGCGTGACAGGCTGGTGGCTTTCATGCCGCGCTATGCCGCTGCGGCGAGCCGCGTGCCGGGCTTGATGGCATTGGCTGACAACGTGCCGGTGTTGTCGGCGTGGTTCAAGCGCTCGGTTGGTTTCGCGCCTGAACGGACGCTGCCGCGCTTCAAGAAATCGTTTCTGTCGGACGCAGTGTCGGGCAAACGGGCCCAAGACGGCGCGCTGAAAGAAGTGCTGTTGTTCGTCGATACATTCAACAACAACATGGAACCTGAAAACGCGCGCGCCGCGCAACAGGTGTTGGAAGCTGCCGGTTACACGGTGCACTTCAATACGCGCCAGGGCGAGCGGCCGGTGTGTTGCGGTCGCACCTTCCTTGCGGCCGGTTTGGTCGATGAAGCGAAGCAGGAAGCGCGGCGCATGCTCGATCTGTTCAAACCGTTTGTGGAGCGTGGCGTACCGATCGTCGGGTTGGAGCCGTCGTGTTTGCTGTCGTTGCGCGACGAGTTTCTGCACTACGGTTTCGGTGAAGAAGCGCAACGGCTTTCGAAACAGGCGTTTCTGTTCGAAGAGTTTCTGGTGCGCGAGGAAAAGGCCGGGCGCTTGCAGCTTGCGCTGAAGCCGTTGGCGAAGGAGCAGGCGTTGGTACACGGCCATTGCCATCAAAAAGCCTTCGACGCGTTCACGCCTGTGCAAACCGTACTGAACTGGGTTCCTGAACTGAAAGTGTCGACGGTTGAGTCATCGTGCTGCGGCATGGCGGGCAGCTTTGGCTACGAGGCTGAGCACTACGCCACATCGCAGGCGATGGCGGAACGGTCGCTGCTGCCCGCGGTGCGCAAGATCGATGGCAACACGGTGATGGTCGCGGACGGCACGAGTTGCCGGCATCAGATTCATGATGGCGCGGGCGTCGACGCGATCCATGTGGCGCGCGTGCTGGCGATGGCTTTGAAGTGAGGTCGGTCGCGGTAGGCGTTTGCCGGTCAAGCTCAAGGCAGGGCAGCTCGGCCTCAGTGCCCCGTGCTCAGGGTTCAGGCTGGCGCCGACAGCCAGGCCAGGCCAGCGCGGCCCGGCCTAGGGCCAGCCCGGAGCGGCCTGGATCAGCGCACCGGTCACGATTGCGCGCTGACCACCTGCCGATACGCCGCCGGCGCCACGCCGACGCTTTCACGAAAACGGTGACTGAAATGGCTGGCGTTCGCAAAGCCGCATTGGTCGGCGACTTGCACGAGCGGCAGTCTCGTGGTGCGCAGCAGCGTGCGTGCGCGTTCGAGCCGTTGCTGCGCGATCCAGGCGGCAGGCGGTAGTCCGAACGACGCGCGGAACATACGCGCCAGATGAAATTCCGACAGCGCCGCTACACCGGCGAGCTCGCCGAGTGTGAGCGTTTGTGCGAGATGGTTCTCGATGTAGTCGCGCAAGCGCCGCCGGGTTGCGACCGACAGACCGCCCTTGAGCGACGCATCCGCGCGGCGCACGCCTTGTGCGCGCAGCAGCAGACTCAGCACCTGATGCGCGGTTTCATTGGTTCGCAGCAGGCCATCGGGGTCTTGCCAGTCTTCATTGGCAAGCGATTGACACAGGCTCGCGATGCGGGCGTCTTCGAAATAGGTGCGATCGGCAAGCGTGAGTTCGCGCGGCTCGCGATCGAGTTCCTGCACGGCGCGTTGCGTGAAGTGTTCGGGCAGGAAGTAAAGATGCATGAAGTGCATGTGGCCGCGTACCCACCAGCGCGATTCATGTTCTCCGGGCAACGCGCAGAGCCGCGACGGCGCGCCGTAGCGCCCGGGCATCTTCTGACGCTCGGTGCGATAGCCACCATCCAGATAGCACGACAGCGTGTGATGGCCGGGCCGCTCATAGATGGTCTCGGCCTCCTCGGTGTCGCGGGTCCAGAGGGCGATGGCGAGCCGGTCGCCCAGCCATGCAAAGCGCTCGAGATTCGCGTTGGCGTCGCGCAGCGTGTGACAGACCGACTGAAGGCCGAACGGCGTTTCGGTGGATTCGATCACGGGGGCGGGCGGTCTGGCGTTCACGGAACGAGCGGCATGCATTCGATGGCGGGGTAAGCGTCAGTATAGGGCGAGCCGTCGCCGGCGGCGCGTCCCTCCGAAAAAGTGCGCAATCCTGGACAAGTGTGGCCGGTGGCGCTGCAGCATAGTTGGGTTTCCGCTCTTTGCTGCTGCAGGCCTCGTCATGAATCTTTCGCTCTATGCCGTCACCGTGCTCATCTGGGGCACCACGTGGATCGCGATCAAATGGCAACTGGGTGCGGTGCCGCCACCGGTGTCGATTGCGTGGCGTTTCTGGATCGCGGCGCTGGTGCTGTTCGCGCTGCTGCGCATCATGCGCCGGCCGATCTGGCCGCCGCGCGCCGCATGGCGCTTCCTGGCCGCGCAAGGGCTGGCGCTCTTCTGTCTGAACTTTCTGTGCTTCTACTATGCTGAGCAGGTGGTGCCGAGTGGCCTCGTCGCGGTGGTGTTTTCCACTGCGCCTCTGCTGAATTCGATCAACGGACGGCTTTTCATGGGCCGTCCTTTGCAGCCGTCGGCGATTGCCGGTGCGGCGTTGGGGCTCGTCGGTATCGTGTGCCTGTTCGTCCAGCAGATGGAGGGACACCTGGGCGACCACGCGGTGTGGCTGGGACTCGCTATCGCGTTCCTTGGCACATTGTGCTTTTCGGCCGGCAACCTGCTGTCGAGCCGGATGCAATCGATGGGCTTGCACCCGTTCGCCACCAACAGCTGGGCGATGCTGATCGGCGCCGGCATTCTGACGGTGGGAAGCGCGCTGGCTGGTTTTTCCTTCTCCATCGAGCCTGACGCGCGTTATCTCGGCGCGCTCGCTTATCTGGCCGTGTTCGGTTCGGTGATCGGCTTTACCGCGTACCTGATGTTGGTCGGTCGCATGGGCCCGGAGCGGGCTGCCTACTGCACCGTGCTGTTTCCGATTGTGGCGCTGGCGGCGTCGACGATATTCGAGGGTTACCGATGGTCCGCGTTGGCGGTGCTCGGGCTTCTGCTGGTGGTGGCGGGAAATCTGGTGGCGTTCGATCTCACGCGGCGACTCTTCGTGCGGCGGGCGACGGCGCCTTAATCCGCCGCCGTCCACTCCGGCCGCTTGCCGAGGCTGTCGAACAGTTCGAGTATCGTCGCCTTGACCTTCTGCACGGCATTGCTCAGTAACGCCGTGTCGTGCCAGCAGAGCGACAGGTCGCGCGAGAACAATCGGTGATCGACCTTGGCAAGCTTGAGCTTGTGCTCATCGAGTTCCACGTGCGCGGCGGTCCACGGCAGGATCGTCACACCTAACCTGGCCATCACCGCCGCGAATAACAATGCGGTGGAACTGGCCTCGAACAGAATCTCGCACGGCAGCCCGGCTTCGCGCAGAGCCCACTCGACGCGGCTGCGAATCGTATTCGGTGCGCTTGGCAGAATCAGCGGCATGCGCGCGAGTTCGGCGATCGATACCGGCTCGCGTGGCATCTGAAACTCCGGCCACGCAATCAGATAAAGCGCCTCGGTGAGCAGCCTTTGCGCGGCGACCCCGCGCGTTTCGACCGCGTCCACCACGACGGCCAGTTCCACCCGTCCGCTACCGATCAGACTGCCGAGTTCCGCGCTCGGTGCTTCGACCAACTCCAGCGCGATGCCGGGGTAACGGTCGCGGATCGTGCGTGCAAGCGGGATCGCCACCATCCGCGCCGTGCTCGACGGCATGGCAACCGACACTCTGCCCTGCGGCATCTCGGCGTCCTGCCGCAGCAGTTCGCGCGTGCTGTCGGCCTGCCGCAGCAACTCGATTGCATGCCGGTAAAGCGTTTGCCCGGCTGCGGTGGGCGCCACGCCCTGCACGCTGCGCTCGAGCAACTGCATTCCCAGATCGCGCTCCAGATTGCGCATCTGCTGGCTGATCGCGGGCTGCGCGATATGCAGTGCTTCGCTCGCGCGCGTGACGTTGCCGCACTCCACCACTTTGACGAAATACCGCAGTTGCCGCAGATCCATGTGCGTCGCTCGCTCCTTCATCCCATAACGAAATCCGATCGAGCTAGAGAAATATCATATTTTTAGATTATCGAGCGCGTTCTTATACTCAATCCACAAAAAACCGAAGCGTGCCCAGCCAGAGCTGTCCGGCGCCGCTTCAAAACGGCCGGCGTTTGTCGGCAGCAACCATGTTGCATGGGACCAGAGTAAGTGCTCTGCATGGGACCAGAGTAGCGCGCTAAAGCGCGAACTCTGGTCGACACGCTAAAGCGCCAACTCTGGTCGACATAGGAGACAAGGATGTCCAAAGCGATCGCTGTATCGACGCCCGGGCTCAAGCCCCGGCGCACGCCCCTCACCCGCGAGCAGATCGGCGGCTTCTGGGCGGTTTACTCAGGATGGGTGCTGGACGGCGTGGATTCGGTGATCTACGCGCTCGTGCTGATTCCGGCGCTTACCGAGTTGCTGCCTGTCTCGGGCATTGCCGCGACGCCGGCCAATCTCGGCATGTACGGCTCGATTCTGTTCGCGTTGTTTCTAATCGGCTGGGGGTTGTCGTTCATCTGGGGGCCGCTCGCCGACCGCTTCGGGCGGGTCAAGACGCTGGCCGCGAGCATCCTCATTTACTCGGTGTTCACCGGCGCCGCGGCGTTCGCGCATAACGTCTGGGAATTAGCCGCGTTCCGGCTGATTGCCGGCATCGGCGTGGGTGGCGAATGGGCGCTGGCCGGGACCTATGTCGCCGAGAGCTGGCCGGAAGATCGCCGCAAGATGGGTGCGGGCTATCTGCAAACCGGTTACTACGTCGGATTCTTCCTTGCCGCCTTGCTGAACTATACGGTCGGTGCGACGTACGGCTGGCGCGCGATGTTCCTGTGCGGCCTCGCTCCGGCGTTGCTGGCAATTTTCACGGTGCTCAGGGTGAAGGAGCCGGGTCAGTGGCGAAAGGCCACGCATGGCCTCGGTCAGACGAACGCTGCAGCCGTGCCCAAGCGCCGGCCGCTGATGGAGATATTCGCGCCGGCTTATCGGCGTCGCACGTTGACGAGTGCGAGCTTGGTGGGCGTCGCGATCATCGGCTTGTGGGCCGGGTCGGTCTACGAAGCGAGCGCGGTCGTGACGCTGGCGACGCGCGCCGGCATCGACCGCGTTGGCGCCGTGCATCTCGCGTCGATTGGGGCGGCGGTGCTCTCGGTGGGGACGATCCTCGGGTGTCTCGTCGCGCCGTGGCTGGCGGAACGTTTGGGGCGCCGCGTGGCGCTTGGGACGTACTTTGCCGGTATGGCCGTGTCGATCGTGTTCGCCTTCGGCTGGGTCTTCTACCTGCCGAACGGACTCAACCTGTTCATGGTGTCGCTGCTGTTCCTTGGTTTCTTCGGCGGCAATTTCGCGATCTTTTCGTTGTGGCTGCCGGAGCAATATCCGACCCGGATCCGTGCTACCGCGTTCGCCTTTAATGCGTCGGTAGGCCGCCTGCTCGGCGCGGGCGTCAACTTCCTGCTGGCTGCCGCGATTCATTGGGAAGGTTCGCTCGGCTTGCCGATTGCGTGGACCGCGGTGGCTTTTGTGATCGGCTTGCTGATTTTGCCGTTCGCTGTCGAGACCCGTCATCAGACACTGCCGGAATAGTGCGTCGTCGAGCGCAGCGCTCGCGCTATCCGCAGCCGTCATCAATTCGCTGGAGAACTGAATGCAAGCGTTACAAGGAATCAAGGTCGTCGAACTGAGCCGTGCGCTGTCGGGGCCGTTTTGCTCGATGGTGCTGGCCGATCTCGGCGCGGACGTCATCAAGGTCGAACCGGGCCCGGGCGGCGACATGAGCCGAACCTGGGGGCCGTTCGACCGGGGTGTGAGCACCTACTATCTATCCTGCAACCGCAACAAGCGCGGTGTGTGCATTGACTTTCGCAAGCCGGAGGGGCTGGCCGCGATCCACCGGCTGATCGACGATGCCGACGTGGTGATCGAGAACTTCAAGCCAGGCACCATCGACAGCATGGGACTCGGCTATGACGTCCTCAGCGCGCGCAATCCGCGGCTGGTGATGGGCAGCATCAATGCGTTCGGCGCCGATGGTCCGATGAGTGGCTGGCCAGGCTTCGACCAGATCGCGCAAGGTTATTCCGGTCTGATGAGTCTGACCGGTTTCGCCGATGGCGACCCCACGCGCACCGGCACCGCGATTGGTGACCTGAGTTCGGGCATGTGGCTCGCGATGGCGATACTGTCGGCGTTATTGGAGCGTGAGCGAACCGGGCGTGGCCAGCATGTGAGCACGTCGTTGCTTGCGAGTCTGGTGGGGTTGCTGAGCGTACATGGCCAGCGCTACCTGAGTCTTGGCGACATTCCGCGCCGTACGGGCAACGCGCATTCGGTGATTGCGCCTTATGGCGTGTTCGAAACCGGGGACGGCCCGCTCAACATCGCGCCGATCACGTCTGACATGTGGCTGCGCTTGTGCCAACTGCTCGAATTGCCCGCGTTGCCGGACGATCCGCGCTTCGCGACCAACGAAGCCCGCGTTGCGCATCGCGACGAATTGAAGGCTGCGTTGGAAGCACGTTTGAAGACGCGTAGCAAACGGGAGTGGACAGAACTTTTCATTGGCGTGGGATTACCCGCTGGCCCGATCAATACGTTAGACGAAGTGTTCGCCGATCCGCAGGTGCAGCACTGCCGGCTGGTGGAAACGGTCGAGCACCCGACGCTTGGCGCGCTGCGCCAGGTTGTGACACCGGTGTCGAGTTCGGCAGTGACGGGTGATTCTTCGCATCACGTCAGCCGGCATGCGCCACCGGGCCTCGGCGAACATACTGTCGATGTATTGCGCGAGGCGGGATTCGATGAGGGCTCGATTGAAGCGCTGCTTGCCGCGAAAGCGGTGCATCAACAGGGTGACTATGTTTCGCCGGAGAAGGTATCGGAACGTGTGGCAGGGGCTACACAATGAGGCTGACGCAAAACTCGGATCATCTGATGGAAGTCGCGCAATGAACCCGCCGCAAAACTCGGAACAGGGCTACTGGAGTCGCGCAGTAAGTATGCCGCAAAACTTGAAATGCGCCGCGGGAGTTATGCGATGAGCGGGCCGCAGAACTTGAAATACGCCGCGGGAATTACGCGATGAGCAGGCCACAAACCTTGAAACATGTTGTAGAGGTTACACAATGAACACACAAAACGCATCGCCGTTCACGGTAACGGTCGATATTGTGGATGAACGGATCGCATGCTTGATGTTCAGTCATCCTATGCGCCGGAATGCGCTGAGCGCGGAGCTGTTGCACGCGCTTGACTCGCACCTTGTCGATCTTGCCGCGCAGCGGATACCGGTCGTGATACTAGGCAGCGGCGTTGGGCAGGACGTTTGGAGCGCGGGCCACGACCTTGGCGAGTTGGTGGACGACCGCGATCCGATTGCTTACGGCAAGCCGTTGGAGCGGGTGTTGCGTCGTGTGCGTGCTTACCCGGGCGTGGTGATCGCGATGGTGTCGGGCTCCGCATGGGGCGGCGCCGTCGATCTGGCGATGAGTTGCGACCTTGTCGTTGCCGACGGCAGCGCGCGTTTTGCGATGACGCCGGCGAAC
The DNA here is from genome assembly GCF_013177695.1 of Paraburkholderia solitsugae. GTDB lineage: Bacteria > Pseudomonadota > Gammaproteobacteria > Burkholderiales > Burkholderiaceae > Paraburkholderia > Paraburkholderia solitsugae. Next base: position 31,260 of record NZ_WOEY01000114.1, on the reverse strand, counting down.
ATTGGCTTGCCCTATACGACGAGCGGCCTGCTGCGGTTCTTCAACAATTTACCGATTCACGTATTGAAGGAGATGTTCTTCAGCGCGCAGCCACTCGATGCCGCGCGTGCTGAGCGCTTTGGCGTGATCAACCGTCTGGTCGACAGCGACAAACTGGAGGCAACAGCCCTTGAAATGGCGCGCGGAATCGCTAGCAAAGCGCCCTTGGCGACTCAGGCCGTGAAGGAACAACTACGGATACTTGAAGACTTGCAGCCGATGCCTGTGCAGGCGATGGAACAGATTGCGGAACTGCGTCGGCAGGCGTGCGAAAGCGCGGATTTCAGTGAAGGGCTCGCAGCGTTTTCGGAGAGGCGACCACCGGTGTTTAAAGGCGAATGAACGAGGCCTGTGCCGGAGGCCGTGAAGATGTTGAGGATAGCGAGCGGTTCAGGGAACGGTGATGTTCTGAACGATCGCGCCCACACCGACAGCGTCAAGGGTGAGTCTTTTCGGGAGAAAAAAGCAGGGTGAAGACACCACCGGTGAGCTTTTTCGGGAGCGAGAAAAGGACGAAGCGCGTAATTGCAAGTGCTTTGCCGTGCAACCCGCATGCGCCAAAAGTGCTGCAGGGCGGTTCAATGAAGCACTCTTCGGCGCGCGCAGCGCCGCCGGAAGAATGACTGCTTTGTCACCTACGCGGAATGTGCGAGAACACAGATTCCAGATGCGCCACTACCGTGACTGTGCGGGGGACCCGCTTAAGAATTAGCGGTTTAAGCTGCTTTCTTTTGCCTACTTTTCTTTGCAGCAGGCAAAGAAAAGTAGGTGCCTGCCCCGCACAGGGGCGACGCTAATAATCCGATGGCAAATCAAGGAAAGCCCAAGAATCCAGATCAAGAAAGGGTCAACGCCGCAGCCGCACAGCAACAACCGCCGCGCACGCCGCCAAACCCGCTGCACTCGCATACGTCACCAGCCCCATCGCGGCAACCCACCACAACGCCGTGGACACATGAGGCGCCAGAATCGTCGCCGCACCTGCAATCGCGACACCGACCAGACCTCCTGCCTGCCGCAGCGCATTCAACAAACCTGAGGCCACGCCAGCCAACTCCCCAGGCACCTGCTCCAGCACAGTCGAAATCATCGGCGGCACCGACAACGCCGTACCGCCGCCGAACATCACCATCGCCGCGTACGTGACGACCCACGGCGCGCGCCATTCCAGACTCATCGCCATCGCCGGCACCGCAACGGCGGCTAGTACGAGGCCGGTCGTCATGAACTGCGTCGCCGCAAAACGTCCATGCAACTTGCCCACCAGCACGTTCCCAAGCGACAAACTGCCGGCAAGCGGCAACAACGTGAGACCGATCTGCCGCGCGTTGAACCCGAACTCGCCGTGCAGATAAAGACTCAACTCAAACAACAACCCGAAGTAGCCGACATAGACGAGCGTCCCCATCGCATTCATCGTCACGAACATGCGGTTGCTGAACCACTCGACGGGCACCATCGGATGATGCGCGCGCCGCTCGACGGCGACGAGCGTCAGCACTGCCAGCACGGCGAGCAGCGCCGCACCCCACACCTCGCGTGCAGCGATCCCGCGCGACGGCAATTCGATCGCCGCATAGCAGAGCGCGCCGAGCGCGACGATGCTCGCCAGTTGCCCACCCCAGTCGAAATGGCGGCCGACGCTGCGCGTAGTGTGACGCACGACGGCCCATGCACCCGCGAACGCAACCAGGCCGGTCGGTACGTTGATCAGAAACGCGCTGCGCCAGCCGAACCCTTGCACGAGCAGGCCACCTAGCACCGGCCCGATCGCCGCCGCTATCGAGGCAATCCCCGCCCACGCGGCGATAGCGCGGCCGCGTTCGACGGGGTCGTCGAAGGTGCTGCGCACGATGGCGAGCGACGCCGGCAGGAATAACGCCGCGCCGCTGCCCTGCACGAAGCGCGCGACCACCAGTGCGCCGACGTTCGGCGCCAGCCCGCAAGCCGCCGAGGCCGCGACGAACAGCGCCAGGCCCCACAGATACACCGCTTTCGCACCGAAGCGGTCGGACGCCACGCCGCCCGCCAGGATCAGCGCGGCGAAACTCAGCGTGTATGCATCGACGATCCACGCGAGACCGCCCACGGACGCACCCAGGCTGGCGTGCATCGCGGGCAGGGCGACGTTGACGATGGTGGTGTCGAGCACCGCCATGAACATGCCGCTCGCCACCAGCGCGAGCGTCAGGCGCCCACGCCTGGCAGGCCGCTCCGTGTCGGCCAGCTTGGTGGGCAGCGGTTGTTCAGCGGCGCATTCGGTCATCACACTTCCTCGGGCTAGACCTGCAATTGAATCGATCGACGAAGTCTAGTCACATACGTGAATGCAATAAAGCAGTGATTTCCGTAGGCGCATGAGCCAAATATGCAGTGCGGAAAACGCCGGCAATGATCGACTGGCACAACGCACCACGCTTTCTCGTCGTGGCGCGGTCAACGCTCATTGGCATGTGAATGCACGGGCATGTACGTCAAGGCGAACCCGTGCGCATCAGTGCGACGGCGAGAAAGAATCGTGCATCCCCTGCGCATCGAGCACCGGCCACGCCGGCGGATCGGTCAGAGGTGGCGCAGCCTTAACCATGCCCGGCGCGTTTTCGAACACCTCGGCTAGCCAGTCGACAAAGGCTCGCACGCGCGGCGAAATCTGCCGGCTTTTCACATACGTCACCGAGAGGGCGACCGGCGTCGGCTTGCACTTCGGCAGGACCTCGATCAACTGTCCGGATGCAAGGTAAGGTGCGGCGGCGGCGCGCCCAGGCTGAATCAGTCCCAGGCCTTCGAGCCCGCATGCGAGATACGTGTGTTCGTCGTTCACCTGGATGAAGCCGTCCACTTTCACCTTGCTTGTCCGCGCCGCCACGCTGAAGTCGAAGTCCACGCGCCGGCCGGTTTGCATCGACAGCCAGTTCACCGCGACGTGATCCGAGAGATCGTCCAGGTGATGCGGCTGGCCGAACCGCGCGAGATACGCGGGGCTCGCGCAGGTGACGCGTTCGAGCAGCCCGAGGCGGCGCGCGAGCAGCCGGGAATCGGGCAACTCGCCCAACTCGATGCTGCAATCCACGCTCTCGCCGACCAGATCGAGCGTGCGATGACTCATACCGAGCGCCAGCTCGACATGCGGATGCAGCGCACGGAACGAGGCCAGCGCGGGTACCACGATCGACGCGGCAATCATGCCCGGCATCGCCACGCGCAAGCGGCCGCGCAGATTCTCCGGACGGTTGAACAGACCTGATTCGACTTCTTCGATCGCGGCGAGAATCTGCGCGCAGCGTTCGTAGTACGCGGCACCTTCCGCAGTCAGCGTGACCTTGCGCGTCGTGCGCACCAGCAACTGCACGCCGAGCAGGGACTCGAGCGCCTGCACGGTGGTCGTCGCGGTGGCGCGTGGAATCTCGAGCGACTCGGCGGCGCGCGTGAAGCTGCTGGCATCGACGATCCGCACGAAGATCCGCATGGCTTGTACTCGATCTATCACGATGCTTCTCCGGTGAGGTGCGGCTTATGGCGAGTCAACCCGGCTGCGAGCAGGGGCGCGAGCGCGAACGTCGCGAACAGCCAGAGCGCGGTGTGTTGCGCGGCGGGCAGCGGGGCGAGGGTCGTGAGACCGGCGCCGTTCGCGACGAGGCCCGCGAGCGCCGAGCCGAACGCCATCGCGAACAATTGAATGGTGGTGATCGAAAGCGACGCGAGGTTCTCTTCGCCCGGCTGCGCGGCGGTAAACACGCGAGTGAGCCGATGCGGCCAACCGATCCCGACTCCCAGTCCAACGCTCGCGAGCGCCGCGCACAGTGCGGCCGTACCTAGCAAGTCGTCAAACAAACCTGCTATTGGCATTTGCCAGGCGAGTGCGGCGAGCCCAAGCGCCGCGACAACCGGACCCGCTCGGCTCAAACGCGGCGCGACGCCGCCTGCGAGGCCCAACGCCCGCCAGCCGTTACTGCCGCTGAGCAGGTCGCTCCAGGCCGGCACATCCGATTGCAGATTTTTCATATCATGGACAGCCGAACGAGGCTGGCTTATTATGCAAGTATTGGCTTGGATAATAATGTGCCCCGATGAGATATGCAAATGAAAGCTTGGAAAATTCACCGGCGCTCGCACAAGCCGCGCCGACTGCTGCGCCGGTGGATCGCATCCTGAATCTGTTGAAGACGCAGGGGCCTTTGTCGACGGCGTCGATCGCGGGCGAACTCGGCATCACGGTCGAAGCCGCGCGGCAGCAGATCCAGAAGCTGCTGAGCGGTGGCTTGATCGAAGGACGTCAGGCGTTGCAGGCGGGGCCGGGGCGGCCGAGTCAAAGCTGGGCTTTGACGGAAGCGGGCAATGCGCGCTTTCCAGACACGCATCCGCGATTGACCGTGCAATTGCTCGGCTCGATTCGCCAGCTATTCGGCGAAGAGGGGCTCGACAGATTGATCGATCAGCGTGCCCTGGAAACGCGCGCGAACTATCTCGCGGTGCTCAAGCCGATCAAGGGCCTCAAGGCGCGGCTGAGCCGGCTCGCGGAGCTTCGCAGCGCCGAAGGCTATATGGCCGAGTTGCAGAAAGACGGGCGCGACTGGTTGCTGCTCGAGAATCACTGTCCGATCTGCGCGGCGGCGCGCACCTGCCAGGGTTTTTGCCGCACGGAGTTGCAACTGTTTGCGGAGATCGTCGGCGAGGAAGGATCGATTCAGCGCGAGGAGCATGTGCTTGCCGGCGCGCGACGATGTGCCTATCGCGTGAGACTGAAAGGCAAATAGCGTGGCATTGCCGTGCAAGCTTATGCGCTTCGAATTACTTCAAGCGCACACAAGCCCGCGATGAATTTTTTACGATTAAATTTCCGCTTTTTCTATGTGAGGATTCAACGCCAACGTTGACGTATGCGCGATAGCTCCTGATCCGCATACATGCGAAAGCGCGCTTCGCTCCTTGCAAGGAAATACCGTCGTGAAACTTATCCCCCGCTTCGGCGTCGCGGTTCTTCTCTTCTACAGCCTCTTATCGCAAAGCGCGCTCGCGCAGTCGCAACTGACTTACACCACCTCCTGGATCGGCAACAGTTTCGGCTTTGGCGACGGCAAGTGGATGCAGCAGGACATCCAGGCAATTAGCATCGGCGCCGATGGCACCGTTTACACCAATGCACCTTGGGACGAAAGCGGCAGCGAGATTGCCGCGTATCGCGCGGGCGACAAAATTGCCGTCGCCGGCTCGACGCACGGTTGGGGCAACACTGGCGGCGATGCTGTCGCGACGAACCATACCCACCTGTACGCGGCGATGTCGATCGGCAACGAGAACAACGGACTGGTCGGCGCGGACTATCCGCCTGCCAATCAGACGTGGTTCGGCATAACGCGGCGCACGCTTGCCAATCTTGCGACCGGTGCGCCGTTCGACGGTGGCAGTGGCAATAGCGCCAATGCGACAAAGAACAGTTTCCTGCGGCTGAACGCAGTGACGACCGGCACCGATGCGGGCATTCGCGGGATGGCCGCGACCGATACCGAACTGTATGTTGCCGATACGTACAACAGCCGGATCGTCGTGCTCGATGCCGCATCGATGCGGCGCCTGCGTTCATGGGATGTGCCCTCGCCAGGGCGAATCGCGTTGGATACCGATTCGACGCTGTGGGTGATAAGCGGTATTTCGTCTGTAAACCTAAGTATTCTGCATTACGCCGCCGATGGAACCGCGCTCTCCGGCACGTTGACGTTGCCCGCCGGCATGGTGCCGACCGACATCGCAATCGCACCGTCAGGGAAAATCCTGGTCGCCGACAACGGACCGGCCCAGCAGATCCTCGTCTTCGACAGGCATGCCAACGGTCAGCCGCGCGCCGCTGCGTCGATCGGCACGCGCAATGGCATCTTCCATGCGGTCAAGGGTGTGCCGGGCAGCTGGCGCTTCAATGGCATCACGGGTATCGGTATCGATCCGGCCGGCAATCTGTACGTCGCGCAGAATGGCGAAGGGCCACGGCCGCTCGGTTCGGCATCGGTCGGTCAAGGGGCCGTGCTCGAGAGCTATGTGTACGGCACCCATGCACTCAACTGGCGCTTGTACGGACTGACCTTTGTCGATAGCGCCGCGTTCGATCCGGCGACGCCGAATTCCGTCTACACCGGCTCGAAGCGCTTCAAGCTCGACTACAACCGCCCGGTCGGCCAGGAATGGTCGTACGCGGGCTTCACGCTCGACCGTTTCGACTATCCCGACGACCCGGCATTTCACGAGCCGCGTGGCGTGCGTGGCGAGCCGATGGTGCGGCGATTCGACGGTAGACGCTATCTCTACACCCTCGATCCCGATGCGCATTATCTGAATGTGTATCGCTTCGACGAGGTGCATGACGAAGTGGCGATTCCGTCGGGTTTGCTGGCGCAAAATCCGCTGCCGGGCGCGTGGCCCGCGGGGCAGCCGACGTATGGCGAATGGATGTGGCGCGACAGCAATGGCAACGGGACCGTCGACGCTAGCGAGATCACCGGCAATCCGTCGACGGGCAGCACGGTCGGCAACGGCTTCTGGTGGGTGGATACACCAGGTAACGTATGGCTCGCCACGCCGACGAGCGGCATCCGCAAGATGCCGTTGCAAGGTCTCGATTCCTTCGGCAATCCGATCTACACGTACGCGAGTTCGAAGATGTTCGCGATGCCGCAGCCGTTCACGCGGATTGCGCGGATCGTCTATATCGCCGTGACCGACACGATGTACATATCGGGCTTTACCAGTGCGATCCCATGGGATCCGACGCACTGGAAGGAGGCCGGCCCGGTGCTTGCGCGCTATGACAACTGGAGTTCCGGCACACCGACGCAGCAATACACGATTTCATTGCCGTGGAACACGCAGACCGATCCGCAGACGACGCCGGTCGGCGTCACGGTGGCGGGCAATTACATCTTCGTCGCCGAGTTGTACATCGCGAAGGTGGATGTGTATGACGCGCACACCGGGCAGGCGGTCGGCTATATGACGCCGGGCGCGAGCGTCGGCAACACCAGCGGCTGGGTGGATGTTTATCTCGGCATCAGCGCGGTGCAGCGCGACAATGGCGAATATGTCGTCCTGCTGGAAGACGACGCGCGCGCGAAAATCCTGATGTATCGGTGGACGCCTTAACGTGGATCACGTAGATCGCACTGGGTCCGATCACGAATGGACGGCAGCGCACGATCGGTATATAACAAACGTGAAAGGATGGCTTTGTTCAACGATGCATGGGATCGGAGAGAAGATTCATCATGACGCAAGACGTAACGCCTCAGCCGCCCCCGGGCGACCGGCCCGACCTCGAAAATCTCGACGCCGCGCTCAGTCACGTGCATCAGCAGGTATCGTCCGGCAGCATCGCTTCGGGTGCCGCAAAGGGCATTCTGTATAGCCTGATCGAAACGCTCGGCGCGTTCGTCGGCGATCCCGATCTGCCGGAGCACGCCCGTTCGGGTTATGAAGGGCTGCTGGAAGCCGCTCGCGAATTGCGCGCGAAGCTGGAGCACTGAAGGCTTCGGCGCGCCGCCTGCGGGTGGCGTGGTTCGCGGCGCAATCGCCGCCGCATTTCGGCGGCGCGGTTCTCTGTGATAAAAAGGCGCCTTGTTTCCAAACATTGCGCCGTTTTTTATGCTTTCTTCGTCTGCTACCAGCGTTGCTGGCTGTCGGCATTATCGTCGTACTGATTACGCCGGGTCCGACCAATACGCTGCTTGCGGCGGCCGGTCTGCGGCAAGGCGTGCGGCGTTCGTTGCCGCTGATCGCCGCCGAACTCGCCGGCTATCTTCTGTCGATTTCAGTGTGGGGACATTTTCTCGCGCAAGCCGCGCACGCGTTGCCGTGGTTGCCGTCGCTGCTGCGCGTGGCGGCCGGCGTGTACATCGCGTATCTCGCCGTCGATATGTGGCGCGCGGCAGTGGCCTTGCCCGATTCGACGCCGCGGGCGAGCGGCCTGCGCAAGCTATTCGTGGCGACGCTGCTCAACCCGAAAGGCTTGTTGTTCGCCGGCACGATCTTTCCCGCCATCGCGTTCACCCATGTTCCCGCGTATGCCATGGCGATGCTGATGTTCGCCTGCCTGCTGGTGCCGATCGCACTGGCGTGGATCGCGTTCGGCGCGGCGCTGGGCAGCGGCAAACTCACCTGGCTGAATCCGGTGAAGATGCAGCGCGGCGCGTCGATTGTGCTGGGCGTGTTTTCCTTGTCGCTCGCGTGGGCGGCGCTGCATTAAGACCGCGGATTGTCGAGCGCGGGTGCCGCGCGGTCACGCTTCCATCCTGCTGTCTGCGCTCAACGCCTCAAGCCATTCCGGCGGCGCGGATGCGATCTCCAGTTGCGGCGTGCCGTGCCAGTCCGCACAGCGCTGCAAAGCGCGGCGCAGATCGCCGGCCAGCCTCGCACTGAGTCGCACGCCGGGTTCGATGTGCAGCGATTTCAGTTCGAACACGCCGGTGGTCCGATGCGCTTTCGCATCCACGCGACCCACCAGGCGCCCCCGGCTCAAAAGCGGCAACACGAAATAACCGTATTTGCGCTTCGCAGCCGGCGTATAGCACTCGATCACATAGTCGAAGTCGAAGAGCGCGGCGGCCCGCTTGCGGTCCCACACCACTGGATCGAACGGTGACAGTACCGTGGTGACGGTTGAAGCGAGCTTGCCGGTTGCTGCGTCGTCGATCATCGGCGCGAATTCATGATGGACGAAGGTGTCCTGCTTCCAGCCTTCCACTTGCACGGGGATCAGCTCACCCTGATCGGCGAGCGCACGCAGTTCGTCGCGATAGGGACGGCGCGGCAGGCGGTAGTAATCGGCGACCCAATCGGCGCGCACGATGCCGAGCACGCGGCAGGTACGGCGCAACGCTTCCTCGGTGACCGTTTCCCGCGGCGGCAGATCGCGCGCATCGTCCCAGTCCGGTAACACGCGTTCGGTCAGATCGTAGACGCGATGAAAATTGCGCCGCTCGGCCACCATCAGTTGCCCGATCGCAAACAGCACTTCCAGATGGCGCTTCTCCGGCTTCCAGTCCCACCAGCCGTTGCCCTTGCCCGCCTCGCGGGCGAAGTCCGCTGAACGCACGGGACCTGTCGCTCGGATATGCGCAAGTAGCTTGTCGATGTCCTTGCGATGCTTCTTGTGCCATTCGGCCGCGTACTTCCAGCCCATGCCGCTCGGATCGAGCATGCGATGGCGCAGCAGGCCGTAGTCTTCCGTCGGGACGAAACAGGCTTCATGTGACCAGTATTCGAACAGCTTGCCTTCGGCGAGATGCTCGTCGAGCCATTGCTGCGGATACGCGCCGAGCCGGCTGAACAGCACGAGATAGGGACTGCGCGCGACAACGTGGATCGTGTCGATTTGCAACTGCGCCATGCGGCGGATCGCGTCGAGCACGTCGGCTTTGACAGCCTTGCGGCGCGGCGGCGTCAGCAAACCTTGCGCGGCCAGATGCAGGGTGCGCGCGGCGGATAACGGAAGCGTCTTCACGCGGGCGTCGGTCACGGGCTTGGGTCGCGAGGTTGGGGCACGGGTTTGAGTTACGAGTTTGGGTCAACGAGTGACGTTAGCGGCCGTGCCCATGATGTTTATCCCAGCCACGGTGGCGGCCATGGTCGCCGTGTCCGCGGTACCCGCGGTAGTAATCGCCGCGATACCCATATCCATAGCCGTATGCCGGTTGCACAGGCGCGTAAACGACCGGTGGCGGGGGCGCATAAACCACGGGCGGCGGGGCATAAAAGGGGCCCGGCGTATTGACGAACACGCCGACATCCACCCGGGCCGAAGCCGCGGTCGATGCGCAGGCGGCGGCAAAGCCGAAGGTGGCGAAAACGATCGCGCGTTGGATCATGCTTGTCTCCTGTTTCGAAATGGTCAGCCATTCACTGTCGAATGGCTGACGACTATATTACGAAACAGAAAGAAAAGCAGGTGCAACCAGTTGATGGTGTGTGTAACAGCAGATTACCCGGGGCGCTCAAGCCCCCAAAGCGACCGCTTCTCCCTCCGATACCGCCAGCAGTTGATGAATCTGCGCGACCACCGCCGCGCCTTCTCCGACCGCCGCCGCAACGCGTTTCGTCGACCCGGCGCGCGCGTCACCGATCGCATACACGCCCTCGACCGTGGTAGCGAGGTCGCAGACGGACGCACCGTCCACGCTGGCGCCGGTCAGCACGAAGCCCTTGTCATCCAGTTGCACGCCGCAGGTGCGCAGCCAGTCGGTATTCGGATCGGCGCCCGTGAAAAGGAACAGATGCCGCGTATCGAAGCTTTCGGTGCCATCCGGCAGCGGCTTCTTCAACGAGACCGACGCCAGCCCGATGTCGTCCGCCTCGAGCCGGCCGACCTCCGAATTCGGATGCACGAACACATTCGGCAGCGAACGGATGCGGTCGATCAGATAGCGCGACATGGTGGCTTCAAAGCCGCTTCGGCGGATCAGTACATGGACCTTGGCCGCGTGCGTCGCCAGATAGACGATCGCCTGGCCCGCCGAATTGCCACCGCCCACCAGCACGATCTCCTGGCGCTTGCACAGCTTGGCCTCGACCGGTGACGCCCAGTAGTAGACACCGCGCCCATCGAAGCGGTCGAGCCCTTCGAGCGCGGGGCGCCGATAGACCGCACCGCTCGCGATCACAATCGTGCGGGAGGTAATCTTGCCGCCGCACTTGAGCTCCAGCCGATACGGCGACTCCGCGCAATGCAGTGCCTTCACATGGACCGGAATCGCGACGTGCGCGCCGAATTTCTGCGCCTGCACGAACGCACGGCCTGCAAGCGCCTGACCGGAGATGCCGGTCGGAAAGCCGAGATAGTTTTCGATCCGCGAACTGGCGCCCGCCTGGCCGCCCGGCGCACGGCTGTCGAGCACGATGACCGAGAGGCCTTCAGACGCCGCGTACACGGCCGTGGCGAGGCCGGCTGGTCCCGCGCCGACGATCGCAACGTCGTACACATGCGAATCGTCGAGATCGGGCAGCAAGCCGAGGCAGGTGGCGAGTTCCGGCATGCTCGGGTGACGCAGCACCGTGCCGTCCGGGCAGATCACCAGCGGCATGTCTTCTTGCTGCGCGGCGAATTGCTCGATCAGACGCAGCGCGTCTTCGTCGCGTTCGTCGATGACCGAGTGAGGATGACCGTTGCGCGACAGGAAGCCTTGCAACATCACGAGCCTGGCGTCACTGCTGTTGCCGATCAGGATCGGGCCGCCCGCGCCCTTTTCGATCAGCGACACGCGCCGCAGGATCAGCGCGCGCATGATGCGCTCGCCCAGTTCGGCCTCGGCGACGATCAGCGCGCGCAGCTTGTCCGGCGGAATCAGCAAAGCGTCGACCGGGGTGACGGCCATGCCGTTGACCAGCGCAGGCCTCCCGGACAACTGACCGACTTCGGCGAGAAAATGCCTGGCGCCATGTTCTGCAATCAGGACTTCGCGCCCGATGCCATCGCGCTGGTAAACCTTCACGCGCCCACTCAACACCACGAACATGCCCGGGCCAGTGTGGCCGGTTTCGAACAGCAGTTCACCGGTTTCCCAGTGGCCCACTTCGCCGAACCGGCGCAGACGGTCGATTTCCGCGCATGTGAGTTCGGGGAACATCTGATGCATGCGCGTCGCGAGCGACGAAAACGGCGCGTCGGCGACGACGATTTGTTGCCCTTCTGCTTCTTGAGTCGACAGCATTGAACCGCTCCTTCTGTGTTCATTCTGATTGATCGACACGGGGGCGAAGCGGCGCGGGCGCGCGAGGGCGCCGATGGGAATGCGCTGCTGCGCTACACGGCCTTCGGCGCGATATCGTCGACCGCCACGTCGGGCGGCGGCATGCCGGGCAGCGAGTCTACCGCCTTGCCCGAGTCGCGCCAGGCTTCCATGCCGCCGCGTAACGGCAGCACGTCGGCGAAGCCGGCTTCGTTCATCTGTTTGGCCATCCATGCCGCGGATATTTCATTTGGGCACGAACAGTAAATCACCACTTTCTGATCGTGCGGGTACGTCGCAACGATCTCATCGAGCTGCCGCTCGTCGGCGAATAGCGAGCCCGGAATCACGAACGGATCGAGCGCGCGCTTTTCCTGCGAGCGGATATCGAACAATATCGGCGTTTTGCCCGCCACGACCAGCTTTGCCAGCTCCTCGACTTCGATGCGCTGGGTCGCAAGCTTGGAAATCAGCTGACGCCGGCGAATCCAGCGATAGGCCGCATACAGCAGCAGCAACGCGACGGCCACCAGCGCGGCGGTGCGCCCGAGGCGTCCGGCCATGGCGAACAGCATGTCGATCTGCCGGGCGAACAGCGCACCGATGATCAAACCGGTACCTGACCACAACGCGGCGCCGATGCTGTCGTAAGTGAGAAACGTGCGGTAACGCGCGCCCATTGCGCCGGCCATTGGAATCGATACGATTGACAGACCCGGCACGAACTTCGCCACCGCCAGCACGCGCACGCCCCAGCGGCCGAAAAAGCGTTCGGTCTTTTTTACACAGGTGTCGCGTGACAGTGAAAGACGGCAGATCGTTTTCAGCGTATTGCCGCCGTACAGACGACCGGCCAGATACCAGGCGCTGTCGCCGATTAGCGTGGCGAAGATCGACAACACAAGGACCGGCATCAGCTGCGTGCCCACTGACCCGGGATGCATGGCCGCCATCGCCCCAAACAGCACGAGCGACGGCATCGCCGGCACCGGCAGCCCGAGCGAGGCGGCCAGCACGTTGACGAAGACGAGCGCCGGTCCATATTGCTCGACGAGATCATGTAGCATCGGCTTACATCCGCAACCCTTTCGGACGCGGCGCAGGTAGGTAAGGCAACAGGATATGTAAGGATTATGGACGCATTTTCAAGACGTGCAAACGCCCGGAAAATGGGCCCGCGATTCGGATGTTAAAAGCGCGCCCTAGGCATGCCTGGCGGACTCAGAGCGAAGATTAGACGCGCGAATGGAACAAAGCGCAATTGATGAAGCTTACACGGCAAACCCGTGGCGAATAACACGCTACGGATGCCCGTAGGGTGTCTCGCAGTACGTCAACCCAAGCTGGCGGTACGGAGGTGGCACACGGCATGCGCGTGTGCGTCATGCCGTGCGCGGCTGCATTTACTGACGATGATTGTGCTGTTCGCCGGGCAATTCCGCGCCATGCGCGCGGATCGCCGCAATCAGTTCGGCCGGCGTGATTTCGTAACGCACTTCGCGGTGAATGCCCGGCTTGCGCTCATCGACCTCGATCAGAAGGATGCCTTTGCCGTCTTCTGTCGATTCGAGGCGCAGCGAGCGGAGTTCGCGCGCCGTTGCGTCGTCGTATTCGGTGAGCAGGGCCATTGACCCGGAGGACCCGGTAGTGCGCATCGAGGTTGTCCTTGTTCCGTTGTTGATCGAACCATTGTACGGGCAGGCTGGCGCGCCATCTGTCGCGCCGCGCTCACACCGACAACCAGTTTAACGCGACTCCCCGCCATGACGGCCGCATTTTTCATGCTCCGTGACGGTGCAACCCTTCTCCCCGCCTGTCACGGTGCTGACGCGCGCGTCGGTTAGGGCCAGGCGCCGCACGAGAAACAATGGGCAAAAAAATAGCCCGTCCTTGAAGGGACGGGCTGCTAAACGCCGTTGTTACTCGGGTCAGCTTGCCCGTGCAACCAACTGGGCGCTGACGTTTCCATCCTCATGCGCCAATTCTGGACTGTCGAGGTGGGAGTAACGCCGATCTATCAGATCAATGTCGATTCTTCCTGTTCGCTTTCGTGCGCGAATTCATGCGTACCTTTGCGCTTGAATTCGGGTGCGGGCGTGTGCGCAGAATGCAGCGTCGCATGGGGCGCGGGTGCTTGCCGCAACGGCTGCGCCGCCCGCTGCGCCGGCGTCGCGTCGGCGACGGTGAAGAGGCGCACCGCTTCGTCCAACACATCGGCCTGTTCCGCGAGACGTTGCGCCGTGGCTGCCGCCTGCTCGACCAATGCGGCGTTCTGCTGCGTGGCGCCGTCCAGATGCGAGACCGCCTGACCCACCTGGCGAATCCCTTCCGCCTGCTCGCTGCTGGCATTCGCCACTTCGACGATGATCGACGACACGCGGCTCACCGCTTCATCGATCACGCGCATCTGTGACGTCGTGCGTGCAACCAGTTCGGTGCCGAGCGCCACTTCGGTTGCACTCGCCTCGACCACCGACTTGATTTCCTTCGACGATGCCGCGCACCGTTGCGCCAGCATCCGCACTTCGCCGGCGACGACCGCGAACGAGCGGCCCGATTCTCCGGCGCGCGCCGCTTCGACGGCAGCGTTCAGCGCGAGGATGTTGGTCTGGAACGCAATGCCGTCGATCACGCCGGTGATGTCGGCGATGCGCCGCGACGCCGCCGTGATGCCGGCCATGGTCTGCTCGACCTGACCCGCGATCTTGCCGCCGACCGCCGCCGCCGCTTGCGCGTCTTTCGCGAGATCGAGCGCGCGCACGCTGGCATCCGCGTTGGCCTGCACGGTGGTCGTCAATTCTTCCATCGTGGCAGCGGTTTCTTCGAGCGACGCCGCCTGCATTTCGGTGCGGCGCGCGAGGTCGACATTGCCACTGGAGATTTCGCGCGCGTTGTCGAGCATGCCGGTGATCTGCGCGCGCACGTCGGAGACGATCGCCGCGAGATTTGCCTTCAACTGATTCAACGCCTGCAGCACGTCGCCGAGGTCGTCGTGACGCGCGATCACCAGATCGGCGGTCAGATCGCCCGCGGCGAGGCGGGTCGCGAAACCGGACATGTCGCGGATCGGTTCGGCGAGTTGCCGCGTCAGCATCCGCCAGGAGACGAAGCTGAAAGCGGTGGTGACGCCGAACGCGATCCAGAATGGCACGGGCGGTGTGCCGCCCCACGCGGCGAGTCCTGTTAGCAACAAAGCCAGCGGTGTGATCGCATAGCCGACCGCCGCGCGCGTTGCGACCGGCAGACGCATCAGCGATTGCAAACGGCCGAACATCCCCGTACGCACGACTAGGCCGCGATGCAACTTGAGCGCGCGCGACTCACCGGCGCGGATTCGCGCGTACAGCGCTTCGGCGGCGCGTACCGCGTCGCGTTCCGGCTTCACGCGCACGCTCAGATAGCCGACCACTGCGCCTTTATCGACTACCGGCGTGACGTTCGCATGCACCCAGTAATAGTCGCCGTTCTTGCGGCGGTTCTTGACGAGCGCGGTCCACGGACGGCCATCGCGAATCGTCGTCCACATGTCGGCGAAGGCTTCACGCGGCATGTCCGGATGACGGATCAGGTTGTGCGGCTGGCCAATCAGTTCTTCGCGGGCAAAGCCCGATACAGTGATGAACGCCGGGTTGCAATACTCGATGCGGCCGGTCAGATCCGTCGCGGAAACAAGCATTTGCGACGAAGGGAATTCGTATTCGTGCCCGGTGACGGGCTGGTTGTTGCGCATGGCTTTCCTTGCAGGTGCGGACGCGCGTCCACAAAAACGGTCCTTACATCTATGCAAGGAATAACGGCATTAACCCCTTAGTATTTAGGGTTTCCCAGTAAACCACTCAGGTTTATCGTGCGCCGAGCCGTTATTGCATGGTTGCATTCATGCGTTCCGAGTCGCCGTGAAAATCAGTGCCGGATGCTTCGCGTGCTGTCTTCAAAAGCGCTACACTGCGCCGGTAAAAGGGCTGCAGACGTGTTCCGTGCTCCTCTGAGCCGCAGCGGTCTGCGTGCGCGAACCACGCTAACTTTGCCGGCTGATGCAGAAGATCCTCGACCGTACTCAGGAATCACTGGCGCACGCATTCGCGTCGCTGGCCCATAGCGCGAAGCGCCAACAACGGTTGTACCTCGCGACGATCGCTTCGCTGATGCTGATCGTGGTGGTCTTTGCGCTGCTGCTGGCCGTTCTTGCCGCGGAGAAGCAACTCGAATACCGGCGAACGTTCACGTCCCAGAGCGCCGCCGACCTCTCGCGGCTCCTGCATCGGCAGGAATCGTTCATGCGGCGTGCCGAATTGACGCTCGACTACTATCACGACACCGACAACGTACTCCGTGTGCCGGCAAGCGTCGAGGAAGCGGTGCGCCTGAGCGGCGTCGCGCGCGGCAGGGTGCCAAGGGTCGACGCGCAATTCGACCTGCTGGTCGGCGACGCTACGCGCGCGGCATGGGGGCCGCAATCAGGCGCGAACCTTTGGCGTATCTACGAAGCGGCACAGTCGACGCTAGTGACCCAGCAGTCGTTCGAGCTGCCGCAACGGGCGATCCTGCTTGGGCTGACTGAAGACTATGCAGCGATCCTGCCGTCGCTTGCTCAACCGGTCTCCGATTCAGGCGCTTATTCAGGCACTAGTTCAAGCATTAGTTCAGGCACCGGTCGCGGTGTCGCTGCGGCGCCGCCTTTGCAACCGGCGATCGTGAGCACGTTGCGTGAGACCCTTGAACAGGAACTGCTGGCGCAAACCGGCAAGCGTGTGCCCGGCAAAGGCGAGCGGATCTGGCTCGGCCCCTACCGCGATCCACTGCAAGGCGTGCCGGTGATCTCCACGGTGAGCGCCTACTATGCCGGCGATAAGCCGACCACGCCGACCACGCTGATCGCGATGAGCATTCCGCTTGACGGGTTGTTAGCGCATCTCGCGCGGCCTGACCGCGAGGGAGCGCTGTTGCTGATGACGGCGGACCGCCGTGTGATCGTGTCGTCACCGTCCGTCGATGCGCCGACTGCAGCCATGCTGCAAGACGCCGTCGCGCAGACGCCATCCGGTGCATACCGTTACACCCGCGATGGCGTGATGCTGAGCGAGCCGTTGATGCCCGGCTTCGGTTCGCTGGTCAGCTATCTGTCGTGGCGCGAACTGATTGCCGCGCTCGGTTGGCAACTGGCCGCGCTCGCCTGCCTCGCGCTGCTGGTCCTGGCGGGGATCGCGCTGGCGGCGCGGTTCTGGGGGCTGCGCCTGATGCGCAGCACCTTCGCGGAAACCTCGCGTGCACTGGAAAGCGAAACCATCAACCACGTTCTGGTCAGTGCGACGCCGGTCGGTTTGTGCATCGTCCGGCAGAGCGACTATTCGATCATCATCGCCAACGCATTGGCCGACGCGTTGCTGCATGTCGAAGCCGGCCGCAATCGCTTGCCGCCGCATATCGTTGACGAGATTCGCGCGCAGGCGCCGGATGGGCCCTCGATCACCGCATTCGCCAAGATCGCCGCTTTTGTCGCGCCTGCGCAGCCGGTGCAGCCGCAAGCGCATCCGCCGTCACAGCCGCAAGCGCAATCACAGCCACAACCGCCATCGCAACCGGCGCCCGACGAAAGCACCTCGCCACATGCGCAGTTTCTACAGTTCACCTACGCGCCGGCACGTTACGCCGACGAGGATGTGCTGTTCTGCGCGATCCTCGACGTCACTGTGCAACATGCGCTCGAACAGCAATTGCGGCTCGCGCAGCAGACCGCCGAGATCACGATGCGGGCGCGCTCGAATTTCTTCGCGTCGATGAGCCACGAAATCCGTACGCCGCTGAACGCGCTGCTTGGCAACCTCGAACTGTTTGCCCGTACACTGGGGCTCGAAGCGCATGCGCAACGACTCACGGCGTTGAATGTCGCGGCCGATGCGCTGCGCGGCATCGTCAATGACATTCTCGATTTTTCGAAGATCGACGCCGGCGAGATGAAGCTCGTGACCGAGCCGTTCCGTCCGCTCGACGATTTCGAGAACATCGCGCTGTCCTACGCGCCCATGACGGCGGATCGCGCGATTCGCTTCTATGCGCATCTGTCGCCGACGCTCGATCAGGTGCTGCGTGGTGACCGCACGCGCATCGCGCAGATCGTCAACAACCTGCTGAGCAACGCGTTCAAATTCACGTCGTGCGGCAAGATCACGCTGAATGCCGAAGTGGAGGACGATCTGCAAGGCCGCCCGATTCTGATCTGCCGGGTCTGCGATTCGGGGATCGGCATGGATCAGGCGCTGGTCGCGCGCATCTTCAGCCCGTTCGTGCAGGGCGAAGCGAGCACGTCGAGCCGCTATGGCGGCGCCGGCCTCGGCCTGTCGATCTGCGCGCGGCTGTGCGAGCTAATGGGCGGCCATATTGCGGTCGAGAGCGTGCTGGGTGTCGGCAGCGGTTTCAGCGTTTCGATCCCGCTCGCTCCGCCCCCGGATGAGTTGCGCGAGCCGGTCGTCGAACCGGTACGCCGCGGCAATGTGCTGGTGGTGTCGCAGGAACGCGACTCAGGGCAGATCATCGACAGCAGCTTTCATCGGGTAGGGTGGACGGTTCACACGGTCGTGTCGATGCGCAGCGCAGAAGCGTGGTTGCGCGTGAACCGGCCGGACGCGATGGTGGTCACCGGCGAATACGGTCTCGACGCGATTGCAGCGTTGCGTGCGGTGCATCCGGCCGGGGTGGTGTGGATCACGCGCACCGGACCCGATCGTCCCGCTGCGTGCGGCGACGGCGTGCTCGAAGTGACGGAGTTCAGCCGCAAGGCGATTCTGGCCGCGGTCGATCTCGCGGCCACGGGTGCAGCTAATGCCGCAGCGACGCAGCCGCCGGCCGCCGCCGCATTGCCGCCTCCCGAAGCCGATCCGGCCTTGCAAGGCTTGACGGTGCTGGTCGCTGAAGACAATCCGTTGATCCAAACCTTGATCATCGAGCAACTCGACGCGCTAGGCTGCCTGCCGACGATTGCCGGTGACGGGCGTCAAGCGCTGGCGGCATTCGAGCAGGGGCATTTCGAAGTGGTGCTGACCGATATTCACATGCCGGTCATGGATGGATACACGTTGCTGGCGGCACTGCGTAGAGCGCATGCCGACGTACCGGTGCTGGCTTTTAGCGCAGTCACCGACAACCAGCAGCAGGACGGCTGGCGCGAGCGAGGCTTTACCGGGTATGTCGCGAAACCGGCGTCGCTGGGTGAGTTGGAGGCGGCGCTGCTCGCGGTGACGTCCGCAAAACCGCAGCTTGTACCGGGACCGGCGACGGCAGCGACAGCAGCAGCGAAGCCGGCATCAGCAACAGCCGCGCAGTCGGCTGCGGCGAGTTCAATGGCGGCCGGCGCGGCCACCGACCCGGCGAATACGCTCAGTGCGGACGACAAGTCACGTTACACGGCCATGCTCAAGGAGCATCTTCAAAGCGATCTGCCGAGGCTGCTGGCGCTTGTTGAACAGGAAGACCGGGAAGCCTTGGGCGGCTGGGCGCATAGCGCGGCCGGCGGGTTCCTGGTCGTGCAGGAGCAGCGCTTCGCCCAGCAATGCCGCGAACTGCAGCGGCTCTGCGAGACCAGCGAACGTTGGACCACCGAGATGGATGAACGCGCAATCTCGCTGCACGAGGCGATATGCGATCACTTCGGGTTGGACGAAGCGTCGATGTATTGATGACTTGCGCTGCCACCGCCACTGCCGGCTGCGGTGTGCGATCGCGGGTGCGCCGATGTCTCGGCGCGCCCTGGACCCGAATCAGCCGTTTTTCAGCGCGATAAAGTTAAACCAGCCCCGTCGCGTAATACACCGAGATCACAAAGAAAACCGCCAGCGTCTTGATCACCGTCACCGCGAAAATGTCGCGATACGACTGACGGTGCGTCAAACCCGTCACCGCCAGTAGTGTGATCACGGCGCCGTTATGCGGCAGCGTGTCCATGCCGCCGCTCGCCATCGCGACGACCCGGTGCAGCACTTCCATCGGGATATGCGCGGCTTCCGCACCCTTGATAAACGTATCGGACATGGCCGCGAGCGCGATGCTCATACCACCCGATGCTGAACCCGTGATACCCGCAAGCGAGCTCACCGAAACCGCGGCATTGACGAGCGGGTTCGGGATGCTCTTCAGCGCATTGCTGACCACCAGGAAGCCCGGCAAGGCCGCGATTACGCCACCGAAGCCATACTCCGACGCCGTATTCAACGAAGCCAGCAGTGCGCCCGCCACCGCAGCCTTGGTGCCGACCGCAAAGCGCTCGCGCACACGGCCGAACGCGGTGATCACGACCATGACGATGCCGAGCAGCAGCGCGCCTTCCACGGCCCAGATCGCGACCACGCTTTTGATCGTCGTCGTGACCGGCGCATGGATGCCCGGCAGGATGTCCGGTGCGATCGTGTACGTCGCGCCGTACCAGTTCGGAATCCAACGGGTCAGCAGGAAGTTCGCCACGCCGACCAGCACGAGCGGCGCCACTGCGAGCAACGGGTGCGGCAGTTGCTTCGATTCGACGCGCTCCGGCTCGTTGTGCAGTTCCGTGCCGTAACCTTCGCCGGTTGCCATGGCCGCGCGGCGGCGCCATTCCAGATAGGTCAGCCCAACGACAATGATGAACAGCGAACCGATCACACCAAGCGTGGGCGCGGCCCAGGACGTGGTCTTGAAGAAGGTGGTCGGGATGATGTTCTGGATCTGCGGCGTGCCCGGCAGCGAATCCATCGTGAAGGAGAAGGCGCCGAGGGCGATCGCGCCCGGCATCAGGCGCTTCGGAATATTGCTCTGGCGGTACAGCTCGGCCGCGAACGGATACACCGCGAACACCACCACGAACAACGATACGCCGCCATAGGTGAGCAGCGCGCACACCGCGACGATCACCGCATTGGCGCGCGAGCGGCCGATGTAGCGGATGGCCGCGGCCACGATCGATTCCGAGAAACCGGACAGTTCGATGACCTTACCGAACACGGCGCCCAACAGGAACACGGGGAAGTAAAGCTTCACGAAGCCGACCATCTTCTCCATGAAGATGCCGGAGAACACCGGCGCGACGGCGCCCGGATCGGTCAGCAGCACCGCGCCAAGGGCGGCGATCGGCGCGAACAGAATGACGCTGTAGCCGCGATACGCGGCAAACATCAGAAACGCCAGCGCGGCGAGGACGATGACAAATGACATTGAGTCTCCAAAGCTTGGTTGTTCTACGTGTACGCCGTCTCGGTGGTGCGACGGCACGGCGGCGGCAAACGCAGGTTCCGTGCCATGCGCACCGCAGCGGCCCACCCATTGATTTTGCAGGCCAAAGTTTAAAACGTGATGCGGCCGATTGTACCCAACCGTCTCAAAAACGGGACGTAAAATCATCTGAACATAGGCTGTCCTAGGTAAACTCCTTATGCTGTTTGGTTTCTGGCGATCTCGTTGGTGAGATAAGCTTGTCTACGAAATGAGACAAGCATAAATAAAACGGTAGCCGGAGACAGCGACACCATGATGACCGACTGGGCGGGCCTTCCTGCCACCTACGGCGACGTACTGCGCCGGGCGATGGATTCGCTCTTCCGCACGTTCGAAAATTTCAGCGAAGGCACGTTCATCGTCGATGCCGACGCGCGCGTCGTGTGGATCAACAAGCGCTATGCGGCACGCTTCGGCTTTTCGGACCCGCAGCAGGCGATTGGCCAGGATTGCGAAGCGGTGATTCCTAACAGCCTGATGCGCGAGGTCGTGAATACTGGCAAGCCGATTCTGCTCGACATCCTCGAAACGGACCGCGAGCCGCTCGTCGTGACGCGGCTGCCGCTGAAAGACGACGCGGGGGAAACGGTCGGCGCGGTGGGTTTCGCGTTGTTCGATGAACTCAAAGCGTTGACGCCGCTCTTCTCCCATTACTCGCGCGTGCAGGAGGAGCTGATCGCGACGCGTCAGTCGCTCGCGCAGGCAAGACGGGCGAAGTACACGTTCGGCAGTTTTGTCGGCACGAGCGCGGCCAGTCTCGAAGTGAAGCGCCAGGCGCGCCGCGCCGCGCAACTCGAATCACCGGTGCTGTTGCTCGGCGAAACCGGCACCGGCAAGGAACTGCTGGCGCATGCCATTCATGGCGGCTCGGCGCGGGCGAATCAGCCGCTCGTGACCGTCAACGTCGCGGCGATTCCTGACACCTTGCTCGAAGTCGAATTCTTCGGCGCCGCGCCCGGCGCCTATACCGGCGCCGACCGTAAGGGCCGAGTCGGCAAATTCGAACTCGCGAACGGCGGCACGCTGTTTCTCGATGAAATCGGTGATATGCCACTGCCTTTGCAGGGCAAGCTGTTGCGCGTGCTGCAGGACAAGGAGTTCGAGCCGCTTGGCTCGAACCGGATCGTGCGCGCGGACGTACGGATTATCGCCGCGACCTCGGCCGACTTGCCGGCGCTGGTCGCCACAGGCCGTTTTCGCGCGGATCTGTTCTATCGGCTGAACGTGTTGACGATCCACGCGCCGGCGTTGCGCGAGCGTGCGTCCGATATCGAAGCGCTTGCCTACGCGATGCTAGAGGACCTGTCGACGCAAGCGCGCGGCGCCCGTCACTTCGAATTGCAGGACGACGCGTTGCGGCTGCTGTGTTCGTATGAGTGGCCCGGCAATGTGCGCGAGTTGCGCAACACGCTTGAGCGGGCGGTGATGCTCGCGGACAGCGAGCGAATCGATGCGCGTGCGCTGGCGCCGTTCATCGGTCCGGCACAGGGCGGCCATCGTCCGCATGGTTCGATGGCCTCTGAGGCGCGCACTTCAGACGCGGCCTCAGGGGCAACCCCGGGGGCGACCTCGGGGGCATCCGAAGCGATGTCGTGGAGCGACGCCATGGCCGCGTTCGAAAAGCGCTACCTGGGCGACGCCTTGCGCGCCAACGGCGGACGCGTAATCGAGACGGCCGCGCAGATCGGCATGGGCCGCGCGACGCTTTATAAGAAGATCGCGGCATACGGCATCGAGGTGTGACAAAGTCTGACGGCGTTGGGTGACGCAGTGTAATTGCCGCGTGGCACAATCGCGTGATCGAACAACAAGACGTGATCGGGGTTTCAAATGAAACGCAGTCTCTCCTCTTTTGCGCGTCGGGCCGGCGCTGCGCTGGCGATCCCCGCAGTCGCCGTGCTGAGCGGTTGCAGCAGCAGCGCACCGCTGTTTCTGTCGGACGGCCGCCAGACCACGCTGGTTCAATGTCCGGCCGGCTCAGACTCCTGCTCGCAGCAGGCGAGCGCCGCTTGCGGCGGTGCTTTTGACGTCGTGCGCAAGTCCACCGACAACGGCACGCTCAGTCTGATTTACGCCTGCCGGGCGAAATGACAAGGCGCCGGCTCGAAGCCGGCGCAGTGCGCTTTACACACTCCTCTCCTTAGCCCGGCCGCCCGACCGCGACGGTGGGCGTCGCTAGCCCTGCGCAGACTTCATTGGAACTGGACAAATTCAGCCGTACGGCGAGCCGGTTTCTCCCAATAAGCATATTGTCGTCATAAATGTCTGGCTCTAATATGCGTTCGCCGATGGGTCTATGATGCGTTTTGGATTTTCAGCGCGTTGTTTACAGATTATTTCTTTTAACGTTAAAGCCAATAACCAGACACCCGGTCTTTGCTGATAGGCCGCGTCGGTGCGGCACCTAACGGAACGTGAAGACTCACCGCAGTATCCTCATCTGGCGGTGATACAGATAAAAGCGCGCAGGTTTTGCCGGTTTTCGCCGGCTTGAAATTAACGCTTAAGAAAGATTTTCCGTTTAGATCAAGTGCAGGAAGTAATTGCGGCACGTTTTATGCTTTTTGATCGAGTTCAACGAGTAATTCCGGGGGCGTCAATGAATCACCACCAACTCGAAAAAGATATTGAACATCTTGAACACGTAATTTCGCATATTTCCGCTGAGGACCGCATCCCGCTGTCATATTGGCGTAACCGTATCGACTCGGTGTCCGGCGCGGCGTTGGTGCCGGCTCAGGCCAGCCGCGTCAAACGGCTCAATGCCGCACTCCTGGCATTGGAGCAGCGGAAGAAAGCGTGATCGCCCGCCATGGTGCGTGGCCGCGTGTACCGTCTGATCGGGTAACATTTCCTGCAAAAATGACGGAACGTAACGCGCGGAGACGCTCAGGACAATCATGCAACCAGCAGGACTTTCAGCAGCTCGGCTGACGGCGTTGACCCGCGCCATGCAAGGCTATGTAGAACGAGGCGACGTGGCGGGCGTCGTTTCGCTGGTCTGGCGGCGCGGTGAAATCGGCTATTTCGAGCCGCTCGGCTTGCGCGACGAAGCCGCGCAATTGCCCATGGAGCGCGACACGCTGTTTCGCATCGCCTCGATGACCAAGCCAGTGACGAGTGCGGCGATCCTGATGCTGATCGAAGAGGATCGGCTCGCGCTCGACACACCGATCTCATCGTGGCTGCCGGAGCTGGCGGCGCCATCAGTGCTGCGCGACCCCGCCGGCCCGCTCGACGAAACCGAGCCGGTCCGGGCGCCAATTACCGTGCTCGATCTGCTCACACATCGCGCCGGCTACGCGTATCACTTCACCGCCACCGGTCCGTTGGCCGAGGCTTACACGGCGGCCTTCAACGGCATTGAGGCGCGCGGCGATGCGAGCGCGTGGCTGGGGCGTATAGCCAGCTTGCCGTTGATGTTTCAGCCCGGCTCGCGCTGGCATTACGGCATCGCGACCGACATTCTCGGCGTGCTGATCGAGCGCGTCAGCGGCATGCGGCTCGGCGACTTCTTCCGGACGCGGATCTTCGAAGCGCTCGGCATGCGCGATACGGCGTTCTGGGTGCCCGACGCACAACTCGCGCGTTTGGCGACGGCTTATGGCGTCGAGCCGGGCACGCGGCGGCGGGTGGTCGAAGATCATCCGTCGGCGAGCCGCTGGGCGAACCCCGGCCGGTTCCAGAGTGGCGGTGGCGGCCTTGTCTCGACGGCGCAGGACTATCTCAAGTTCGCACAACTTTTGTTAGGGCGCGGACGCGTCGGTTCGACACGTTTGCTGTCGCATCGCTCGGTCGATTTGATGCGCTCGAATTTTCTAACCCGCGACCAGCGCCGCGTGCCGGCGTTCGGTCATGTGATGTGGGCGGGCCAGGGCTTTGGCCTCGGCTTGTCGATCGTCGACGATCCGGCGCAGCAGTTGCCGTTCGGCTATCGCTCGATGGGTTCGTTCGGTTGGCCGGGTGCGTATGGCACGAGCTGGTTCGCCGATCCGGTGGAAGACCTGATTGGTTTGATGCTGATTCAGCGGCGTGCCGTCGAACCCTTCCCAATGTCGGTCGATTTCGAACGCCGCGTGTACGATGCAATTGATGATTGAGTGCATTGGCCGCGCCGGTGAGCGGGCCACCCTGAACGGCGGTTAGTCGCGGGCTGCCCTGGGTGGGCCGCACTATTCGGCGCTTTTTTCGTCTGATAGTGTCCGCCAATCCCCCAAGGGGACTTCCTCCTGGGCGGTGGACTTCCTCCGGGGCGTCCGCACTGCAGTTCGTCAAATCGATCGGAGTACCCGTCATGCCCTCGTACAAACAGTTGACTGCCCAGCTCGAAAAGCTCCACAAGGAAGTCGCGGTGGCGCGCGAGAAGGAAATCGCCCAGGCGATCGTCGAGATCAAGCAGAAGATCGTCGAATACGACCTGACAGCGGAAGAACTGGGTTTTACGAGCAAGCGTGCTACGGCGCGCAAAACGGTTTCGGTCGCCAAGTACCGCAACCCGAAGACTGGCGAGACGTGGAGCGGTCGCGGCCGCTCGCCTGGCTGGCTCGCGGGCAAGAATCGCGAGCGCTTTCTGATTGAAGGCTGAAGGTGTTTTGACCATGGCGCTTGCGCTCGCAACGCGTCGAATTTTTCTGAAGTGAAGTTGCGCCGGGTTTTTCTCGCACCGCTGAGAGGGTCCCGAAAACGCTCACCTTTCGCGTGCGCTTACAACGCGCGCTGTGAGTTTCTGCAACGGCCCGGTGCCAAGCTTCGTTGTTTCGGTGAGCCTGGTTTTGTCGGATGACGCACCTTGCGGTGCGATCGCCTCGTCTGTCCCTCGTGGCTGCCCCACTTTCCTCGAAACCCGCGCCAGCCTTTGCTGGCGGGCGTTCCCAGGCTATGCGAAGGATCGCGTGGCCGGTCGTCTGGTTCTCGTGCCGCCTTTTCTGCGGACTCCACCTGGTTGCTGATCCTCGCACTGTCGGTGCGTGAGCGGCCTTCGGCTTCTTCACTTTTCACCTCGAATTGATGTTCGCAATCGCGAGTCCCGAAAACGCTCACCTTTGCGTTCGTCCTGAGGCGTAGTGGCATGCGCCGCCCGATCTACGACTCGATGCGCCACTTAATCGCCACCCAAGTCGTCCGGGGGCAAACCCGGAGATGAGTTCGCCTCATACCCCGCATCAAAACTCATCGATACAGGGTCGCGAAGCGCGGACAGCACAATCGGTCATCCACTCACCCTCGACGGAAAGACCATGAGCGTATCGACGGACAAACAACTCTTCATCGGCGAAGGATTCGAAGGCCCCGGCGTCAACCTCGCGCACATCAACGTACTCGTCGGCCCGCGCAACGGGCCTGCGGGCCAGGCCTTCGCCACCGCATTAGCGACGCCTTCCGCGGGGCATGCGCCGTTTGTCGTGATCGCGAGACCGGGCGTGCCGACCAAGCCGCTCACGCTGTATGTGAACAAGGCGCAGATCGGCAGCGAGTTCCACGGCAATGCGACGTGGGGCGCTTCGCAAGCTGGCATCGCCAAGGCAGTGGCCGAGTCGTTGGAGAACGGCACGTTGCCGCCCGAGGCGGAAAACGATTGGGTGGTGGTGTCGGCGAACTGGGTTAATCCGGGCACCGACGATCTCGACGCCGTCTTCGAGAACAACTACCGCGCGTGCAAGAACGCGATCCTCGCGGCGATGAAGGGGCTGCCGCATCGCGATGAAGTGTTCGCCGCGGCGCGCGACGTATCGAACCCGTTCTACACCCCGAAACAACGTTAATCACGCGCAATGCGGTTCGCGCGCCGTGAGGGGCGTGCTGCTGCGTGCGCTATTGAATGTGATCAGGAAGGAAGGAGACAAGCATTATGGAATACATTCGCCTCGGACACTCGGGCCTAAAGGTGTCGCGTCTGTGCCTCGGCACGATGAACATGGGCACGCCGCAATGGAAGCCGTGGATTTTCGACGAAGCGCAGAGCGAGCCGATCGTGCGTCACGCGCTGGAAGCCGGCGTCAATTTCATCGACCTCGCCGATTTCTATTCCACCGGTGTGGGTGAAGAAGTGGTGGGCCGCATTTTGAAGCGCGTCGCGCGGCGTGAGGAGATTGTTGTGACGACCAAGGTCGGCTACGACATGGGCACGTATCAGAACGCCGGCGGCCATTCGCGCAAGCACATCATGGATGGCATCGACGCGTCGCTCACGCGCCTCGGGATGGATTACGTCGATATCTACATGCTGCATTTCTTCGACGTGAATACGCCGGTCGAAGAAACGATGGGTGCGTTGAACGATATCGTGTGCGCGGGCAAGGCTCGCTACATCGGCGTATCGACGATGTACTCGTGGCAGTTCGCGAAGATCATGCAAGTGTGCGAGCGCAACGGCTGGCACAAACCCATCAACATGCAACTGCAGCTGAACCTAGCCTATCGCGAGGAAGAACGCGAAATGATTCCGTATTGCCAGGATCAGGGCGTCGGGGTGTCGGTGTTCAGTCCGCTGGCGCGTGGTCTGTTGACCTGCGATCCAAACTCGACGCGAAACCAGACCGATTTCTTCACTGCGCAAATGTACGGCGATATGGCATCTCGTGAGATTGCTGCTTCGGTGGCGCGCGTGGCGGCGCGGCGCGGGGTGTCGGCGGCGCAGATCGCGCAGGCGTGGGTGCTGAACCATGGCGGCGTCGCCAGCATGCTGGTCGGCGCGGATACGCCCGCGCAATTCGATAGCGCGCTGGCCGCGCTCGGCACGAAGCTCTCCGCCGACGAACTGTTCGAGCTCGAACGCAATTACACGCCATGCGATCTGATCAACGACTACACCGCGGGCAAACGTATCGCTCGTGAAGCGCGGCTTGCGCAAGGCACGTTCGTCGAGAACCTGGAGAAGGCAGCATGAACGAATTTCTCCGAACCGGACATTACATTGGCGGCGAGTGGTACGAAAGTGCGAGCACGTATCCCGTTCTGAATCCTGCAACGGGCGAGGTGATCGCTCAAGTCGCCAAGGGCGGCGCGGTGGAAACGACGCAGGCCGTAGCTGCGGCGGAGCGAGCCTTTCCGGCATGGCGAGCGATGACTGCGAAGGAACGTGGCGCGCGTGTCAGACGCTGGGGCGAGTTGATGCTCGAGAACCGCGACGCGCTCGCCGAATTGCTGACCCGCGAACAAGGCAAACCGCTCGCCGAAGCACGTGGCGAAGTCGGCTATGCGGCGAGCTTCCTCGAATGGTTCGCCGAGGAGGCCAAGCGCAGTTATGGCGACGTGATCCCGAGCCCGAATCCGAACGCGAAGATCATCGTGACGCGCGAACCGGTCGGCGTGGTCGCGGCCATCACGCCGTGGAACTTCCCGCTCGCGATGATTACGCGTAAAGCCGGCCCCGCGCTCGCGGCAGGCTGCACGATGGTGCTCAAGCCTTCCGAAGAAACGCCGTTGTCCGCTTTGGCCTTGGCGGTGCTGGCAGAGAAGGCCGGCATTCCACCTGGCGTGTTCAACATCGTCTCCGGCGATGCCGTCGCGATCGGCGGTGTGCTGACTGAATCGGAGGTGGTGCGCAAGCTGTCGTTCACCGGCTCGACACGTGTCGGCAAACTGCTCGCGAAGCAGTCGGCGGATACGCTAAAGAAGTTGTCTTTGGAGCTTGGTGGTAATGCGCCGTTCATCGTGTTCGACGATGCGGATATCGACGCCGCCGTACAAGGTGCGATGGCGTCGAAATTCCGCAACACCGGGCAGACCTGCGTGTGCGTGAATCGCTTCTATGTGCAGGACGGCATCTACGACACGTTCACGCAAGCGTTGACACAAGCCGTGCGGAAGATGCGAATCGGCAACGCGCTGCAAGGCGACGTTGAGCAAGGTCCGCTGATCAACCAAGCTGCGCTAAAGAAGGTGGAGGCACACGTCGCCGACGCGTTGCAAAAAGGCGCGAAGGTGCTGACCGGCGGCAAACCGCATGCACTCGGCGGCACATTCTATGAGCCAACGGTGCTGATCGATGCATCAAAGTCGATGCTGATCGCCGCGGAAGAAACCTTCGGGCCGGTGGCGGCGTGCTTTCACTTCAAGACTGAAGACGAAGCCATCGCGGCGGCCAACGACACACCGTTCGGCCTCTCAGCCTATTTCTACACGCGCGATCTCGCCCGTGCATGGCGCGTGGCGGAAGCGCTGGAGAGCGGTATGGTCGGCATCAACGAAGGGATTCTGTCGACCGAAGTCGCGCCGTTCGGCGGCGTCAAGCAATCGGGTCTGGGCCGCGAAGGCTCGAAGTACGGCCTCGATGAATACACCGAACTGAAGTACATGATGATGGGCGGGCTCAGCCGCTGATCTTCGTCTCACGCGTTCATCTCACACATTCGCCTTGTGCATCGCATGCCGACGCACGCGGCGAATAGCGAGGCGAACGACGGGATAAACCGCGAAGCGAATAACGAGCCCAACTGCGTGGCTTGGCGCGAAACCGGCATCACGTCGGCACCGCGCCATCCGCGCACGTACAAACAAGGAGACAGCGTGAGTAATCAGGATAGCCAGACGGCCACTCTCGGCCTCGCCCCCACTTTGCCGTCGGCCGCGGCGGCGGCCGTGCGCGGCCCCATTCCTCTCGACGACGTTCCGCTGAACGCGTTCCACGTCAAGATCGCCGGGCTGACGTTCGGCGCTCACTTTACTGAAGGGTTTGCACTCGGCACGATCGGCTATGCGCTGGCGTCGCTGAATCGCCAGATGCCGCTCGACGCGTTCTGGATGGGCATGATCGGCAGTTCCGCGCTGATGGGCATCTTTGTCGGCAGCCTGGTGTTCGGCTGGCTGTCGGATCGCCTGGGACGGCAGAAGATCTTTCTGTTGAGCTTTCTCATCATCACCGCGGCCGCGTTTGCGCAGTTCTACGTGAGTTCGCCGTTCGAGTTGTGTCTGCTGCGGGTGTTGATCGGCTTCGGCATGGGCGGCGATTTCGCGGTCGGGCACGCGATTCTCGCCGAGTTCTCGCCACGCAAGCATCGCGGCACCTTGCTCGGCTCGTTCAGCGTAGTGTGGACCATCGGCTATGTGGTGGCCAACGTGCTCGGCATGCAGTATGCCGACGCGTCGCCCGATGCATGGCGGTGGCTGCTCGCGTCGGCCGGCATTCCCGCGCTGATCGTACTGATTTTGCGGATGGGCACGCCCGAATCGCCGCGCTGGCTGCATGGCAAGGGACGGGTTGCCGAAGCCAAAGCGATCGTGCTCAAGCACTTCGGCCCCAACGTGACACTGAACGACGGCAACGATGAACACGCGCACATGCCTGGTGGCTTCATGCGCCTGTTCAAGAAAGACCTGATCCACAGAACGATCTTCAATTGCGCGTTCTTTGTGTGCCTCGTGATTCCCTATTTCGCGATCTACACGTTTCTGCCGACCATTCTTAAAGCGATCCATTTGGACAACAACTCCAGCACGGATTTTCTGTTGAACGGATTCCTCGTGCTTGGCGCGTTGATCGGCATCTGGCTCACCATTAAGCTGTCGCGCCGTATGTTTCTGATCGGCTCGTTCGCCGTGACGTGCATGTCGCTGATTGCGTTGAGCTTGCTGCCGGAGTCCGCGACGCTCGCGATGATCGTTGCGTTCGCGATCTTCACGTTGACGATGTCGGCGTTCTCGAACCTGGTCGGCGTGTTTCCGCCGGAGTGTTTTCCGACCGAGGTGCGAGCGTGTGGGGTCGGGTTGGCGATTGCGTGCAGCCGTCTTGGTTCGGCCGTCGGGACGTTTCTGTTGCCGCTTGGCATCCTTCACCTGGGCTTTCACTCGACGATGATGGTGCTTGCCGTTGTCCTGCTGATCGGCATGGTGGTGTCGATTGCGTGGGCGCCTGAGACGAAGCATCTGACCTTGAACGAAGCCAGCGGCGCGTAGTTTACGGTTAGCGCTGTTTAGAAACCCCGCCGCATCGGCAACGATGCGGCGGGGTTTTTTATTCGTTGCGCAAGAGCCGAGTCGAGGAAATCCAGGCAAGTTTCGGAAAAGTCTTAATTGCCGGTCTGAGAAAAAACGCCGTCATCCGAATAATTCTTACGAACCGTAAGAGTGGTCCCATCAATTTAAGAATCGTCCCAGGTACTTTGGTAGTGCGGAATTTTAATATTGCTTTGCGCCTGAACGATAGGCCAATAAGTGTTCCGGGTAAACGGTTTTGAAGTTGGTGCGTTTGAATAAGGAGTCCAACTCAAACGCCGTCAGATGAAATGCACCATCAAGCTGAGCGAAGCAGAGAGGCATACCTTGCAGCAAATGTCCG
>NZ_WOEY01000113.1 GCF_013177695.1 Paraburkholderia solitsugae | reverse complement strand
CTGCCGAGCTTTGTGTACATTCGCGCTTGGGTTGCGTTGCAGCACATCGGCACCTGTCTCACTGCAGACTTCTTCGTTGCACGTGTCTTTCTCTGCTAAACGCTGGGCAATTGAAAGATGCGCGCAAGTTTTATTGATCGATCTTAAGCAGCAGAGCAATTCTCAAGAAATGCAGATTATGCGAATCCCTAACCAGTATTCCGTCACGGTCGAATATGCCGTCAGCACAAGCGCGTCCTGTGCTTGCGTCAGGTACAAGCACACGGCTGCGGGTCATCACACGCCGCGCTAACCTCCTCCAAGACACTCTTACGTTTTACCCCAAGCTCTGGAATTCTCATGCTCGGCCTAGTCCGTATCGCCCTTCGGCGACCCTACACCTTCGTAGTCCTGGCGATCTTCATCCTCATCATCGGTCCTTTGTCCGCGATGAGGACGCCAACCGACATCTTTCCGGATATCAAGATTCCCGTGATCAGCGTCGTGTGGCAGTACACGGGTCTGCCGCCGGACCAGATGGCCGGCCGTATCACCTCGCCATTCGAACGCACGCTGACGACTACTGTGAATGACGTCGAGCATATCGAGGCGGAATCGGTCGCCGGCTTCGGGATCATCAAGATCTTCTTCCAGCCGGGGGTGAATATCAGCACGGCGAACGCGCAGGTGACTTCGGTCGCGCAAACTCAATTGCGGCAGTTGCCTGCAGGTACGACGCCTCCTCTAATCCTGAACTACAACGCGTCGACCGTACCGATCATCCAGTTGGCACTGTCTGGCAAGGGACTCTCTGAACAGAACCTCGGTGACCTAGGGCTGAATGCGGTGCGCCCGGTTCTCACGACGGTCGCAGGCGCAGCAATTCCTTACCCGTTCGGCGGCAAGACACGTCAGGTACAGATCGACGTCGACCCAGCGGCGCTCCAGGCGCGCGGCTTATCCGCGCAGGACGTCGCCAATGCACTTGCCGGCCAGAACCTCATCACGCCGGTCGGCACTGAAAAGATCGGTGACTACGAGTACACGCTGCAACTGAACAATGCGCCGTCGGAAATCAAAGCTTTGGGCGATCTGCCGGTCAAGGCAGCCAATGGCACCACCGTCTACATTCGTGACATTGCGAATGTGCGCGACGGCAGCCCGCCGCAGACCAATATCGTGCACGTCGACGGCCGCCGCTCGGTACTGATGTCCGTGCTCAAGAACGGCTCGGTTTCGACGCTGGGCATCATCTCCGGCATCAAGCAGCGGCTTGCTGCAGGGAAAGCGTCGTGGCCCGATAACCTGCAGATCGAGCCCATCGGCGACCAGTCGCTGTTCGTGCGGGCGGCCATCACCGGCGTGGCGCGCGAGGGTGTGATCGCGGCCGTGCTGACGAGCCTCATGATCCTGCTGTTCCTGGGCAGCTGGCGCTCGACGATCATCATCGCAACCTCAATCCCACTCGCTATCCTCGGCTCCATCGCGACGCTGTCCGCGCTCGGCGAGACCTTGAACATCATGACGCTCGGCGGTCTCGCGCTAGCGGTGGGGATTCTGGTCGACGATGCCACCGTGACGATCGAAAACATCAACTGGCACCTCGAGCACGGCAAGGCGGTGGAGACGGCTATTCTCGACGGCGCCGCTCAGATCGTCACGCCGGCGTTCGTCTCGATGCTGTGTATCTGCATCGTGTTCGTGCCGATGTTCTTCCTGAGCGGCGTCGCACGCTTCCTGTTCGTGCCGATGGCTGAAGCGGTGATCTTCGCGATGATCTCGTCGTTCATCCTGTCGCGAACCCTAGTGCCGACGATGGCGAAATACCTGCTGAAACAGCATGTAAAGGGCGAGCACGTCCATGAAACCAGGAGCCCCGGTCCGCTTGGGCGTTTCCAGCGTGACTTCGAAGCGCGCTTTGAAAAGGTGCGTAGCGCCTACCGTGGGTTGCTCGAACTCGCGCTGACCCACCGGCGTTCGTTCGTCATTGGCTTCCTTGGCTTTGTCGCCCTCTCGTTCGCGCTTGTGCCGCTCCTCGGCCGCAACTTCTTCCCTTCGGTCGATTCAGGACAAATCCTGATGCATGTGCGCGCACCTGTCGGTGTTCGCGTTGAAAAGACCGCGCAGATTTTTGCGGATATCGAAGGCGCGATCCGCCAGATCGTCCCGCCGGCGGATCTCGGCACCGTGGTCGACAACATGGGTCTGCCGGTCAGCGGCATCAATACCGCTTACAACAACACCGGTACGATCGGCTCGCAGGACGGTGACATCCAGATCGCGCTCAACGAAGGCCATCGCCCAACCGAAGAGTATGTTCGCCGGATGCGTGAGAGATTGCCGCGGCAATTCCCGGGCGTCACGTTTTCGTTCCCGCCAGCGGACATCATCAGTCAGATCCTGAACTTCGGCTCGCCGGCGCCGATCGACCTGCAGATTCGCGGCAATAACCTGAACGCCAACTACGCGTATACGGACCGTCTGCTGCGCCAGGTTCGCGATGTTCCGGGCGTGGTCGACGCGCGGATCGCGCAGTCGCACGGCAACCCGACTTTCAACGTCGATGTCGACCGCACACGCGCGCAATTGCTCGGCATCACCGAGCGCGACGTGACGAACAGCATGGTGGTGAACCTCGCTGGTTCCAGCCAGGTCGCACCCACGTTCTGGCTGAACAACGCGAACGGTGTGTCTTATCCGATCGTGATGCAAACGCCGCAATACAGCCTCGATTCGCTCGCCGCCCTGCAAAATCTTCCGATCACGGCCACCGGCGGAAGTACCGCCCAGATCCTCGGTGGTCTGGCGACAGTCGAACGCACCAGCAGCAATGAGGTTGTCAGCCAGTACAACATCCAGCCCATGGTCGAGATCTTCGCGACCACCCAGGGCCGCGACCTCGGCGCGGTGGCATCCGACATTCAGCGCATCGTGCACGACAACGCCAGCACCTTGCCCAAGGGCTCGGCCGTCGCGCTGCTCGGCCAGGTGCAGACGATGAACAGCGCCTTTGCCGGCATGTTGTTCGGCTTGCTTGGTGCGGTGGTGCTGATCTATCTGCTTATCGTGGTCAATTTCCAGTCGTGGGCCGACCCCTTCGTGATCGTAAGCGCGTTGCCTGCCGCGTTGGCAGGGATCGTCTGGATGCTGTTCGCGACCCACACGACGCTCTCCGTACCCGCATTGACCGGCGCGATCATGTGCATGGGGGTGGCGACAGCCAACTCGATTCTGGTCGTCAGTTTCTGCCGCGAACGTTTTGCCATACACGGTGACCCGTTCAAGGCCGCCCTCGAAGCGGGCTTTACGCGTTTTCGCCCCGTGCTCATGACCGCGCTCTCCATGATCATCGGCATGGCGCCGATGGCACTCGCCCTCGGCGAAGGCGGTGAGCAAAACGCGCCGCTTGGCCGCGCCGTGATCGGCGGTCTGCTGTTTGCCACCACCGCTTCGCTGTTCCTCGTCCCCGTCATTTTTTGTATCGTGCACGCGCGCCCCGGGCGCGCGGCTACCCCGGCATCCGTCTCGGGAGGTCCTGCTCATGTCGTCTGAATCTACTGTTCCCACTAATACACCGTCGCGCCGCCCGCTTCTGGTAGCAGGCGTGGTCGGCCTGCTGGTCGCCTTAGGCATCGTCGCTGCCGGCGTCACGCTGCGAGCCGCCGATGCCCGCCAGCTGAAAACCTGGACCGACGCCCAGGCCGTCCCAACCGTCAACTTGATCCAGCCCTTGCGCGACGCCAACGGCCCCTCGCTGCAACTGCCCGGCCGCCTCGAAGCGTTTACGCGGGCACCGATTTTCGCGCAGGTCAGCGGCTATCTGAAATCATGGAGTGTCGATATCGGCGCGCCGGTCAAAGCGGGCCAGGTACTTGCCGAAATCGAAACGCCCGAGCTTGACCAGCAGCTATTGCAGGCGCGCGCGGACCTCCAGAGTGCGCAGGCGAATGCCTTAGTTGCGGGTACGACGGCGAAGCGCTGGGAAGCGCTAAGCGGCACCGATTCCGTCGCCCAGCAGGATGTCGACCAACGCACCGCTGACTACACCGCCAAGGAGGCGATCGTGGCAGCCGCGAAAGCCAACGTCGATCGCCTCGTCGCCACCAAGGCCTTCGCGCGCATCGTCGCGCCATTCGACGGCGTGGTGACCGCTCGCGACACCGACGTCGGTGCGTTGGTCAACGCCGGCAGCGGCGGAGTCGGACAGGAGCTGTTCGCGGTCTCCGACGTCAAGCAGTTACGCGTGTATGTCCAGGTGCCGCAGAATTACGCACCGGCGATACACGACGGCACGACCGCCATCCTGACCGTCCCCGAGTATCCCGACCAGCAGTTCACCGCGCGCGTAGTTGCAGCGGCAGACTCGGTCAATTCGAGTTCGGGAACGACGCTGGTTCAACTGCTGGTTGACAATGCTAACGGTAAGCTGCTGCCGGGTGGGTTCGCCAGCCTGAAATTCACTTTACCCGCCTCCGCAGATTCGCTCCGTGTACCGGCCAGCGCACTCGTCTTCGATAGCCGCGGCGTCGTGGTCGCCACGCTTGGTGCGAACGGTCACGTGCTGTTCAAGCATGTGAAGATCAACCGCGACCTGGGCGACTCAGTGGAGATCGGCTCAGGGCTCGCCGCAACCGATCGCGTGATCGATACACCGCCCGACGGACTCGCTGACGGCGACAACGTGCAAGTTGCGACGGCGACCGATATGAAGGCAGCGGCACATGGTTAAGTATGGACTTCCGGCGCTTCTCGCGAGCGTCGTCGCGCTCTGCGCCTGCTCGCTCGCGCCGCATTATCAGGTCCCGCCGACGCCGATCGCGGCGCAATACAAGACGGTTGGCCCGTGGACCACGGCACAGCCCGCCGACCGGATAGACCGCAACGGCTGGTGGAAGATGTATGGCGACGCACAGCTCGACGATCTCGAAGAACGTCTGCTGGCCAACAACACCGACTTGCGCGCGGCGTACGCACACTATGCGCAAGCGCAGGCTTTCGTGGCGCAAGTCGAGTCGGGACTGTACCCGTCGATCAGTGCGAGCGCCGTGCCGCAGCGCGATCGCCAGTCCGACAACCGGCCGTTGCGTGCGGGCGGCCCGAACGACTACAACTCCGTCACGCTTGGCGGCGAAATCGACTACGACCTCGACCTCTGGGGCCGCGTGCGCGACTCCGTGGTGGCCGGCAAGGACGAGGCGCAGGCGACCAAGGCCGATCTGGCCTCGGTAAGGCTGAGTCTGCAGGTCGAACTGGCGGACAGTTGCCTCCGCTTGCGCGGCCTCGACCAGCAAACCCAGCTGTTGAACGAGACTGTCGTGGCGTATGCGAAGGCCCTGCAACTCACGCAAACGTTGCACAACAGTGGGATCGTGTCGGGCCTCGACGTTTCCCGAGCGCAAACGCAACTTTCGTCGGCGAAGTCGCAGCTGTCGCAGAACCTGGCGCAACGGGCTTTGATTGAACACGCGATCGCGGTCCTGGTTGGCGCCTCTGCGTCCGAATTCAGCCTGCCGCCCCAGACCGCCGCCATCGCGTTGCCGGCGATTCCGACCGGCCTGCCCTCAACGCTGCTGCAGCGACGTCCCGACGTCGCTGCAGCGGAACGCCGGGTAGCCGAGGCCAACGCAAAAATTGGCGTCGCGCGGGCGGCCTACTTCCCGGACATCATGCTCAGCTTGCAGGGTGGTGTGCAAAGCGCAGCCTACGCCGGCCTGGTTAGCGCGCCCAATCTGTTCTGGGCGGTCGGCCCGCAGCTTGTGCAGTACGTGTTCGACGGCGGATACCGTCGTGCGCAACTCGATTCCGCCAAGGCGGCAACCGAAGAAGCGGGAGAACGTTACCGCGGCGTGGTGCTGTCTGCATTCCAGCAGGTTGAAGACAACCTTGCCCTGCTGTCGTATCTCGGCACTGCGCTTAGTGAGCAACGGGATGCAGCAAATGCCGCCCAGTACTCCGTCGACCTCGCGTTACGCCAATATCGCCAAGGCACAGTGGGCTACCTCGATGTCGTGCAGGCGCAGACCGTCGCACTCGAGGCGCAACGCAGCGTGCTCGATATCCAGACACGCCAGCTGAGCGCGAATGTGCAACTCCTGCACGCGCTCGGCGGCGGATGGTCGAGCGATGAACTCGCCCAGGCGGCGGCAGCGCCTGCACTCGTCGCGACAGCAATGGAACGCAGCGCTAATTAAGCGGCTCTGCACGGTACGGGAACGGCGCGCCCCGTATTTTCGATCAGATGAGCGTTTCCTTGCACTCTTGTCGATCGCTAAACATTCCCGCTCGTGCTCTGTTCGACACGTCGAATGCCGCTCATGGCGAGCGGCATCGTCTCCATTGCGCTCAGCCGCCGTGAAGCGCCTTGCTCAAGCCTGCATCGGACAACGCGCAAAGCGCCACCGCCGACCAGTCATGCTCGGCGCCGAGCCCTTGCGAGCGCAACGTCAGGAACCGGTCGTGGACGAGACTTGCCAGCGGCAGCGGCACGCCAAGTGCCTCGGCGGCTGCCAGCATCAGGCGGTTGTCCTTCTGGCCGAGCGGCAACGAGAAGCCAGGCGGCTGGAATTGCTGGGATGCAATCAGCGGACCGTAGATCTTATAGGGCGGCGCATTGAAGATCGCGCTCGTCAACAACTCGACGAGACGCATCGGATCGATGCCGGCCTTGCCCGCTACGGCACACGCTTCGCCCAGCGTTTCGATGATCACGGACAGCATGAAATTGCCGATCAGCTTCACCAGGTTGGCCTGCGAAGGATCTTCGCCGACAATGCCCACCGACTGCCCAAGCGTTTCGAGAAGCGGCACAGCAACCTTGAGGTGCTCGTGCGCGCCGGCCGCCATGATGAACAGCTTGCGCGCCGCCGCGGCATCGGGCCGGCCGAACACCGGTGCGGACACGAAGGCAAGACCTGCTTCACGGTACTTCGCTGCGTGGTCCTGCGCGGTGGCGACACTGATCGTGCTCATCGAGATGTGCAGCGCACCCGGCTTCAGCGTGGTGGCGATGCCCGCCTCGCCGAACGTGAGCGCTGCGTGGGCGGCATCGTCGGCCACCATCGTGAACACCACGTCGGCCCCCAGCGCCGCCTGCGCGGGACTCGACGCGACGCTCGCCCCTGCTTCGCGCAACGGTTCGGCGCGGGCCGGACTACGGTTGAAAACCTGCACGTCGTGCCCGGCATCGATCAGGTTCTTCGCAATCGCGGCGCCCATCGAGCCAAGTCCTACAAATCCAATTTTCATCATGACACTCCAAATGATCAGCCGCGCGAATGCGGGCCTGTTCAGACTACAAATTGATAAACCTGACGGCTCGCGTCGAGCGTCACGTCGCCGTGTTCGCCCAATGCCAGGCTTCATACGCGCGCAACGCCAAACGCCTTCACGACGTTCACCCAATACGACGCACCGGTAGCCAATGCGTCGTCGTTGAAGTCGTAGTGCGGGTTGTGAAGCGGAGCGCCAGGCTCGGGCCCGTCGACGCCCATCCAGACATACGCACCCGGCCTCGCCAGCGCCATGAACGCGAAGTCTTCCGAGGCCATCGACGGCTTACAGCCCAACGTCACCTTCGCCGCGCCGACCGTCGCGCGCGCAGCATCGAGCGCGACGTCGGCTTCGGCCGGCGCATTGATCGTTGCCGGATAGCCGTAGCGGTAAGACAGCGTCGCTTGCGCGCCATGCGCCTGCGCGGTCAGCGTGCCGATTTCATTCAGCAAGCTCCGTACGCGCTCCTGCACGTTGGCATCGAAGCAGCGTACGGTGCCGCGAATCACGGCGCGGTCGGGCAACACATTCCAGGCCTCGCCGCCATGAACCTGCGTGATGCTCACCACGCACGCCTCCTTCGGCGAGACGCGCCGGCTCACAATAGTCTGCAGCGCGATCACGACATGGCTCGCGCAGACCAGCGCATCGATCCCCTCTTCCGGCATCGCGGCGTGCGAGCCTTTGCCGTCCACCAGAATCTCGAAGGTATCGAACGAGGCCATCATCGGGCCACGGTTGATCGCGAAATGGCCGAGCGGCAAGCCGGGCCAGTTGTGCAGACCAAATACCGCGTCACACGGGAAGCGCTCGAAGAGTCCATCTTCGACCATTACGCGCCCGCCGCCCGCCACCTCTTCGGCGGGCTGGAAGATCACGTGCACCGTACCGTGCCAACCGGTATCGCGGCTTAACGAAGCGGCGGCGCCCAGCAGCATCGCGGTGTGGCCGTCGTGACCGCACGCGTGCATTTTTCCGCGGTGTTGCGAACGGTGTTCGAATTCGTTGTACTCCACCATCGGCAGCGCATCCATATCCGCACGCAATCCGAGCGCAGGACCGCTCCCCCTTCGCAGCGTGCCGACCACACCGGTTTTGCCGACGCCCTCGGTCACTTCAAAACCGTAGTCGCGCAGCGCCGATGCCACCAGCCGTGCCGTCGAGACTTCTTCGAATGCGGTCTCGGGGTGCGCATGCAGTGCACGACGCCACGTCACCATCTTGTCGACCAAATCAGCTTCAATCATTGACTACCTCACAAACAGACCGCGGCGCAGCAAGTACCGTTGCACGCCCGGTGGTCAGAGAACTTCACCACTTCTGCTTCAGTCAGCCGGGCAAAACGGCACGGGCGCAAGGAACACCGACTCCTGATGCACCAGGTACGGCAGGATGCGAGGCGTGAAAGCTTGCCAATGCGGGTCCGCGGCGAGCTTCGCGCGCTGTGCGGCGCGATGCGCGTAGTCGTCATAGCCCCAGCAGAACACCACCGAATTCAACGTGCCCGAGTCTTTAGTCCAGCAGCCCTTGAGCCGCGCGTACTGACTGATGATCGCGAGCCCCTCGCGTTCGTAGATTTGCAGAAACTCACCCACCTTTCCTGCCGTAATCTGGTACGTACGCATTTCCACCAACATGATTACCTCCTGTTGCAATTCAAACGCTCACAAAACAACGACCGCCGAGCACACTGTCACGCCGCCCGGCAGACCTGCACTCCACTGAAAGTTAGAAGCTGTGTCGGATGCCCACGCGCACCGCGACCTGATTGGGCGTCGACGAAGGTGACAGATAAGTCAGATCGGCTACCGCCGCGTGTCCCGTCGAATCGACGCCGCTGGCGCGTTGCCAGGCAACAATCAGGTAAGTGAAAGTACGTTTGGAGAATGAGTACTCGGAACCCGCCGCCAGTTGGTTGTAGTGCGCATGCGGTGACGACGTGTAGTCGTAGGTCAGACCCGCCATGACAGCAGGTGTAAAGCTATGACTGACGAACGCTTCGTATGAGGCGAGTGTCGCGGAACCCTGGAACGTGGTGCTGCTGGTCGCTACTGCGTTGCTGAAGCGCGTGTCGGTGTATAGCGCGCCCAGCTTCGTGGCGCCGAACTGATAGTTGCCGCCTACTCCGAGCGTCTGCATGCTGTGCGCGGTGGCGTAGCCGCTATAAATCGGGTTCGTTACAGGATTCGTAAACGCCTGGCCGGCTGTCGCCCCCGTGGTGCCGTCAAATCGCGTCACTGCCGGGTTGTTCACATAGAGATAGGCGGCCGCCAGCTTCAGTGGACCGTTCGCATAGCTCAGGCCGAAGCCGTACTGCCGCGAGTCGCCGACCGAACCCGGCACGCCACCAAAGCTATAGAGTGCGCCCGCCGTGATGCCGTGATATGTCGGGCTCACGTACTTGACCGTATTGCTGACGGGATACGTGCCCCAGATCCCGTCCACATCGCCCGCATGCGACGACAGCGAGCCGCCGAATGCCAGCGAAGAAGTCAGCGGCTGCAGATTGGTTACCATGAAGTCATACTGCCGCCCAAGGCGCACGCTACCGTAGTTGCCGGACAGGCCCACAAATGACTGACGGCCGAACAGCCGGCCGTTATAGCCGAGCTTGCCGCTGTTTACGTCATAGCCGCTCTCGAGCTGGAAGATTGCGCTCGTGCCGCCGCCCAGATCCTCGCTGCCCAGCAGGCCGAACTTGCTTCCGCCCATACCACCGCTGAAGGTCTGGTAATTGGCATGTCCGCCCTGATTGTTGGTGTAGGTAATGCCATCGTCGGCGACGCCGTAGAGGGTCACGCTGCTTTGCGCCTGAGCTGCCTCCGCAAGGCATGTCAATGCCATTAGGATAACTATTTTTTTGCTCACTAGAATTCCTGTCGAATGAGAGATTAATCTGATCAAACGCTGAACTGCAGAACGAACTAGGTTGCCATCGCGACGCGGACCGTCAGCCCGCGTGCCCAATCAAAAATCCAACCAGCAAACCGAGCAGCCCCGAACCCGCACCGACCAGCCAGACCCGCAGACCCGATGTCGGCCCGGGTATGGGCGTGACGGTAGACGGCTTCGTCTCGCCGTGCGGCTGACGTTGCACGCCGCCGGTCAGCGGCGCGTCGTCCGGCTGTGTCTGCGGTGCCGGCTCGATGAGTTGCATAGCGTCCACGGGCACCGCCTCCTTTTCGATGTGCGCTTTCAGCGCGCCGAAGAAGGCGTCGAGATTCTTGCCCGCGGCGGACTGAATCAGGCGGGATCCCACACTCATTAGCTTTCCGCCGATTTCGACATCCGCGTCGTACACGAGCACGGTCGCCTCGGCTTGCGGTTCGAGTTGCACGCGCGCAGTAACCTTGGCAAAACCAACCGCGCCCGCGTTGCCTGTGCCGACAATCGTGTAGCTCCTGGGCGGATCGAGATCCGACAGCTCCACATTGCTCTTGAAGGTCGCCGCCACCGGACCCACGCGAATCTGCACGGTCGACTCAAAATGCCGCTCGTCCAGCATCGCGAGCGATTTACACCCGGGCAGACAGGCCTCGAGCACGGCAGGATCGTTCAGCGCACGCCACACGGCTTCCGGCCGTGCAGGGAGAATGCATTGATCAGCTAGCTTCATCGCCACACCTCACCGCTCGTAGAGTTTGAACAGCGCCTGGGTGCCGTTGCGCGTAAAGCCTTGCTCAGCGAGCTTCTGATAAAGGCTGCGCACCAGATCCAGACCCGGCAACTCACGTCCCATGTGAGTGGCTTCCTCATGCGCAATTCGCATGTCCTTGATGAAATGCTCGATAAAGAAGCCAGGTGCGAAATCGCCCTTCGCGATGCGCGGCCCCATGTTATTCAACTGGAAGCCGCCAGCCGCGCCGCCGCCGATCGCGCTCAATACGGTCTGCGCATCCAGCCCGGCGCTGTGCGCATAGGCCAGGCCTTCGCACACGCCCAGCATCGTCGATGCGATCACGATCTGATTGCACAGCTTGGTGTGCTGACCCGCGCCCGGTCCGCCTTGCAGCACGATGTTCGCGCCGAGGCAGCGCAACATCGGCTCGACGCGCGCGAGCACGTCGGCCGTGCCGCCCACCATGATGGACAGCCGCCCCTCGCGCGCGCCGACATCGCCGCCCGAAACCGGCGCGTCCAGCATGTGCACGCCGCGGGCTGCAGCGTGCGCGGCGAGCTCTTCGGCCAGTTGCGGGCTCGAGGTCGTCATATCGATCAGCACGGCATCGCGCCGTGCGTTCATGATCAGACCGTCGTCGCCGAGATACAGCGCGCGCACGTCGTCAGGCATGCCGACGATCGTGATGACCACGTCGGAAGCTTCGGCGAGCGCCTTCGGGGTGGCATGCCAGGTTGCACCCGCCTCGATGAGCGGCTCGGCCTTCGCACGGGTACGGTTATAGACGTGCAGCGGATAGCCGGCTGCGGCGAGCCGCGCCGCCATCGAGGCGCCCATGATGCCGAGGCCGATAAAGCCGACAGCAGGTTTGCTTGCAGATGGATTCATGATTGTTTGATCCGGTCAGAGTTTGTCGCGCAGCAGGTCGCGCAACAGCATGGGAGTCAGAGGATGACGGTCCGCCACCACGCCGAATGGCGCTAGCGCGTCGTTCACGGCGTTGGTCAAGGCGCCGAGCGCGCCCATCACGCCGCCTTCGGCCATCCCTTTGATGCCCGCCGCCGTCGCGCGGCTAGGCGTATGCAACGGGATGATCTCGAAATTGGGTAATTCGGTCGACGTGGCGATCAGGTAATCGGCAAGCGAGCCGGTCACGTTCTGCCCCGTTTCGTCGTAGCGCGTATGCTCGAACAACGCGCCGGACAATCCCATCGCCACGGCGCCATGTTGCTGCCCTGTCACCACGGTGGGATTGAGCAGCGTGCCGCAGTCTTCGGCGATCACGTAGCGCGCAAAATGGATCGCACCGGTGGCGACGTCCAACTCGATCTCGCATCCGTGCGTCGAATTCGAGTAGGTCATCGGCGGCGGATCGTAGGTCAAGTGAAACTCGAGGCCGGGCGTGAGGCCCTGCGGCAGCGAAGTAGGATCCATATAGGCACTCCGCGCCACGTCGGCGAGCGTTAGACCCGCGTCAACCCACGCGTCGCCGCTACGGCGCTCGACGCGCGCATCGACAAGGCGAAGCGAGTCGCTATCGGGCAGATCGAGACAACCGGCGGCAATGGCGAGCACCTTGCGGCGCGCATCGAGCGCGCACAAATAAAGCGCGCCGCCACCCGCCGTGCCGCTGCGGGCGCCGCGACTGCCCATTCCGTATGGCGCGATATCGGTGTGGCCCAGATGAATACGCACGCTCGACGGATGCACACCCAGGCCTTCGGCCACCGCATTGGCCATCGCGCTTTCATAGCCCTGTCCGCTCGGGCCAAGACCCACCGACGCGTTCACGACACCACTCGGCTCGATACGGATCCAGCTTGCCTCGTGTCCCGAACCCGGAATGCCGGCCGATTTATAAAAGCGCGAGCCGTACGTCGTCGGCTCGACCACATTGCACAGGCCAAGCCCAAGATAGCGGCCGGCCGCCCGCGCCGCCTGCTGGCGTGCGCGAAACGCGTCGTAATCGAAGGCCGCCAGCACCGCCTCAAAGGTCTGCGACGGCGTGATGTCGGCCAGCAATTCGCCGGTGGCCGTGCGGTACGGTAGTTCCTCCGGCGTCAACAGGTTGCGGCGGCGCACTTCGACCGGATCCAGCTTCAGTTCGCGCGCAATGGCTTCCAACGTGCCTTCCATGACCCAGCTGGTGATGGACATCGGTGCGCGCATGGGTGCGTTGCCGCATTTGTGACTGAGCACGACCTTCACGTCGAACGCGTAGTGCTGCAGCCGGTACGGTCCGCTCAACACCATCGCGACGACGCGCGCGAGGTAGTTCGCCGGAAAGAAGCAAT
The DNA here is from genome assembly GCF_013177695.1 of Paraburkholderia solitsugae. Lineage (GTDB taxonomy): Bacteria > Pseudomonadota > Gammaproteobacteria > Burkholderiales > Burkholderiaceae > Paraburkholderia > Paraburkholderia solitsugae. Next base: position 7,846 of record NZ_WOEY01000113.1, on the reverse strand, counting down.
ACGCGCCGAAGTCTTCGCGGATCTCCAGATCGAGCGAGAGCAGCGTGCCTTGCCCGTCCACCGCGGCGCGCGTGCGGCAGAAGTCTTCGCGCGAATTGGCCGCTGCGGTCAAATTCTCGAGACGGTCTTCACGCCAGCGCACCGGCCGCTTCAGATGACGCGCGAGTGCCGCGACGGTCAACTCTTCGCGGTACAAGGCGATTTTCTGGCCGAACGCCCCCCCGACATCAGGCGAAATCACCGTCACCTGCGACTCGCTGAGCCTGAGCCGTTGCGCGAGCTGAGTGCGCAAAGGATGAGGCACCTGGGTTCCGATGTGCAACGTCAAGTGATCACGCCCGGCGTCCCAGACTGCCGCGCAACCGCGCGTCTCGATGGGCACATGGGTCTGCCGCTGCTGCTGAAAGGTCGCCTCGACCACGCGGTAAGCGTGCTTGCTCACGCTCTGCGGGTCGCCGTTCGAGTAGCTCTGGTGCGACACCAGGTTGCCGGGCACCCCGGGGTCGACTTGCGCGGCATCGGCTTCGAGTGCCTGCCACATATCGGTCACCACAGGCAACGGCTCGAACTCGACCATGACCTGCTCCGCCGCGTCTTCCGCGAGGTACCGGTCCGTGGCGACCACACACGCCACAAGATCGCCCTGAAAGCGCACGATGTCGGTCGGCATCGTCGCGAACTCGACCGGCAACAGGCCCTCGACCGGCGCGGCGACGCGCATCGGCATGGTCCACTGCGCCAGTTCCCGTCCGGTGACGACGGTGACGACACCAGGCATGCCGGCAGCCGCCGCGGTATCCACTGAAACGATCCGTGCATGCGCATGCGGCGAGCGCACAAAGCACACATGCAGGGCGCCCGCGATTTCGATGTCGTCGAGATAGCGGCCATAGCCCGTCAGCAGGCGATAATCTTCGGTGCGCGGCACCGCCTTGTTGAGGTAACGAAACGTCTGCTCAGACATCGACGCTCTCCCCCCGCATCCGCGCGGCAGCGCGCAGGATCGCCCGCACAATGTTCTGGTACCCGGTACAGCGGCACAGGTTGCCGGAAAGCGCCTCGCGCACCTCGGCCTCAGATGGGCTAGGGTGCTCGCGCAGATAAGCCTCGAAGGTCATCACGATGCCGGGCGTGCAAAAACCGCACTGCAGGCCATGACACTCATGCAGCGCCTGTTGAAGCGGCGAGAGGCGGCCGTCCTGCGCGACAGCTTCGATCGTGGTGATCTGCACTTCGTCCATCTGGACGGCGTACGCGAGGCACGAGCGCGCCGGACGGCCGTCGATCAGCACAGTGCATGCGCCGCATACGCCGTGCTCACAGCCAACGTGCGTGCCGGTCAGACGGCAGTCTTCACGAAGCGCGTCGGAAAGGAGCTTGCGAGGCTCGCAATGCACTTCGTGTCGGGTGCCGTTCACACTGAGATAAATTGCTTTCTTTTCCATTACTCAATTCGAGGTCGTGTTGGCCGACTGCGTCACGCGTTGCAACGCGCGCGCCGTGAGCGCCCTGACGAGATCGCGCCGGTAAGCGGCGCTGATGTCCGGTTGATCGTACGGATCGATCGCGCCGGCCACCGCGTCGGCGATTGCAGCCAGCGTCGGCGCATCGACTGGTGCGCCGACGAAGTCCGCAGCAAGTTCGTTCAGCACGAGCGGCGCATCCGCCACGCCGCCGAGTCCGATACGCAGACTGGAGAATCTGTTGCCGTAGAGCACGGCGATGAGGGCGCAAGCCGCAATTGCGAAGTCGCCGTGCCGCCTGCTAAACAGTTCGAAAGCATGTCGCTCGTCCGGGCGTGCAACCGGAAAATGCACGGCACAAATGATTTCTTCTGCGGTGAGATCGGTCGTCATCACCGCAATCAGGAACTCTGTGGCCGGCACCTCGCGCCTGCCGTCCGGTCCGACGATCTCGATGCGAGCGCCCAACGTGCTCGCGATGAGCGGCATTTGCGCAGCGGGATCCGCATGCGCCAGGCTGCCCCCAAGCGTGCCGCGCTGGCGGATTGCGTAGTGCCCAATGGTCGCGGCCGCTTCCGCGAGCAGCGGGCAAGCGGCGCGCACCGTGCTGCTGGTGGCCACCTCGTGATGGCGGGTCATCGCGCCAATGGATAGCGAATCACCCGCAAGCGTCACGCCGCTGAGCTGCGGCAACGCGTTGAGGTCGATCAGATGCGCCGGCTGCGCAAAGCGCATGTTCATCATCGGCGCGAGGCTTTGCCCGCCCGCGATGACTTTGGCGTCGAAGCCGTGCAGCGCGAGCAGCGACAGCGCATCTTCAAGCGTGTGAGGCCGGTGATACGAAAATACCGCAGGTTTCATGCGTTCTGCGCCTTCAGGTTCACGCCGCTCGTCTGATCGAAAAGGTGCAGACGGCGGCGGTTGATCGACAGGGTCACGCGTTCACCAATCTTGCAGGAACGCTCCTTGCCAACACGAAAAAACATCGACTGACCCAAACACTGCAAGCCGATAAACTGATCGGAACCGACCGGCAGCAACGAGGCGATGTCGCCTGCCAGCGAACAATCGGTCGAGTCGCCATGCTCGTCGATGTCCTCGGCACGAATGCCGGCCGACACTGCCCGGCCACTGCAACCTGCGAGCAGACTCTGCGTCTCGTCATCGAGGGCGAGCGAAAGATCGCCGCTGCGAAAATGCAAACCGTGGTCGCCTTGCATCAGTACGCCGTCGATAAAATTGATCGGCGGGCTGCCGAGGAAATTGGCGACGAATTTATTGGCTGGCCGCTCGTAGATGTCGTCGGGCGAACCGATCTGCTGCACGACGCCCTGGCGCATCACGACGATGCGGTCGGCGAGCGTCAGCGCTTCGGCCTGATCGTGCGTCACGTACACGAAGGTCGTCTGCATCGACTGATGCAATGCCTTGATGCTTGCGCGCATCGACACGCGCAGCGCCGCGTCGAGGTTCGACAACGGTTCGTCCATCAGAAACACGGCGGGCTGGCGCACCATCGCGCGGCCGAGCGCGACGCGCTGGCGCTGCCCGCCCGACAGTTGCCCGGGCCGCCGGTCCAGCAGATGCTCGATTTCAAGCGACTGCGCGGCAGCGCGCACCCGCGCATCGATCTCCTGCTGCGGATATTTGCGCATCCGCAGGCCGAATGCGATGTTGTCGTATACGTTCTTGTGCGGATACAGTGCGTAGCTTTGAAACACCATCGCCACATCGCGCCGGTGCGCCGGCAAGCCGTTCACTTCGACATCGTCGAACCGCAAGCTGCCCTGAGTGACCTCTTCCAGTCCGGCGATCATATTGAGCGTCGTCGACTTGCCGCAGCCGGACGGTCCGAGCAGAACGAGAAACTCCTTGTCCCTGATCTGCAGATTCAGGTTGTCCAACGCGACATGCCCGTTTGCATACTTCTTTCCCACCTGCTGAAATTCGATTTGAGCCATGACCTTTCCCTTTATCCCTTTACCGCGCCGGCAGCCAGGCCAGACACGATGTAACGCTCGAACACCACGGCGATGATCACTGGCGGCACAATCGCGACCACGCCGGCTGCGTTGATGAACGAAAAGCTCGTCGTGAAATCCGACGTGAAAGACGCGACGATGATCGGGACGGTTTGCGACGCGGCGGTCTGCGTAAACATCAAGGCGAACAGGAACTCGTTCCAGCTGGTCAGAAATGTGAACATGATGACGGCGACGAGCGACGGCACCGCAAGCGGCAAAAACACCTTCAGCAAAGCCTGAATCCGCGAGCAGCCGTCGACCCGAGCCGCCTTGTCGAGTTCGTCCGGTAGCGATTCGAAATAGCTAAGCAACATGAAGACGCTGAACGGCACCGTGATCGCCAGATAAGTGATGATCAGCGACCCGACGCTGTCGAGCAGGCCGAGCTTGCGCACGAACAGAAAGAACGGCACGACCAGTGCGATATCGGGAATCACGCGGGTAGCCAGCATGAAATACACCGACAGATCGCGGCCGATATAACGGATCTTCGCCATCGCATAAGCGGCGGGAACGCTGACGAGCAGATTCAGCAACACCACCGCAGCGGCGACCACGAGGCTATTGCGCAGCGCCGGCAACAGGTACTGCGCGGTGGACGGAATGAACGCGGCGTTGCCATCGTCCGACGCCGTGCCGGTGCTCGCCGCGACGATCGCCTTGAAGCTGGAGAGCGTCGGCGGATGGGGAATCCAGTGTGGCGGAATGGACGTGATATCCGCTTCGCGTTGCAGAGAAGACGACAGCAGCCACGCAACCGGCGCCAGCACATACAACAACATCACGATTGAACCGGCCAGCAGCGCCAGGCGCTTGACAAAGAGAGAAGACGACATCGCTTAGAGCCTCTTGCCGAGTAGACGAATGATGGCGTACGACATCGCAAACGTGGCAAGCGCGAGCACATACGCGACCGCCGCGCCCGTGCCGAACGACAGGTTGCGGAACGTCTCGACATAGATGTGCCAGGAGAGCACGTGAGACGCGTCGGCCGGACCGCCCTCTGTCAGAATGAAGAAGAGGTCGAAGTGCCGCACCGCCATCATCGCTTCGTAGATCATTACGAGCATGAAGCCGGGACGCATTGCCGGCAGCGTCACGTGCACGAACCGGCTCCACAGGTTCGCGCCGTCCACACGTGCCGCCGCATATAGGTCCGACGGAATGGACTTCATCGTCACAAGCAGCAGGATGGTCGCGAGCGGCACTTCCTTCCATACGAATGCGTTGCAGATCAGCGCCAGCGTCTTGTGCGTGTCGCCCAGCCACACCATGTACTGCCCGATTACGCCCAATTGCAACAGCAGTCCGTTGAGCGCGCCATACCCTGAGTCGTAGATCCACTTCCACATCAGACCGTCGACCACATACGGAATAGCCCATGGAATCAGCAAGGCGGTCGACAGGATGCGCCGGCCGCGAAACTCCTGATTCAGCAATAGCGCCATCAGCGTCGCGATGACCATGATCGCGAGGACCGACACGACGGTGAACCACGCAGTGCGCTCGACAGCAGCCCAGAACATCGGGTCGCGGAAAGTCTGGATGTAGTTGCCCAGTCCGATGAACGACACGCTGTTCATCCGCGTCAAATGAATGTCGAACAGGCTCGTCCAGAACGAGTAAAGCACCGGAAACACGGCGACTGCAAGCAGCACCAGCATCATCGGCGTCAGCAGCAGCATTGCGCTACGCTGATCGGAAGGCGCCACGGAATGTCTTGCAAGCCAGCGGCGGCCCAGGGCTTGAACGCTCATATCGACCTCAGGCTTTGCTCAACGCGGTCCACTTCTGCGCGGACTGTTTCAGTGCGTCGGCGACGCTCGATTGACCGAGGATCGCCGCTTGCCATGCCGTACCGTTGGTCTCGTCCCATTCGCCGAACCAGCGCGTGATCACATCCTTCTTGCGGGCCAGATCCTGCTGCTTCTGAAACATCGAGAAATCGCCGTACTTTTCATATGCGGTGCGGACTTCCGGATCGTTGAAGAGCGGCTTCACGCCGAATGCCGTGCCGGTATCCAGGAACATCGCTTTCTGGAACGCGTACTGGCCGTCGAATCGTCCGCCGAACGCTTCGATCAGGCGTGTCGCCTCGGCGGCCCGCGTCTTGTTGGCGCCGGCGGCGGCGCTCATCGCGTGCATGCGCATCCACGCAACCGTGGCGTGCGAGCCGTTCGGGCCGGCCGGCATCAACGCCTGTTTGATATGGCCGGCCACACGCGACTGGCGCGGATCGTTAAGCGCCTGAATCCGGTAGCGCGGCAACAACGCGAACGCGTGATTGCCCGACGCCACGGCCTTGAAACCGTTCAATTCGCCCAACTCGACGCAGGCAGGCGAAACGATGTGGTGCTTGTTGACCGCATCGGCAACCCATTGCAGCGAAGTGAGCGCGCCGTGCTTCGGGTCGTCCATCATCGCCTTGCCGCTGTCGTCGACAAAGCGGCCGCCGTTGGAAAACACCAGTGACGACATGAACTCGATCAGCCAGCTTTCGCGTGCCATCGAGAGCATCAGCGGGTATTGCGAGAGACCCGCATTCTTGATCTTCAGCGATTGCGCGACCAGTTCGTCCCACGTTGCAGGAGGCGCCGCGATGCCCGCCTTTGCGAGCTTGTCGGCGTCGTACAGAAACGCCATGTAGTCGGTGTAGTACGTGAGACCGTACTGACGCCCCTTGTAGCGCATCGATTGGGTGCAGAAGTCCTGCACCTCGCTGTTGTACTTGAGCAGTTGCGGATAGCCGTCGAGCGGCGCAAGCCAGCCCGCGTCGGCCCATTCGGGCAGCCAGCCATCGGACACCCACAGCACGTCGATCGGCGCCTGGCCGACGAACTTCGTCACCATCGCCTCGCGATACTGTGCGAACGGGAGGTTGTTGTAGTTGACGTTCAGCCCCGCTTCCTTCTGAAACGGCACGAGCATGCGCTTCACCGTATCGACGCCGGCCGACCAGGTATGGAGATTCACGCTGTCGGCAGCGAAGGCCCGTGACATCCCACCCATCAAACCGGATGCAGCGAGCCCCGCGCCCGCCGACAACTGTAGAAATCGACGACGACCGTTCCCGAATCTATTGACGTTACTCATGGCTCGCTCCGACCGCCTGCGCGGCGCTGTTCACACGTGGCGTAGCCGCTGATTTGGCTACCTCTTGGGAAGCGAAGATATCTGCGAGAAAATAAATCGTCAACTGACGACATATGTTTTCATAAAATTTTTTGGCTGCAGATGGCGCAGACCTGCCGAGTACAGCCGATCGTTCCGTCGTACCTTTCTAGTCATATAGTCAGATGAACTTCTCGACTCAATCGCGTCAACCATGATCGTCAAGCGACAAGGGGCCGGAAGTGCTTGGACACCTTGCGACGCCGCGGAGCCTCAATCGGACGGGTGTTCTGCCGAGATCGGGCGCGCGCAGAGGGCTGACCAGAAAGGCACGGATGCGCTTCGCAATCACCGCTCAGCACTCTCCCGGGCCATCATTTAACAAATATATCTTCACATGACGACTTATGGTTTGATAAAGTATGTCGTCAAGGCGTGAAAAGCAGCCCCGCCTGCCACCCGGCGTAGTCAAGTCCGTCTCAGGCTGTCGCGAAGCGAGCCTCATCTTTGACTGCTAACGGCTACATGCACGTCAACCGGTGGTGTTTGCGGGTCTGTCGATCAACCCGCTTCCGGTTCTTTGCCCATGTCTTTGTCAACCCGCCAGTCAGGCATGTTCGGCTTCAAACGGTTCAGCAACGCGGCAGTGCTCATTGCCGGCGCCGAGCCGGCGCACCGCTTCTTGCATAGACCAGATATTTAAACCGGAACCCTTCATTCATGTACTTCCTCTCTACCTTCATCTCCAAACTCGCCACCGGGCACGCCTTCACTCGTGCAGAGTCGAGCACCACGGCAACGCGCAGAAAGAAATCGCGCTTTCCCTGGCTTTAGCCGTCGATAGCGTTTCCGCTCGCGACGAGGTATGGCATTAGTTTGGGCAATACCACGCGTTAGATGAATGCCTGGCGCCCGTGCAACCAGTTCATCGACGCCACGCGCGCCGACTGGAAAATCGGCTTCATGATCGTGCCGCTGTGATACACGAACCGCGTATCACAAACACCATTTGTGGCTCAGCAACCGCACAGTGAAAAGTCAAGAGTGTTATCTGACCGCGATTTCACGAAATTTAGTAATCCGTATTGCGCTCCGGATTAAATCTTAAGAGCCTTAAATGACTGGACTTTAGACATTTAGCACCCCGATGAGGGGGTGGAAAAGTAGTTTGGAATTCGAAAAAAGCTTGACATGAACAGGCAGTCGTGAGGCCGCCGCGTTGCTTGCGCGAGGTTTTAGCGCAAGCAA
>NZ_WOEY01000112.1 GCF_013177695.1 Paraburkholderia solitsugae | reverse complement strand
TGCCCCTGTGCGGGGCGGCACTTACTTTCTTTGCCGCCGCAAAGAAAGATAAGCAAAGAAAGCGGCTCACCCCGCTAATTCTTAAGCGGGTCCCCCGCGCAGTCGCGGTAGTGGTGCATCTGGAATCCGTGCCCTCGCACATTCGGCGTTGGCGACAAAGCGCTCATCAGCTCCCACTCCGCACTGCGTGCGTCGCGGATGGGTCTGCCAGGGAAACCAGGGGCTTCGTTCGGGGGCGGTGGGGGCCATCGGCTTCGCCTCGGCGAAGCGCCTCTGCAATCATGCGCGAACCCCTACTTCGAATGAAATGTCGGCTGCGTGGCAGCTTTAGCCGCAGGCCCCGGCCCCAGTTGCGGTGGCAGATTTGGTCGCGGTGGCGATGCAACGGCGAGCCGCAGCGTTGAGCGAAGCGCGAACACTAAACCGCTGCGGGCGGTTTTAGGAAGTGGGTTTCGGCGCGCGCAGCGCCGCCGGAAGTATGACTGCCTTGTCACTGGCGCCGAATGTGCGAGAACACAGATTCCAGATGCACCACTGCCCCCTCCAAGCCAGGGGACCCGCTTAAGAATTAGCGGTGTGAGCCGCTTTCTTTTGCCTGGCACAGGGGCAACGCTAATAGACCAATAACAAATCAAGGAAAGGCCAACGCCGCAGGCAAACAGACGAACAAGCGCCGAGCAGGCAAACAGATCAAGGAAAGGCCAACGCCGCAGGCATACAGAAACAAACGCCGAGCAGGCAAAAACCCCAATTTTAAATAGCCTGCTTCTTCATCAACACCTTCAACACCACAGGCAAAAGCAACAACACCAACGGCAACTGCACAATCAACCCAGAAATAATGGCAACCGCCAAAGGCTGCTGCATAGCCGCCCCCTGCCCAAGGGCAAACGCAAGCGGCAGCAACGCCAAAATAGCCGCAATAGTCGTCATGGCAATTGGCCGCAACCGATTCCGCCCAGCCGCGATCAGCGCTTCCTCAAACCCAACACCTTCATCCCGAATCAGCCCCTGCAACTCCGATACATAAAATATCGCCACCTCAGTCACGATACCGATAATCATCGTCATCCCCATCATCGCGGAGATATTCAACTCGATACCGGTCATCCACAACCCAATAAACACCGCGCCCGCTGCTAGCAACGGCATCGCCATCACCGCCAGCGCAACGCGGAAGCGCTCGTACAGAAACAGCAGCAACCCAAACACCAGCGCAATCGCGGCACCGAACACGGTCAACAACCCCTTGAAGGCAATCTGTTGTTGCTGGTACAACCCGCCCAACTCGTAATACACACCAGTCGGCAACAAGCTCCTGTCACCCAGCACCTTCTGCACGTCGGCGATCGTCGAGCCCAGATCGCGGCCATCGATTCGTGCCGTCACCGCCACCATCCGCTTGAGGTTGTCACGGCTGATCTCCGGCTGGCCGGTCACCGTCACCTGATCGGCAACACGATTCAGCGCGAACAGATGGCCGTCCGGTGCGCGAATCTGCAACTGCCCCAGTTGCGTATCGGTTAGCTTCAGTGCGCCTGCCACAAGCACCCGTACGCCCACCGTCTTCGGCCCGGTCTGGAACTGCGTCGCAACGTTGCCTTCCACCATGTCGGACACGGCCTGCGCAATCGACTGCGGGTCCATGCCCTCAGCCGCCGCGGCCTCCGGCCGGATGTGCAGTTCGAGCGCGTCGCCTGCGGGGTTGATGCCGTCGTTGACGTCCACCACGCCCTGAATCTTGCCGATCTGCGCGGCCACCTTGCGCGCGGTAGTGGCGAGCGTGTTCTGGTCATCCGAATAGATCTTGATCTGCACCGGTTGCGGCACCGCGGTCAGGTCGCCGATCAGGTCTTCCATCAGTTGCGCGAGCTCGATGCTCTCGCCCGGCACCTGCGTCTCGATCTTCGAACGGATCTCTTCCATCACCGTTTCGATTGGCTCACGGCCGCTCGATTTCAGCCGCACGAAGAAGTCGCCCTTGTTGGGCTCGTTCAGATCGCCGCCGAGACCGGCGCCGGTGCGGCGCGAGTAAGTCGCGACATTCGGATTCGTGCGGATGATGCCTTCGATCTGCTTCATCAACCGGTCGGTTTCCGTCACGGACGTGCCCGGGTCGGTGTGATAGTCGAGCACGAAACCGCCTTCGTCCATGCTCGGCATGAAACCGCTGCCCACCCGCGTGAAGGCGAACGCAGCCACCACGATCAACGGCAGCACGCCGAGCAGCACGAGAATCGGGCGTGCCGTCACGCGCTCGATCAGATAGCCGTAGCGCCGGTTCATCCATGAAGCGAAGCGGGTTTCCTTGTGCTCTTCGGCGTCTTTGGGCTTCAGCCAGCGGTCGCACAGAATCGGCACCGCGAGCCACGTGACGAGAAACGAAATGAACAGGGCGCTTGCCATCGTCACGGAGAGCGCCTTGAAGAACGCGCCCGTCACGCCCGACAGAAACGCGAGCGGCACGAAAATGATCAGCGTGGCCGCCGACGAACCGGCAAGCGGCCGTGTGAATTCGAGCGCCGCCGTCATCACGCGGCCGTGAAACTGGTGCGCGCCGCCTTCGCGCATGCGTCGCACGATGTGTTCGATCATCACGATGGCGTCGTCGATCACGAGCCCGACCGCGGCGGCCATCCCGCCGAGCGTCATGATGTTGAAGCCCATGCCGAACACGTCGAGCAGCAGGATCGTCGCGGCCATCACAACCGGCACCAGCGCGACCGCAATCACGGTGATCTTCCAGTTACGCAGGAAGGCAAACAGCGTGAACGCGGCCAGCACGACGCCGATCATGATCGCGTCGCGCACGCTGGTCGCTGAGGCGATCACCAGTTCGCTCTGGTCGTACCAGTTCGAGAGATGCACGCCCGCCGGCATCTGATGCTGGAAGGCGGCGAGCTTCGCACGGATCGCCTTGGCCATCGCCACGCTGTTCGCGCCTGGCTGCTGGTAGACGTTGAGCAGCACGGCGTCCTGGCCGTCGGCCGTGACGCGCATCCATTGCGGCACGACGCCTTGATGGACTGTCGCGATGTCGCCGAGGCGGATTTGCGTCGCGCCGCTGGCCGACACCACCACGTTGCGCAGTTCGTCGAGTTGCGTGATCGTGGTGTTGGCAATCACGAGGTACAACTTGTCATGATCCTCGATGCGGCCAGCGGCCATCAGCACGTTGCTCGCGCCGATCGCTTTCGACACATCCGGGAGCGAGATCTTGTAGGCGGCGAGGCGCGCCGGATCGATCGCGACTTCAAACTCGTCCTGCGCGCCGCCCGTTACCTCGACGCGCGCCACGCCTTCCACTGACGACAGCAACGGCCGCATCTGGAACTGCGCGAGATCGCGCAGCGCCGACAGCGATTGCTGTTTCGATGTCAGGCTATACGCGAGCACCGGGAACACGGTCGGGTCCATGCGACGGACCTGCATCGAAGTGCCTTGCGGAAGCGTCGCGAGAATCTCGCTGATTGCCGACTGCGCCTGCAACGTGGCTTGCGCCATGTCGGTGCCCCAGTCGAAATTGATCGAGATTTCCGCCGAACCGCGGCTCGTGGTCGATTCGACGTCGCGTACGTTCGGCACGCGCCGCAGTGCTTCTTCGACCGGCATCGTGACGAGCGTGGCCATCTGTTCAGCGGGACGGTCGCCCGCGTCGAGCGAGACAACGGCGCGCGGAAACGCGACGTTCGGGAACAGCGAGATCGGCAGGCGAAACGCGGTCAGTGCGCCCGCGATCGCCAGCAACGCGATCACGAACAGCAGCGAGCGCCGGTGCTTCTGCATCCATTGACCGAAATTCATCGTGGCGCGCCTCCGCTATCGCGCACCGCCATGCCGTCCTTCAACTCATAGTTGCCGCTGACGACGAGGCCTTGTGCGCCGTCGATCGGGCCGTCCACGCCGTAGCGGTCGCCGTTCTCGATCTGCGTGACCACCGCCACGCGGCGCGCCTTGTTTTGCGGCGTGATCTGGAACACGTACGCGCCTTTGTCGTCTTTCAGGACGGCGGCACGCGGCACGACCCAATGCGTGCCGCTGCGCGTCGCGATATCGGCGCTAACTCGCGTGCCCGGAATGAATGCGGTCTGTCCGAGCGGGACGTTCGCGCCGACGTTGACGAGTTGGCTTTGCTGATCGACCGATGCCCCGACCAGCACCACACGGCCATCCACCGCGGCCTTCGCGAGCGTGGTGGACAGGCCGTGCAGCGTGACCGTGTCGCCGGCATGGATAGCGGGGACGTCCGACGGTTCGACGCCGAGCATGACGTTCGCCCGTGCGTCCTTGCCGTTGCCGCTGCCGGTGGTCAGTTGCAGGATCGCGGCACCGGGCTGCACCTGATCGCCCTGTGCCGCCGATATCTGCAAAACCACGCCGTCGATCGGCGCCGCGATGACTTTGTGACCGTTCGCGACACCCGTCTGGTTCTGCGCGGCGAGCGCCTGCTGCGCGTCCTCAACGGCCTTGCGGGCCGTGGCGAGTTGCGATTGCGTGGCGAGCCCTTTGTCGTACAGCGATTGCGTGCGCGCCAGTTCGCCTTGCGCCAGCGTCACGGCGCTTTTCGCCTGGTTGGCGGCGAGCACCGCGGCAGGGTCGGCTTGCACGACAAAAAGCGGCGTGCCGCGCGTCACGCTCTGGCCGGCCTGCACGCGCATCTGCACGATATGCGCGAGGTACGGCAGATTGACCGTGGTCAGATTCGACGCGGATGCCGCGACGATGCCATAGGCGCGGACCGGTTGTGCGATGACGGCGCGCTGCACCTGCACTGTTTGCACCGATACGACGGCTTGGTCGGCCGCATCGTCGCCGGCGGACGCATTGGCCGCACCGGCCGCATGCACGGTGGTGCTCGTGAGCGCGACGCAGGCAAGGGCAATCGCATAAGAGGCGATGCGCGGCCGCCGCGCCGACAGTAGGCTATTTCGCATGAGTTTCGGTGAAGGTCTGAGCGGAGGAAAAGGCGTCGGGGATCGCGCTGCCCAATAGCGCTTGCAGGCCGACGCGTTGTTCGGCGAGCGATTCGCGCAGCGTGGCGACGTCGACACGTTTGGTGAGCGCGGCGCTTTCTGCATCGGTGTAGGCGCCGAGCACGAGGTTGTGCTGCGCGTAGGCCGCGGCCGCGTGCTGCGCGGCGAGGTCGACGTCGGGCAGTGCGGCTTCGGTCTGCTGCAACTGTCGCGCGAGAATCACGCTGTCCGCCCGCAGATGGGCGACATCGGCATACGCCTGGTTCAGGCGTGACTGATATTCGTCGTGCAGGCGCTGACGCGTCGCTTTTTCGATCGCCACGTTGCCTTGATTACGGTTGAAGATGGGCAGGCTCAGATTGATCTGGAAGCCGCTGGTGTAAATGTTCGAGGTGTCTCGCGCCCGCACGAAACCGACCGACAGGCTCGGGAACTGGCTGAGAATCGCAGCGCGGTATTTCTGCTCCTGCGCTTCATAGCCCGCTTGCAGCGCGATCAGGTCCGGACGGCGCTGTGCGAGTTGGGCGAGCGCTGCATCGAGCGTTGCGTCGGGCAGTTCGGTCGTGTCTTCGCTGCCGGTGAGTTTCAGTTGCACGTCAGGCGAGAGGCCGAGCAGCGCGTTCAGATCGTGATGAGTCTGTTCCGCAGCCCGTTCGGCGTCGGTGTATTGCTTGCGTGCGTCGCTGTATGCGGTAAGCGCGGCGGTCAGCGTGTCGTCGGTCAGATTGCCGTCACGGTGCGCTTCGGCCATGCGCTCGTAGCGCGTGCGCGCGAGGTCGCGCTGCTGTTGCAGCAGCGGCAGCGTGTCCTGCTGAAAGTGCGTCTTGATGAACAACTGCCGCGCCTGGGCGACGATCTGCCATTCTTGCCACAGCAGCCCGAGATCGGTCTTGGCCACCGTCGCGTCGGCGGATTGCTTGTTTGCGCTGCGCAGCACGATCGCCATCACGTCGATGCTCAGACCATAATTGAACGCGCGCGTGAAGCCGGCCGCGCCCGGATAATCGCTCGATACGCTCAGTTGCGGGTCGGGCAGCAGTCCGGCTGAATAAGCCTGCGCCCGGGCGATGCCGAGATCGTCGCGGGCCAGCTTCAGGTCGGGATTGTTCGCCACCGCCAGCATCGCGACGTCGTCGATGTCGAACCCGTCGGACGGATCGAAGCGATGCGCGGCCAGTTCGGGTAGCGGCATGGTGGACGGATCGATCTGGATGCGTTCGAGCGAACGGGCCGAGGTTGACGTATCCTGCGGCGCGAGCGGTTCGCGGTGATACCACGTGCACCCGCCTAGCAGCATCGCGCAGAGGGGCACGAGCACGCGCAATCGTGCCGCAGGGTCGGCCGAAAATGCAGACGCGAATCTGGCCGGGAATCTGGCCGCCAAGGTAGCAGCCAACGTCGCCGCTGAGGTGGCCGCTGAGGCCGCCGTCGGCTTCGCCGGTCGCCTCGCTGTCGAGGTAGCCGCTGAAATGGCCGCTGCGGCGGCGTTGAAAACGGGCAAAATCCGGCTCCTGAACAATAGGTGGGACAGCCGCGAGCGGATGTCGCAGAACAGGTGCCGATTCTGATGATGTGGAGCTTAAGGAACGCTTAACGGACATTAAGCGTCCCCTAAGCCTCCCTTCAGCGTCCCCTAAGCGTCCGATAAGGAACGCATAAGGAAGCGTTAAGCTAACGGGCCGGACAATGCGGGCAAACTGGAAAGAGGAGAGGCCATGCGTCTGCTACTGGTCGAAGACGACGACATGATTGCGGAGACGGTATTGGGCGCGATGCGCCGCTCCGGCTACGCGATCGACTGGGCCGAAGATGGCCGCGCGGCGGAACTGTCGCTGGGTAACGGCGTGTACGACCTCGTGCTTCTCGATCTCGGCTTGCCGAAGAAGGACGGCATCGACGTGCTCAATACCTATCGCAAGAGCGGGGGGGCTGCGCCGGTGATCATCCTGACCGCGCGTGACGCGGTCGAGGAGCGGATTCGTGGCCTCGATGCGGGCGCTGACGATTACCTGATCAAACCATTCGACCTCGACGAGCTGGCCGCGCGGGTACGCGCGCTCTTGCGGCGGCGCACCGGGCAGAAGCAACCCATCTATGCGCACGGCGAGCTCACACTCGATCCGGCGGCGCACGAAGTCACCAAAGGCGGGGAAGTGCTGCCGCTCGTGCCGCGCGAGTTCGCGTTGCTGCAGGCGCTGATCGAAGAGCCCACGCGCGTGTTCACCAAGGCTGCGCTGGAAGAGAAGCTATATGGCTGGGGCGAGGAGGTGGGCAGCAACACCATCGAAGTGCACGTGCACAGCTTGCGGCGTAAGATCGGCGCGGAGCAGGTGGTGACCGTGCGCGGCGTGGGCTACCGTTTGAAGAGGTGCTGATGACGTCGATTCGCCGCTGGCTGCTGGGCTGGCTGATTTTCGGGCTGGCCGCGGCCTCGGGCGTGGCCGGGTTCGGCATCTTTCACACCGCGCGCGAAGAAGCGAGCGAACTGTTCGACTACGAGCTGCACACGGTGGCGCTGTCGTTGCCGTCGAATCTGGCTGGTGCGAGCGACGGCGAGCATCGCAATCCTGACCTGGGCGATCTGGCCGATGACCGGGTCGTGATCGAGATCTGGGACCGGTCCGGCAATCTCATCTATCACTCGACGCAGGCGCCGGTATTCTCGCGTTTGCCTGCTGGCTTCGGCACGGTCGAGCGTGGCGAGAGTCACTGGCGTGCATTCGGATTGGAACAGCGAGACCGTTATATCCAGGTTGCGCAGCCGATCTCCGTGCGCGAGGACCTCGCGTTGCAACTGGCGCTGCATACGCTGTGGCCGCTCGGCGTGCTGGTGCCGGTGACGATCGTGCTGGTGCTGCTGGTGGTGGCAAAGGGGCTGGCGCCGATTGGCGGGCTGACGCGCGCACTGTCGACCCGTTCGATCGATTCGCTGGAGCCATTGCGTCTGGACGGCGCCGTGCCGGTCGAAATCAAACCGTTGGTGGAAGCGCTCAACGATCTGCTGCAGCGGCTGAACATTGCGTCGCAGGCGCAGCGTACGTTTATCGCCGATGCCGCGCACGAGTTGCGCTCGCCGCTTGCCGCGCTGAAGCTGCAATTGCAGGCGGCTTCCCGCGATGGCTCGTTAAAGGGCGAGGGGCAAGCGCTCGAGCGCGTCGAGGGGCGAGTCAACCGGATCATTCACCTGGTGCAGCAGTTGTTGACGCTGGCGCGTGAGGATGCGCATCCGGTGACGTCGATGGTGCCGGTGAGTTTGCGCCGGATTGGCGAGCAGGCGGTGGGGGATCTTTCGCTGCTCGCGGAGACGAAGGAGATCGATCTTGGGCTGGAGTGTGAAGACGCTCGGGCGGGCTACGATGCTTATACGGTGCTGGCTGAGCCGCACGGCATGAGTGTTCTGTTGGGGAATCTGATCAACAACGCGATTCGGCATACGCCGCGAGGTGGGCGCGTGGATGTGATTCTGAAGCGTGCTGGCGAGCGGGTGGGGTTTGATGTGGTGGATAGCGGGTCCGGGATACCGGAGGCGGAAATCGAGCGGGTTTTCGATCGGTTTTATCGCGGTGAGGAAGCCCAGGGGGAGGGTAGCGGGCTTGGGTTGGCGATCGTGTCGCGGATCGCCGCGCGGCATCAAATGGGGGTTTCTGTGCGGAATAACGCTGCGCGGGCTGGGTTGTGTGTTTCGGTTTTTGGCCTTGCGGCGTATGAGGTTGTGGGGCCTGTTGTGGTTAAGAGTTGATTTCTTTGCCAGCGCGGCGCTTGTTTCTGTATGCCTGCGGCGTTGGCCTTTCCTTGTTTTCTTATTGGTCTATTAGCGTTGCCCCTGTGCGGGGCGGCACCTACTTCTCTTTGCCGGCGGCAAAGAGAAGTAGGCAAGAGAAAGCGGCTCAAACCGCTAATTCTTAAGCGGGTCCCCCGCGCAGTTGCGGTAGTGGTGCATCTGGAATCCGTGCCCTCGCACATTCGGCCCTGGTGACAAGGCAGTCATACTTCCGGCGCGCGCTGCGCGCGCCGAAGGGCATTTCATAAAACCGTCCGTTGTGTTCTGGTTCCCGCGGTTTGTCACAGAACCGTGGCCGGCAGTCGCATCAACTCTGCCGCTGCCGCTGCCGCTGCCGCTGCCACTGCCACGGTGACGGTGACGCGCCGGCGTTTCATTCGGGCTGTATATTCGCACTTTCATTTGCTAGTGGAACTTGCCCTTTGAATACTTGAGCGCTTCGCCGAGGCGAAGCCGATGGCTCCCACCGAACCCAAACGAAGCCATGGGTTTGCACGATGAACCCTTCCGGCGAGCACGTAGTGCGAGGCGGGAAGCATGACTGCTTTGTCACCCACGCCAAATGTGCGAGGGCACGGATTCCAGATGCACCACTACCGCGACTGTGCGAGGGGCCCGCTTAAGAATTTGCGGTTTGAGCCGCTTTCTCTTGCCTACTTCTCTTTGCGGCCGGCAAAGAGAAGTAGGTGCCGCCCCGCACAGGGGCAACGCTAATAAACCAATAAGAATTCTAGGAAAGGCCAACGCCGCAGGCACACAGACGAACAAGCGCCGCGCAGGTAACCAGCTCAAGAAAAGCCCAACGCCGCAGGCGTACAGACGAACAATCGCCGAGCAAGCTAACAGATCAACGAAAGACCAACGCCGTAGGCAGACAGAAAGCACCACGAAGCAAAAAAACCCTTCACCCGCCACGCGAAAAAAACCTGGCCGAAGGCCCCCACCTCTATTTCATCATCCTGCGCCGAAACAAAACCGCCGAAACCACAAACCCACCCACCGCATAAGCCGCCAGCACGGCAACGTGCAAAACAGCCCCGTCAACAGGCCGCCCAAGCATAGCCGGCCGAATCAGATCGACTGCATGCGCCAAAGGCAACAATTCAGTCACCACCCGCGCCGCAGCGGGCAACTGCGAAATGGGAAAGAACACCCCGGACAACAGCAACATCGGCGTCAACACCAAGGTCTGGTAAAACATAAAGAAGTCATACGACGGCGCGAGCGCCGTCACCACCATCGCGATACTCGCGAATGCGAGCCCCGTTAGCACGATCACCGGCAGCGCCAGCAGCATCGACGGAAAACTCGCATAGCCGAGCGCTCCCGCGACCAGCATGATCGCCGCGCCCGATAGCATCGACTTGCTACCCGCCCAGATCACCTCGCCGAGCACAATGTCGCCGAGCGTCAGCGGCGTATGCATGATCGCCTCCCACGTGCGCTGCACGTGCATGCGCGAAAAGCCCGAATACATCGACTCGAAACTCGCCGACATCATCACGCTCGATGCCACCGTGCCCGCAGCCAGAAACGCGATATACGACACGCCGTCGACGTGCCCGACCATCAGCCCAAGCCCGAAACCCAAGCCGAACAGATAGATCATCGGATCGGCAAGATTTCCGAACATCGAAGCAATTGCGAGCTTCCGCCAGACCAGATAATTGCGGCGCCAAACCGCAATCCAGTTCACGGCATTGGCGGGGAAAGCAGCGAAGGTTTCCTGCTTCAAGGGTGCCTCGCCGTGAGTTTCGTAAGTGCGTGCGTCCATTGCGTATCTCTTGCCGTGTCGTTATAGCTGTGGAGGATTGCGAGCTGAGCCGATGTCGATTCGCGTCAGTCCTGCATCTCACGCCCGGTCAGACGCAGGAACACGTCTTCCAGATTCGCCGGACGATGCAGGTAGCGCAGATCGGCGCGTTGCTTGAGCCGGGCATGCACCGGCTGAGCGTCGTTCACATAGCAGAAGAGCGTCTCGCCACTGATCTCGGTGCGCTCGACAAGCGGCGCCAATTCATCGCGCAAAGCAACCGGATCGGGTCCGAAAATTTCGATCACGTCGCAGCCGATCTCGGATGCGATCAACGCGCTCGGCGCGCCTTCGGCGATCTTGCGTCCTTCCTCGATCACACAGAGGCGATGGCACAGCCGTTCGGCTTCTTCCATGAAGTGCGTGGTCAGCAGGATGGTCTTGCCGCGTGCAAGCAGCGAGCGCAACCGCTCCCAGATCAGATGGCGCGCTTGTGGATCAAGGCCGGTGGTCGGCTCATCCATGATCAGTACGTCGGGGTCGTTGACGAGCGCGCGAGCCAGCGTGAGGCGCCGCTTCATGCCGCCCGACAGTTCGCTCACCCGTGCATCCGCCTTGCTTTCGAGGCGCGCGAATTCGAGCAGCGACGGTACCATCGCGCGGCATTGCGCGGCGCTCAGGCCGAAGTAGCGGCCGAACACCAGCAGGTTTTCGCGGACCGTGAAGTCGGGATCGAGATTGTCGAATTGCGGCACGACGCCGACACGCGCTCGCGCCACGCGCGCGCGGCCGGGAATCGGCTCGCCGCACAGGCGGATCGTGCCGGCATCCGGTGCGGCAATGCCGAGCAGCATCCGCAACGTGGTGGTCTTGCCCGCGCCGTTCGGGCCAAGGAGACCAAAACATTCACCCGCGTTGACATGAAACGACAGTCCATCGACGACCGTCTTCTCGCCGTAACTTTTTTTAACCTGGTGGAATTCAATAGCGGCTTCAGACATGGATCGATCGAGGCTCCGGGAAAAGACGCAAATTGCCGGTAAGGCCGCTCATTCTATGGCATCGGCAGAGAGGTGTTGGTTGCCGCCCGATGCGCCGAACAGCGTTTCTTGCGCTGCGGCAGAGGTTCAAGCGTGACCCAAATTCGCCCTGGACCCAGCACGCACCTGTTTAGGGCGCACTTAGCGTTTTCCATCCCTTGCAACCTGAATTGCGGCGCACCATGATTCATTAAGACCGCGTTCCTCGCGGGATGGGAGAAAAATCATGGCGAGCTACCAAAAAATTCTGTTGTGCTACGACGGCTCGCGCGAAGGCCGCAAAGCGTTACGTTGCGGCGCCGACCTGGCGTTGGATCTGAAGGCGGAAACGCACTTATTGTCAGTGGTGGATATGCGCTCGAGCATTGCGCAAAGCGCGGGCCTGCTGACCGATGTGGCCTGCGGCAGCTTCGAAAAAACAGCCCGCGACATCCTGCAGGAAGGAGTGGACTGGCTCACCGAACGCGGCGTGACCGCGCAAGGGCATTTTGCGTTTGGCCATCCGATCGACGAGATCGCCAACCTCGCCAATGAACTGCATGTCGACCTCGTGGTGGTCGGCCACCGTTGCCGCACCGGTCTGTCAAGATGGTGGATGGGCGCAGGGAATACCCCGCTGCTCGACCGGATCTCGTGCAGCATTCTGGTGGCGTGCTCCTCCGCGCAGGAGCAGCAGCAAGCGGCGGCTTGACGCACGGTGGGGTGGAGGCGCTGACTGGGCTGAATGGGTCACGTGGGCCGAACGGTCGCTCGTTCCGGGAGACCGTGTCGGCCAGACTGTGATTCGCTCAAGTCCGCTCAAGTCAATAACGCTCGCCAGACGATCACTCGTTCAGATTGACTGCGGCCAGCTTCCATGTGAACAAACCCTCGCGCCGCAGGATCGCCGAGTAACGTGCGTCGCCAGCACCATGCTGATAGTTGACGGCGAACTCGTTGAGGCTGCGATAGCCCGCAGTGGTTTGCGGCGGTTGCGGTGGCGCCGCGTTGTTCTCGCTATTAGCTGTGCCGTTGGCCGTATTGCCAGCAGCAGGCGGTGCGGGTTCCGGTGCAGGCGCACCTGCGCCAGGCGGCACCGGCGGCCGTTCGCCCGGATCGCCGCGCGGCGGCATGCCGTTCAGCAATGCCGCCACGCCGTCGGGTGTCGCATAAGCGTCGACCAGCGGACCGATCAAGGCCACGCCAATCATTGCGCCAATCGCCGCGAACGGGTTGCCGTTGCCGTGCGCGTCGAGCCGGCGGGTTAACAAGCCGGTGACCTGCTGCTTCAGGCTCTCGCGCAACGCGGGAAAGTCGACGTATTCATTGACGGTTTGCGCATCACGCGCATCCGCCGCGCGTTTGAGGTTATTCAGCGCCATGTAGGGCGACGCGTAACCAAACCCCAACGCGGCGATCACCGCAATCACAATCAAAGTGACGATCAGCGGCCGCGCGGCACTGCGCTTCGTACGAGTTGAAACTGCCATCGAGTGGGACTCTCTATCAGGTGTGATCTAACGTGGACCGCGGCCACGCGAAAACGATCCCATGCGATGCGATATCCGAGAAGGGAGGGGCGGTCGAGAGGCTTTACGCCGGGCGTCGCACGCCGGGCGTCGCCCCGCGGATGCCGCGCGACGCACAGCAGCTGTGGAATGCAGTCCACGCGCCGTGCAGCTTATGACTCGAACACCGCGCCGTGCACGTTGGCCTCGTCGGCGATACAGCGATCGATCATGCGGCACACGGCGTCTACTGTGCCGACCATGATCAGCCGCGATGGCCCGTGATAGACGCGCACCGGTGCACGACGTGCCGGTTCAGCCGTATTCAGTCCCGAATTCAACGACACGCGAGCAAAAGCCGGCAACGAGGACGGCAGGCTCGATACGCCGGCGGGCGCATCGAACAGCGATGGAGTACTGGCGGAGGACGCCTCGATCAGTGAGCAGGGCACCAGCTTGCGCAGATGGCGCAAACGACCGAACTGGCGAAAAGGCAGCAGGCGGGCAAGGCGTTCCATGAGTCTCTCCAGGCGATTCAACGTTGGGGCAGCTTTGGGTTGGCGCACAAGCAGGGGTTAGAACTCGCCCGGGCGGATCAGCCCGACAGCGATACCCTCGAGTGCGAAGTCCGCACTGCCGGTTTCAACGAAAATGTTGTCGTAATCGGGGTTCTCGGCGATCAGCTCGATACCGTTCGGCCGGCGCTTCAACCGCTTGACCGTCACGTCGTCGCCAAGGCGCGCGATGATGATCTGGCCGTCTTTGGCTTCGCTTTTCTTCTGTACCGCGAGCAGGTCGCCGTCGAAGATGCCCGCGTCGCGCATGGACAGCCCACGCACCTTCAGCAGGTAGTCAGGCTTGCTCGAAAACAGCGCGGGGTCGCACGCGTAGTGCTGCGAGATATGTTCCTGCGCGAGGATCGGGCTACCTGCGGCAACCCGGCCAATCAGCGGCAACGACAGTTGCATGATGCTGGCGTGCGGCAGCGTGAACTGGTACGGCGAATCTTCCGCCCCGCCCAGCAGGCGAATGCCGCGCGATGCGCCGGCCGCCAGTTCGATCACACCCTTGCGAGCTAGTGCGCGCAGATGTTCTTCTGCCGAGTTGGCTGAGCTGAAACCCAGTTCGGCGGCGATCTCCGCACGAGTGGGCGGAAAACCGGTGCGTTCTATAGCCCGGCGGATCAAATCGAAAACCTGCTGCTGTCGTGCGGTAAGTTTGGTCATGGCGCCACTGTATGTATGAACAGGTGACTGTATTTTTATACAGTATTCCGCGCAATTCAAGCTTTACTTTAAGTTCGTGGCCCGGGGTGGCGTTCCAGTGCCGTAAACGGATGCCCCAACCCCCGTTTTCGTGCCGCAACGCCTTATCCGGCCGTCATTACCACTTTTGCGTATTAAAGAATGAAGAAACATTATTTTTAATGATGAAAGCCTTTCGATAGACTGCCCTTCGAGTTGGCGCTCATGTGCACGTGACCGCGACACAGAACAACACCACACGCTGTTTCAGCGGACCACAACGCGGAGAAAGTTGACATGAAACATCACGGCACGGGGCTGGCAGGCAGGACCAAAAAACTTATCGCGGCGCTCGCATTCGGTGCAGCCGGCACGATTGCCGCAGTCGGCGTCGTGGCACAGGCACAGGCAGCCGAGACCACGCTGCTGAACGTGTCGTACGACCCGACACGCGAGCTGTACCAGGACGTCAACCAGGCATTCGGCAAGGAATGGAAGGCGAAAACGGGCGAGACGATCACCTTCAAGCAATCGCACGGCGGTTCGGGTGCGCAAGCGCGCTCGGTACTGGACGGTTTGCAGGCGGACGTCGTGACCCTGGCCCTGGCCTACGACATCGACGCGCTGGCTAACAAGGGTTTGCTCGACAAGAGCTGGCAAAAGCGTTTGCCGGACAACGCCTCGCCGTACACGTCGACGATCGTGTTTCTGGTGCGCAAGGGCAACCCGAAACAGATCAAGGATTGGGACGATCTGATCAAGCCGGGTGTGTCGATCGTCACGCCGAACCCGAAGACGTCGGGTGGCGCGCGCTGGAACTACCTGGCCGCATGGGCCTATGCCGAACATCAGCCCGGCGGCAACGACCAGAAGGCCAAGGAGTTCGTCGGCAAGCTCTATAAGAATGCCGGCGTGCTGGATTCGGGCGCGCGTGGCGCGACCACCAGCTTCGTGCAACGCGGTATCGGCGACGTGCTGATTGCGTGGGAAAACGAAGCGTTTCTCTCGCTGAAGGAATTCGGGCCGGAGAAGTTTGAGATCGTCGTGCCGTCGGTGAGCATTCTGGCCGAGCCGCCGGTTGCGGTGGTGGACAAGGTGGTCGACAAGCACGGCACGCGCAAGCTGGCCGAAGCGTATCTGAACTTCCTGTACAGCGAGCAAGGTCAGGAAATCGCTGCGAAGAACTTCTACCGTCCGCGTTCGAACAAGGTTCCGGCCGAGCTGACCGCGAAGTTTCCGAAGCTGAAGCTGTACACGGTGGACGATTCGTTCGGTGGCTGGGCGAACGCACAGAAGACGCATTTTGCCGACGGCGGCGTGTTCGATTCGATTTACTCGCCGCAGTAACGGGCACTCAGTTGGACGACATGCGCGGTTCGACGCCGCAGTTCGACGCCGCAGTTCGACGCGTTAGTCACACCCGCCAGAAAGCGCGCCCACGGGGCGCGCTTTCTGGCCAGCCAGGCGGCCGGAAAAAGAGCCACCGGCCTCAACCCTGAAAGAGTACTCAGCATGACGACGTTGACCTTCCGAAAACCGAGCGCGTTGCCCGGTTTTGGCCTGACACTCGGCATCACGGTGGCTTATCTGAGCCTCGTGGTGCTGATTCCGCTTGCAGCGACCTTTCTCAAGACCGCCACGCTCAACTGGAGTCAGTTCGTGCACGCGGTGACTTCGCCGCGCGTGCTCGCGTCGTATCGCCTCACGTTTTTCTCGGCCCTCGGCGGCGCGCTGATCAATGCGCTGTTTGGTTTTCTGGTCGCGTGGGTGCTGGTGCGCTATACGTTCCCGTTCAAGCGCATCGTCGATGCGGTGGTCGATCTGCCGTTCGCGCTGCCTACTTCGGTGGCCGGTATCTCGCTCGCGGCGGTGTATGCGGGCAATGGCTGGATCGGGCAGTTTCTCGAACCGCTCGGCCTCAAGATCGCCTTTACCCCGGTGGGTGTGCTGGTCGCGCTGACCTTTATCGGTTTGCCATTTGTCGTACGGACCGTGCAGCCAGTGCTCGAAGAGTTCGAACGCGAGCAGGAAGAGGCCGCCGCGTGCCTCGGCGCCTCGCGCTGGCTGACGTTCCGCCGCGTGGTGCTGCCGGCGGTGTTCCCCGCCTTGTTGACCGGTTTCGCGCTGGCGTTCGCGCGGGCGCTCGGCGAGTACGGTTCGGTGATCTTTATCGCCGGTAACGTGCCGATGAAATCCGAAATCACCTCGTTGCTGATCATTACCAAGCTCGAACAATACGACTACGCCGGTGCCACCGCCATCGCGGTCGTGATGCTGGTGGTGTCGTTCCTGATGCTGTTGTTGATCAATACGCTGCAGTGGTATCTGCAGCGCCGGACGAGTCGTGGCGGCGCAGGCCCGGCGCCTGCCGTTGCGAGCGTGGCGGCGATCGGCGGAGGTGTGCAATGAGCCGCAACACCTCGAATGGCGTGGACGCCGTTGCGGTTGCCGTGGCGCCGCGCGCGCCGCTCAATGTCACGCGCCGGCCCGATCCGGTCACCGAGCCGCCCGTCGTGCGCTGGATTCTGACTGGCATCGCGTTGCTGTTTCTCGCACTGTTTCTCGTCGTGCCGCTCGTCGCCGTGTTCTATCAGGCCTTGGCCAAGGGCATTGGCTTCTATCTGGAATCGCTGGCCGATCCGGATGCGCTGTCGGCCATCAAGCTCACCGTCATCACGGCCGCAATCGCGGTGCCGCTGAATCTCGTGTTCGGCCTCGCTGCGTCATGGTGTATCGCCAAGTTCGACTTCCGCGGCAAGGCGTTGCTGACCACGTTGATCGATCTGCCGTTTTCGGTCTCGCCGGTGATTTCCGGTTTGATCTACGTGCTGATGTTCGGCGCGCAGGGCTGGTTCGGCCCGTGGCTGCAAGACCACGACGTGCAGATCATCTTCGCGGTGCCGGGCATCGTGCTGGCGACGATCTTCGTCACGTTCCCGTTCGTTGCACGGGAACTGATTCCGCTGATGCAGGCGCAAGGCAACGATGAAGAAGAGGCCGCGCACGTGCTCGGCGCATCGGGCTGGCAGATCTTTCGGCGCGTCACGTTGCCGAACGTCAAATGGGGCCTGTTGTACGGCGTGATTCTGTGTAACGCGAGGGCGATGGGCGAGTTCGGCGCGGTGTCGGTGGTGTCCGGCCATATTCGCGGCCAGACCGACACGATGCCGCTGCACGTCGAGATTCTCTATAACGAATACAACTTCTCGGCGGCCTTTGCCGTGGCGTCGGTGCTGGCCTTACTGGCGCTCGTGACGCTCGGTCTGAAACTGCTCGCCGAGCGCCATATGTCGGCGGAACTGTCGGCCGCGCGCGATGTGCCTGCGTATGCAGGGCCTGTCACGCCGACGTCCGCTTCACAATTCGTTTCACAGTCCGTCAATGCAATGCATGTATCGCAGCAACACCCGCTCAAGCAAGGAGAGCTGTAATGGGTATCACCGTTCGTAACCTGCAAAAGCGCTTCGGCGATTTCGTCGCGCTCGATAACGTTTCGCTCGACTTTCCGCCGGGTGAACTGGTTGCGCTGCTCGGGCCGTCGGGTTGTGGCAAGACCACCTTGCTGCGGGTGATCGCCGGCCTCGAATACGCGGACGGCGGCCAGGTTGTGCTGCAAGGGCAGGACGTCGCAACGGTCGGCGCGCGTGAACGGGAAGTCGGTTTTGTGTTCCAGCATTACGCGCTGTTCCGTCATATGACGGTGTTCGAGAACGTCGCGTTCGGCTTGCGTGTGAAGCCCCGCAAGGAGCGGCCTTCGGAAGCGGTGATTCGCGAGAAGGTGCATGAACTGCTGAAGCTCGTGCAACTCGACTGGCTCGCGCAACGCTATCCCTCGGAATTGTCGGGTGGTCAGCGGCAGCGGATTGCCTTGGCGCGCGCGTTGGCTGTCGAACCGAAGGTGCTGCTGCTCGACGAGCCGTTCGGCGCGCTGGATGCGAAGGTGCGCAAGGAGTTGCGCAGCTGGCTGCGTCGTTTGCATGACGATCTGCATATCTCGACGATTTTCGTTACGCACGATCAGGAAGAAGCGCTCGAAGTGGCCGATCGTATCGTCGTGTTGAATCGCGGGCATGTGGAGCAGGTGGGCAGTCCGCAGGACGTGTACGATCATCCGCAAACCTCGTTCGTCTATGAGTTCCTCGGTGCGGCGAACCGTCTGCATGGCAAGGTGGATGCGAGCGGCTTCGTGGTCGACGGCGCAGCGCTGCCGGTCGCGATCAAGGCTGATTTCAGCGGGCCGGCGTTCGCCTATGTGCGTCCGCACGATCTGCAGCTGTACCCGCAAGCGTCTGGCCACCGCGAAGGCATTGTGGTCGATGTGCGGCGTGTGGTGACGCTCGGCGGCTCGGTGCGTGTGGAACTGGCGGGCCGCGAGGGCAATGTGCTCGAAGCGGAACTCGATCGCGAATCGTGGCGCGATCTGCAACTGGCGATCGGCGATGGTGTGACGGCGGTGCCGCGCGCGTTGCGCGTTTTTCCGGCGCAATGAATAGGGTTACAGGCGATGGCACAAGCCGCGCCACAAGTAGTGCAACAAAACTCGGTGTTTCAATCAAACTCTAATAACTCAACTCTGGCAGAACCGGAGACATACAGATGAACTTCCAGCAATTGCGCTTCGTGCGCGAGGCCGTGCGTCAGAACATGAATCTGACTGAGGTGGCAAACGTGTTGTACACGTCGCAGTCGGGCGTATCGAAACAGATCAAGGATCTGGAGGACGAACTCGGCGTCGATATTTTCATCCGGCGCGGCAAGCGTCTGACGGGTCTCACCGAGCCGGGCAAGGCGGTGCATCAGCTGATCGAGCGGATGTTGCTCGACGCGGAGAATCTGCGCCGCGTCGCGCGTCAATACGCGGATCAGGACAGCGGCCACCTCGTCGTGGCGACAACTCATACGCAAGCGCGTTACGCGCTGCCGAAGGTGATTCGTCAATTCACCGAGGTGTTCCCGAAGGTGCATCTGGCGTTGCGCCAGGGCAGCCCGCAACAGATCGCGCAGATGATCATCAACGGCGAAGCTGACATCGGCATTTCGACGGAGGCGCTCGACCGCTTCCCGGATATCGTCACGTTCCCGTGCTATTCGTGGCATCACATCGTGGTCGTACCCAAGGGCCATCCGCTGGTTGGGCGCGAGAATCTGACGCTCGATGAGATCGCCGAATTCCCGATCGTCACGTACGATCAGGACTTCACCGGCCGCTCGCACATCGACCAGGCGTTCGCGAAAGCGGGCGCGTTGCCCGACGTCGTGTTGACCGCAATCGATGCCGACGTGATCAAGACTTACGTCGAACTCGGCATGGGTATCGGCGTGGTCGCGGCCATGGCCTACGATCCGAAGCGCGACACGGAACTGGTTGCGCTCGATACGCAGCATCTGTTCGAGGCGAGCACGACGCGGGTCGGCTTGCGCAAGGGCGCGTTCCTGCGCGCGTACGCGTACCGGCTGATCGAAATGTTCGCGCCGCAGTTGAACGAAGCGGAAATCGCGGCACAGTTGCGCGAGGCGGTTTGAGGCCGGGCCGGACCATCGCGGGTCGGCTCGATCCACGGGTGCATTCACCCGTGGGGCCGAGCGGCGCGCCGGCGGACCTGAATCCGCCGTTTGAACGTAGAGGCGACCTCAAAACGAACGGGAATCCATTTTTTCACGCATGGCGGCGCGCGGCGCATCGCTTACAATCGGCGCCATGAATACTTCGACTTCTTCTTCCGCGACGCCTTCTAACGAAGGCGCAACGCCCCAGTTGCCGCGCATCGCCGTGCTGGCAACCGGCGGCACGATCGCCGGGGCGGCTGCGGACGCCACCAACACGTCCGGCTACCAGGCAGGTGTGGTCGGCGTCGATCAATTGCTCGCCGTGGTGCCGGCTTTGTCCACGGTCGCGCGGATCGCGCCCGAACAGATTGCGAGCGTCGACAGCAAAGACATGGCGATGCCGCTGTGGACCACGCTCGCGCAACGCATCAACACGCTGCTGGCCACTGATGACGTCGACGGCGTGGTGGTCACGCATGGCACCGACACACTCGAAGAAACAGCTTATCTGCTGCATCTGACGATCAAGTCGGACAAGCCGGTCGTGCTAACGGCGGCAATGCGCCCGGCATCGGCGTTGTCCGCCGATGGTCCGTTGAATCTGCTGAATGCCGTGACGGTTGCGGCGAACGTGGGCTCACGCGGGCAGGGCGTGCTGGTGGCCTTCAACAACAAGATTCACAGCGCACGCGACGTGGTCAAGACGAGCACGTATGCCGTCGATGCCTTCCAGTCTCCGGAGATCGGTGCGCTCGGCTGGGTGCAGGACGGCCGCGTCGAATTCCAGCGCAGCGTGGTGCGCCCGCATACGCTCGCGACCGAATTCGTGATCGGTGCGAAGTGGCCGCATGTGGAGGTTGTCGTGAGCCATGCAGGCGTCTCGCGGATCGCCGTGGATGCCGTGGTGGCAGCGGGCGTGCGCGGCATTGTGGTGGCGGGCACGGGCAATGGCTCGATCCACGCGACCATGCAACAGGCATTGGCCGACGCAGCCTCGCAAGGTGTGGCGGTGGTGCGTTCGTCGCGCGTGGGCTCAGGCCACGTCATGCGCAACGGCGCGGCTGCGGACGATGCACTCGGCTTTATCAGCGCGGGCTCGCTGAATCCGTACAAGGCGCGGGTTCTGCTGATGCTCGCACTGGCCGCGGGCGGTACAGGGCCGGTTGCGTTGCAGAAGACTTTCGATACGTACTGATTGATTGAGCGCGGGCAGCCCGGTTCAAAGTCAGAACCGTGTCCCACACATGAAGCTTAAATGACAACGCGGCGCCCAGGTCATCGACCCGAGCGCCGCGTTGTCGTTTCAGCTTAAGGTTTATCGCTGTCGGCGGAACCAGGCTACGCCGACAAGCAGTTAGGCCGCCAGATCCGGAGGCAACTTCCCGCCGTTCGCCGCCAGCGCTTGCATCACCTGTTTGTGCAGCCAGATGTTCATGCTTGCCGAATCGTTCGTGTCGCCGTCGTACTTCAGTTCCTGTGCGAGTTGCTTGCGATGCTCGAGGCTGCTGTCGACGCCGAGCGCTTTCAGCGTGTCGACGATCGACGTGCGCCAGTTCAACGTTTGCCCGCTCTCACTCACGAACTGGTCCATGACGGCAGCGACGTCGACGTCGGCCAGCGGCGCGGGCGCCGGTGCAGCGTCCGGAGCAGCAGCTTGTGCCGCTGCCGGATCCGGTGTCGGCTCAACCGCAGGCGCAGGCTGGTCGGGCTTCGCTTTGCCGAAGAGCTTGTTTACGATGTCACCAAAGATGCTCATTCTGAATCCTTTGCAGATGGGTTACCGGCGCAAGCACATTCCGCTCACGGGTTGAACTCTGGTTGCGAATCGGGCGAATGAAACAGAGCACATGTGCTGCGATGATTGGCAAGCCGCACGTGAACGCTGATACGCCAGCAACCAGACTCAACGAGTGTAGGAGAAAAGCGCGGAGGGATGTGTCAAAAAAGGTCGTGCTGCGGGCGCGGAGTTGCAAGCAAATGCAAGCGGACTTGCGAGCACACCTGCACAGAGAGGTGCTGGCAGGCGGCGTGCATGATGCAGCCGCTGCGAGAGATTGGCGGAAAACGCATAAATTTGAAATCCGACAGCCGGACACCCGACGACGACGTCTGACCGACCAAGGCTTCCCCGGCGCCGCCGGGTGCCGCTGCGGACCCCACTTGCCGCTCTCAGCCCAGAGCGGCACGATTTGCCCGTTCCGCCATGCATGCCGCACGACGAACCGGGCGCCCCACCTGCGGTTGCCAGGACGGTCACGTTGAAATCGCAACCGTCACGGCAACCTTGTTCCTGCTTAAGCCGCCTTGGCGTCGCTACCCGGCGCTTGCGCGACTTCGTAGTTCGCCATGATTTCCAGTGCACGGACCATTGCCGAGTGGTCCCATGCCTTGCCGCCGTTCGCTGCGCACACGCTGAACAGTTGTTGCGCGCTCGCCGTGTGCGGCAGAGCGATGCCGAGCTTGCGTGCGCCGTCCAGTGCGAGGTTCAGATCCTTCTGGTGCAGTTCGATGCGGAAGCCCGGATCGAACTTGCGCTTGGTCATGCGCTCGCCATGCACTTCGAGGATGCGCGACGAAGCGAAGCCACCCATCAATGCCTTACGCACGCGCTCCGGATCGGCGCCCGAGCGCGAAGCGAACAGCAGGGCTTCAGCCACCGCTTCGATGTTCAGCGCGACGATGATCTGGTTCGCGACCTTGCAGGTTTGACCCGCGCCGTTGTCGCCGATCAGCGAGATGTTCTTGCCCATCAGTTCGAACAGCGGCTTGGCCAATGCGAAAGCCTTTTCCGGACCACCGACCATGATCGTCAGCGACGCTTCACGCGCGCCGACTTCGCCACCGGATACCGGCGCATCGAGGTAGTCGGCGCCGAGTGCGTTGATCTTCTTCGCGAAGGCTTGCGTGTCGAGCGGCGAGATCGAGCTCATGTCGATCACCAGCTTGCCCTGCGTGAGGCCGGCGGCGACGCCGTCGTCGGCGAACAGCACGTTGGCGACGTCAGGCGTGTCCGGCACCATGATGATGACGATGTCGGCGGCTTGTGCCACAGCGGTCGAATTGGCGACGACGGTGGTCGTCTTGCTCAGATCTTCCGGCACCGGGTACGCGCCATTCACGAACAGCGTGTGACCGCCCTTGATGAGGTTGCGCGCCATGTGCGCGCCCATGATGCCGAGGCCGATGAAACCGATCTTTGCCATGTGTCTAAATCTCCAGTGTTGTTTGGGGAGGTGTGCCTGATGTGATCAATGGGTCGATCAGGCAGCGGCGTGGGCTGCGCCGCGGGATTGCCCGGCCAAGCTCTGCACCCAGCCGAGGCCGGCGGCAGTGGTCGTGCGCGGCTTGTATTCGCAACCGACGTAGCCTTCGTAGCCGAGCGAATCGAGCAGGTCGAACAGGAACGGGTAGTTGATTTCACCGGTGCCCGGTTCGTTGCGGCCCGGGTTGTCGGCGAGCTGGATGTGCGCGATCTGCGGCAGGTTCTTCTTGATGGTCGCCGCGAGTTCGCCTTCCATCCGCTGCATGTGATAGATGTCGTATTGCAGGAACAGATTGTCCGAACCCACCGCGCGAATCACGTCGAGGCCTTCGCCCGAACGGTTCAGCGCGAAGCCGGGGATGTCGTACGAATTGCACGGCTCGACCAGCAGCTTGATGCCGGCTTTTTTCAGTTCGCCCGCGGCGAAGCGCAGGTTGTCGACGATCGTCGAGCGCGCCTTGTCCGCATCGACGCCCGCCGTCGGAATGCCGACGAGGCAGTTCAATTGCGGCACTTTCAGGGCGGTTGCGTATTCGATCGCGCGGCCAACCCCTTCCTGAAATTCGCCCACGCGATCCGGCAGGCACGCGATGCCGCGTTCACCTGCTTCCCAGTTGCCCGCGGGCAAGTTGTGCAGCACGAGCTTGAGACGGTTCTGCTGCAGACGTTCGCTCAATTCAGCGATCTGATACGGATACGGAAACAGGAATTCGACGGCGTTGAAGCCCGCGTCCGCTGCTGCCGCAAAGCGGTCGAGGAACGGGACTTCGTTGAACAGCATGGTGAGATTCGCTGCAAATTTCGGCATGGTGCTTGTGTCTCGCTGGTCGGTCAGTGGAATAACTTCATGAGCGCGGCTCAGTGATGCCGAGCCGCGCTCATGTGATGCTCATCGTGTCAAAGCGCGTGTCAACGCGTCAGGACGCTCAGTCGAGCATGCTGATTGCCGTCGGCGCGTCCTGGCGCTTTTCGGCCAGGTCTTCGAACTCGTTGATCGCGTCGATCTCGGTGCCCATCGAAATGTTGGTCACACGTTCGAGGATCACTTCGACAATCACAGGCACGTTGAACTCGGAGAGCATCGATTGCGCTTTCAGCAGGGCCGGCTTGAGTTCTTCCGGCTTGAACACACGGATCGCCTTGCAACCCAGACCTTCAGCAACCGCGATGTGGTCCACGCCGTAACCGTTCATTTCCGGCGCGTTGATGTTCTCGAAGCCGAGCTGCACGCAGAAGTCCATATCGAACGCGCGCTGTGCCTGACGGATCAAACCGAGGTACGAGTTGTTCACCACGACGTGGATGTACGGCAGCTTGAATTGCGCGCCGGCTGCCAGTTCTTCGATCATGAACTGGAAGTCGTAGTCGCCCGAGAGTGCGACGATCGGACGTTGCGGGTCTGCTGCACGCACACCGAGCGCTGCCGGAATCGTCCAGCCGAGCGGGCCTGCCTGGCCGCAGTTGATCCAGTTGCGTGCCTTGTAGACGTGCAGGAATTGCGCGCCGGCGATCTGCGACAAACCGATCGTGCTCACGTAGCACGTATCGCGGCCGAACACCTGGTTCATCTCTTCGTACACGCGCTGCGGCTTCATCGGCACGTTGTCGAAGTGCGTCTTGCGCAGCATCGTCTTCTTGCGTTGCTGGCAATCGGCGACCCATGCGCTGCGGTCCTTCAGCTTGCCGGCGGCCTTCCATTCCTTCGCCACTTCAACGAACAGTTCGAGCGCGGCTTTCGCGTCCGACACGATGCCGAGGTCCGGGCCGAACACGCGGCCGATCTGCGTCGGCTCGATGTCCACGTGCACGAACTTACGGCCCTTGGTATAAACCTCGACGCTACCCGTGTGACGGTTCGCCCAGCGGTTGCCGATGCCGAGCGCGAAGTCGGAGGCGAGCATCGTCGCATTGCCGTAGCGGTGCGAGGTCTGCAAGCCGACCATGCCGGCCATCAGCGGATGGTCGTCGGGAATCGCGCCCCACGACATCAGCGTCGGGATCACCGGCACGCCGACGGTTTCGGCGAATTCGACCAGCAGGTCTTCAGCGGCTGCGTTGAGCACACCGCCACCCGACACGATCAACGGCTTTTCAGCGTCGTTGAGCATCTTCAGCGCGGCTTCGATCTGTTTACGTGTCGCTTTCGGCTTGTAGACCGGCAGCGGCTCGTACGTGTCGATGTCGAATTCGATTTCGGCGAGCTGCACGTCGATCGGCAGGTCGACCAGCACCGGACCCGGACGGCCCGAGCGCATCAGGTGGAACGCCTGCTGGAACACGCGCGGCACCAGCGCCGGCTCACGCACGGTGACGGCCCACTTGGTGACGGGCTTGGCGATCGATTCGATATCGACGGCCTGGAAGTCTTCCTTGTACAGACGCGCACGCGGTGCCTGGCCCGTGATAGCCAGAATAGGAATCGAGTCGGCCTGAGCGGAGTACAAACCGGTGATCATGTCGGTACCGGCAGGGCCCGACGTGCCGATACACACGCCGATGTTGCCCGGCTTGGCGCGCGTATAGCCTTCGGCCATGTGCGACGCGCCTTCAACGTGACGTGCCAGCACGTGGCTGATGTTGCCTGCCTTTTGCATGGCCGAGTAGAACGGGTTGATTGCTGCGCCCGGAACACCGAATGCGGTGTCGATGCCTTCTTTTTCGAGCACCAGCACGGCTGCGTCGACGGCTCTCATCTTGGCCATGAATGTCTCCTGAATGTTTTGGGTGGGCGAATAGGTGGGGTAACGAATTCGCTGACGGATGTGCAAACCAAAAGGTGTTGATCGAACTGTAGGCTTCACCTAAAGGTTTGATAAGATCAGTCCGGGTCGCTTATTTCGAAACAAAAAGTATGGAATGGCGTCTGGCTTACCTGTCCGGATGGGCGGGTGCGGCGCGTGGCGCTTGGGGCGCGGCGAGCAGCGGGCGGCCGGCGCTATGAAGCCGGCGGCGGGAAGCGCTGAACCCCGAGCCGTTGGCCTCGGGGCGCGAGACGGGGCGCAGCGATGCTGCATGGGACCGGAGACAAAAATGGACCGCTTCAAACAGATCGAAACTTTCGTGCGCGTCGCCGACGCGGGCAGTCTCGCGGCGGCCGCGCTGGAGGAGGGCGTGTCGCCAGTGATTCTCGGGCGCCGCATCGACGCGCTGGAAAAACGCCTCGGCGTGAAGCTGATGTACCGCTCGACGCGACGCCTCGTGGTCAGCGAAGACGGTGCCGCGTTTCTCGAGCGCTGCCGCGGCCTGCTGACCGAATGGGACCAGGCGGAAAACGAACTGAGCGCCGGACGGCGGGCGGTGAACGGCCATCTGATCGTGTCGGCGCCGGCCGCGTTCGGGCGCAAGCACGTCGCACCGCTTGCACCGGCCTTTCTCGCCGACAAGCCGGAATTGCAGGTGTCGTTCAACCTGACCGACCGGGTCGTGGATCTGGTGCGCGAGGGTTATGACCTGTCGATCCGGATCGGCGGCGCGGTCGATCCGAATTTCGTCGCGGTGAAACTGGCGTCGAACCGGCGCGTGGTCTGCGGCACACCGGACTATTTCCGCAAATACGGCAAGCCGAAAACGCTCGAAGATCTGCCGCAGCACAACTGCCTGGCGTTCAACCTGCAAGGTGGGCAGAACCGCGGCTGGTACTTCCGCCGCAACGGCAAGCTGGCGACGGTGCGGGTGGGCGGCACGCTCGACTGCAACGACGGCGAGCTGCTGCACCGTTGGGTATCCGAAGGGCTCGGGCTCGGCTGGCGCTCCACGTGGGAGATCCAGCAGCAACTGGCGCGCGGCGAGCTGGAAACCGTGCTGGATGAATTCGCGCTGCCCGACTACGACATTCTGGCGGTCTATCCGCAGCAACGTTATGTGCCGGCCAAGGTGCGCTACTTCATCGATTATCTGAAAGAGGTGTATGCCAGCGAGGATTACTGGAATCGCCCGGCTTATTGAGTATGGGGGTAAGGTAATTTTTCGCGGATTTCACGCGATGGCGGGAATAAACTTGGCATGCGACCGGTCATGTTGGATGACGAGTCAACAGCTTAGCCGTAATGCCCCGGAGGGCCGAGGTGGGTCAACCCGATTCAAATGCCGCCCGCGCGCACGACGACGCCGATGCAGCGAGGAACCGCCGTTTTCAGGAACTGGCGCTCCCGCATCTCGACGCCGCGTACAACCTTGCGCGCTGGCTGTGCGGCAACGCCAACGATGCCGACGACGTCGTGCAGGAAGCATTCATGCGCGCGTTTCGTTTCTTCGACACGTTCCGCGGCGACTCCGCGCGGCCGTGGCTGCTGGCGATCGTGCGCCGCACCTGGTACACGGAATGGCGGCGGCGCGCGTCGTCGCACGAGGTGGTCGAGTTCGACGACACCATGGACGACGCGACTTTCGAAGGCTGGAGCGCGGGCGGCGCCGATCCGCAGACGCTCCTGATCCGCGATGAAGACACGAAGCTCGTGCACGAGGCGCTGGCGCAATTGCCG
Organism: Paraburkholderia solitsugae; assembly: GCF_013177695.1. Lineage (GTDB taxonomy): Bacteria > Pseudomonadota > Gammaproteobacteria > Burkholderiales > Burkholderiaceae > Paraburkholderia > Paraburkholderia solitsugae. The sequence goes on along the minus strand of NZ_WOEY01000112.1, from coordinate 24,766 downwards.
GTCGAGTATCGCGAGGTGCTGATCCTGCGGGAGCTCGAAGAGATGGGTTACCGGGAGATCGCCATGGTGGCCGATGTGCCGATCGGCACGGTGATGTCGCGGCTCGCGCGGGGCCGGCGCAAGCTGGCAGCGCTGCTGATGGCGAAGCAGGCGTCCGGGCTTCCGGGCGGTGGCAGTCCGCCGCGAGCCACGGCGCCGGGTGCCTGTGCGGCCCCCACGGCTTCCGTCACACCACTCCGGGCGGCCTCCAACGGCCGTCCATCCAACAACCCCGGCGCGAGTGCTACCGGCTTAACTCAGGAGACGCCAGATGGACTGTAACGAAGCGCGGCCGCTCCTCGATGCGAACGCCGACCACGAATTGCCCGCGCCGGATGCGCAGCGCGTCCAGCAGCACATTGAGAGCTGCGACGCCTGCCGGCGCGAAAGCGAAAATCTGCGTACGTTGAGCGCCTCGCTGCGCGCACAGCCTTATTACCGGGCGCCGGATGCCCTGCGGGCGCGGATTCTAGCTGCCCTCCCGGTGGGCGACACCGTCGCCCACGAGCCCATCGAAGCCCCACGGGCCGCCGCACAGCCGAGGCCGAAGCGAAGCTGGCTGGGTAACTGGCTGAATGGCTGGCTGGGTCCGCAAGGCGCGATGGGGCGGCCGGGCGGTGTAGGCTCAGGCGCAGGTTCAGGCGCAGCGATCGGGCAGGGCTGGCTCGTCGCGCTGGTGGTCGCGCTCGGTGCGGTGGCGGTGGGCGTGACAATGAACCAGCATCGTCCGGCGCAAGGCGGCGGGTTCTCCGATGAACTGGTCGAAAGCCATGTGCGAGCGCAAATGTCCGGCCACGACATCGACGTCATTTCGACTGATCGGCACACGGTCAAGCCGTGGTTCAACGGCCGGATCGACTATTCGCCGCCGGTCGAGGACCTCGCGGCGAACGGTTTTCCGCTGGAAGGCGGCCGGCTGGATTACATCGCGCATCAGCGGGTGGCGGTGCTGGTGTACCGCTATCAGAAGCACATCATTGACGTCTACGTGTTTCCGGAAGCGCGCTCTGCCGATGCTGGACCGGAAGCCGCCGCCGGGCTTTCGATGGCGCAGACCCGCGAGGGTTACTCGCTTGCGCACTGGAACGCGCAGGGGATGACCTGGTGGGCGGTCACCGACGCCGCGCCGGACGCGCTCAGCGGGCTCGAAAAGGCGCTGAAAGCCCGTCTGGCGGGCGGCAGCGAGCAGACCGAGGGGGGCTGAGCGGGCTTCGTGTGCGCGCTCCGGGGGTGATTTTCCCGGGCGCGCACGCGTGGCGGCCGTTTGTCCCCGTTTTTCCGCTTCGACCTAAACCCTTGAAAACACACCTGATTCACGTGCTAGATTAACGGGATATCTTGCAACCCGGCCCTAATCGGGTTACACTCTTTGGCTTCTCACTTGCCACACCGGTTCAGACGCCCGGGTGGCTCTAATCCACAAGTCCACAAGGAGTGTGTATGCGTCATTATGAAATCGTCTTTATTGTGCACCCCGATCAGAGCGAGCAAGTGCCCGCCATGATCGAGCGTTACAAGAGCACGATCACCTCGCACGGTGGCCAGATCCACCGTATCGAAGACTGGGGCCGTCGCCAACTGGCCTACATGATCGAGAAACTCGCGAAGGCTCACTACGTCTGCATGAACATCGAATGCGACCAAGCCACGCTCGACGAGCTGGAACACGCATTCAAGTTCAACGACGCTGTTCTGCGTCACCTGATCGTCAAGATGAAGAAGGCCGAAACCGGCCCGTCGCCGATGATGAAGGAAGTGCAGCGCGAAGAAGCCAAGAAGTCGGCTGCTACGCAACCGTCCGAAGCGCAGGCTTAAGACACACTATTTAAGCTGCCAGAACAAGCGTCGCTTTAGCCAAAGGTTACATGAATCGGCTGCAACTTACGGCCAGCGTCGTCGAACGCGAACCGGTGCGGTATACCCCCGCCGGCGTTCCGATTGCAGGCTGCACGTTGCACCACCGCACGGAAGTCGTCGAAGCCGGCATTGCCCGGCAAGTCGAATTGACCATGCAGGCGGTAGCCGCAGGTGAGGCGAGCGGTAAGCTGGAAGGCTGTCAGATGGGCGTAGAAACGCTCTTCACAGGCTTTCTGGCGAAAAAGCACCGCAACGCAAGAACTCTGGTATTTCACATCACAGAATTGCAGGACATTGGAAAGGACTGAACATGCCCCGCCCGACTGGTAAGAAATTCGACAAGCGTCGTCAACAACAAAATCCGCTCTTCAAGCGCAAGAAGTTCTGCCGTTTCACGGCCGCTAACGTCGATCACATCGACTACAAGGACCTCGAAACGCTGAAGGACTTCATCGGCGAAAACGGCAAGATCACGCCGGCGCGTCTCACGGGTACGAAGTCGCACTATCAACGCCAGCTGGATACGGCAATCAAGCGCGCACGTTTCCTCGCGCTGGTGCCGTACACCGACCAGCACAAGGCCTAACCCGACGACGCGATAAGGAGTATCCGAATGCAAATTATTCTTCTGGAAAAAGTCGTCAATCTGGGCAACCTGGGCGATATCGTGAAGGTCAAGGACGGTTACGCACGTAACTTCCTGATTCCGAACAAGCAAGCTCGCCGTGCAACGAAGGAAGCCCTGGCTGAATTCGAAGTTCGCCGTGCTGAACTGGAAAAGATCGCCGCTGAAAAGCTGGCTATCGCTCAAGCTCAAGGCGAAAAGCTGGCAGGCTCGACGGTTCAGATCAATCAGAAGGCTGGCGTCGACGGCCGTCTGTTCGGCTCGGTGACGAACGCCGACATCGCTGACGCATTGGTTAAGCAAGGCTTCGCAGTGGAAAAGGCGCAAGTGCGTCTGCCGGAAGGCCCGCTGAAGCTGGTTGGCGACCACGCTGTTCAGATCTCGCTGCACACCGACGTGCTCGTCGATGTGAACGTGGCTGTGATCGGCGAACACGTCTAAGCATCTCGTAGCATCTGCCAGGTTGTTGCTGGCAAAAGGCAGGGGCCGGGTGACCGGCCCCTGCCTTTTTTTGTGCCCGTTTTTTAGTTTTTCCCCCGCCCGCGCGCGCTCGATTTACCCGATAATTCCTCTCCATGAACGCACCGTCCAAAGATCCCCAAATCGAGTCGCTGAAAGTCCCGCCGCATTCGATCGAAGCCGAGCAGTCGGTGCTGGGCGGCCTGCTGCTCGACAACGCGGCATGGGACCGCATCGCCGACTTTCTGTCGCAGAGCGATTTTTACCGATACGACCACCGCATCATTTTCGAGCACATCGGCAAGCTGATCGCGGCGACGCGTCCGGCCGACGTGATTACCGTGTACGAGGCGCTCGGCACCTCGGGCAAGGCAGAAGAGGTCGGCGGTCTGGCGTATCTGAACGCGCTGGCGCAGAACACGCCGAGCGCGGCCAATATTCGCCGTTACGCGGAAATCGTGCGCGATCGCGCGGTGCTGCGCCGCCTTGTGTCGGTGGCCGACGAAATTTCTGCTGACGCTTTCAACCCGCAGGGTAAGGAAGTCCGCCAGTTGCTGGACGAGGCCGAATCGAAGGTGTTTTCGATCGCCGAAGACGGCGCGCGCGGCACGCAGGGCTTCCTGGAAATCGGGCCGCTCCTGACCGAGGTGGTCGAGCGAATCGACACGCTGTATCACACCGCCAATCCGAGCGACGTGACCGGCACGCCGACCGGTTTTGTCGACCTGGACCGAATGACTTCCGGTATGCACGGCGGCGAGCTGATCATCGTGGCGGGTCGCCCGTCGATGGGTAAAACGGCGTTTTCGATGAACGTCGGCGAATACGTGGCGGTCGAGTATGGCCTGCCGGTCGCCGTGTTCTCCATGGAAATGCCGGGCTCGCAGCTCACGATGCGTATGCTGGGCTCGGTCGGCCGGCTCGACCAGCACCGCATGCGGACCGGGCGCCTGACCGACGAGGATTGGCCGAAGCTCACGCACGCGGTGCAGAAAATGAGCGAGGCGCAGATTTTCATCGACGAAACCGGCGGCCTGAACCCGATGGAACTGCGTTCGCGCGCGCGTCGGCTGTCGCGCCAGTGCGGCAAGCTCGGCCTGATCATCATTGACTATTTGCAGCTGATGAGCGGTTCGTCGTCGGGTGAAAACCGTGCAACCGAAATCTCGGAAATCTCGCGTTCGCTGAAGAGTCTCGCCAAAGAACTCGACGTACCCGTGATCGCGTTGTCGCAGCTCAACCGGGGTCTCGAACAGCGCCCGAACAAGCGGCCGATCATGTCCGACTTGCGCGAATCCGGCGCTATCGAACAGGATGCGGACGTCATTCTGTTCATTTACCGCGATGAGGTATACAACCCGGACAGCCCGGACAAGGGCACGGCGGAGATTATCATCGGTAAGCAGCGGAATGGTCCGATCGGCCCTGTTCGACTCACGTTCCATGGGCAATTCACGAAGTTCGACAATTTTGCCGGCGCGCAGAATTTCTACAGCGAGTAAAGCGGTCGCTGCCGGAATAACTGGCGGACCTGTTGTAACGACGCTTTCAAAAGTGCGGCATCGATCCTGGAACGGTACAATGTGGCGGTTTTATGTCAGCCATAATGTGACCAATTTCCGGGATCCCAATGTTCGGTCGTTTCATGCCCACCGAGGGCAAGTTCTTTGAAATTTTCAATGCGCACGCAACGTGCATCGTTTCGGCAAGTCGCGAACTCGAGCTGCTGATCGATAATCTGCAGGACGCCGAGACCCACAAGCAAAACGTGCAGAAGGCCGAAAAGGCCGCTGACAAGCTTACGCACGAAGCCATCGACCTGCTGCACAAGACCTTCATCACGCCGCTCGACCGCGACGAGATCCACAAGCTGATCACCACGATGGACGACATCCTCGATTTGATGGAGGACGTCGCCACCGCTATTTCGCTGTACGACGTGCAGGCGGTGACCTCCGAGGCGAGCCAGTTGGCGCACATCTGCACGGTCACCTCGGAGCGCGTGCAGTTCGCCGTCGGCCTGCTGTCGGACATGAAGCAGGCGAGCCAGATCCTGAAGGCGTGCGAGGACATCGACCGTCTGGAATCGGAAGCCGACCGTGTGCTGCGCTCGGCCATGTCGAAACTCTTCCGCGAAGAAGACAACGTCAAGACGCTGATCAAGCTGAAGGCAATCTACGAACTGCTCGAAACTATCACGGACAAGTGTGAGGACGTGGCGAACATTATCGAAGGCATCGTGCTGGAAAACGCATAATGCAATCGATACAACTCGCTATCTGGGTCGTTGCCGGCCTGGTCGTCGTCGCGCTGATTTTCGACTTCATGAATGGCTTCCACGATGCGGCGAATTCGATCGCCACGGTCGTGTCAACCGGCGTGCTGAAGCCGCAGCAGGCCGTGGCCTTCGCGGCGGCGTTCAACGTTATCGCGTATTTCGTGTTCCACCTGAAAGTGGCGCAGACGGTCGGCAAAGGCACGATCGATCCGCATATCGTCGACCACTATGTCATTTTTGGGGCGTTGGTCGGGGCGATCGGCTGGAACATCATCACGTGGCATTACGGTATTCCGTCCAGCTCGTCGCATGCGCTGATCGGTGGGCTGGTGGGCGCGGCGCTCGCCAAGTCGGGCTGGGGTTCGCTCAATATCGACGGATTGATGAAGACGGTTGCCTTCATTTTCATCTCGCCGCTGCTCGGTTTTGTACTCGGCTCATTCTTCATGCTGGCGGTGTCGTGGATCTATTTCCGCACGCCACCAAGCAAGGTCGACCGGCGGTTCCGGCGCCTGCAACTGGTCTCCGCAGGCTTGTATAGCCTCGGCCACGGCGGTAACGACGCGCAGAAAACCATTGGTATCATCTGGATGCTGCTGATCGCGACCGGCTACGCCTCGTCGATCGCGGATGCACCGCCGCTGTGGGTGATCGGCGGCTGCTATCTGTCGATGGGTATCGGCACGTTGTTCGGCGGCTGGCGGATCGTCCGCACAATGGGTCAGAAGATCACCAAGCTGAAGCCGGTCGGCGGCTTCTGCGCGGAGACGGGCGGTGCGATCACGCTGTTCACGGCGTCCTGGCTCGGCATTCCGGTGTCCACCACGCATACGATTACCGGCGCGATCGTCGGTGTCGGCGCGACGCAGAAGTTAAGCGCGGTGCGTTGGGGGGTAGCGGGCAACATCGTCTGGGCGTGGATTCTGACGATTCCGGCCTCCGCAGCGCTCTCCGCGGCTGCCTGGTGGCTGGGCCACCGCCTTCTGTAAATGCAGTGCGGACGGCAAAGGCCGTCCGCGCGTTTTCAGGTTTCAATGCTCTGCCCCCGGAGCCCGGAGCGAAAAGCGCCTGCCGTCACAGCCCTAAAGCTGCAAATAAAGCGCGCTGCTCAGATCAGCGGCGTGCTGCCTCCATCCATCGGGACGATCGCGCCCGTCACATAGCTCGCGCGGTGGCTCGCCAGAAACAGCGCAACGTCAGCGATTTCCTCCGGTTTTGCATAGCGTCCGAGCGGTACTTTAGCCTGCCCGCGCGCCAACGCGTCCGCGCTTTCGATGCCTTGCTGCGACGCCTCCAGTTTGACCGCTTCCTCGACGCGCTCGGTCAGTGTCGAGCCCGGATTGATCGCATTGATGCGGATGCCGTAGCGCGCGTAGTAGTGAGCGAGGCCGACCGTGGCGAGCATCAGCGCGGCATTCGCGGCGCCACCGGCGATATGGATGTCGCTCGCGATCTTGCCGCCCATCCCGATGATGTTGACGATCGTGCCGGGTGCGGCGCCGTCCCCGGCCTTGACGCGTTCGGCCATGCGCCGCAGTACTTCCTGCTGCGGGTAAATGTAGGGGAAATACTTGGCTTCCATGGTTGCGCGGAACGCGTCGGCGTCCAGCGTTTCCGGGTCATAGCGGCGGGCTGCGCCGGCGCTGTTGATCAACACGTCGATGGGGCCGACGGCGGTGCTGACTTCCTCGACGATGTCCGCAGCACTGTGCGGTTCGTGCAGGTCGGCGCGGGTCCGATGCACGTGCAGACCCTCTTGTTTCAACTGTTCGTAAGCGCGCGCGAGATTAGCGGGGTCGCGCGAAACGATTGCCACTTTCGCCCCCTCCAGGGCGAACGCTCGGGCGCAGGCGAACCCGATCCCTTTGCTGCCGCCCGTGATTAACACCACCTTGTCTTTCAGCCCGAGGTCCATCGTCACCACCCGCTGTCAGAAGAATATCGATGACGATAGCAGATCGGCAGCGCAGCGGGGATGGACAGGCTCGAGGTGTGGAGTGTGGGCGCTATCGGGAGACAAAATTCGAGCGGCACGGCCATCGCCATGAGTGACGAGCGATGAGTCACGAGGCGCGGCCTGAGCCGTTAGAAACTGCCGTTGGCGAAGCGCGCGATTGGGTCGTCGGTGGTTTGCGTCGGGGCAGGAATGCCACGTGACGCTGTCGAGGCGCGCATGATCTGCACGCCCGCTTGACGAGCTTGTTGGGCCTGGCGCACGGCGACGGAAGCGGGTGGAGGTGGCTCGAACGCATCGGCAGCGGCGTCGATCGGATCAGGCGCGCGCGCGGTAACTGTTGGCGGTTCAGCACGCGCAGCCGCCGTCTGCTGATTCGCTGAGTCGGCAACAGCGTCATACGTACTCGCCTGAGCGGCCGGCACAGATCCCGGAGACACCGCGCCTGCCGCGCGCGCTTGCATCTGCGCGGCGCTAATACCAGGCGGCGGGGGTTCGAACGGATCAGCTTGCGGTGCCGCAGCCGCGGCTACGACAGGTTGGCCGGTTGCAGTCAGCGGAGGACGAGTGGTCGCCGCGACACGCGCCGTTTGCTGTGGCGTGACAGGGTTCGCGGTATAGCCCGACGCTTCCGGCGCAACAGGGACTCCCGCATAGGCCGACGCTTGCGGCGCAACGGAGGCTGCCGCATAGCTCGAAGGCCGCGTCGCCGCAGAATTCGCCGAATAGCCCGAAGCTTGCGCCGCCACTGCGGCACCCGCATAAGCCGGGGTAGCCTGAGCCACCGGCGCGACACGCTCGGGTTGAGGTGCCGCAGCCTGATAGCTCGGCGTATCGAACGGTGCCGGTGTCGCAGCCGGTGCTGCCACTCGGCGAATACCGTCGAAGCGCTTGGCCCAATACGGATTGGTCAGGTAGTCGAGCCGCACGGTGCCACCCGTCGACGGCGCGTTGACGAAGCGCAGCTTACCCACATAAATGCCGACGTGCGAATGCGCGCGCCCGGTGGTGTTGAAGAAAATCAGATCGCCCGGCGCAATTTCATCTGGTTCGATCGATTCGCCGCGGCCGCTCATATCCGCGGTCGTCCGCGGCAGATTCACGGAAGCGGCGCGCGACACCACGTAGCGAACCAATCCGCTGCAATCGAAGCCGCTATCTGGCGTATTGCCACCCCAGCGGTATGGAATGCCGACCAGACTCATCGCCTGGATTGAGATTTCCTCGCGGCCGATGCTGTGGTCGACGAAATTCGGGAAGCCTGGCGGCGGTGCATGATAAGCGTCGTTCGTGACCACGACCGATGAACCCGGCCCGCGCGACGTCTGTTGCGGCGCGCCGGCGCAAGCGGCGAGCAGCAAAACGGTCAGCAGCGAAAAGGCGAGTCGGCGCATGAAGACGAAGGGAGCGATAAACGCTCGTTTAATGGCGGACGATGTCGGGATGGTAGCCCGTCGAACATGGCTCAGGCAAGAATTCTTGACAAATTACATGAAGTTTGTGCGCTAAGTGTGGCCGGAACGGAACGTGCGGCCAATGAAAAAGCCGCGTCCGGAGTGATCCGGACGCGGCTTCGCGGCAAAAACTAAAGCGTTGAAACTTAAAGAATTTCCGATGCGTAATCCGCCAGACGCGAGCGCTCGCCGCGCGCCAGCGTCACATGCCCGCTGTGCGCCCAGCCCTTGAAGCGGTCGACCACGTAGGTCAGACCCGAGCTGCCTTCGGTCAGGTAAGGCGTATCGATTTGCGCGATATTGCCGAGACAAATGATCTTAGTGCCGGGACCGGCACGCGTGACCAGCGTCTTCATCTGCTTCGGCGTCAGGTTTTGCGCCTCGTCGATGATCAGATACTTGTCCACGAACGTACGGCCGCGCATGAAGTTCATGCTCTTGACCTTCAGGCGCGAGCGGATCAATTCCTGAGTCGCGGCGCGGCCCCATTCGCCGGCGGCGTCGTCGGTTTTCTGGAGGACTTCGAGGTTGTCGTCGAATGCACCCATCCACGGCTGCATTTTTTCCTCTTCCGTACCCGGCAGAAAGCCGATGTCTTCACCGACCGGCACCGTTGCGCGCGTCACGATGATCTCGTTGTAGCGCTTGTCGTCGAGCACTTGCGCGAGGCCGGCCGCGAGCGCGACCAGCGTCTTGCCGGTACCGGCCTGACCCAGCAGCGTAACGAAGTCGATCTCCGGATTCATCAGCAGGTTCAGTGCGAAGTTCTGCTCGCGATTGCGCGCCGTGATGCCCCACACGTTGTTCTTGTGGTGGCCGTAGTCGCGCAAGGTTTGCAGCAACGCCGTCTTGCCGTTCAGCTCGCGCACCAGCGCATGAAACGCCGGTTCGCCGTTCTGTGGCTCCAGGTAGACGAACTCGTTGACCAGCATCGAGGCGCACAGCGGACCCGTCACACGGTAATACGTGGTGCCGGTTTTGGTGTCCTGCCAGCTCTCCATGCCTTTCGCGTGCTTGGTCCAGAAATCCTGCGGCAGCGCTCGGATGCCCGTGTACAGCAGATCGCTGTCTTCGAGCACCTGGTCGTTGAAGTAATCTTCCGCAGGCAGGCCGAGCGCATGCGCCTTGATGCGCATGTTGATGTCTTTCGACACCAGCACGACCTGGCGATCCATCCGGTCGCGCTGCAACGCGCGTACCACGCCGAGAATCTGGTTGTCGGCTTTACCTTCCGGCAGCCCTTCGACCGGCTCGATGGCAGTAAGCTTGGTCTGGAAGTACAGGCGCCCGGACGCCTCGCGGCTGCCGAGACGCGCCAGCGAAATGCCGTCGGACATGTTGCCGGCGTTCGCCACCAACGCGTCCAGCGTGCGGCTCACCTGGCGAGCGTTACGCGCAACTTCGGACATGCCCTTCTTGTGGTTGTCGAGTTCTTCCAACGTCATCATCGGCAGATAGACGTCGTGTTCCTCGAAACGGAACAGGCAGCTTGGATCGTGCATCAGCACGTTCGTGTCCAGCACGAAGAGCTTCTGGACTTCGAGCGGGCCAGCGGACGTGCCGCGCTTCTTGCTGGTGCCGCGCGTGCTGGGTGCGACGGCTGCGGGCTCGCTGGCGGCCGGGTCTTTCGCGCTTGGCGCGCGTGCGACGACCGGCTGCGATTTGGCAGCGGGTGTGGCAAAAGCGGCCGGCTCGGCTTGCGGACGGGCAGCGGGAACCGGTTGCAGCAATGCGGCGGTCTGCTTTGTTTTGCGACCGCGCGCCCCTGCGTCGCGCGCCGGTGCAGCCTGCTCGGCGGATGCGGACGCAGCAGGGGAGGCCGACGATGCCGGCACGGGCCGCAACGTGGTCGCGGCATTGGCGGCGTGCGCCATCGGTGTGGCGACGTTCGCGCGGCCGTAATCGGCCGGCTCTGCTGATTCCCCTCCGACTGCCTGTTTCTTCGCGGCGGAGCTCGCCGGCGTGGCGGCTTTGGCCTTGTATTCGTCAGGCGGCAGGAGATTGCCGAGCTTGCTGGGGGGGGTAGGCAAAGGCATGGTTTCCCTCGAATTAATCGGGCACATTTCGTGCGCCGCCTGTCGCATTCTGCCGGTGCCAGTGGGTGCGCACGCAGTTTGCGCCCGGAGGCGCGCATTCGGTCTAGAGATGCCGGTTCGCCTGGTTTTCGATCGGCTCCTTAACGGAAGCGCGTAGCCGAGTGAACGAACGGCTGCGCGCAATTGAAAAAGCCGCCGCCCCGGCGTACGGGACAAGCGGCTCGCCTTCGGCTATCGCGTTGCGCCTCATGACTTCGACGGAACCGACAAAACGGCCGTCAAGTCTGGCGCAGCTGCGAAAAGTGTGGGGTGGACAGGCACTCATTGGAACCCAATATAACGCGCCTCAAAGCGCTTGTACAGCCTCCAGAATGTCATCGACGTGCCCTGGCACTTTCACGCCGCGCCACTCCTGGCGCAGCACACCTTCGGCGTCGATCAGGAACGTGGAGCGTTCGATCCCACGTACTTCTTTGCCATACATTTTCTTCAATTTCATGACGCCGAAGAGCGTACACAAGGCTTCTTCGGGGTCCGAGATCAATGGAAACGGCAATTCGAGCTTTGCCTTGAAATTGTCATGGGAGCGCAGGCTGTCGCGCGACACGCCGAGAATTTCCGCGCCGGCCTTCTTGAACTTCGGATACAGATCGCGGAATTGCAGACCCTCGGTCGTGCAGCCCGGCGTGTTGTCCTTCGGATAGAAATACAGCACCACCTTCTTGCCCCGCAGCTTGGACAGCGTGATATCGCCACCGGTAGAGGGAGCGGTAAAGTCGGGGAGGGGTTGGTCGACTGCGATTGGCACGAGGTTCTCCGGTTGTTATGGCCGGCGCAGGGTGTTGCTGCGGCGTCGGCCTGGCATCGAGGCTTTTGGGGAGGTCGGCTGGCGCGCCGTGTACGTTCGCGCGGTGGCCGGGCCGTCAGGTCCGGCTATGGATTGGCCAGTCAGGGTTGGACAATCAACTCGCCGGAGCGGCCTGGAATTTCGCCCCACGTAACAGGGTACGATGGCAGCGTGCTGCGGTCTAGCGTGGCGTAGTAATCACCCATGGTCGCGAAGGTGTGACCCTGCGCGCGCCAGCCCTCCAGCAGCTGTTCGAAAAACGGCGCGAGCTTTTGTCCTTCGAGTTCCGCGTGCAGCGTGAACACCTGATCGTGCGGATTGTTTTCGGTGTGCTTCAGCATCCATGCGGCGACGTTGTGCTCATCGACACCGTCCACGCCGAGCACTTCGTCGAGCGTGGGCAGCGTGGTGGGCATCTGCACGTGCGACAACTGCCTGCCGCCGACCACCGGCAGATACGGCGAGTGGCCGCGGCCGTCGGACGCGTACCGCATGCCCCACGCGTCGATCTGCTCGAACGCATGACCGTTCATCTGCCAGCCGGCAGCGCCGTGCGTGACGGGTGGGGTGCCGAAGATCGCGACGAAGCGGTTGAAGCTCTTCTGCATCTGCTTCTCGGTCCACTCGCGGTCTTGCGAACGCACGTTGTCCTGCCAATAGACGTGGTCCCACGTGTGGATGCCGCATTCGAAACCGGCCTCATGAATCGCGCGCATTTCCGCGGCGGTCTTCACGCCGATGTCCGGTCCGGGCAGCAGCACGCCGTACATCAATTGCTTGATGCCGTAATGTTCGACCACCGACGTGCGCGACACCTTCTTCAGAAAGCCCGGCCGCAATACGCGGCGCATCGCCCAACCGGTGTGGTCGGGCCCGAGGCTGAAGAGGAAAGTGGCGCGCGCCTTGAAGCGGTCGAAGATGCGCGCGAGATTCGGCACGCCTTCGCGGGTGCCGCGCAGCGTGTCGACGTCGATCTTCAGGACGATACGAGCCAAGGATCAGGCCTTATTGTTGTTCGACGAGGGCGCGCGCTTCGGCGACGTGACCACGATACGCTTCGAAAATCTTGCGCAGCGCTTCGTCGAAAGTCGACTTCGGCGCCCAGCCGAGTTCCTGCATCGTGTTGTCGATCTTCGGCACGCGGTTCTGTACGTCCTGATAGCCCGCACCGTAGTACGCGCCCGACGACGTTTCGACCAGCTGAACCTTCTTCGCGAGCTCGGCGTATTCCGGGAATTCGGCGGCCAGCGTCAGCATCTTGTGCGCGAGCTCGCGCACCGAGAAGTTGTTAGTCGGGTTGCCGATGTTGTAGATCTTGCCCGTGGCAACACCATCCTTGTTCTCGATGATCTTCATCAGCGCGCCGATGCCGTCGTCGATATCCGTGAACGCGCGCTTTTGCGCGCCGCCGTCCACCAGGCTGATGTTCTCGCCGCGCACGATGTGGCCGAGGAACTGCGTGACCACGCGCGAGCTGCCTTCCTTCGGCGTGTAGATCGAGTCGAGGCCCGGGCCGATCCAGTTGAACGGACGGAACAGCGTGAAGTTCAGGCCTTCCATGCCGTAACCCCAGATCACGCGGTCCATCAACTGCTTGGAGCATGCGTAGATCCAGCGCGGCTTGTTGATCGGACCGTACGACAGTTGCGATTCTTCCGGATCGAACTGCTCGTCCGTGCACATGCCGTAGACCTCGGAGGTCGACGGGAACACGAGGTGCTTGCCGTACTTGACGGCCGAACGCACGATCGGCAGGTTCGCTTCGAAGTCGAGTTCGAACACGCGCAGCGGCTGCTTCACGTACGTGGCGGGCGTGGCGATCGCGACCAGCGGCAGGATCACATCGCACTTCTTGATGTGATACTCGACCCACTCCTTGTTGATCGTGATGTCGCCTTCGAAGAAGTGCATCCGCTCATGATTGATCAGGTCACCCAGACGTTCGGTCTGCATGTCCATCCCGAAGACTTCCCAATCGGTATTTTCGAGAATGCGTTTGGACAGGTGATGGCCGATGAAGCCGTTCACACCCAGAATCAGGACTTTTTTGGCGAAACCTTCGGTTTTCATGAATGACGGGGAGTTTGGATGAGCTGGGCGAATTCGGCGGGGGCGACAACGGTTTCGTTGCCGTCATGCTGGTGCCGCAATTCGTGGATGGCGATCGAGCGGCCGTCGCCGCATATCGCGAAAACGGCATTATCGCTTACGTGCAGTCCCGGCGGCAAATCCGGGCGAAGTGCGCCGGGCACAGCCAGACGCGCGCGGGCGACGATGAAACGCTGCCCTTCGATATCGGTAAACGCGCCGGGATAGGGCGGCGCGACCGCGCGGATCAGGTTGTAGACCTGCTGCGCGGGTTGCGTCCAGTCGATCCGGCCGTCTTCAGGCTTGCGCCCGCCGTAATAGCTGCCGTGCGACAGATCGTTCGGCAGATGCGGCGCTTCGCCCGCGAGCAGAGCCGGCAGAACGCGCCATAGGGTTTGCTCGGCGGCCACCGTGACCTTGTCGAACACTTGCGCGGCGGTGTCGTCGGGCAGGATCGGCACCGGCGTTTGCGCGATGATCGCGCCCGCGTCGGGCTTGGCGGCCATTTCGTGCAGCGTCGCGCCGGTTTCGGTTTCACCGTGGATCACTGCCCAGTTGGTCGGCACGCGGCCACGGTATTTCGGCAGGAGCGAGCCGTGCATGTTGTAAGCGCCCCGTGCGGCGAGCGCCAGCAGGTCGACCGGCAACATGTGGCGGTAATAGAACGAGAAGATGAAGTCGGGTCGTGCGGCGCTGACCGCGGCGCGCAGTTCCGGGCTCTTCGGATCGGCCGGCGTGACGACCTTGATACCGTGCTCGGCCGCGACGGCGGCGACGCTGCCGAACCAGATGTTCTCGGTCGGGCTGTCTTCGTGCGTGACGACCAGTGCTACGTCCACGCCACGCGCGAGCAGCACCTGCAGGCAGCGCACGCCGACGTTGTGATACGCGAATACGACGGCGCGTGGTTTCATGGATTCGGCCCCTGATCGACCAGCGGCGCGGCCTGCACGGCCTGCACCACCGCCTGACGCGGCGCTTCGGTCACGGTGGTGCCGTCGCGCTGCTCGAGAATTGTCTGCACCAGATAACGCGGACGCGCGCGCACCTGCTGATAAATCCGGCCGATGTATTCACCGAGCAGGCCCAACGCGAAGATGATCACGCCGAGCAGGAAGAAGGTGATAGCGAACAGCGTGAACACACCTTGCACTTCCGCGCCGATGATGAAGCGGCGAATCAGCAGCAGCACGAACAGTGCGGCGGACCCGAGCGACAGGATCACACCGATGAACGACAGCCATTGCAGCGGCACCACCGAGAAGCCGGTGACCAGGTCGAAATTCAAACGGATCAGCGAATACAGCGAGTACTTCGATTCGCCGGCAAAGCGCTCTTCGTGAGCGACTTCGATCTCGACCGGATTCTGCGCGAAGGTGTACGCGAGCGCCGGGATGAACGTGTTGATCT
The DNA here is from genome assembly GCF_013177695.1 of Paraburkholderia solitsugae. Taxonomy (GTDB): domain Bacteria; phylum Pseudomonadota; class Gammaproteobacteria; order Burkholderiales; family Burkholderiaceae; genus Paraburkholderia; species Paraburkholderia solitsugae. Next base: position 9,719 of record NZ_WOEY01000112.1, on the reverse strand, counting down.
CACCGCAGCGGTTGATCGTGTCGATGATGTGCCGGCTGTACGCGCGCAGCATGCAGCCCTGGTCGGTCATCTTGATGCGCGTGATGCGCTCGCGCAGACGGTTCATCGCGCGCGATGCCTTACGGCGCCACAGGCTGTCCTGGCGTTGCAGACGGATCGTGCCGACGTAGTCGTAACCTTCACGCATCTTGTTGACCAGCTTGCCGATTTCTTCCGGCGGGTTCTGCAGGTCGGCGTCGAGCGTGATGACGATCTCGCCGCGTGATTGCTCGAAGCCCGCCAGAATCGCCATGTGCTGGCCGTAGTTGCCGTTCAGCAGGATCACGCGAGTCGTGTCGGGCCGCGCGCGGAACTGATCGGCGAGCAGCGCGGGGGATTTGTCGCGGCTGCCGTCGTTGATGAAGATCACTTCATAGCCGGTGCCGAGCGCGTCGAGCGCAGGGTAGAGGCGCGCGAACAGCGCGGCCAGCCCGGCTTCCTCGTTGTACACCGGGATGATGATCGACACTTCCGGTGCGACGGCGCGATGTTCCGAATAAATCATTTCCGCTTATTTTCCGTATTGTTCGCAAATTTCATTGACCGCTCGGCAGACCCGTTCCACGTCGCCTTCGTTCATCAGCGTGAACAGCGGCAGCGTGACCGTGCTGGCGCCGTAGCGCTCCGCGTGCGGGAACATGCCTTCCTTGAAGCCGCGCGCACGGTACAGCGAAAACAGATGAATCGCAGGATAGTGCACGCCCGAGCCGATGCCACGTTCTTTTAGCGCACCCATGAAGCCGGCGCGGTCGATCGACAGCTTGTCGAGCGGCAGCGTGATCAGGAACATGTGCCAGTTGCTGTTTTCAAAATCCGCCAGCGGCAGGCCGACGCCCAGTTTGGCCGCCGCGCCGCCTTCGAAGCCCGCGAAGTACGCGCGCGCCAGTTTCTTGCGCTGCGCAATGAAGCGTTCGAGATGCGGCATCTGGCCAAGGCCGACGCGCGCGGCAACGTCCGTCAGGTTGTACTTGCCGCCGAGCAGATCGCAGTCCATGCCGTCGAAGCCCGTGCGGGTGATGCCTTGCAGACGGTACTTCTGCGCGAGGATGGCTTCGTCCTCGTTGTTCAGCACCAGTGCGCCGCCTTCGATCGAAGTCAGATTCTTGTTCGCGTGGAAGCTGAACGAGACGATGTCGCCGAGCTTGCCGATCCGCTCGCCTTTCCACGTCGAACCGAATGCCTGCGCGGCGTCTTCGATCACGCGCAGTTTGTGCGCGCGGGCGATTTCATACAGCCGGTCCATATCGACTGGCAGGCCCGACAGATAGACGGGGATGAGCGCCTTGGTGCGCGGCGTGATGGCTTTTTCCAGCAGATCGAGGTCGATATTGCGGGTAACCGGATCGATGTCGACGAACACCGGCGTCGCGCCGACTTCGTAGATCACGTTGCTGGTCGCGACCCACGACGCGGGCGTGGTGATGACTTCGTCGCCTTCGCCGACGCCGGCGATCCGCAGCCCGATTTCGAGCGTCGCGGTGCCGGAATTGAAGGTGCGCACCGGGCGGCCGCCGCAGAATTCAGACAGCGCCGCTTCGAACTTCTGGTTCTGCGGGCCGGTGGTGATCCAGCCGGAGCGGAGCACGTCAGCGACGCCCTGGATCGTTTCTTCATCGATCTCAGGTTTGACAAACGGCAAAAACGGGACTGTTGACTGGCTCATGAATGCTTCGCTCGATTGAAAGGGGCGCACCCGAAGGGCGCGAAGTAGATCACAAACTACGCGCAAACCCAAGGCCACGACTAAAAAAGGGCGCAACCGCCAAGCCTACCGCGGCCAACCTTACGTTTTACTTAGCCCGGCGACTGTGCCCGGCTTACCGCATCGTCTGCCGCCGGCATTTTCGCAGGGCTCGCAGCAGCGCCGGCAATAAACGGTAATAAATCGTGCCCGGCACAGCGCGGCCGGAGGCATGGCGCCTAGCTGCGCGCCAGGACGACAACGCCGATCAGGATGACGCCGATCCCTACCAGCTTCTGTACTGACATCACTTCGCCGAATAGATACCACGCCGCAAACGCGTTGACGACGTATCCGAGCGACAACATCGGATAGGCAATCGACACGTCCACCCGCGAGAGTCCGACCACCCAAACGCCCACGCTGATCACGTAGCAGGCCAGCCCGCCGATGATCGGCGGCTGTGTCGCGAGGCGAAAGGCGATGGGCAGGATGTTCGCACGGGTGAATTCGAAGTGTCCAACGGCATTCGTTCCGGCTTTGAGCAGCAACTGCGCGCCGGCGTTCAACGTGACGCCGGCGAGGATACAAAAGAGGGAAATCGGGTTCATCGAACGGTCAGTTCCTGAGATGGGGTCATTGTTGTGGTTTTTCCACTGGCGCAGGTGCGTTCTGCGCCGGTGCGCCCAGTGTTGCTGCGTCGGATGCGGGCGCGGGCACCGACACGGGCTTCATCACCACCACCCGGCGCGAGTCGCGCGCGATCACCTGCATCGGCAGCCCCTCTTTGAGCAGTCTGTCGTAAGTCGACGGCGGGATCAGCGCGAGCGCGTAGCGCTCGGCCTTCCAGCGCTCGATCCACTCGTCGACCGAGGGCACCCATTTCTGCGGTTCGACGGACACGCCGAACGCCAGCTCATCAGGATGTTCGACCATGATCATCGTGTGGTCGACGTAGAACGGCAGCGTGTGGTCGAGCACGCCGACCGAGTAGAACGGCGTATCGGCCGGCAGTTTGGCGATCTCGGCCTTGATCGCGGGCGCGAGCGGCGCGCCGGAACTCAGGCGGCCGAATACGTCATGACCCGTGCCGGCGATCGTGCCGAGCAGCAACCACGCCGCGCCGAAGCTCGCGACGGCGCCGAAGGTGCCGGAGCGGCTGCGGCGGTTCAGCCACAGCGCCGCCAGCGTGAGCACGAAGGCGACGCCGAGTGCCGCCAGCACCCAGACGCGGTATTCGACATACAGCTCGGTCGGGTTGCGCGCGTCGCCGAAGCGCGACATGAACAGCGCGGCAAACGCGGCCACGACGAGAAACAGCGCGTAGCCGGCCAGATGGCGGCGCAATTGGTCACGTGTGACGAGCGGCAGGTACATGCCGATCAGGAGCGCGATTGGCGGGGCGATCGGCAGCGTGTAGGACAGGAGCTTCGAGTGAGACGCGCTGAAGAACAGGAAGATGAACGCGGTCCACACGAGCATCAGCGTGACCGGCGCGAAGCCGTTCGGCTGGCGCGGCAGGCGCCATGCATGGCGAACACTTTGCACGGTGACCGACAACCACGGCAGGAAGCCGACCAGTAGCACCGGCACAAAGTAGTAGAAGGGCCCCGGGCGGTTCTGTTCGGGTGTCAGATAGCGCTTGAACTGCTGAACGATGAAGAAGAAGTTCAGGAATTCCGGGTTGCGCTGTTGCACCAGCACGAACCATGGCGTGACGATCGCGAAGAACACGATCAGGCCGCCGATCAGATGCAGACGTTTCCACACAGCCCAGTCGCGCGCGATCAGGGTGTACAGCACCAGCACCGCGCCCGGCAGGATCAGGCCGACGAGGCCCTTGGACAGCACCGCCAGCGCCATCGCCCCCCAGCACACCCACATCCATGCCCGCACGTTGGCCGTCGGCAGGTTGGGGCGCTGCGCCAGCAGCAGCGCGCACAGCGTCAGCTCCATCCAGAACGACAGGCCCATGTCGAGCGTGTTGAAGTGGCCCATCAGGTTCCAGTAGGGCGACGTGGCCAGCACGATCGCCGTGAACACGCCGGTTGCCGCGTTGAACACGCGCACGCCGGTGAAGCCGATCAGCAGCACGCCGGCAAAGCCCGTCAGCGCGGTGTAGAGCCGCGCCTGCCATTCACCGATGCCGAACCACGCGAACGTGAGCGCGTTCGCCCAGGTTTGCAGCGGCGGCTTCTCGAAATACTTGTAGCCGTTGTAGCGCGGCGTGATCCAGTCGCCGGTGACGAACATTTCGCGCGCCATTTCGGCATAGCGGCCTTCGTCGCTCGGCAGCAGATGGCGCCAGCCGAGCGGCACGAACCAGATCACGGCGAGGGCCAGCACCAGCAGCAGGATCGTGGTGCGATTGAGCGGTAGCCTCGTCGGCATATCGTTCATGGATTTCAACCTTTTTGTGCGACGCCGCATGGGCAGCGAGGCGGTGTTATCTGGATATGGCGGTTGTCGGTACGGCACCGACGGCGCGCAGTGTACGTCATCGGCCGTGGCGCGGCCAGGGCGCGCGGCCGGCTACGGCCACGCGAACGCTGTGATGCCGCGCATGGGCGGTGTGCGCCTGCACGCTGACTACCCTGCGGCGCCGCTATGCTTCGATCAGCAACGCGGCCGCGACCTTGCGGCCCTCGGCCATCAGGATGTTGTAGGTGCGGCAAGCGGCCTTGAAGTCCATCGTTTCGACGCCGATGCGTTTGGCGGTGAGTGCGGCGGTCAGGCGCGGATGCGGGAAGCGCAGCCGTTCACCGCTGCCGAACACGACCACTTCGGGCGCTGACTCCACCAGCATGGCGAAGTGCTCGGCGCTCAGATCGTCGAAAGAGGAGACCGGCCAGGCGATGACGGGCGCCTCGGGCAGCACGAGAATGCTGCCCGAATGGCGCACCAGATTGATTTCGACATAGTCGGCGCCGTAGCCGGTGACGGTGTTGAGGGCGCCGCTGGAATCCTGATGTAATTTCAAATTCGTTTTCCGAAGTCGTCGTGAGACATCATGCGTGTTGGCGGCCTGACCGGGCAGAACCGAAGCAGGGCGGTTTGACGCGAGTCAGACACGCGAGTGGGGCAGAAGCAGCCGAAAAGGCTTGCCATTGCGGTTGGTGCATTGCGGAAGTCGGCCAAAATCCGCTAAATTATAACTTTTTAGCCGCCTTGCGGCGCCCCTCGCTCAAGTGCCGCCTCATGTGCTGTCATAAGCCGCCCTGAGGGCACGGGCGCGGCCCACCGGCTACCTGCCTTGGTTCTGCCCGCTTTTCGACTGTTTTTTGCCTCTTTTGGTCTGTTCCTGGCCTGATTTGGACTGGCTTTGGGCCTGTTTTGCTGCTGCACCGGCGCAATCCGCCGGACGCGCGCCTAACCGGCCCGGGAAGTCAGCCCAATCCGTGTCTGGTGGCTGTGCCGCGTCATAATTCCCCGTATCGGCGGACTTGCCCGGGGCCCCGTTTATTTTCGCTCCCGCTTGTTCGCCCAAGCCCAACAACAGGATGAAGTGCCCGCCGTGAAACCGATTCTCAAATCCAACAAGTTGTTGAATGTCTGCTACGACATCCGCGGGCCTGTCCTCGAACATGCGAAACGGCTCGAAGAAGAGGGCCACCGCATCATCAAGCTGAACATCGGCAATCTCGCGCCGTTCGGCTTCGACGCGCCGGATGAAATCATTCAGGACATGATTCTGAATCTGCCGGGCTCGTCCGGCTACTCGGATTCGAAGGGTGTGTTCGCCGCGCGCAAGGCGATCATGCATTACACGCAGCAAAAGGGCGTACATGGCGTCGAACTGGACGACATCTACATCGGCAATGGGGCCTCCGAGCTGATCGTGATGGCGCTGCAGGGCCTCCTGAACGACGGCGACGAAGTGTTGCTGCCCGCGCCGGACTACCCGCTGTGGACCGCCGGTGTAAGCCTGTCGGGCGGCACGCCGGTGCATTACATCTGCGACGAATCGAACAGCTGGATGCCCGATCTGGACGACATTCGCGCGAAAATCACGCCGAATACGCGCGCGCTCGTGGTTATCAATCCGAACAACCCCACCGGCGCGCTGTACTCGGACGAACTGCTGCTCGGCCTGATCGAGATCGCCCGCCAGCACGGTCTCGTGATCTTCGCCGACGAGGTTTACGACAAGATCGTCTACGACGGCAAGACGCACACGTCGATGGCCGCGCTCTCCGAAGATGTGCTCACCGTCACATTTAACAGCCTCTCGAAGAGCTATCGTTCGTGCGGCTATCGCGCCGGCTGGATGTCCATCTCGGGCCTGACCGGCGAGAACCGTCGCCATGGCAAAGACTATTTCGAAGGGCTCGGCATTCTGGCCTCGATGCGCCTGTGCCCGAACGTGCCCGGCCAGTACGCGATCCAGACCGCGCTTGGCGGCTATCAAAGCATCAACGACCTGATCGTGCCGAGCGGGCGCCTGTACAAACAGCGCGAACTCGCGTATGACATGCTGACGGCCATCCCCGGCGTGAGTTGCGTGAAGCCCGAGGCGGCGCTGTACATGTTCCCGCGCCTCGATCCGAAGATTTATCCGATCCAGGACGACCAGCAGTTCATCCTCGACCTTTTGCTGGAAGAGCGTGTGTTGCTGGTTCAAGGCACCGGTTTCAACTGGAAGACGCCGGATCACTTCCGCGTCGTGTTCCTGCCGAACGTGGACGACCTCGCGGATTCGATCAACCGGATCGCGCGCTTCCTCGACGGCTACCGCAAACGCCACACGGCTTGAGATGGACGGCGCGCCCGGCGCGCCGCTGTTAGCCCCCGTTTCCTTTTAATCACTTACTCGAAAACACACGCTGCATGGAACCGATCAAAGTTGGACTGCTGGGCTTCGGCACGGTAGGCAGCGGCACCTTCACGGTACTGCGCCGCAATCAGGAAGAAATCAAACGTCGCGCGGGTCGCGGCATCGAGATTGCTCGCATTGCCGTGCGCAATCCCGCCAAGGCGACAGCGGCGCTCGGAAGCGTTGCCGGCACCGTGGCGCTGACCGATGACTTCAACGCGGTGGTCGACGATCCGTCGATCGATATCATCGCGGAAATGATCGGCGGCACGGGCGTGGCACGCGACCTCGTCCTGCGCGCGATCAAGAACCGCAAGCATGTGGTCACTGCCAACAAGGCGCTGCTCGCCGTGCACGGCACGGAGATTTTCGAAGCGGCGCGCGCCAATGGCGTGATGGTGGCGTTCGAGGCGGCGGTGGCGGGGGGCATTCCGATCATCAAGGCGCTGCGCGAGGGGCTCACGGCTAATCGCATCCAGTACATCGCGGGCATCATCAACGGGACGACGAATTACATCCTGTCGGAGATGCGCGACCGCGGGCTCGACTTCGCGACTGCGCTGAAGGCCGCGCAGGAGTTGGGTTACGCCGAAGCCGATCCGACCTTCGACATCGAAGGCGTCGACGCCGCCCACAAGGCGACGATCATGAGCGCGATCGCGTTCGGCGTGCCGGTGCAATTCGACAAGGCGTACGTCGAAGGCATCAGCAAACTGGCTGCAATCGACATCAAATACGCTGAAGAACTTGGCTACCGCATCAAGCTGCTCGGCATCTCGCGCCGTACGGACAAGGGCATCGAATTGCGCGTGCATCCCACGCTGATTCCGGAAAAACGCCTGCTGGCGAACGTGGAAGGCGCGATGAACGCGGTCGTGGTGCACGGCGACGCGGTTGGCGCCACGCTGTACTACGGCAAGGGCGCGGGCGCGGAGCCGACGGCATCCGCCGTGGTGGCTGACCTGGTCGACGTGACGCGTCTGCACACGGCGGACCCGGAGCATCGCGTGCCGCATCTGGCGTTCCAGCCGGACAGCCTGTCGAGCACGCCGATCCTGCCGATCGACGAGGTGACGAGCGGCTACTACCTGCGTTTGCGCGTGGCCGACGTGACCGGCGTGCTGGCCGATATCACGCGCATTCTGGCGGATAGGAGCATTTCGATCGACGCACTGTTGCAGAAGGAATCGGAGCAGGTCGACGCGAACGGTAAGGGCGAAACCGACATCATCCTGATTACGCACGAAACGGTTGAAAAGAACGTCAACGCGGCGATCAAGACGATCGAAGCGCTGAAGACCGTTGTCTCGCAAGTCACGAAGCTGCGCATGGAAGCGCTGAACTAGGCCGAACTATGAACTACCTTTCTACGCGCGGCGCCGGGGTCGGCGAGCGCCATACGTTTTCCGAGATTCTGCTGGGCGGTCTTGCTAAAGATGGCGGCCTGTACCTGCCGGCGGAATATCCGCGCGTCACGGCTGACGAACTGACGCGTTGGCGCACGCTGCCGTACGCGGATCTTGCCTTCGAAATTCTGTCGAAATTCAGCGACGACATTCCCGCCGAAGATCTGCGTGCACTGACGCGCAAGACCTACACGGCCGAGACTTACTGCAACGTGCGCGACGACGAAAGCGCCGCGCAGATCACGCCGTTGAAGACACTGGGCGTCGAGAACGGCGCGCCGCTGTCGCTGCTGGAGCTGTCGAACGGGCCGACGCTTGCGTTCAAGGACATGGCGATGCAGTTGATCGGCAACCTGTTCGAATACGCGCTGGCGCGGCACGGCGAGACGCTGAACATTCTGGGCGCAACCTCGGGCGACACGGGCAGCGCGGCTGAGTATGCGATGCGCGGCAAGAAGGGCATTAGCGTGTTCATGCTGTCGCCGCACAAGAAGATGAGCGCGTTCCAGACGGCGCAGATGTACAGCCTGCAGGACCCGAACATTTTCAACATCGCGGTCGAAGGCGTGTTCGACGATGCCCAGGACATCGTGAAGGCGGTGTCGAACGACCACGCGTTCAAGGCGAAGTACAAGATCGGCACGGTCAACTCGATCAACTGGGCGCGTGTGGTGGCTCAGGTTGTCTATTACTTCAAGGGATACTTTGCCGCGACGGAGTCGAACGACGAGCGCGTGTCGTTCACGGTGCCGTCGGGCAATTTCGGCAACGTATGTGCGGGCCACATCGCGCGCATGATGGGTTTGCCGATCGAGAAGCTGGTGGTCGCGACGAACGAAAACGACGTGCTCGACGAGTTCTTCCGCACGGGCACCTACCGCGTGCGCAAGGCGGCCGAGACGTATCACACCAGCAGCCCGAGCATGGACATTTCGAAGGCTTCGAACTTCGAGCGTTTCGTGTTCGACCTGCTGGGCCGCGACCCGGCGCGCGTACTGCAGCTATTCCGCGACGTCGAAGAGAAGGGCGGTTTCGACCTGGCGGCGAGCGGTGATTTTGCGCGCGTGAAGGAATTCGGTTTCGTGTCGGGCCGCAGCAGCCACGAGGACCGTGTGGACGCGATCCGCGACGTCTTCGAGCGTTACGACACGATGATCGACACGCACACGGCAGACGGCCTCAAGGTGGCACGCGAGCATTTGCAGGCGGGCATCCCGATGATCGTGCTGGAGACGGCGCAACCGATCAAGTTCGGCGAAACGATCCGCGAGGCGCTGCTACGCGAACCGGAGCGCCCAGCCGCGTTTTCGGGACTGGAGTCGCTGCCACAGCGGTTCGAGGTGCTGCCGGCCGACGTACAGCGCGTAAAGGACTTCATCGCCGCAAACACAGGCGAGTAACCCCGCGAGTATCGAGCGCGACAGAGTCGCGCTCGATACAACGGGCGAGGTTGACAAGAAGTACCGCTACGGCGCGCGCAGCGCCGCCGGAAGAATGACGCCTTTGTCACTCACGCCGAATGTGCGGGAACACAGATTCCAGATGTACCACTACCGCGACTGTGCGGGGGACCCGCTTAAGAATTAGCGGTTTGAGCCGCTTTCTCTTGCCTACTTCTCTTTGCGGCCGGTGGCAAAGAGACGTAGGTGCCGCCCCGCACAGGGGCAACGCTAATAGACCAATAACAAATCAAGGAAAGGCCAACGCCGCAGGCGCACAGAGAACAAGCGCCGAGCAGGCAAGTAAATCAAGCAAAGGCCAACACCGCACGCACACAGAC
>NZ_WOEY01000111.1 GCF_013177695.1 Paraburkholderia solitsugae | reverse complement strand
AAAAAACCCCACCGAAGGCAAAAAACCCCACCGAAGGCAAAAAACCCCACCGAAGGCAAAAAACCCCACCGAAGGCAAAAAACCCCACCGAAGGCAAAAAACCCCACCGAAGGCAAAAAACCCCACCATAACTCCCACCCGCCACCGGCCACCGCGATCGACCGCTACAATATTCTTTTACCCTGCGGCTCCGAGACCAGAAGATGTCCACTCCAACGCCCCGCGCACCGATGCTCTCCACCGCCGAAGCGTTGGCGACCCTGCTCAGCGCAGCGAGCCCGATCACCGGCACCGAATCGATCCCCACGCTGGAAGCGCTCAACCGCGTCCTCTCGGCTGACGTCACTTCACCGCTCGACGTCCCCCCGATGAACACCAGTTCAATGGACGGCTACGCGATCCGGACTGAAGACTTGACGGCGAATGGCAACCGCCTCCTCCCAGTCTCGCAACGCATTCCAGCCGGCCACGCCCCCGAACCGCTAAAACCAGGCACAGCAGCCCGCATCTTCACGGGCGCAACGGTGCCACCTGGCGCCGACGCCATCGTGATGCAGGAACAAACCGAAACAAGCGACAACGAAGTCACACTGCTCCACAGCCCGGCACCGGGCGAATGGATCACAGCCCAAGGCGCGGACATCCGCAGTGGCTCGATCATCCTGCCAGCGGGCACGCGCCTGACACCACAAGCATTGGGACTTGCCGCCTCGGTCGGCTGCGCCGAACTCCAGGTGCGCCGCCGCGTAAAAGTCGCCGTGTTCTTCACCGGCGACGAACTGACCATGCCTGGCGAGCCGCTGAAGCCCGGCGCGATCTACAACTCGAATCGTTTCACACTGCGCGGGCTGCTGGAAAAACTCGGCTGCGACGTCACCGACTACGGCATCGTCCCCGATAAACTCGACGCGACCCGCGCCACACTGCGCGAAGCCGCGCAAGCGCACGATCTGATCCTCACGTGCGGCGGCGTGTCGGTAGGCGAGGAAGATCACGTCAAGCCGGCAGTCGAGGCGGAAGGGCGCCTGTCGATGTGGCAGATCGCGATGAAACCGGGCAAGCCGCTTGCGTTCGGCGCCGTGCGCCGTGCCGCGCAGCAGGCGGATGCGGCTTCGTCAGACGAAACCTTCTTCATCGGCCTGCCGGGCAATCCGGTCTCCAGCTTTGCGACCTTTCTGCTGTTCGTTCGCCCGTTCGTCCTGCTTCTGGCCGGCATGCGGACGGTGGCCCCGCGTGTGCTGTCGTTGCGCGCGGATTTCACGCAAAAGAAGGCCGACCGTCGCAACGAGTTCCTGCGCGCGCGCATCAATGCGGCCGGCGGTCTCGATCTGTTTCCGAATCAGAGCTCGGCTGTGCTGACATCGACCGTATGGGGCGACGGCTTGATCGACAATCCGCCGAACCATGCAATCAGCGTCGGCGAAACCGTGCGTTTCATCCCCTTTTCCGAATTGCTGAACTGAGGCCGGCAACAGTCGGCGGTTTCCCAATGAAGATTCAACTGCGATATTTTGCAAGCGTGCGCGAAGCGCTCGACACGGCCGACGAAACGGTCGATCTGCCCGACGGCATCGCGACCGTCGGCGACGTGCGTGGCTGGTTGCGCGTGCGCGGTGGCATCTGGGCCGACACCCTCGCTGAGGGCCGCGCGCTGCGCATGGCCTGCAATCACGTGATGACCGACGCCGGCACGCGCATCACCGAAGGGTGTGAAGTCGCGTTCTTTCCGCCCGTCACCGGCGGCTGAGCCGAACCGGATCGCCGCTAAACCCGCTAAACCCGCTAAACCCGCTAAACCCGCTAAACCCGCTAAACCCGCTAAGCCTCGCTAAGCCGCACAGGAGCCAGAGATGCCCGTTCGCGTCCAGACGGAAGATTTCGACCTCACCGCCGAGGTCGCCACGTTGCGCGCGCGCAATCCGAAGATCGGCGCGGTGGCCTGTTTTGTCGGCACCGTGCGCGATCTGAACGATGGCAGCACGGTCGAAACCATGGAACTCGAACACTATCCGGGCATGACGGAGAAGTCACTGGAAGCGATCGTCGTGAGCGCGCGTGAGCGTTGGCCGGGGATCGAAGTGCTGATCGTGCACCGGGTCGGCAAGCTTTATCCGCTCGACCAGATCGTGCTGGTGGCGACCACCGCCGCCCATCGGGGCGACGCTTTCGCGTCGTGTGAGTTTGTGATGGACTATCTGAAGACCCAGGCGCCGTTCTGGAAGAAAGAGAAGACTGAAGACGGCGAGCTCTGGGTCGACGCCCGCGTCACCGACGACGCGGCGCTGGCCAGGTGGGGTGTCGAATCGGGTAACCAGGAAGCGGATTAGCGCGCGCTTCTCAGGCGCCTACGTCAATCGTCTTTCCCTTTTCCGATGATCCGCGTCGGAAATGGCTCGCCAGGCGGCCGCGTCGAGGCGACGCCGGCCGCCGAATCGTGTGGCTCATCGTCGCGCGGACGCCGCTTCGGTGTGACGCGCTCCAGCAACGCTTGCTGCTCCGCCGGAATCTTGTAATCCCAGCCAAAGCGGCTCAACTGCAAACTCTGCGCGATACGCAGCGCCGGTTCCATGAAGCGGACCGCTGCAGCCGGCTGGTAGCGCGACTCCACCGTATCCAGAAACAGATACAGCCAGCGGCTGAAATGCTGCGGCTCGACGCCTTCGAGCGGTTGATGCGCCTGCTGAACATTGCCGCGATATTGCTTCGCACCCAGCACGAGGCTTCCCCAGAACGTGCACATCTTGGGCAGGTGGTCATCCCAACGGCCCGCCAGCGTCGCTTCGAATACGGGGCCGAGCAATGGGTCGGCGCGCACGCGGTCGTAAAAGCCATAGACGAGTTCGCGAATACTCGCTTCGGTGGGCTCGGCGGCGCGTTCGACAGTTGGTGCGGGAGGGAAAGACGGATTCATGCAAATTCCAGATATTGAAACTATTCATTATGAATCGCCACACAGCGCCACAGACCGTCACGAATGGCCTCAAACCGTGTGCAAACAAAAGAAACTAGGCCGCGAATACCCCGCTTTTCGTATGAATGGCCTAGGCGGGAAACGTTACCATTACTGGCGAAAGACAAACACCGCCTGTCAGCGCAGAATAATAAAATATGCGTGCCGCCTGCATCTTATGGCGAGGCGACGGCCCCCCGCAACCCTTGCATCGACGCGGTTACCCCCGGATCGCGGCTTGCGCTCATCGTGGCACCGGCACTTATGAGACTGACCGACTATACGGATTACTCGCTGCGCGTCCTGTTGTATCTCGCCGTCCGTGGCGAGGGCCTGTCGACCATCCAGGACATCTCGGACGCGTACGGGATCTCCAAGAACCATTTGATGAAGGTGGTGCAGCAACTCGGCGAACTCGGCTGGGTCGAGACCGTGCGTGGGCGTAACGGCGGCCTGCGGCTCGCCGAACAAACCAGCGCGTTGACCGTGGGCGAGATCGTGCGGGCCACGGAAAGCGACTTTGCGCTGGTCGGCTGCTTCCCGGACCAGCAAGGTGAGCGCCGCGCCTGTGTCATTACACCGCACTGCCGTTTGCGCGGCGCGCTCGAGGCGGCACGCAACGCCTTCCTCGCTGAACTCGACCGCCACACGATCGGCGAGGTGGCGGCGCCGCACGGCCCGCTGGCCGCGCTGCTGGGTTTAAGCGCCGTCATCCCGATCGTGCCGGTCGCTTCTGCTGGCGGCGCGGCGCCGGTTTCCTGAAACCTGCCGGCAAGTTCTCGCGCGTCAAATGTTAAATAGTTGTTGCTGATTGCAAAAAAGCGCTTGAAACCTGCGTAAAACGCCTCAATTTGGTGGTAATCGAAATTGGAGGTCTCTTGATGAGAATCGACAAACTTACCACTAAATTCCAGGAAGCACTGGCTGACGCGCAGAGCCTCGCCGTCGGCCATGACAATCAATACATTGAACCGGTTCATGTCCTGTCGGCGCTCGTCGCCCAGCAGGATGGTTCGGCGCGTTCGCTGCTCTCGCGTGCCGGCGTGCATGTCCAGGCGCTGCAAACCGCGCTGAACGATGCCATCACGCGCCTGCCGCAGGTGCAGGGCACCGACGGCAACGTGCAGATCGGCCGCGAGCTGACCGGCTTGCTGAACCAGGCGGACAAGGAAGCCCAAAAACTCGACGACACGTTCATCGCGAGCGAGATGTTCCTGCTCGCGGTCGCCGACGATAAAGGCGAGGCCGGCCGCCTCGCGCGTCAGCATGGCCTGTCGCGCAAGTCGCTGGAAAGCGCGATCGCGGCGGTGCGCGGCGGTTCGCAGGTGCATAGCCAGGACGCCGAAAGCCAGCGCGAAGCGCTGAAAAAGTACACCGTCGATCTGACCGAGCGTGCGCGGGCGGGCAAGCTCGACCCTGTGATCGGCCGGGACGACGAAATTCGCCGGTCGATCCAGATCCTGCAGCGCCGCACCAAGAACAATCCGGTGCTGATCGGCGAGCCGGGCGTGGGTAAGACCGCGATCGTCGAAGGTCTTGCGCAGCGTATCGTCAACGGCGAAGTGCCGGAAACGCTCAAGGGCAAGCGCGTGCTGTCGTTGGATATGGCGGCGTTGCTGGCCGGCGCGAAATACCGCGGCGAGTTCGAAGAACGCCTGAAGGCCGTGCTTCACGACATCGCGAAGGACGAAGGCCAGACCATCGTCTTCATCGACGAAATTCATACCATGGTCGGCGCGGGCAAGGCCGAAGGCGCAATGGATGCCGGCAACATGCTCAAGCCGGCGCTCTCGCGCGGCGAACTGCATTGCGTCGGGGCCACCACGCTCGATGAATATCGCAAGTACATCGAAAAAGATGCCGCGCTCGAACGCCGCTTCCAGAAGGTGCTGGTCGACGAACCGTCGGTCGAGGCGACCATCGCGATCCTGCGCGGTTTGCAGGAGAAGTACGAACTGCATCACGGCGTCGACATCACCGACCCGGCGATCGTCGCCGCAGCCGAACTGTCGCATCGATACATCACGGATCGTTTCCTGCCGGACAAGGCCATCGATCTGATCGACGAAGCCGCTTCGAAGATCAAGATGGAAATCGACTCGAAGCCAGAAGAGATGGATCGGCTCGACCGTCGTTTGATCCAGTTGAAGATCGAGCGCGAAGCGGTCAAGAAGGAAAAGGACGAAGCGTCGCAAAAGCGTCTGCAACTGATCGAAGAAGAAATCGAGCGGCTGGATCGCGAATATTCGGACCTCGAAGAAATCTGGACTGCGGAAAAAGCGGCGGTGCAGGGCAGCGCGCAGTTGAAGGAAGATATCGAAAAAACGCGTGCGGAAATCATTCGCTTGCAGCGTGAAGGCAAGCTGGAGAAGGTCGCCGAGTTGCAGTACGGCAAGCTGCCGGGTCTTGAAGCGCAGTTGAAGGAAGTGACGCAGGCCGAAGCGAAGGAGCAGAACAACCCGACCCGGCCGCGTCTGTTGCGCACGCAAGTCGGCGCGGAAGAAATTGCTGAAGTCGTCTCGCGTTCCACCGGCATTCCGGTGTCGCGCATGATGCAGGGCGAGCGCGAAAAGCTGCTGATGATCGAAGAGAAACTGCACGACCGCGTGGTCGGTCAGGACGAAGCGATCACGGCGGTGGCGGATGCGATTCGCCGTTCGCGTGCGGGTCTGGCGGATCCGAACCGGCCGTATGGCTCGTTCCTGTTCCTGGGGCCGACCGGTGTGGGCAAGACTGAGCTGTGCAAGGCGCTGGCGTCGTTCCTGTTCGATTCGGAAGATCATCTGATCCGTATCGACATGAGCGAATTCATGGAGAAGCATAGCGTCGCGCGGTTGATCGGCGCGCCACCGGGCTACGTCGGCTACGAGGAAGGGGGGTACCTGACCGAAGCCGTGCGCCGTAAGCCGTACAGCGTGATCCTGCTGGACGAAATCGAGAAGGCGCATCCGGATGTGTTCAACGTCCTGCTGCAAGTGCTCGACGACGGCCGCATGACCGACGGCCAGGGCCGTACTGTGGACTTCAAGAACACGGTGATCGTGATGACGTCGAACCTCGGTTCGCAGGTGATCCAGGCGATGGTCGGCGAGCCGCAGGAAGCGGTGAAGGACGCGGTCTGGGAAGAAGTGAAGCTGCACTTCCGGCCCGAGTTCCTGAACCGGATCGACGACGTCGTGGTGTTCCATGCGCTCGACCGCTCGAACATCCAGTCGATCGCGCGGATTCAGTTACAGCGTTTGCATGATCGGCTTGCCAAGCTCGACATGCAACTGGTGGTGTCGGACGCGGCGCTCGAGCACGTCGGCAAGGTGGGCTACGATCCGCTGTTCGGCGCACGGCCGTTAAAGCGCGCAATCCAGCAGGAGATCGAGAACCCGGTCGCCAAGCTGATCCTGGCGGGCAAGTTCGGTCCGAAGGATGTGATTCCGGTCGAAGTGGAAGACGGCAAACTGGTGTTCGACCGCGTCGTGCATTAAGTGGTGTTCTAGTCACCGCCTGCGGCGCGTATTGCAGCGCCGACAGGGCGGCGGTGGTTGAGTCGCCCCTGACGGACGAATGAAAAAAGGGCAACGAATCTTGATTCGTTGCCCTTTTTATTTGCCGCGGTGCGCCCGAATCAGCGCGGCGGCGGCCGGTACGTTCGGCGTTACGCGTTGCCCTTGCCGAACAGCGACGACAGACTGCCGAGCGCCCCGAGCACGCTGCTCGCGTTCACCTGGCCCTCGGCGGGCACTTCACCATTGGGCGTTGCCGCGTTGACGACATGCGGCAGAATCTGCGATAGCAGACCCGTGACCTGATCCGGCTGCACGCCGGCTTTCGCGGCGAGGCTGGCGACAGCATCCGAGCCAAGCACGCTGTGTAGTGCATCGGGCGCGATCGCCTGGTTCTCACCGTTACCGACCCACGACGAAACGACGTCGCCGAGGCCTTTTTCCTTGAAGCTGCTGATCAGGCCGTTCAGGCCGCCCGGCTGGTTATTGACGAATTCCAGTGCGGCTGAAACGAGGGCTTGCTGGCCACCGCCTTCAGGCGATTTGCCAACCAGGGAACCGATAGTGTCGAGTAGGCTCATGACAGTCTCTCTTGAATGCCGACCCGTGTTCGACGAGTCAGCGGGTGAAAACGCCGCGCGGTCGCGCGGCGCTGGTGGAGGGGAGGCGGACGGGAACGGGCGGCGCTTATGTGTCCATCACGCGTACATCACATGTGACCAGCGCTGCCGCCATGCTGCCGGCGCTCTACCCGGTTTACGCGCCGCCAGAGGCAGCCGCGGCCGATGCAGCCTTGCTCTTCTTCGCCTTCTTCTTTGAAGCCTTGGTGCCGGATGCGTCGGCCGGCGCGCTAGCAGCGGCCGCCATAGCCGGCGCGGAAGCCGCCGCCGCGTCGGACGCCGCAGCCTTGCTCTTTTTCTTCGACTTCGACGCCTTGGTGCCGGATGCCTCGGCAGGCGTAGCCGGTGCCGCTGGTGCCGTTGTGACGGCCGCGGTAGTCGCCGCAGGCGCGGCTGCTGGCGCTGCCTTGGTGCTGGCGGCGGTGCCGCTGGACTTCGAGGCGGCCTTGACGCCCGTAGGCGGCGTGGACGCGCCGTTCACGGTCAAACCTGCTGCTTCGAGATTGGTCACCGATTTGGTGCCGAGGCCTTTGACGCGAGTGGCGAGATCGTCAGCATCCTTGAAGGGGCCGTTCTTGGTGCGTTCGTCGATAATCGCTTTCGCATGCACTGGGCCGATGCCCTTGACCGATTCGAGCGCCGCCTGATCGGCGGAATTCACTTCGACGGCCGCCGCAAATCCGGCCGACAGCGACAAAGCCAAAGCAACGCAAAGCATCAAAAGCTTCTTCAGCATGGCAAGCACTCCATTGAGGGCAAAAAAGTTAGCCGGGAACGGACGACGCAGCCTGCAGCAGGCGCTGCGCTTAAGCATAGAACAAATTGCGCGCCCTTATTTGCAAACGCCGACGATTTATACCGATCGATTCATGACAAGTAAATCAGGCGGGACAATATTTGAAGCTTTTGCCTGGCGATTAAGCAATTATGAGTTTATCGATCAACTTGGCTCATCGTAAATAATGACAGCGCGGATAAATGACAGCGTCTTCCACTTGACTTAGAGTGCACTCGAAGTCCTAACCTGAGTTCCGTCATGTCGAAAATGTCAAAAGCACTCACCATCGGCGAGGTCGCCGGGATGATCGGCGTCTCCACCCATACGCTGCGTTATTACGAGCAGGCGGGGCTGATTCGGGCGGTCGGGCGCACGCAGGCGGGGCATCGCCTGTATTCGCCGGCCGATCTCGACTGGCTGCGGTTCGTGATGCGTCTGAAGGCGACCGGTATGCCGATCGCCGGGATGCAGGCGTTCGCGGCGCTGCGGGCAGAAGGTCAGCCTACGGTGGGTGAGCGCCGCGACATGCTGGTGGCGCATCGGGATGCGGTTCTGGCGCGGATCGCCGAGTTGCAGAGCAACCTCGGCGCGATCATCGACAAGATCGCTTACTACGAAGCAGCTGCGCAGCAAACCGCTGGGCGGACGCCCGCCGCGGGCACACCGACACGACAGATCGACGAAACCCAATCGCTTTCGCATTCGGAAAAGGACTCACCATGGAACACGCACAAAACGATCGCTACACCCGAGGCTGGAACAAACTGAAGGAAATCGACGGCTCGACCGGCGAGCAGGTGATCGCCGCGCTCGCGCCGATCGCGCCGGATTTCGGACGCCTGCTGATCGAATTCGGTTTTGGCGATATTTACAGCCGGCCACAACTCGATCTGCGCACGCGAGAGATCGCAACGATTGCATCGCTGGCGACGCTCGGCTGCGCGCAACCGCAGCTGAAGGTACATATCGAGGCGGCATTGAACGTCGGCTGCACGCGCGAGGAGATTGTCGAGGTGTTCATGCAGATGGCGCTCTACGCAGGCTTCCCGGCGGCGCTGAACGCGCTGTTCGCGGCGCGGGAGATTTTCGAGCGGCGAGATCAGGCGCTGGAGGAGGGGCACGCGTCGAAGGAGGCGCAAGCTGCTTGAGGCAAAAGAGAAAGGCGGGCGGCTGCCAGCGCGTCAAGCCGCCGTATCCACCCTGACCACCGCCTCGGCGCGCAAATACCGCTTGCTCACGCCGCGCCAGTAAAGCAGCAAACCGATGCCGGCAATCGCCAGGCTGACGGTATTCGCGACCCAGAAGCCGCGCGCGCCCGTCAGCCATTCCGGCGTGGTACCGGAGACATTGAAGCCGAGCAGATACCCGCCGCCGAGTCCTACGCCCCACAGCGCGATCGCATAGATGACGGTCGGCACGACCGCCACCTTGTACGCGCGCAGCACGAACGCGGTCGTGATCTGCAAGGCATCGAACAGGTGATAGCACGCGACGATCAGCACCAACGGCATCGCCGCCGCCGCGACCTGCGTATTCGGCGTATAGCCCTCGATCACGTACGGACGTAGCACTAGCACGATCGCGCCGTAACAGCAGGCGATCGTCACGGCCATCATGATGCCGTGCCGCGACAGCGTACGCGCCGCTTCAGGGCGATGCGCGCCGAGTGCCTGGGCGACCAGCGTCGACGAAGCGATGCCGATCGACAGCGGCGTCATGTAGAGCACTGCGCCGATGTTGCCGGCGATCTGGTGGCCGGCGAGCGTCGTCGTGCCGAAGCGCGCAATGAAGAGCGCCATGAACGTGTACGAGGTCACTTCGATCAGATACGACAGACCCATCGGAATGCCCAGGCGCAGTTGCGCTGCCTGCCGGCGCCAGACTGGCCAGCAGAAGTGCGCAAAGATCGCGAATGGCTTGAACACGTAGACGCGTGTCAACAGCAGCATCCCAACTGCTGCCAGCCCCCAGTTGATCAAGGTGCTGGCGAGCGCACAACCCGGTCCGCCGAGCGCCGGCACGCCGAGTCCGCCGAAGATGAACCACGTGTTGAGCGGAAACTTGAGCAGCAGCGCGCCGATCTGCAGGATCATCACGAGCCGCGGCTTACCGACCGCATTGGTGATTGAGCTGTAGACACGAAAGGCGAGGCCGGCGGGCAAGCCGAACGCCAGAATCTGCAGGTAGGCGACCGTGCGCTCATGCAGCGCTCCGGGCACGCGCGCCAACTGCAGCACAGGCCCTGGAAAGTAGAGAATCGAAAAGCTGATCGCGGTCAGCGCGAGCGCGAGCCACAACGCCTGGCGTACTTCCTCGCCGATCTCGCTGTAGCGGCGCGCGCCGTAGAGTTGCGCGGTGATCGGTTGCAGCGCGGTCAGGATGCCGGTCAGACCGATGTAGACGGAAATATAGATCGACGAGCCGAGGCCGAGCGCGGCGAGATCGACGGCCGAATAGCGGCCGACCATCGCCGTGTCGATCACGCCGAACGCGATGATCGCCAACTGGCCGATCAGCACGGGCCATGCGAGCCCGGCGATTTTCCGTACGTCGGCGAACACGATCAGTCCAGCTTCTTGTGCCAGCTGCGGCGTTTGACGACCGGCGGCTTCGGACGGTCGATCCGCACGTAGAGACGGAAGCGTTCGTCGCGGTCGGCCACGCGGCGGCCTTCCCATACCAGCTTCCACATGAAGTCCGACATAGCGCTTGGATCGCCGAAGTCCTGGGTGTCCTGACGCAGGATCACGTCGCAATCCTCATTGAACGAGAAGTGCATGTCGCCGAAATAGGCGAAAGTCGCGATCTGCGCGTTACCGAGGCGCACCGGCGAGATGCAGGTGTAGTCATCCGGCAGATGGCTCGCGATCTGCTCGGCGACGTCCTTGTAGGTACGGCTGTAGTTGACGACCGGCAGCCACAGCGTCATCAGCAGCACCCACATCAGCGTCGTGCCGGCGCTCGAGAGCACCACGCTGCGCCACAGAACCTTCGGATGACGGGCGAGGCGCCATTGCACGAGGACGAACCAGCAGATCGTCACGGCGACCGCGCATACGAACGACAGGATCTTGAACTGCGGCACAAAACCCGGAGCGAGACGCGCGAGGTTGCGCGCGAGCGGATGCGGGAAGCCGGTCAGCCCGGCCACGTACACCAGCCAGACGAAGCTGCCGAGGATCGTGAAGCTCAACAGTGCGAACCAGTCGATTGCGTTGATCGCGCCGCGTTTGAGCGTGGGCAGCGCGAAGGTGGCGAGTACCGCGAGCGGCGGCAGCAGCAGCATGTAAAGCCGGTTCGACTGATGGCTCTGCAACACGACCAGCACGAGCAGAGGCCCGATCACCGACAGCGGAATCGCCACGTGCGGCGCGCGCCGCAGCCCCGACCAGCTGAACCACGCCCAGAGCGCCAGCGGCCAGGCCGGCCACGTAAAGAGCGGCAGGTTCTTGAGCGCGTAGGCGGCCACCGAACCGGGCGGCCCGGCGAACGAAGACAGACTGACATGCACCCATTGGTTCAGGTACCAGACCGCGTCATCGGGAAAGGCTGCGAGCGCGGCGATCGGCCACGCGACCGAGAGCGCGAGTGCCACCGGCAAACCGGCCAGCAGCAGCCAGCGCGAACGCGCCTCGCGCACGATCAGCGCCATCGCCAGGGTGCCGAGCAACAGCGCGCCGACCAGCACCGGGCTGCTTGCCAGGGTGACGAGGCCGAGCGCCAGGCCCCAGATCAGCGCGCCCTGGATCGGCTTGTCGATCATTCGCACAAGCCCATAGACGAGCATGGCGATGCCGAAGAACTGCGCCAACTGCGGCGTGGTTTCGTGGCCGCGTTCGGCAAGGCCGAAGCAGGCGAGCAGGATCAGCAGTGCGCCGTCGGCGAGCGTGCGGCCGTAGTCGCGCGGCTCCGGCTCGCCGCCGAACGCGTATTTGAACGGTTGCACTTCGGCGCGCCGGCCGAGCAGGTAGGCCGCATACCAGACGAACGCGCAGGCCGCGCAGAACAGCAGGCCCGTAAACACGCGCGACGCGTTGCTCGCGTCGACCCATGGGGCGAGCGCGCGGATCGCGCTGGCGCCGAGCCAGTAACCGAGCGGGCCGTCTTCCGTCATGTACTTGCCGACCAGATTCGGCAGCAGCCAGTCGTGCGCGCTGCCGTTGGCCATCGTCCACATGACGCCGAAGCCGGCTGCGTCCTCGTTCTTCCACGGATCCCGGCCGAACAGGCCGAAGAATGCGTAGACGATACAGATGGTCAGCAGCAGCCAGCGCGGCAGCGCACTGGTCGCGGAGGCAGTGAGGCGAACGGCAGGTCTCATGCGGTGTGTGGATATTGGATAAGCGGTGCAGCCGGGACCGGACGGGGTGTCCGGCTGGAATGGCCAATTTGGAGCATCCGGCATTGTAGTCGTGCCGTGCGATGCGCGTCACGGCCGGTAATGGCCAGCAACGTCATTGAGGTGCCTGTAACACGGCGCTGCAACGGGTGACGCTTCGCCGGGCGACGCTTCGCGTCCGGGCGTCCGGAATCGGAGGCAAAAAACGGCGACAAAAAAGGGCAGCGTGAGCTGCCCTTTTTCGCTGCTGCTTCGTTGCGGGCCAAGGCCGGCGACGAGGCGGGTATTACTTCGCTGCTGCCTTGCCGGTAGCGCGCGTGCCGAACTTCTTGTTGAACTTCTCGACGCGGCCAGCCGTGTCCATGATCTTTTGTTGGCCGGTGTAGAACGGATGCGAT
Organism: Paraburkholderia solitsugae; assembly: GCF_013177695.1. Taxonomy (GTDB): domain Bacteria; phylum Pseudomonadota; class Gammaproteobacteria; order Burkholderiales; family Burkholderiaceae; genus Paraburkholderia; species Paraburkholderia solitsugae. Next base: position 381 of record NZ_WOEY01000111.1, on the reverse strand, counting down.
TCCGACGACACTTCGATCTTGGCGAGCGGGTAGGTCTTGCCGTTGAATTCGGCGGTTTCACGCGTCTGAATGGTCGAGCGCGTCACAAACTTGAAGTCGATCGACATGTCGACGAACAGGACTTCGCGGTAATCCGGGTGAATGCCTTCTTTCATGGTCTTTCCTTTAATCTGGCGGTAGCCAACCCGCGAGCAGCCGCTACGAATGCGGACAGCATCTAGGCGCGAGCCACTTGCCTATGGTCGAAAAACGGCGATTATGCCAGAAAATCAGTCGCTTGACGACCTTTCTGCTACCTTTTTGCCAGCTGTTGGCGCCGTTTTCGCGAGCGCAGCGCCGGTTCGTTTCTCGCGGGTGGGCGGGGCGGCAGCCCCTATCCGG
>NZ_WOEY01000110.1 GCF_013177695.1 Paraburkholderia solitsugae | reverse complement strand
TCCGCCAGACCCGATGCCGCATCCAGCCTTCGCGCTCATACCCGAGACCGCCCAGAAAAGCGAAGCCCCACTTCCATCTCGCGTACAAACTTGCTTGATGGAATGGGGCTTAAGTTGAGAGCATTGCTGTGCTGGGCGGCACTTACTTTCTTTGCCGCCGCAAAGAAAGATAAGCAAAGAAAGCGGCTCACACCGCTAGCTCATAAGCGGGTCCCCCGCGCAGCCACGGTAGTGGTGCATCTGGAATCTGTGTTCTCGCACATTCAGCCTTGGTGACAAGGCAGTCATTCTTCCGGCGGCGCTGCGCGCGCCGATGAGTACTTCATAAAACCAGGGGGCCATCTGCGTCGACGTGCGAGGGCGATGCAACGGCATACTAATTATCAGCGTCTACGCCGGAAATTAATCCCCGCGAATACCGCCATCAACATCACAAATCCGCCAAACAGCAGGGCAGAATTGATGACGGCATGCCTGACGCCAAGCACGTCGACGTTGATGAAAGGATAGGGATAAAAATCCGATAAATGCCCGCGCCAGAAGGTGACGGCGAGATACGCAATGGGATAGACCAGCCATAGCAAACAATGCCGTAGCCGCAGATGAAATCGCGGCACGAACAGCACCCAGTACAGCGCCGCGAGCACAGGCAAAACGCTGTGCATCGATTCATTGAGCAGCAGCCGATAGGCCGTAGGCGACCATACCCCCCGCAGAAGAAGGTTGTAGGCGATCCCCACAAAAACCATGTAGACAACGACAGCGGTCACGACGGTAGGCTGCCGGAAAAAACGCACGATCGCCGAATTGCTCCCGCGTAGCGCGACGCAGGTAAAACAGACCGCGCAAATCAATACCGTCAAATTGGTGAGATAACTGCTCATCCGCGCAATCCCATCAAGCACGCCAAGCCCGCGCGCAAGCGTACGATCAATCGTCAGATTGGCTTGTGCCGCGATGGAGATCCAGGCGATGGCGGCAATGACGGCCGCCAGCGTCACCGACGAGACGCTGGGCGTATGGAGCGGAAGCTCGGGTTCATGCTGCTGAGAAGGGGCAGGGCGCATTCGAATGATTTTATACACCCCCCATTCGGTTTGCAGCAAGCACGAGGATACCGACGCGCCAAGCAGTTCATCTATCGCATCGAGTTCCGGTCATTCTGTCCGCAGGGTGGCCAGTCGTTGCGGTCGCAATCATTCGTGGTTTTTCACGGGCTCGGCGATTGAAGACGTCGCTGTGTGGCTTGTCCATTCAAAACGCATGAGGCAACCAGAACGCGTGACGCAACATTTTTACCGACTGGTCTGCTAGCATGGCAAGCGATTTGTAACGGCTGCCGGTTGCGGTGATTAAGGCCGTGACCCGGCGTCCCGTCGAATGCCGAACGCCGACAACCATAGAGTGCCATCGGGAGATGCGACTGCATGCGGGTTCTGAATTCTGCGCCTAATCGTAGCCTGGCAATCAAGGCGGCTTCCTGCATGGCCTGTCTTACTCTTCTCGTTGGATCCAACACGGCTCACGCCCAGGAATTCTCGCTATTCGGCGGAGGCTCGCGCGCGAGCAACACGAACACCTACACGTGGGCATTCAACTATCAGGAAGGGCTCGGGCAATACTTCGCTGCGAGCTTTACGTGGCTCAACGAAGGGCACATTCCTGACCATCATCGCGATGGCCAGATGGTCCAGGTGTGGGGCCGTATTCCGGTGGGAAGTCCGCAGTTCGTCTTGCAGGCCGGCGTCGGCCCGTACCGCTACTTCGATACCACCACCGCCACGCAAGGCGGAAGCTATTCGGACACGCACGGCTGGGGCGTCGTGTATAGCGTGCGCGCCGCGTACTACGCGTCGAGCCGGTGGATCACCCAGCTGCAGTTGAATCGCGTGCATGTGCAACGCGGGCCGGATGCGACAAGCGTGATGTTCGGCGTCGGCTATCAACTCGATGCCCCAGGCACCCCCGGTCCGCGCGACTGGGCGAGCGGCAGTACGCACAAGGTCACCAACAACGAAGTCGCGGTGTACCTCGGCAAAACCATCGTCAATTCGACCAGTTCCCCGAGTGCGCTGGGCGGCGCGATCGAGTACCGGCGTGGCCTCGCGAAGTACCTCGACGTGACGCTCGGCTATCTTCATGAGGGCAGCAGCAAGGTGGCGCGCCGTGACGGCTTGACCAGCCAGCTATGGGCGACGCGTGCCTTCCTCAACGACAAGGTCTCACTCGGGCTCGGGCTCGGCGCTTACTATGCGATCAACGAAAACGAAAATAGCGAGTCGCCGGGACCGGGCGCCGGGAAGTTTTCCGGCCTGGTCACGATCGCCGGCTCGTATCGCTTGACCGATCACTGGGACGCGCGGATTGAATGGAATCGCGTTGTGACACGCTATGATCGCGATTCAGATGTGATTTTCGGCGGTGTGGGCTACCGTTGGTAATGGCTCACTGTGCCAGCAGAAGCAGTCTTCTAGAACCGATAGTAAAGATTCATACAAAAAACCGGAGAGGAGCATGAAAGCTAGCACCATCGCCGAACGGGAAGCCCGTGGCCGTGCCGCCCGTGAGCACTCGAAACGTTCGAGCCATCGTACGGTAGGCGCGTTGCATCGCAACCCGATCGAATTGCTTAAGCAAAGCAGTGAGGGGCGCGTCGAAAAGCTCGTGCCGCTGCGCTACGGGCGCATGGCTGTGTCGCCGTTTACCTTCTTTCGCGGCACAGCGATTATTCAGGCGCACGACCTGAGCCAGATCCAGGACACCGGCCTCACTATGCCGATATGCGGCGACGGCCATCTGATGAATTTCGGCGGCTTCGCGACGCCGGAGCGTCAACTCGTATTCGATCTGAACGACTTCGACGAAGTCGCGACCGGTCCTTTCGAATGGGACCTGAAACGCCTGACCGCGAGCCTCGTGGTCGCCGCGCGTCACATGCGTCTGAGCCGCGGCACGGCCGAGCATCTCGTGATGACCGCCGCCACCGAATACCGCGACCGCATGGCGCAGTACGCGCGATGCGGCGCGCTCGAGCTTTGGTACGACCGCATTACCTTCGATCTGATGGCCGAAACGGCGTTGACACCGGAACGCCGCCGCATCGTGCGCCGCGGCATGGAGAAGGCGGCGAGCCGTACCCACGAAAGCCTGCTGGAGAAAATGGCGGAGTTCGACGGCAACCGCTGGGCGATTCGCGATGTGCCGCCTGGGCTCTTTCACGTACATGGCGCCAATACGCTGTTCTCGCCCGACGACGACTGGTTCACGACCGCCAATTGGGAAAAGTTGATCGAGCGGACGTGGAGCGAATACCTGAAGACCTTGTCGCACGACCGGCGTGAGTTGCTCAGCCATTTCACGGCACAGGACCTGGTGTTCAAGGTGGTGGGCGTCGGCAGCGTGGGGACGCGCTGCCTCGTGCTATTGAACGTCGATCACATGGGCAAGCCGCTGTTCATCCAGATCAAGGAGGCACGTCCATCGGTGGTCGCCCAGTACTACAAGTCGCCGTCACTCAAGCACGAGGGCGAGCGGGTGGTTCGCGGGCAGCGCATGCTGCAGGCGGCGAGCGATATCTTTCTCGGTTGGGCGAGCGGACCGGCGGGGCGTCATTTCTACTTCCGGCAACTGCGCGACATGAAACTGTCGGCGAACATCGAGTTGTTCGACACCGACCTGCTGGAAGGTTACGCGAAACTCTGCGGCTGGATCATGGCGCGCGCGCATGCCAAGGCGAGTGGCCAGGCGATCGAAGTCAGCGCGTATATCGGCCGTAGCGACCAGTTCGCGGAAGCGCTCACCGGCTATGCCACCAGCTACGCGGATCAGGTGGAGCGCGATTACGACGTGTTCCTGAAGGCTTGCCGAAGTGGCGAGCTCGAGGCGCGCACGGACGAAGACATGGCGGCGGATTTCCGCGTGTAACCGCGGTGTTTGCGTGGCCCGCCGCGTGTCGGAGGCGAGCCGCGCGGACAGGGTGCGCGTTTCAGTCGTCGATACGTGCCTCACGCAGCGTCACGAAGCGCAAGTGCCGGCGGCGGGCTGCGTCGATCACACGCGGCAGGACGGTGAGTATCAGCGGTTTGCCCGCGATGGTGAGCGCGGCATTGCCGTCGTGCAGCAGCAGAATGTCACGTGGGGCAAGGCCGTCGAGCAGCCGGTGCGCGACGACTTGCGGATCGCGCTCGCGCGTGTCGTAGCCGCGCCGTGTCCATGCCGCAAGCCGCAAATCGAGTTTGCGCAGTACGGGCTCGAGAAAAATGTTGCGCAACCCCGCCGGGGCGCGGAAGAACATCGGCCGCTCGCCGCTCAATGCCTCGAAGGTGCGCTGCGCAGTCTCGATTTCGCGCGTGAGTGCGCCTGGAAACGTGACCGAGAACGTGTGCACGTGAACCTGTGAATGGTTTTCCAGCGCATGGCCGCGCGCGACGATTTCGCGTGCGAGCTCCGGGTAGCGTTGGGCTTTCGCGCCGATACAGAAGAAGGTGGCGCGCACATCGAAGGCGTCGAGCAGATCGAGCACTTGCGGTGTGACGACCGGGTCGGGACCGTCGTCGATGGTCAGTGCGATCGCGTCTGCGTTGCGCGCGTCAGCGGGCAGGCGTGTCCAGTTCGGACCCAGCAGCGAGCTGCGCGGCAACAGGCCGGCCACGGTGAAAATAGCGTGATTCGCGAAGATCGCCGCCAGCCACCACGGCCACGCGGCGGGCACCAGCAGGCATCCGGCCAGCACCAGGACGTGCCATGCGGCGGTGGCCGTGACCATAGCGGGATAGCCAGTGCGTGGCCAGCGGCGGCGCGGCGTTGCCTCACCGCCTTGCGGCGGCGTGAAGAGTTCGTTCATAAAGCGTGCTTCCTGTCTTCCTGCCTCCTTCCTGGGAAGGCTCTGAATTGCGCGCGTGGCGCGCAACAGCAAACGATACCATTGATGTGCGGTTCGACGCTGTTGCGGACGGTAACCATAAGTAATGAAAGCGTGCTGAAAGACACCATGTTTCGCGGCGGTCGCGACGTTGCATTTGTGACGGGCGATCCGCTGTTGTATGGTGCTAAGGCCCAAGAAACGGAGTAGGAGACGTGCTGTGACAGGAACGGGAATCAGGAAAGTGGCGCTGGTGACGGGCGCGGGCAGCGGCATCGGCCGGGCCTGTGCGCTCAGGATGCTGGAACACGGTTATAGCGTCGTCCTTGCCGGCCGTCGCCAGGCCGCGCTCGACGCCGTGGTCGAAGCAGCACAGCAGCTGGGCGGCGACGCGCTCGCCGTAGCCTGCGACGTGACGGACGCCGACAGCGTCGCCGCGCTGTTCGACGCGATCCGTACGCGGCATGGCCGGCTCGACGTGCTCTTCAATAACGCAGGACGCAGCGGCTCGCCCGTGGATATCGACGAACTCGATATCGACGAATGGCGCTCCGTGGTCGACACCAATCTCACCGGCGTGTTTCTCTGCACTCGCGCCGCCTTCGGTCTGATGAAAACGCAGACGCCGCGCGGCGGCCGCATTATCAACAATGGCTCGATTTCCGCGCATGCGCCGCGGCCGAACAGCATTGCCTACACGGCGACCAAGCACGCGATTACCGGCATCACGAAAGCAGTTTCGCTCGACGGGCGCAAGTACGACATCGTGTGCGGGCAGATCGACATCGGCAATGCAGCGACGGAAATGGCCGAGCGGATGGCGCGTGGCGTGCCGCAGGCGAACGGCGAAATCGCGGTCGAGCCGTTGATGGATGTGCAGCATGTTGCCGACGCGGTGCTGCATATGGCGGAATTGCCGCTGTCGGCGAATGTGCAGTTCATGACCATTATGGCGAGCAAGATGCCGTTCGTCGGCAGGGGCTGAGCGCGGGGCCGCACGCGTCGCGGGAGATCAACTTATACTGAGCGCTTCCCGCCTTCCGGAACTCGATTCGCCGTGCCCCGAGCCACACCCAGGGACGACCCACAGCCGGTGCCGCCCGTGCAGCCCAACCTCGACGATTGTTGTCATAGCGGCTGCAATCCGTGTGTCTTCGATCTCTACGATGAAGCGCTCGAGCGCTACCAGTTAGCGCTCGCCGAGTGGCAAGCGCGGCAGAGCAAACCGCGCACGCGTCGCTGAACGGCGTTTCAGGTTTTACGCCAAGGCCGCAGCCACATCCTGTCCCCGTCATGACCGACCTTCAGTCCGCGCACATCGAACCCTTCAACGAATCGCACACGCTGGATGACCTGCATACCTTCGTGCAGCGTTATCCGCGTCTGTTCGTGCTGACCGGCGCGGGCATCAGCACCGATTCCGGCATTCCCGGCTATCGCGACGACAACGGCGCATGGAAGCGTTCGCCGCCGATCACACTGCAGGAATTTCTCGGCACGGCTGCGATGCGCCAGCGCTATTGGGCACGCAGCATGGTCGGCTGGCCGGTGGTGGCTGACGCCGAGCCGAATGCCGCGCATACCGCGTTGGTCCGGCTCGAGGCGGCGGGCCATGTGCCGACGCTCGTCACGCAGAACGTCGACGGTTTGCACCAACGGGCGGGCAGCCGCGAAGTGATCGAACTGCATGGCGGCATCGGCGGTGTGACGTGTCTGGACTGCGGCATGCAGCATTCGCGCGCGTCGATCCAGCAGACGCTCGAAGCCGACAATCCCGCGTTGTTGAACGTCACCGCCGAAACCGCCGCCGACGGCGACGCGCATCTGGAGTGGCACGATATCGAATCTTTCCGCATTCCTGCGTGTACGAGCTGCGGTGGTTTGTTAAAGCCCTCGGTGGTGTTCTTCGGCGAAAGCGTGCCGCGCGAGCGTGTCGAAGCGGCTTCGCATGCGCTCGACTCGGCGGACGCAGTGCTGGTGGTCGGCTCGTCGCTGATGGTCTATTCGGGCTACCGCTTCTGCGTGTGGGCCCAGAAGCAGGGCAAGCCGATCGTCGCGATCAATCTGGGGCGCACGCGCGCCGACGCACTGTTGTCGCTGAAAATCGCCGCGCCCTGTGCCGATACGCTGACCGCGCTGGCAGGCCGTCTGGCGCTCGACTGAGCAAGCCGCCCGAGCCGCCCGATCCGCGCGCGGCTCGCGTAAATCGCCGATAATCCCATGCCCACACAGTGCCGCGCTCACGAAAAAACAACCGCCCCGCAAAAGGAACGCCGATGTTGACGACGATCGAACAGCTCGAAGCAATCTACGGTCAGCCCCACGAACGCGCAGTGCGCAAAGAAATTCCCTACGTCAACGAAGACTATCGCGCGTTCATCGAAGTCGCGCCCTTCGTCGTGCTCGCCACCGCCGGTCCCGAAGGCCTCGACTGTTCGCCGCGCGGCGACTCGCCGGGTTTCGTGCGCGTGATCGACGAACGCACGCTCGCGCTGCCGGACCGCATCGGCAACAATCGCATCGACAGTCTGCGCAATATCATCGCTGAACCGCATCTGGCGCTGCTGTTCATCATTCCGGGCGTCGGCGAAAGTTTGCGGGTGAACGGCCGCGGCCGCATTTCCAACGATCCGGAATTGCTGGACAGTTTTGCCGTCGAAGGTAAACTGCCGCGCACCGTGCTGCTGATCGAGGTCGACACGGTGTACTTTCATTGCTCGAAGGCGCTGGTGCGCTCGAAACTGTGGGACCCGGCGCGTCATGTTGAACGTTCGCGCCTGCCGACTGCGGGCGAGATCCATCGGCGTATCAACGGGGCGAGTTTCGACGCCGCGACCTATGACCGTGAACTCGCCGAACGCGTGCGCACGGCCCTGTATTGAAACAAAGTGACCATGACTGATTCCCATCCGGCGCTGCGGCAACACTCGCCGTCCGCCGAGCGTAATCGAGAACCGATCCTGGCTGTATTGCGCAAGGTGCTGCCGGCCACCGGCCGCGTGCTGGAAATCGCGAGCGGTACGGGCCAGCACGCTGTCTGCTTCGCCGGCGCGTTGCCTGGGCTCGACTGGCAACCGAGCGATCTCGATGCGGATGCGCGTGCGTCGATTGCGGCGTGGGTCGCGCATGCAGGGCTGGCGAACGTGCGCGCACCGCTCGCCCTCGACGTGCATCAGCCGGATTGGGGCGTGTATGCGCACGACAAGCTCGACAAGCTCGACAAGCTCGACAAGCTCGACAAGCTCGACAAGCTCGACGCCGTGGTCTGTATCAACATGATTCACATCTCGCCGTGGAGCGCGACGCAGGCGCTATTCACCGGTGCGAGCCGCCACTTGGCCGTTGGCGGTGTACTGTGTCTGTACGGTCCGTATAAACGCGGCGGCGCGCAAACCTCGCCGAGCAACGATGCGTTCGATCAACAATTGCACAGCCGCGACCCCGCATGGGGCGTGCGTGATATGGAGGCCGTGGTAGCGTTGGGCGCATCGGTCGGGCTCGTGTGCGACGAGCCGATCGCGATGCCGGCCAACAATTTCAGTCTGGTTTTCAGGAAACGCCTGGACGCGGCGCGGGTCTGACAGACGTTTGGTTACGTGCGGTGCCTGAGTGGCGTCGTGCGGTGCGTGATGCGGTGCGTCATAAAGCGCATCACGAGGCGCCGCATCAAGTATCTCGTGAGGCCTGCACGCAGTGGAAAGCCCGCTCGTTGAGTGCCAATGCGCGCCAGCGAGCGGTAAGCCGGCATTTCTTTTATTCTTTCACCCTCGACGTCCCGCCGACGTTCCTTCCGGCGCGGCGTCCCGACATTTTTGGACTCTGGAGAATTCACATGGGCAAACAGGCAATCGGCGTGGTGGGGCTGGCGGTCATGGGCCGCAATCTGGCGCTCAACATCGAAAGCCGCGGTCATGCGGTGTCGGTGTACAACCGTAGCCGCGAGAAAACCGACGAACTCATCGCCGAATATCCGGACAAGAAGCTGGTCCCGGCCTTCACGCTGGAAGCGTTCGTGGAGTCGCTGGAAAAACCGCGCCGCATTCTGCTGATGGTCAAGGCAGGCGAGCCGACCGACGCCACCATCGCGCAGCTCAAGCCGCTGCTGGACAAGGGCGATATTCTGATCGACGGCGGCAATACGCATTTCACCGACACCATCCGCCGCAATCAGGAACTGGCAAAAGCCGGCCTGCATTTCATCGGCACGGGCGTGTCCGGCGGCGAAGAGGGTGCACTGAAAGGCCCGTCGATCATGCCGGGCGGCCAGCGCGACGCCTACGACCTCGTCGCTCCGATCCTCACCGAAATCGCCGCCAAGGCACCGGACGGCGAGCCGTGCGTCGCCTACATGGGACCGGACGGCGCGGGCCACTTCGTGAAGATGGTGCACAACGGCATCGAATACGGCGACATGCAACTGATCGCCGAGAGCTACGCGGTGCTCAAGCAGGTCGTCGGCCTGTCGAACGAAGAATTGGGCAAGGTCTACACCGAATGGAATCAGGGCGAGCTCGATAGTTACCTGATCGAAATCACCTCGAAGATTTTCGGCAAGAAAGACGAGGAAACCGGCAAGGACCTGGTTGACGTGATCCTCGATCGCGCGGCGCAAAAGGGCACGGGCAAGTGGACCAGCCAGAACGCGCTCGACTTGGGCGCACCGCTGCCGCTGATTACGGAAGCCGTGTTCGCGCGCGTGCTGTCGTCGTTGAAGACCCAGCGCGTGGCCGCGAGCAAGGTGCTGGAAGGGCCGGTGGCGAAGCCGCTTGGCGCCGAGCGTGACGCGTTCATCGAGTCGGTGCGCCGCGCGCTGTACTTCAGCAAGGTGATTTCGTACGCGCAAGGTTTCGCGCAATTGCGGGCGGCGTCGGAAGAGTACAAGTGGGATCTGGACTACGGCGGAATCGCGAAGATTTTCCGCGCCGGCTGTATCATCCGCGCCCGCTTCCTGCAGAAGATCACGGACGCCTATACGAAAGACAAGGCGATCGCCAATCTGCTGCTCGATCCGTACTTCCGTGACATCGCGAAGAACTATCAGTCGGCGTTGCGCGAGGTCGTGATTGCCGCGATCAATGTGGGCGTGCCGGTGCCGGCATTCGCGTCGGCCGTGGCGTATTTCGATGCGTATCGTTCGGAACGCCTGCCGGCGAACCTCGTGCAGGCACAGCGCGACTTCTTCGGCGCGCATACGTTCGAGCGTATCGACAAGCCGGGCAGCTTCCACGCGAACTGGAGCTAAGCGTTTGAATCGTGGCCCGACGCGCGCTTGCCGTAAGGCGCGCCGGGCTGTGCGACCGATTGAAATCGAGATGGCTAATTATTTCTGAAAGCTATTGGAGCGATAGTGCGGGGGGCACCAAGCCGCCTACTATTGCGAAAATCGCAATAGAGTTTCATCGTTTTAGGGGTTTCCCCTAGATGTCGACGCTCCTAAACTTCTATTTAAGCGCTACGGGACAACGAGCCCAAAAGCGAATTACATATAAGTTCTGGAGGTTTACATCATGAAGACTCTTATCTCTGCAGTTGTCGTCGCCGCCGCTCTGGTTGCTCCTATTGCTTCGTTTGCTCAATCGAACCAGCCGGTGACGCGCGCTGAAGTACGCGCTCAACTGGTGCAACTCGAAAAGGCGGGTTACAACCCGAACGGCGATCAAATCGACTACCCGGCTAACCTGCAAGCCGCACAGGCACGTGTCGATGCACAGAACGGCACCGCTCAAGCTGTGAACAGCGGCTACGGCGCTCCGATCGCAGGCAGCTCGCAAGCCGGCCGTCCGGTGAGCAGCAACGACCGTAACTCGGTCTACTTCGGCAACTAATTCGCGCCGAAGCTGATGGAAACGCCGCCTGGCTGATTGGCGGCAAGTAATGAAGAAAACGCCGCCCGGAATTGCCGGGCGGCGCTTTGTCGTTTACGGCTCTGCCTCGCCGTCAGTTCAATTTCAAAGCCCGCATCAACGGTTCGGCAAATGCGGAATCCCTTCGTTGCTGGTCAGATTGAGCTGGTGAATCTGCCGATGCGCCTTGTTCAGATGCGCCTGCGCGGCTACGCGCTGCGCTTCCAGTTGCGATACATCCTTGCGCACCTGATGCTGCCGGTTCGACACCGTCTGTTCCTGCGCGCTGCGCCGTTGCAGATCCGTACGCAGCCGTTCGGCCTGTGCCTCGGAGCGCGCAATCATGCGCGCAAGCTGTTCGTTTTGCGCTTCGAGTTGCGCGCGGCGCGTTTCGCCCTCCGAGAGCCGTGTCGCCTGTTCTTCGAAGTGATGGAAGGCCGCTTCCGCGGCTTCGAGGTCGGCGGCCTTGAGCGCGCGCCACAGCGAGCCGTCCTGATACAGCGCGACGTAGTACGCCAGTTCCTTCGCGTGGAACAGCAGGCTCACTGAATAGTCGAAGCTGCGGAACACCCGGAACGGGGTCAGCGCTTCTTCTTCGGCCAGCCATTCGATTTCGGCCGTGTCGGCCATCTGCACGCCGCGTGCGCTAACCTGCGAGGGCACCACCGGCACCGGCCGTAACGTCGTCACTGGCCGCGCCGGCTCAGCCGTTGGGGCAGGCGCGGCAGCGGGCGTGACGCCGGCCGTCGCGGCCAGCGCCGCGTCCTCGCTCTCATCGGGCGATACGGGAACTGCGGCACTCTCTCGTGCGACCTGCACGAGATGCGATGGGCCTGCCAGCACGCTGCGGCGGTTCAGGAGACTTTTCACGGCGGTTCCTCCGGTTGACTCGCCCGAAACCTTCAGACGGGGCCGACGGTCAAGCATGCCGGACAATCTGGCGGTTCGAGCGGTGAGCGAAAAGTGGCGGGCCGGCGGCGCTTGCAGTGAGCGTCGGGGTGCGCGGCAGTGCGGATGGGTTTCCGCGAGCGCAGCTTTAATGCAGAGAGCGATGCCGGCGGCCTATTTCATCGAACAGCGCGCGGCTTGGTTCCAGGGCAAGCAGCCAGGATTCGTCGTAACCGCTGAGATTGTCGAGCGCCTCGCGCAGCCGTTCGATCGCGAGGGCGGGAATCTCGACGCTGGCTTCAACGCCGCTCGACAATCCCGCGATGCTGGCCAGCTGGACCAGCGCGTCGGCGGCCTCGGCTACGTCTGCCGCAAAAACCAGATGCGTGTTCAGCAACTCGACCAAACCCGGTGACGCCGCAACATCGTCCACGTTGAGTTGCACGGCCAGAAAGGTGGCTTTGTTCATCCCCAACTCCTCGCAGAATCCAGGCGTTTTGCTTACGGTGCGTTGCGGCAGCATGACTGAGTATAGGCGAGGGTTGAAAGGATTCAATAATCACACGAATGCGCTCATGCGACCTTGTGCCAACGGGTGCGCCAGCCGCAGCACCTATAATGGGGCCAGCCGAAACGCGTGATCCTGGCGGGCCGGCTGGTTCAGTATGCGGCACGGATAACGCGTCGACAGCGTACGCTTTTCAACCTGCTATTCACCATGAAGATCATTCGCAGCAAGAGCTTCACCGCGACGCGTCCGTGGGGCGCGCTCGATATCGCCAACATGGGCGGCATCACGACGCGCCTGCATTGGACCGATCAGCCGTACAAGTGGCATGTCAACGACGGCGAGGAAGTGTTCGCCGTGCTCGACGGCCGCGTGGAGATGCGCTATCGCGAAGGTGGCGTCGAACAGTCGGCCATTCTGGAAACGGGCGATGTGTTCTACGCGTCGGTGGGCACCGAACATGTCGCGCATCCGATCGGCGTGGCGCGCATTCTGGTGGTCGAAGCCGAGGGCAGTGTTTGACGTTCCAGCCCGATACCGTGGCGGTTCCGTTGCCGGCGCGCATGGCAGCATAATGGATAGGCGCCGTGGCGCTCGCGCCGGCGGCATGGCGAATGCTGCGGGCTGATTGAATCCGATTGAATCAAAGTGTCGAGGAAAATCACATGACAAGACAATGGCAATTCACGGCGACCCGGTTGCTGATCGCAGCCACGTTCGGCGTGATGTTCAGCGGCTGTACGTCGATGCCGTGGGAGAGCACGCCGTTCTACAGCAGCGCGCCATCCCGCCCGACTACGCTTGCCACGGTCCCTGTGCCGGCCGGTTACTACCGCGTCAATCCGGGTGACACCCTGACGGGCATCGCGTCGGCATATGGCCGTAAGCCGCAGGAGATCGCGGCGTGGAACGGCCTTGCGTCGAATTCGGCGATCAGTTCCGGGCAGGTGTTGCGGGTGGCTCCGCCGATGGCGTCGGGTAGTGTGGTGACACCGCCGGTCAATGTTGCCGGTCAGAATGGTTCGGCCACGACGCCCGGTGCAGCCGGCGTTGCGCAGCAAGGTGTGCTGCTGTGGCCGTTGCATGGACCCGTGTTGAGAACCTTTGCGCCGGGCAAGTCGAACGGCATCGTGATCGGCGGCCATCCGGGCGATCCGGTCAAGGCGGCCGCGACCGGCCGGGTGGTCTACGCGGGCACGGGTATCGAGGCGTACGGTCCGCTCATCATCATCAAGCACGACGACTCGCTGATTACCGCTTACGGACAGAACAGCACGCTGCTTGTGAAGGAAGGCGACGCCGTCGCGCAAGGACAAACTATCGGCGAAGTCGGCGTGGATAGCCGGGGTGTGGCGTCGATTCAGTTCGAAGTCCGCCAGAACGGCCAGCCGGTCGATCCGCTCGCGTGGCTGCCGAAGTCGGGTGGCTAAGATTGACACAAACAGGGACACACAAGGCTCTCATCATGATCGATTTGCGTAGTGACACCGTAACCCGTCCGACCCCGGCCATGCTCGCGGCGATGTCGGCCGCCGAAGTGGGCGACGACGTCTGGGGCGACGACCCAACCGTGCTGCGTCTGCAAGCAACGGTCGCCGAGCGCGCCGGCAAGGAAGCCGGCCTGTTCTTCCCGAGCGGCACGCAAAGCAATCTGGCGGCGTTGATGGCGCATTGCGCGCGCGGTGACGAATACATCGTCGGCCAGTTGGCGCACACCTATAAGTACGAAGGCGGCGGCGCGGCGGTGCTCGGCAGCATTCAGCCGCAGCCGCTCGAGAATGCCTCCGACGGTTCGATCCCGCTCGAGAAGATCGCCGCCGCGATCAAGCCGATCGACAACCACTTCGCGCGTACGCGGCTGCTGGCGCTGGAAAACACCATTGGCGGCAAGGTGTTGCCGGCGGGTTACGTCAGCGAGGCGGTGCAACTGGCGCGTCAGCGCGGGTTGTCGGTTCACCTCGACGGCGCACGGGTTTACAACGCGGCGGTTGCGTCAGGCAAGCCGGTCGCGGCGCTGTGCGAACCGTTCGATTCGATCTCGATCTGTTTTTCCAAGGGTCTGGGCGCGCCGGTCGGCTCGGTATTGGTCGGCAGCCAGGCGCTGGTCGACGTGGCGCATCGCTGGCGCAAAGTGCTGGGCGGCGGCATGCGTCAGGCCGGCGTACTCGCGGCGGCTTGCCTGTACGCGCTGGATCACAACGTCGAACGTCTTGCCGACGATCACGCGAACGCCGCGCATCTGGCGGCCGGTCTGGAAGCGATCGACCACGTCAAGGTGCAGTCAATCGCGACCAATATGGTGTTCGCCCAGTTTCCGCAGCAGCATTGCGCACCGCTCGAAGCCTGGCTCAAGGAGCGGGGCATCCTTACGCAGATGCTGTACGCGTCGCGATTCGTCACGCATAAGGATGTGTCGCGTGCCGATATCGATACGTTTATCGCCGCAGTGAAGGGGTATTTCGCCGTGCATTGATCGATCGCTCAGCCGATGGAAAGCGGCGTAAAAACGCGGGCGCATTACCACAGCAGTGCGCCCGCTTTATTTATTCCGCCGACGCTTTCGCATGCACGCCTGCGCGGTGCGACGGCGCGAACAGCCGCAGTCCGCTCGCGAGGCTTGCCGCGCCGGCAAAGAAGGCGCCGGTGCTGAGCGCGAGTGTCGGTCCATGCCGGCCGGCGATGCCGAAGCTCAGCGCGACCAGCGCGGCGCCGGTGGTCTGCCCGAGCAGCCGGGCAGTCGCGACGATGCCGCTGGCGCCGCCGCTGCGCTCGGGCGGCGCGCTCGCCATCAATGCCTTCAGATTGGGCGACTGGAAGAAGCCGAAGCCCGCACCGCAAATCGCCATCCGGATGCCGATATCGAGCACATGGGGATGCACCGGCAGTAACGCCAGCGACGCCATCCCCGCCGACATCACCGCAAGACCGATCGCACCGAGCAAGCCCGGCGGATAGCGGTCGGACAGACTGCCCGCCAGCGGCGCGGCCAACGCGACCACCACGGGCCACGGCGTCATCAGAAAGCCGGTCTCGACCTGGCTGCGGTGCAGCACGCCCTCGAAGTAAAAAGGGAGCGACACGAACGCCAGCCCTTGAGCGGCGAACGAGCACACCGCGGTCACCGCCGATAACGCAAACACCGGCCGCTTGAACAGATCGACCGGCAGCATCGGTGCGGGGTGGCCGGCTTCACGGCGAATCAGCAACACGCCGAACACCACGGCGATCGCGGCCGCACTCAGTACGAGTTGCGTCGAGGCGCGCTGGGCCGCTTCGCCGAGCGCGAAGATCAGCGCGGCGAAGGTGATCACGTTGAGGAGCGCCGCAATCGGGTCGAAGTTGTGTTTGCCGCGCTCGGTGTGCGGCAGCGCGGGCCACGCGACGGCCAGCGCCAGCAGGCCGAGCGGCACGTTGACCGCGAACAGCCACGGCCATGCGGCAACGGACAGAATCAGCGACGCCACCGTCGGACCGACCGCGAACGACACCCCGACGATCAGCGCGTTAGTGCCGAGGCCCCGTCCGAGCCGATGCGGCGGATACAGATAGCGGATCAGCGCCGTGTTGACGCTCATGATCGCGCTCGCGCCGAGACCTTGCAACACGCGTGCGGCGGCCAGCATCGGCAGCGTCGAAGCGAGCGAGCACGCCAGCGAGGCCAGCGTGAACAGCGCAATGCCACCGATATAAATCCTGCGATGCCCGACGATGTCGCCGAGCGCCGCGAGCGGCAGCAGGGTCGCGACCATGGCGAGCTGGTAGGCGTTGATGATCCACACCGACGCCGCGGGCGCCGCGTGCAGATCCGCGGCGATGGCGGGCAGGGCCGTGTTGGCGATCGCGGTATCCAGCGTGGCGAGCGCGACCGCGAGCATGATGGCGGCCATCGCGCGGCGGTTGGCGGCGGACATGGGGCCGTCCGCTGGAAGGGTCTGGTCGAGCGTGGCACCACGGGTGGCGCTGGGTTTGTCGGACAAGGCGTGGCTCGTCGGGTTATGCATGCCGCAGCGCCGGGCGCGTCGGAGGGGCAGCGCGGCGCGGAAGCGGCAGGGTTGTGTGAAGTGGACGGCGCGCGGCCTGAATCGAGCAGTCAGGGCGGCGCGCGCGGCGAATGAAGTGATTGTTACAGAGACGCGGAAATCGTGCTGAGCGCTCAGCAGGGCGGGGCACGCTATCGGGTGCATAAAATGCAACTAACGGTCAAACCCGTGCGGCGTCTTCGAACCGGGACGCTGCCGCGTGGCCACACACCTCTTCGGCAAAATGGTTCGGCAGATGAGGCGTGCCGATTTGACCACGTATCGAACCGGTCAACGCATTCATCGGCTAGTCACACGTCGAAAAGAATAATCGTGCTGTCTCGCCTATGAAGGCGCTTTTCTCCGTGCGCCATTCGTTTGCCTGTTTGCGGGCCGATGCACGCGCGCAGTGCCGCGCACAGGCCGTCTGCACCGCATACGTGCGCAGAACCCGTGAAGCGGTGTGTACCGGCGGGCATGGCATGTGCGTGAGCACCCGCTCGCGCTCGCCGGTGTCCGCGGGTCGTAAAATGTCGTACTCTGTTTGTTAACCCGCCTGACCGACACGCGCCTCCCGTCCGTCATCTATGCGGTTCGCGTATGTCGCGTCGTTATTTCCCGGAGGCCTCGATGACAGCCGTCGATCTGGAATTCGACCAGCTCAACAGTACCGTCGACGCGCTACGGCGCTCAATTTCCAATCGCATGATGTACGGCGTCGGCAAGGACGCCGTCACCGCTCACCCGCATGACTGGCTGCACGCCGCGGCGCTCGCCGTGCGCGACCGGCTGGTCGCGCGCTGGATGAAGACCACGCGCCTGCAGTACGAACAGGACGTCAAACGCGTCTACTACCTGTCGATGGAGTTCCTGATCGGCCGCACGTTTACGAATGCGTTACTCGCGCTCGGCATCCACGATCAGATGAAGGAGGCGCTCGCGAGTCTCGGCGTCGATATGGACATGCTGGTCAATATCGAGCCGGACGCGGCGCTCGGTAATGGTGGTCTCGGGCGTCTCGCTGCCTGTTTTCTCGATTCGATGGCGACGCTCGGCATTCCGGGCTTCGGCTACGGGATCCGTTACGAATACGGCATGTTCCGCCAGGAGATCGTCGACGGCGAGCAGGTCGAAGCGCCGGACTACTGGCTGCGCGCGGGCAATCCGTGGGAGTTTCCGCGGCCCGAGATCAAGTACATGGTGCACTTCGGCGGCCGCACGGTGCAGCGTAACGAGCATGTCGAGTGGATCGATAGCGAGCATGTGAACGCTACGGCCTACGACACGGTGATTCCGGGTTACGCGACCAGTGCGACGAACACGCTGCGCCTGTGGTCCGCGCGCGCAACCGAAGAGCTCGACCTCGGCGCGTTCAACCGCGGCGATTACCGCAACGCGGTCGACACAAAGAACATGTCTGAGAATGTGTCTCGGCTGCTCTATCCGGACGATTCGACGCCGGCCGGCCGCGAACTGCGGCTGCGTCAGGAGTACTTCTTTGTTTCCGCGACGATGCAGGATCTGATTCGCCGCTATCAGCGCACGCACAGCACGTTCGGGCGCTTCTCCGAAAAGGTGGCGGTGCATCTGAACGATACGCACCCGGTGCTGGCGATTCCGGAGCTGATGCGTTTGCTGGTGGATGTTCATCATCAGCCGTGGGACAAGGCGTGGCAGCACGTTACCAGGATCTTCTCGTACACGAACCACACCTTGATGCCCGAAGCGCTCGAAACGTGGGATGTGGAGATGCTCGCGCGCCTTTTGCCGCGGCATCTGGAGATCATCTTCGAGATCAATGCGGGCTTTCTCAAGCATGTCAGCGAACAGTCGGGACATGACGGCGAGATGATCCGCCGCATTTCGCTGGTCGACGAGTATGGCCAGCGGCGGGTACGGATGGCGTATCTGGCGATCGTCGCGAGTCACAAGGTGAATGGCGTATCGAAGCTGCATTCGCAACTGATGACGCGCGATATCTTCGCCGACTTCGCGCGCCTCTATCCGGACCGTTTCACCAACGTCACCAACGGCATTACGCCGCGGCGCTGGCTGGCGCAGGCGAGTCCGTCGCTGTCGTCGCTGATCGATCAGCAGATCGGCACGCATTGGCGCAGCAATCTGTTCGAGTTGGAACAACTGCGCAATCTGCGCAACGACAGCGCGTTTGTCGACGCTTTCCGTGAGGCGAAGCGGCAGAACAAACTGCGGCTCGTGCAGCGGCTCGCGCATCACACGAAACTGCACTTCGATCCCGACGCGTTGTTCGACCTGCAAGTCAAACGCATCCACGAATACAAGCGGCAGTTGCTGAACGTGCTGCACGTGATCGTGCGCTACAACCAGATTCGCGCGAACCCTGAGCGCGATTGGGTGCCGCGCGTGGTGATGTTCGCCGGCAAGGCCGCGTCCGCGTATCGCATGGCGAAGACGATCATCAAGCTGATCGGCGACGTCGGCGAGAAAGTCAATCACGATCCGTTGATCGGCGATCGCCTCAAGGTGGTGTTCGTACCGAACTACGGCGTGAGTGTGGCCGAGTTGATTATTCCGGCGGCCGATCTGTCCGAGCAGATTTCGATGGCCGGCACCGAAGCGTCGGGCACCGGCAACATGAAGCTCGCGCTGAACGGCGCGTTGACGATCGGCACCATGGACGGTGCCAACATCGAGATCTGCGACGCGGTGGGGCGCGAGAACATCTTCATCTTCGGCCATACCGCTGACGAAGTGGACAACCTGCGCGCCGCCGGTTACCGGCCGCGGCACGTGTACGAGGAGAATCCGGAGCTGCGCATGGCCCTCGACCAGATTCGCACGGGCTTCTTCTCGCCGGACGATCCACTGCGCTTTTCAGACATTTTCCACACCCTGGTGGACTGGGGCGATCACTATATGGTGCTCGCCGATTTCGCCGCGTTTGCGAAAGCGCAAGACGAGGTGGATGCGCGTTTCGTCGACAAGCGCGCGTGGGCCGAGAGCGCGATCGAAAACGTTGCGGGCATGGGGCAGTTTTCGTCGGACCGCACGATCGGCGAATATGCGCGCAATATCTGGCACGTGAATCCGCTCAGTATAGAGTGACGCGGGCGCGTTGGTGGCGCTTGCCCAAATGAAAAAGGCCGTGCAGTTCAATCCGCACGGCCTTTTTCTATCGACTAGTGAACATCATGGGGCGAATCGTTCGCTCTCTTGCGCTGCATGCAAACCAAACTGCCCGCGCGGGAAGTCGAACAGCACGTCGATATTCTGCATCGCCATTAGACCGATCACGATGCGGTCCGCGTCCGGCTTCGCCTTGACGATCGTGACTTGCGCCTTCTCGTAACGGTGCACCCATGAACCCGTGCCGATGGCCGTCTCATAGTTGCCCTGATCGAGCACACTGCCGACATCGCCGTCACCGGTCCAGTTAGGCGCTTTGTCCATTTCGATGCGGATCATGCCGGTGCTGCCCGTGGCGAACACCAGCGGCGCGCAGAAAGTCATCTTGCCGCCCACATTCACGCAGCCGCGCGGCCATTGCGCCGTGCCGTCTTTCGACAGGGTCATCGGCACCATGGTGTAGTCCTTCGTGATGGTGCTCGAGGGGCTCAACACCATGTACGGCTTCGCGAAGTTCGCGTGCACCAGATAACGTTGGCCGATGTTGCCGGGTAACGCGCGCAACGGTTGGGTGCACAGCAGCTATCGTCGGGTTGCGCGGCGCCTACACCGACGACGCCGGAAAAGGCCCAGCCGAATTCACCGGTGTAGCCGTCCATGCCGACGCACTTCCGCGCGTTTGGCAGGCAGCGCACGACGTCCACCGCTTGCGCTGCGATCGGCGTTGGCGTGGTGCCGGCGAGGCTGAACGGCACCTTGACGGCCGAGCCGAGAATCTCCACGCCGTTCGCGAATGACATCGACGTCACGCCGCCGGCGCTTGCATAGTTCGAACCCGGCAGCACCGACTTCAACACCCGCGTGCCTTGTGCCCCCGTGTCGAGCGCCATGTACACCGGCTTGCCGTCGAGCTGGACTGGCAGACCGAGGCGGGCGTGATCTTCGTCGGCGCGCTCCACGTGCAGCGGAATCAGCAGGCCGCCGTTGCCGCCGTTGATCAGAGCAGCATTGGGGGCCGGCGGTGTGGGAGTGGGGAAGGTGACTGAGCAGCCGGTCAGCGCGGCGAACGCGCCGGCTGCGACCAGCGCCGCTGCGGCTGAACGACGAAAGGGGCGACGGAAATGAAGGCGGAAATGAAGATCGGCATGCCGGCGCGCGGCATCGAGAGACGACAGGAACATAGGATCACGCTTTGTAAAAAGGCGGGTCCCTGGCGAAGGCGATGCATCGTGAGCTGCGGATTGGACAACTCGGACAGCACTGGCGGCAATCTCACTGGATTGCCACGGCGTGGGCGGAGAAACCGGGACGCTTGCGGGGGCCTGCGGGAGGGAACACGCGATAACAGGAGCGGCGACTCTACACGGCCACCCGCGGGCAATTGCAAAGATGTGTAAAGATTTGAGGGGCGACTTGCAAGTCGCCTGTGCAAGCATTGATCTATGTCAATAGATGCGTGGACGGCGAATCACGGTGGCTTGCGCGCGACCGAGCGTGGCGCGGTCGAGGGTGGCCGTCAGCAGGCCGATCACGTCGTCGAGCGTACGCGAGGTGACTTCGACACGAAAGGTTACGCGCTCGTGTTGTTGGTCGACGGTCACGACGTAGAGTCGCAAATCGTCTCCGAGGGCGGTATGCAACGCGCGCCGTCCGCTTGCGGATGAAGTGCCAGGCACGGTGACGTCGATGATGACGAGCGGAACGACGACATGCGTGCGGCGGGGAAGGCGTGGTTCGCGCGGTGCGCGCGGGGCGGAGACTTCAGACGTTGCTACGGACGTGAGCATCATGATTGCGCCGATTCGGCGAGGCGGCGCGCGTTGTTGACCCCCAACCACTCTAGCGGCGCCCGCGTCAACGACGCGCAAAAGCTGCCGCGTCGCGAATCAATTTTGTGTTAACGCGCCACGCCTGGCGTTTGTGGACGGCGACGGCTCAAGCCTTCGGTGCCGCTGCGGCTGCCTTTGCCTCGTGCACGGCCGCACCAACGCGCTCGACGAACTCGCGATCGGTGCTCATGAGCGCCTCACGCAGGCCGTTGGCGGTCTGCACCATCAGACGATGTGTGACGTCCTGGGTGGCCCACGTGAGCCAGCCGACCACGATCAGCATCGTGCCGCACACCATACCGACCGGCGAGCGCAGTATCCCGCCGACAATAGCGCCGACGAGTCCAAGCAGCGAGATTGCGCGCGGCAGGACTTTGTTTTTCGGCACGGTGACGACCTGTACATCGACGATATCTTTCAGCGGAAAGACCTGGCCGGCCGACGAGAGTGCGTTACGCGTGACCGACACGCCGCGATCATTGAAAGGGGTTTCCATCGAGTCGAATGCAATCAGTAGCAAAGGGCGCAGCGTACCAGACTTCAAATGCCTCAAGTTATGGATTTTTTGGTCGTGGTCAACGGCATCGCGTCATCCATTTTCGCCTCAGTCAAGAAGAGCAGGATTGTCGATCGCGCCCGTCAGCAGTTCGATGAACGCCTGCACCACATGCGGCAGTGTGCGCCCGGCCATCGTCTGGATCTGGAGCGTGCGCTGGTGTAGCTCGGGATTGCGGATCGGCACGGCGGCGAGCCCGTCCACCTCCAGCCGGCTGCGCACGGTCAGGAACCCTGTCAGCGTGACGGCATCGGTCTGCAGGACGAAGCTTTGCAGTGCCGCATGATAGTTGCTGACGAACACGGGATCGAAAATCAGGCCTTCCAGACTGCACGAAATGTCGAATAGCTGCCGGATCGTCACGCCCTGGTTATCTATCGCGAGCGGCCACGGCATCAGGTCCGCGAGCGATACGGACTCGCGCGCCCCGAGCGGATGATCGCGCCTGACCAGGGCAAAGATCGGCGCGCGCTGCGAGTACAGCACATTGATGTCCTTCTCAGGCGCGATGCTGAAACACACCGCAATATCGGCGGTGCCCTCGCGGACGCGCTGCGTCGCAACAGACGGCGCGGACACCTCGAGCTGGAAATGCGTAGCCGGGTACGTCTTCAGAAAACGCGCGAAAACCTGCGGCAGAAAGTGGGGTGCAACGCCCTCCGAACTCGCCAGGCGAATCGTCGCTCGGCCGCCGTTGCTCAGCCCGCGAATCTCCTCGGTCACGCGCTCCGCGTCCAGCAGACTGCGCCGCGCATGCTCGGCAAGCAAACGCCCGGCATCGCTCAGCACCATCCCGCGAGGCCGCCTTTCGAAAAGCGCCGCGCCGACTTCCTCCTCCAGCTTCGCGACCTGCCTGCTCAGCGCCGACACGGCAACGTACAGCCGCTCCGACGCTTTGCTAAGCGAGCCGCTACGTGCCACTTCCAGAAAATAACGTAGTGCAGTGTTGTCCATACCTGTCAGGTTGCCCCGCTTTGCCGTTTCGGCAACGATATCTGCCAAATATTGTAATTGTCCACAAATATCGTCCACCCCAAGATCGTGACATCGCTTCGCATCAAGCGCACGCGGTGCGCTACACCGGAGAACAACGTTGACACGTGACACGGCTATTCAATATGCGGCGGATCAGTACGATTCCGGCTGTTTTCTCGAAGACCTCCAGCGCCGCGTCGCTTTCCGCACGGAAAGCCAGGAAGCCGACAGCGGCGCACGATTGCGCGCTTATCTGGAAGACGAAATCACGCCGACGCTGACCAGTTGGGGCTTCACGTGCCGCATCGTCGAGAATCCCACAGCGGGCGCCGGGCCGTTTCTGATCGCGCACCGGCACGAGGACGACGCGCTGCCAACCGTGCTCACGTATGGCCACGGCGATGTCGTGCGCGGCTATGACGCCCAGTGGCGCGACGGCCTTGGGCCATGGCGCGTCACCGTCGCGGGCGATCATTGGTACGGCCGCGGCACGGCGGACAACAAAGGCCAGCACAGCATCAACCTGGCGGCGCTGAAAGCGGTGCTGGACGCCCGCGGCGGCCGGCTTGGCTTCAATCTGAAGCTGTTATTCGAAACCGGCGAGGAGGTGGGTTCGCCGGGACTTCACGCGCTGTGCGCGCAATTGCGCGACGAGTTGACCGCCGATGTGTTGATTGCCTCCGATGGCCCACGTTTGGGCGCGCAACACCCCACCGTGTTTCTCGGCTCGCGCGGTCTGGTGAACTTCCGGCTGGATGTGAAGCTGCGCGACGGCGGCCATCATTCCGGCAATTGGGGTGGTTTGCTGCGCAACCCAGGTGTGGTGCTGGCCAATGCAATCGCGTCGATGGTGGACGCGAATGGCCAAATTCTGGTCGAAGGGTTGCGCCCACCGCCCGTACCCGCGGCGGTGCGCCACGCGTTGGCCGACATCGTGGTCGGCGGCAACCCGGGCGAACCCGAGGTCGATGCGGACTACGGCGAACCCGGCCTCACGCCGACCGAGCGTGTGTTCGGCTGGAACAACCTCGAAGTGCTCGCGTTTCGCACCGGCAATCCGGAGAAGCCCGTCAACGCTATACCGCCGCACGCGTTCGCGCATATGCAGATTCGCTTTGTGGTCGGCACAGACTGGCAGAACCTCGAACAGATCGTGCGCCGCCATCTCGACGAGCACGGCTTCGGCATGGTCGATATCGACGTGGAACGCGGCATGCCCGCGACCCGCGTCGATCCCGAGAATTCATGGGTGCAGTGGGCGTTGCGCTCACTGGAGCAGACCACCGGCGTTCAGCCTGTGCTGCTGCCGAATCTGGGCGGCACCTTGCCCAACGACGTCTTCGCCGACGTGCTTGGCATGCCGACGCTGTGGGTCCCACACTCGTATCCTGGCTGCTCGCAGCACGCGCCGGATGAACATCTGCTCGGGCCGGTCGTCCGCGAAGGCCTGTGCATCATGGCGGGTCTTTTCTGGGACCTGGGCGTGCGGGATCCGAACGCACCCAACAGCGCATCACTACTTCCGCGAATCGTCGCCAAAGGGCACCATCATGAGCATTGATTCCGCCGCCGCGACGGGTACGATCGCCAAGCCGGTGCCACACGCGAGCGTATCGCGTCTGATCCTCGCGACTTCCATCGGCAACGCGCTCGAGTTTTACGACCTGATCGTGTACGGCTACTTCGCCACGACGTTGTCGCGAGTCTTCTTTCCGGTACATGACAGGACCGTGTCGCTTCTGCTTACCCTCGGCACTTTCGCGTTGTCTTATCTGGCGCGGCCGGTCGGTGCGCTGGTGCTCGGCTCGTTTAGCGATCGCAAGGGCCGCAAAACATCGCTGACGCTCTCCATTGCACTGATGACGCTCGGCACGAGCATGGTCGCGCTGATGCCGTCCTATGCAACGATCGGTGTGCTTGCGCCGATCGGCATTTTCGCTTCGCGCCTGTTGCAGGGATTCTCGGCCGGCGGCGAATTCGGCAGTTCCACTGCGTTTCTGATCGAGCATGCACCGGCGCGTAAAGGCTTCATGGCAAGCTGGCAGTTCTCGAGCCAGGGTGCGAGCACGCTGATCGCATCCGCGTTCGGCGCGGTGCTGACCGGTGTGCTGACCCAGCCTCAAATCGAAGGCTGGGGATGGCGCATTCCTTTTCTGTTCGGCATGCTGATCGGGCCGGTCGGCTTCTATATCCGCCGCCGCATTGACGAAACGCCGGAGTTCGAGCGTGCGGAGAAGGCCGCATCGCCGGTGCGGGAGTTGCTGGCAACGCAGAAGGAGCGGGTTCTCGTGTCGATCGGCTCACTCGTGCTCACGACCACGGCCAACTACATGCTCCTGTACATGCCGACGTATGCGTCGCGGCAACTCGGTCTCGCGCCATCGTCCGGCTTCATTGCGACGTTGCTGGCCGGCTTCATCATGATGGTACTGACGCCGATCGTCGGGCACTGGTCCGACAAGGTAGGCCGCATCCGCATCATGCTGGGTGCAGGCCTGCTGTTTTTCGTGACGGTCTATCCGGCGTTCATGTTCATGAATGCGCACCCGTCGCTTGCGACGCTGCTTGCCGCTGTCGTTTGGGTTGCCATATTGAAAGCCACGTACTTCGCGCCCATTCCCGCGCTGATATCGGAACTCTTCCCGACCCGTACGCGCACGACCGGCATGGCGCTCGGCTACAACATCGGCACTACCGTGTTCGGCGGCTTCACGCCGCTAGCAGTGGCGGCGCTGATCGCGGTGACCGGCAACAATCTCGCACCCGGCCTCTATCTGATGCTCGCGGCCGTCATCAGCCTTTTCACGCTGGTATGGGCACGTGCGCGCTTGAACGCGCGCTAGGCCAACTGGCCCCCGTTGAACCGACAGAACTTTTACCTATGCAAGACGATTTGCAACATGCAGTGCAGTTCGCAGTGGACCATGAATCGCTTTGGGATCGCCATGTCGATGGCGCATGGGGCGTGCATGTGAACGACCCGCCGCCATGGAACCGGCTGCTCGGCCCCGTACATGACCGCGGCCCGGTATCCGGCACCATCGCGGTCGATGGCCGCGTGTTGACCTCATGGGGCGAACCCGACCGGGCCGATCTGACCTTCAGCGTCGCCAAGATGTGCCTCGCCCTGCTCGCCGGCGTCGCGCATGATCGCGGGCTGCTGCCGGACGTCGACGAACCTGTGCGTGTCAGGGTGCCGGGCATCGGCTTCGATGACGAACACAATGCCTCGGTAACGTGGGCGCATCTGCTTCAACAGACGAGCGAATGGCAAGGCGCGTATTTCGGTCTGTCGGACCAGGCCGACCACTATCGGGCCGTCAACTTTGCCGCACCGCCTGATGGCAAAAAGGGCGACCTGCGTCCATTGCAACGTCCCGGTACATACTGGGAATACAACGATGTGCGTATCAACCAGCTTTCACTGGCGCTTCTCTATCTGTTCCGGCAACCGTTGCCTGAGGTGTTCCGCGAAGCGATCATGCGGCCTGCCGGTGCGAGTGAAAACTGGCAATGGGTTGGCTACGACAACGCATGGGTCGAGATCGACGGTCGGCGCATGCAGTCTGTTCCGGGCGGCACGCACTGGGGCGGGGGAATGTCGGTCAGTGCGAACGATCAGCTCAAAGTGGCGCAGATGCTGCTGAATGAGGGCGTGGTGGACGGCCAGCAGATCCTGTCCCGCGAGTGGATTGCGCGCATGCGCACGCCGTGCGCGCTCGCGTCGTTCTACGGCTATCTGGTATGGCTCAATACGGATCGCAAGATCTTCCCGAGTATTCCAGCGTCGAGTTATCTCGGCGTCGGCGCCGGCAGTTCCTTTACCTGGATCGAGCCCGACCGTCGGATGACGGTTATCGTTCGCTGGTTGAATCCGGCCTACGCTGACGCGTTCTTTGGGCGGGTCCTCAACGCAGTCGACGCGACCGGTACTCAGTAACGTGTAAAAGCCCGATTCCAGGAATTTGCACCAGAGCCCGTCATTCCGGCATGCCCTTGCCGCGCGTTTCGGGAAGGAACCACGGAATGACGATGCCCAGCAGGTAGCACGAGCTCATGATGAGCGCGGCATGCGATACCCCGCCGAATGCCTTGATCATCGAACCGGAGATGATCGGGAAGACCCATGCGATCAGGCGTGCGGCGTTGAAGACGAAGCTGATCGCGGTCGAGCGCACCGTCGACGTGAACAGTTCGCACGGATAGATCGCCATCCAGGCGTACCCGCATCCCAGCGTGAAAAACCCGTTGATCGGCGCAATGATGACCATGCCGCTCAGCGTCGCGGTGTAGTGATAGGTGACGATCGTCGTGATCAGCGAGCCGACGAAGGTCGCGCTCAGGAATGCGCGTCGGCCGATCGAGTCGACGATGAAGCCCGACGCGAGGTAGGCGACGATCGCTCCCGCCGTATAGAGGATCGAAATCCGCGAGCCCCACGCGACGGCATCAGCCACGCCCGTTGCTTTCGCGAGCGCCACGGTAAAGGTCGGCAGCCAGCTCGAGATCGCCCACCAGCCGGTCGTCGCAACGATCGACAGGACCGTCGCCAGCAGCGTGCGGCGAAGCGCTTCGCGCTCGGTGAACAGTTGCTTGAGCGTAAAGGGGCGGGCGTTCTGCTTGCCAGGTCGCGACGTGTACCGGATAGCCTCGTCGGAGGTCGCGTTCCAGCGTTGTTCCTTCACGGCCTGTTTCCACTTTTCCGATTCGTTCAACCCACGACGCAGGTAGAGCACGAAGAACGCGGGCAGCGCACCGGCGATGAACATCAAACGCCACGTGTCCGCTCCCAGTGGTTGCACAGAAGCAAGCCGGTACCACACCACGGCGGCGAGCAGCGTGCCCCAGCCAAAACCGGACTGCAGGAAGCCGGCGCCCTTGGCGCGGGCATGTTCCGGCCAGGTCTCCGACACCAGCGCGACACCTGTGCTCCATTCGCTGCCCATCGCCAGCCCGGTGAGAAATCGCAACAGGCACAGCACGGTAAAGGTGTTGGAAAAAGCGGTCAGCCCTGAGAACAATGCGTAGAGGAATACTGACCACAGCATCATGCGTTTGCGCCCGACGTAGTCGGCGAGAATGCCGCCGACCATGCCGCCCGCGCCCCAGCCTAGCAAGGTGATACCGATCACGCCGCCCGCATAGACGGGCGTCGAGATGGCCTGGGCCGGCGTCAGCACCGATTTGAGCATCGGCGCGAGGACGACCACGAGCGCGAGCGCCTCGAAACCGTCGAAGATCCAGCCGAGGAAGGCGCCTCGCAGCACGCGCCAGTGCGCACTCGTCAGACCGTCGTACCAGCGTGTTTTCGGCGGCTGAGCGATGTGGGTGTTTTGCATGATGGTGTCTCCTTAAGGACGTTGCCTCGACGCTTTCTTGGATCGTCTGCGAGCAATGGCCAGTTAAATCAGCAAAGTAAAGAATGTCAGGGGCGCGATTGAATGGAAGCGTCGCGCTGCATGGCTCGCTCGCGGATCGCGGCAAAGTCGGCCGGGAGCGGATGCAGGTCGAGCCGCCGCCCCGCCTTCGCGATCTGGCTTGGCGTATCGTGGCCGATCAGCGCCGGCAAGCGCTTCGACGCGTCGATGAGCGCGCCCAGATCGACGCCTGTGTCGTAGCCCATCAGTTCGAGCGCGTGCACGATCTCCTCGCTGCATACGTTGCCGCTGGCGCCGGGCGCATAGGGACAACCGCCGATGCCGCCCAGCGACGCGTCAAAGCGGTCGGCACCCGCATCGATCGCGGCGAGCACGTTGGCGAGTCCCATGCCACGCGTATTGTGGAAATGCAGCGTGAACTCGGTCTGTGGCCAGCGCTCGACGCATCGCGCCGTCAGCGCGGCGACCTGCTGCGGATAGGCCATGCCGGTCGTGTCGCATAGCGTGACGCCTTGCGCGCCGGCTTCCTCGATGAAGCGTCGCGTCCACTCGATCACAGTATCTGTCGGTACGTCGCCCTCCATCGGGCAGCCGAATGCACACGATAGCGAGATGTTGACCGCGAGTCCGGCATCGCGCGCGATGGCGGCAACCTGCTTGAGCGCACTGAACGACTGCTCGCGCGTCATCCGCAGGTTGGACAGGTTGTGGCTTTCGGTCGCGGACATCACGAGATTCAGCTCGTCCGCGCGCGCCTCGATCGCGCGTTCGGCGCCACGCACGTTCGGCACGAGTGCCGTATAGACGACGCCCGGCTTGCGCGCGATCTCACGCATCACGATCTCGGCGTCGCGTAACGCGGGAATCGCTTGCGGCGACACGAAAGCCGTCACCTCGATCTTCGCCATGCCTGTTTCGGAAAGCGCGTCGATCAGCGCAATCTTGTCGCGCGTCTCGACGAACGTGCCTTCCGACTGGAAACCGTCACGCGTGCCGACTTCCTGCATGTAAATGCGCCGGTGTTCTCCGTTCCAGATGTTCATGCGATTGCTCCTTTGTCACGCAACTCGGCAATCCGGCTGTCGGAGAGCCCGATCTCACGCAAGATGTCATGGGTGTCGTCGCCGAGTTTCGGTGCCGACGAGCGCACGGAACCCGGCGTGCCCATCAGTTTGGGCACGATGCCCGGCACGTCGACGTCATAGCCGTCGCGCGTGGTCTGCCGCAAAATCATGTCGCGTGCGCGGTAGTGCGGATCCTCGGCGATGTCGCGGGCCGTATAGATCTTGCCCGCGGGCACCCGCGCCTCGGTCAGCGTGGCCAGCACGTCTTCGGTCGAACGTTGCGCGGTCCAGGCTTCGATGGCCTGGTCCAGTTCGTCAACCTGCGCGACACGACCGGCGTTGTTCGCGAGCGCGGGGGCGTCCGCCAGATCCTTGCGTCCGATCGCAATCATGAGCCGCTTGAAGATGCTGTCGCCGTTGCCGGCGATGAGCACATAGCCATCGGCACATCGATACGCATTGGATGGCGCGATGCCGGGCAGGGCGCTGCCGGCGGCTTCGCGGACCGCGCCGAATGCGCTGTACTCGGGAATCAGGCTCTCCATCACGTTGAAGACGGCTTCGTGAAGCGCCACGTCGATGACCTGTCCTTTGCCGCCGTTTGCATCGCGGTGATAGAGCGCGGTGAGCACCCCGATCACACCATGCAGTGCTGCAAGCGTATCGCCGATCGAGATGCCGCAGCGCACGGGCACGCGGCCGGGCTCACCGGTCAGATGACGCAAGCCTCCCATCGCCTCGCCGATCGAGCCGAATCCCGGCAAATCACGGTAAGGTCCCGTCTGGCCATACCCCGAGATACGAAGCATGATGAGCCGGGGGTTCAGCTCGGCCAGCTGTTCGTAGCTCATTCCCCAGCCTTCGAGCGTGCCCGGCCGGAAGTTCTCGATGAGGACGTCGGCCTCGGCAATCAACTGGCGCGCAATGGTCTGGCCTTCGGGGGTGCGCAGATCGAGCGCTAATGAGCGCTTGTTGCGTGACTGCACCTGCCACCAGACGGACGTGCCGTCCTTCATCAGGCGCCAGTTGCGCAGTGGGTCGCCGGCACCCGGCGGCTCGATCTTGATGACTTCGGCGCCGAATTCGCCGAGCGTCTTGCCGGCGAACGGACCGGCAATCAGTTGACCCATCTCGATCACGCGCACACCTTTAAGCGCGGCGGGCGTGCCCGGAAAAGAAGCTTGGCTGTTCATCGTGAAAACTCCTGAGACTGCGTTCGATGTCCAAAAGGCGCGTTGCCTTAGCTGAAGAGCCAAGGCTCCCGAGCGCGGCGGACGCGCTCGTACTCGCGGATACGGTCGGCCTGGCCGAGCGTCAGCGCGACGTCGTCCAGCCCTTCGAGCAGGCGGCGCTTGCGTTCCGGTTCGATCTCGAACGGGATCGCGGCGCCGCCGACGGGCCGGATGGTTTGCGCCTCCAGATCGATCTCGAGTCGCAAACCGGACGGGCGGCCGACGAGGTCGAACAGGTCCTGGACAATGCGTTCGTCGAGCCTGATCGGCAGCAGGCCATTCTTGAAGCAGTTGCCGTAGAAAATGTCCGCGAAGCTCGGGGCGATCAGCGCGCGAATACCGAAGTCCGACAAGGCCCACACCGCATGCTCGCGGCTCGACCCGCAGCCGAAGTTGTCGCGCGTGAGCAGAATCTGGGCGCCCGCGAAGCGAGGCTGGTTGAGCGGGAAGTCCGGATTGGGCTGGCGGCTTGATACGTCCTGCCCGGGCTCGCCGTGATCCAGGTAGCGCCATTCATCGAACAGATTGGCGCCGAAGCCGGTGCGCTTCACCGATTTCATGAACTGCTTGGGGATGATCGCATCGGTGTCGACGTTCGCGCGGTCGAGCGGTGCCACGAGCGCCTCCAGTCGGGTAAAGGGTTGCATCAGAGGCCTCCGCGGGAAACGTCGACAAAGTGACCTGCGATGGCAGCGGCTGCGGCCGTCGCGGGGCTGACGAGGTGGCTGCGGCCGCCGGGGCCCTGGCGGCCTTCGAAGTTCCGGTTGGACGTCGACGCGCATCGTTCGCCCGGGCGCAACCGGTCGTCGTTCATACCGAGACACATCGAGCAGCCCGGTTCGCGCCATTCGAAGCCCGCCGCCTTGAAGATGGCGTCGAGGCCTTCGGCTTCGGCCTGCGCCTTGACGAGTCCCGAGCCCGGCACCACCAGCGCGAGCTGGATGGTCGGCGCAACGTGCTTGCCTTTCACGACGGCCGCGGCCACGCGCAGGTCTTCAATGCGCGCGTTCGTGCACGAGCCGATGAAGATCTTGTCGAGCGTGATGCGCTCGAGCGGTGTGCCCGGTTTGAGGCCCATGTACGTCAGCGCGCGGGTCATGCCGGCGCGGCGCACGAGGTCGGGTTCATCCGCCGGGTTCGGTACGGCGGCGTCGATCGAGACCACCATTTCGGGCGACGTGCCCCAGGTGACCATCGGCCGCAAGCGGGTGGCATCGATGTCGACCGTTTTGTCGAAGCGGGCCCCCGCGTCGCTGACGAGCGTGCGCCAGTAGGCCACGGCGGCGTCCCAGTGCGCTTTGTTCGGCGCGAAGGGACGCCCCTTCACGTAATCGATCGTGACGTCGTCGACGCCGATCAGCCCGACTCTCGCGCCCGCTTCGATCGCCATGTTGCACAGCGTCATGCGGCCTTCCATCGACAGCGCCCGGATCGTGCTGCCCGCGAACTCCATCGCATAGCCGGTGCCGCCGGCGGTGCCGATCTGGCCGATGATCGCGAGCACGAGGTCCTTGGCCGTCACGCCGGGCGGCAGTGCGCCCTCGACGTTGACGCGCATCGACTTCATCCGCTCGACCAGCAGGCATTGCGTCGCGAGCACGTGTTCCACTTCCGAGGTGCCGACGCCGAATGCGAGCGCCGCGAATGCACCGTGCGTACTAGTGTGCGAATCGCCAGCCACGACCGTCATGCCTGGCAACGTCGCCCCCTGTTCCGGGCCCACGACGTGGATGATGCCTTGCCTCGCGTCACGAATGCCGTAAGACTTGATGCCGAACTCGTTGCAGTTCTTGTCGAGTTGCGCGACCTGCATCCGTGAAAGCGGGTCCGCGATCGCGTCGATGCTCGTGCGCTCAGCCGCCAGCGTCGGCACATTGTGATCGGCTACCGCGAGCACTGTGTCTGGCCGCCACGGGGTGCGGCCGGACAGGCGCATCGACTCGAACGCTTGCGGGCTGGTGACCTCATAGACGAGCTGACGGTCGACATACAGGAGCGTCGGACCATCAGGTGTTGCCGACACGACGTGGCTTTGCCACAGCTTGTCGAACAACGTACGGGGCGTAGTCGCGGGCTGCATGAGGGTGTCTCCATCCATTCATATGAAAGAATGCTTGCTTGGCCGGCAAGGCTGCTGTCTATGGAGAGTCATTTTCCACGCGCGCTCCCGTGGGTGGAATGCAACAGTGTGGAACCCAGCTTTCGTGGAACGCGAAAGCGCGCCTTGCGTCAGCGGGTGGGGGGCGTCTCCGGGGCCGCGCGGGTCAGATGATCGACGAGCAGCCGCGCCGGTTTGCGCAGCGCTTTCAGATCGCGAGCGCAGATGAGCAGCTCGCGGTGAGCCCAGTCTTCCGACAAACCGATCTTGTGCAAGCCCATCGACCTCAGGTGCGGACCTACCGCTGCATCGGGCAACACGGCGATGCCGAGTCCCGCGGCAACCATCAGGCACATCGCGTCGAAGCTGCGGACCTGAATACGCAGTTTCAACTGTCCGCCCGAAAAAGCAGTGGCGGCCTGAAGGCGTTTGGCGAGCGAGGTGTTGCGCGACAGGCTGACAAAGTCGAACTCCAGCGCGTCGACGAACGAGACCGACTCGCGCCGGGTCAGCGGGTGGCCGCCGGGGACGACCAGGACCAGATGGTCGTGGCGATAGGGCATGGTCTGAAGGCCGAGCGTCGGCATCTGGTCGGCCATGATGCCGAAATCGGCAACGCCGTCCACCACCGCCAGGGCGACTTGTTCGCTATCCTGTTCTTCCAGCTCAATGCGGATTTCCGGATTGCTGGCATTAAATTCCGCGATTTCCGACGGCAGGAACTGCGTTACCGCCGACGTGTTGGCCCATAGCCGAACGACGCCCACGACGCCGGCCGCGTAGTCCGACATGTCGGCCGTCATCAGGTCGACGTCGTTCAGAATACGCTGCGCGTGAAGCTTGAGCGCCTCACCCGCCGCAGTGAGCGTAATGCCCCGAGAGTGGCGTTCGAATAGCTCGGCGCCGATTGTGGATTCGAGGTCCGCGATTCGCTTGCTCGCGGCACCGATCGCGAGGTGGGCGAGTTCGGCGCCCTTGCTGATGCTGCCGCTTCGAACAATGAGCGCGAAAAGCGAGAGTGAGACGAGATCGAGGCGATGAAGGTTCATGCTCGGATGGTCCGGCCGCTGTCACCGCTCAATTATGGGGCACGGCCGTTATCACGGCGCAGCGAGTATTGGCCACTACCTGACCAAGCTGCGCCCGGCAGTGTAAGCACAATGCCGAGCGGCTGGTCCGTGTCGCCAGTGGTGGCTATTTGGCTTCCTCGGCCGTGTTATGGATGGCCTGGCCGCCCTTCGAAATATCTTCACCGGCACCCGCGACGGTATTGCAGCCGGCAAGGAGAGCGGTACCGGCGATCAGAAACAGAGCGATGAGTCGTGTCATGTTGTTCTCCTTCCACAGTTTTTTAGCGGCAGCAGGCGGTTGCCAGCCGGCACACGCGTGGGCGCCGTGCACCTGTCCAAGCCAGCGCGGACCCTCCGTATGAGTGCCATTGTAGGCGAGACGTCAGCGAACAGTGGGGTCGAATCAATGCCCGCCTCGCAAGCCGGGCTGAACGGCAGGCGAGGGGGTGACGGCCGCGGCACCCCATGTTTGCGGAAAGCGGCTGCTGGGCAGCGCTGGCTTATTGGCCGAGATGGGAGAGCGCGATCTGTGCCGGCGTGCGCGAGATCTGCATCAACCCTTCGAGCGGGTGGGCGATGTCCTCGATCAGGAAAATAGCGCCGGAGACCGATAGTGCACAGACGAAAAGCGTCGCTATGGCGGTTCGATAGTTGATGCTGACCAGACCGAATCCGGTAAAAAGGATACCGAGCCAAAGCACCAGCACCGCAAGGAATGGCGTTGGTATCGCGCCCTCCCCTGGTCGGAACAGTATCCAGCGCGCTTCCGCCAGGTCGTGGCTGCGGGCCAGGGCCTCCGATTGAAGCATGCGCTGCATGTCGTTTCGTGGAGCCAGTTCTCGAAGCTTTTGCTGAAATTGCACCATGTGCTCCAGGGTTTCAGGAGCGTCCACGTCGGCCTTTCCGGCGCCTCCTTCGGAATAAAACCGCTCCACAGCTGAGGCATAGGTGCGGCGCAGGAGCTCGCGGGCTTCTTTCGCGTCCGGACCATAATCGGCCAAGGTGCGATCGATCATGAAGACCGTAGCCGCCGTCTGCGTGAACTCGTCGTTGAGTCGGTCGAAAGTCACCTTTGACGATGCGATGAGGAGACCCAGGACGAGAGCGGCGAGCGTCGCCATCAGGCCTGCCCCCAGCTTCACGATAGCCGTCGAATCCTCGCTCAGATGATGGTCGGGAAGGAAAGTGCGAAGCGCCAAACCGAGCATCCCGCTGGCGGAGACGCACATAAACACAATCAAGGCGACTACCAGTGAGCTCATGATTGCCTCCTGCGGTTTGACTCTGAGCAGCCCCGGATTGGGACGCGTGACACCGACCGGCTGCAACGACCGCCATGCCAGGTAATAGTCAGCTTCGCCAGTTGACTTCCAGTTTGCCTCCGTGGGCTGGGTTGCACGAGTGTGGTAAGCAATCCTGAGTGTTCATCAATGCGCTGGCTGGTCTTCGGCGGCGGCTTCACTCCGGACACGTTCGGGACATCCGGACGCGCGAATGCAATGCTTCAAAAAATGCGGCATTCGGGAAAGGTCCGGGATCGGCGCTTTCACAGGGATGACCTGGTTCTTGATTTTTTCGAGCGCTTCGTCCGGGAATGCACGATCAACCGCCTTCGCCTGCGAAATAGGATAGGGCAGCAGCGGGGATGCCGATATTGGACCTTGGTCCAGTATCGGCTGCGACCACTGCTCGGCTCGTTAGCTGGACTTGTGCGACCACACGGACTTGCTGCCGGCAGGTGCAATTGTGTAGGGACCGTCAGGAGGATGTGAGTGAGGAGTCCGGTTGCGTCAGCGGCGGGAAAGGCCGAGCGGCATCGTTGACATAGGCAGTCGGTGTGACGCCAACCACACGACGAAAAGCCCGGCTGAAATTGGCCGTGTCGCTGAAACCGAGTTTCAGTGCCACGTGCTTGATGGTCGCACCCGGTTCGCGCAGCATCTCGCAGGCTCGCTGGAACCGCACTTTTTCAGAAAGTTCGCGAAATGCCAGATTCTCCGCCCTCAGGTGGCGGTCTATCGTTCGGGCGGACACGTTGAGGCGGCGTGCAAGATCATCCAGCGTCACCTGCTCACCTTCGGCCGCGCGTAGCACCATCTCGACGTATTCACCCCAGCCAAAGTGACCCGTCAGCGGCCGTGACCCCAGCAGGCTGCAACGCTCGTCGATCTGTTGGACGACTTGCGCGTCGCCAAATGGCAAGGGCTGATCCAGCAGATCGGCACCCATCACGACGCGCACGCCAGGCAGCGCACTCTCGGAAAAATGAAAGCGCGTGGGCGCCAAGGCCTGATAGCGGAGGACGTGCGAAGGTTCCGGCATGGACAGGTAGACATCGTAGGCCGGCGCGTCGGGACCCAGCATGAGCCGCAGTTGATTGTGATGTGCTATGGCGACCGCTTCGAGATAGAAACGCAGAGTCACGTCGGGCATCGCGATAGTAGGCGTGTAGGTCGCCTCGCCTGGCGCGCCGGGCCGACGCTGATAGTTCAACGTGAAAGCTTCAGTCATCAAGTGATAGTGTCGGCTCGCCATGCACATGAGTTGGTGCGCAGTGTGGCAACTGAGCAGTCCGTAACCAAGCAGGTCATGCGAATTCATCTTGATGAGGCGACCGAGTTCAAATCCGAGATCTTCACGACCAGTGACATGATTCGCGGCCTGGACAAAGGCATCTACTTCAGCAGTGGCAAACGTGCCGTCGCGCTGATCGAAACGAGCTCCATCAATACCGGCAGTGGACAGGATCTGCGCCGTGTCCACGCCTTGCACACGCGCATTGGTCAGCAATACAAAGTAGCGCGTGGGAACGCGCCTGAGCGATGCGGTGGTCATGGGCTGCTTCATCTCCATTCCGGGATGTCCGTCGGGCGCTTCAAATCGACATGGGGAGTGTCATCTACCGATATGCACCCGCGCAGGGGGCGTGGATGGTCGCGAATCGCGGCCGGCACCGCTCCAACTCGACGAGCCATGAGAGCGGTCGCGCGGATGGGTGGGTGCGCTGAAGGGAGCCCGCTGGTCTATTTATCGAAACAGTATTTCATAAATCTCGAACGAGGAGGATCAGTGGTGCCCCTAGATAGCCGCGAGGATCCTTCCGGCGCGAGAGGCGACCTTGGTTCCGCGAGGGGGCATTGGACGGAGACATATGCAGGAGCGGTGGTCGGTCGCTTATTTTTCGCTTACGAAAAACCCACACAATACGGCGAGACCTGCTCGGGACTATCCCTTACGTGTCTCAAATAGACATGCGTCTGTCG
Organism: Paraburkholderia solitsugae; assembly: GCF_013177695.1. Taxonomy (GTDB): domain Bacteria; phylum Pseudomonadota; class Gammaproteobacteria; order Burkholderiales; family Burkholderiaceae; genus Paraburkholderia; species Paraburkholderia solitsugae. The sequence continues at coordinate 54,431 of NZ_WOEY01000110.1, read as the reverse complement.
AGACCGGCTATCGTCCGGCACCCCGAGAGTCCGGAAGATGACGTTCAGTCTCACGGATCGGGAATTCCAGATGAAAGGCTTGATGATGCAGCAGCCATTGCTCGTTTCGTCGTTGCTAACGCACGCAGAGCGGCATCACGGCGAGCAGGAAATTGTCTCGAAGCGTGTCGAAGGCGACATCCATCGATATCGCTTCCGAGATCTCGCGAAACGCGCAAGGTGCATGGCGAACGCGCTCGCGGAACTCGGCGTGCTCCCCGGTGATCGAGTCGGGACGCTTGCATGGAACGGCTATCGGCACATGGAACTCTACTACGCGGTCTCCGGATCGGGTGCCGTGTTGCATACGCTCAATCCGCGGCTGCATCTCGATCAGATCGTCTACATGATCGCGCATGCCGACGATCGGGTCGTCTTCTTCGACGTCGACATGCTGCCAATCGTGCAGGCCATTGCCGCGCGAATCGCGAACCCGATCGTGTTCGTGGCGATGACTGACCGCACGTACATGCCGGCATCCGACGGATTGCCAGGGGGAGTGCTTTGCTATGAAGAGCTAATCGACGCTAGCGACGACGACTTCGAATGGCCTCATCTCGACGAAAACGACGCGTCGTCGCTTTGCTATACCTCCGGCACGACGGGTCATCCGAAAGGTGTGCTGTACAGCCATCGTTCGACCGTGTTGCACACCTTGGCGGCCGCGCTGCCTGACGCATTGAACTGCTCGGCATGGGACACGATCCTGCCTGTTGTGCCGATGTTCCATGTGAACGCCTGGGGCTTGCCCTATATCGCCTGCATGGTCGGCGCGAAACTGGTGTTTCCCGGCCCCCGGCTGAAGGGGGACTCGCTGTATGAGCTGATCGAAGTTGAACGCGTCACGATGTCGGCCGGTGTGCCGACCGTCTGGCAGGGGCTGCTCGCCTACGTGAATAGCCAGCAGCTCAGTTTTTCTTCGATGCGGCGCACGGTGATCGGTGGTGCCGCGTGCTCTCCCGCGATGATTGCCGAATTTCAGGAGGTTTACTGCGTCGATGTGCTCCACGCATGGGGTATGACCGAATTGAGTCCGCTCGGCACGGTCTGCTCGTTAAAGCCGCATCAAGTCTCGATGCCGCCTGACGAGCGTTTGGCGATACAGGCGAAGCAGGGGCGGGCAGTCTACGGCATCGACATGAAGATCGTCGGCGACGACGGTGAAGAAGTGCCATGGGACAACGCGTCGGCGGGCGAGCTGATGGTGCGCGGTCCGTGGGTCGTCGATTCGTATTTCCGGTGCGCGGACGTGCGTCCGCATCGTGACAGCTGGTTTCCCACGGGCGACATCGCGAAGATCGACGCCGACGGCTTCATGCAGATCACCGATCGCGCAAAGGACGTCATCAAATCGGGCGGCGAATGGATCAGTTCGGTCGACATCGAGAATGTGGCGAGCGTGCACCCCGAGGTGGCGAGTGCGGTCTGTATCGCCGCCCGGCACCGCAAATGGGATGAGCGACCGCTGCTGCTGATCGTGAGGAAAGCCGGCAGCGCCGTGACCACCGACGAGCTTCTGGCGTTCTTCGACGGCAAGGTCGCCAGATGGTGCAAGCCGGATGCCGTCGTATTCATCGATGCAGTGCCGCTCGGAGCCACCGGGAAGGTTTTGAAGAACAGGTTGCGTGATCAATTTCAGGACTACTTCTTGACGGCATAGTGCCGCACGACGACGTATTCGATGCAGATTCGAGCAGCAAGACTAGCAGTTCATATAGAGCAAAGACCCGTAGAGGAGACGAAATGAAGATGAAGTTGATGGGTGCGGCGGCACTTCTGGCATTCGCAGGGGCTGCGCACGCGCAGTCGTCCGTGACGCTGTTCGGCGCGATCGATTCAGGCCTTCTGTTTCAGAACACGTCGGCGGCATCGTTCAACCCGAAGGCGCCGAATCTCGGCAAGGTCTATGCGCTCAATAGCGGTGGCATCTAGTCGAGCTTTTGGGGTTTGAAGGGGACCGAAGATCTGGGCGGCGGCTACTACGCTAACTTCCGGCTGCAAGGTGGGTTCAACAGCAGCAACGGCAAGCTCGGACTTGCCGACACGACGGGCGGAACGGCGATCTTCAACATGGAGTCCAACGTCGGCCTCTCCGGCCCATTCGGCTCGGTCAAGGTCGGCCGGCAGATCGCGCCGATGGCCTGGGCAATGGCGGAAACGGATGTTCGTCAAGGCGACTACTTCGGCAGCATCCTGACCGCGTGGCTGGGGATGAACCAGGCCGCCGGCTGGCAGGGCACCAACACCAACGGGCCAATCGGCGCGCTGTATGACAGCAATGCGATCGTCTACAAGTCGCCGGGCTTTTACGGCGCGAGCGCCGAACTCGAATACGCGCCGGGCGGCGTGGCAGGCCAGTTCCAGGGCGGTACGCGCGAGTCCGCCGTGCTGAAGTACTCGAACTATGGGCTCAATCTCTCGGCCTTCTACTACAACGGCCACGATACGAATCCGGGAGCGACGACGGTGCCGACCGGGCTCGACAACAATCGGATGGTCTACCTGGGCGCGCGGTACACGATTCACGATTTCTCGGTGTCCGCTTCGTATTCCAACGGCAAGAACCCGTCGAAATCGAATACTGTCAACCTCGATCTGTATACGTTCGGCCTTGGCTATCAGTTCACGCCGGCATTCCAGCTTACGAGCGGCCTTTACTACCTGAAAGACAAGAACAACTCGAACAACAAATCCACTGAAGTCGCGGCCGGCGGCTACTACAGCCTGTCCAAGTCGACGACGCTCTATGCGCAGGTGGGCTACGTGGACAACAAAGGCGATATGACACAGATGATCTCCTACGGAGAACCCGTGGCGCCTGGCAGGTCGACAACGGCCGTGAACATCGGCATGCGGCACACGTTCTGAAGTTCGGGGCGCCGTTCAGAAATGGAACGTGCTCGGCTGTGCGTTTCACTGCATTTTATAAAGGATAGCTATGCAATATTCGACCATTCGCGTTTCCGACCTCGAGAAGTTTCGCCAGGTCCAGAAATTGGCGTACGACTGCGTGGAATACACCGCGACCAGCCTGCGCACCGGCATGACAGAGCGGAATGCCTGCGCGATCATGAAGAGCTGGCTGCAGCACAAAGGCGTAGACGATCTGTTTCACGATCCATTCGCGTGGTTCGGCGACCGGGCGGCGTTCAAGGGCTTCTGGGCTGATCATAAGTTCCTGCCGTCCGACCGCCAGCTCGAGGACGGCATGACCGGGATACTCGATATTGCGCCGATCGTTGACGGCTACTCCGCCGATATCGGCTATTGCTTCGTGCACGGCGACAATCCGCGCATGCAGGCCGTGCTCGACGACATGAACCGCGTGCTGCTCGGAGCGCGCGACCAGATTCTCGCCGGCGTCCGGGCAGGCAAAACCTTTCGGGCGATCTATCGGGAGGTCGACGAGGTGATCGCGGACGCGGGCTACGTGAACCAGCACAAGCGCTATCCCCATCGCGTGCTCGGCCACCGCGTGGGCCGCCACATGAGCAATCCGTTGAACAAGGTTCGCTGGCTCGGATTCGGATTGCCGACCTACCTCTCACTGATGACCCGGCAGTGGGCATCGAAAATCACTCCCGGTATCGTGCGCTCGCCGCTCTGGAACGATCGCCGTGAATCGGATCACCGGCCGTTTGCAGGACTGTGGGCCATCGAGCCGCACATCTCACTGCCCGACCAGAGCCTCGGCACCAAGTGGGAAGAGATTCTCGTCATTACAAAGGACAACGCCTGGTGGCTGGATAACGACACGCCGCATTGCCGGCTCGGCACGGAGCGCGGCTGGTGGAGCGAGTCGAGCGAGTCGGCGTCACAGGTTTTCTCAAACCAGTCGAGTGACCTCCTCCTGGTTGGCTGAGTCGAAATCGCAAGCGGAGAAGCAACATGGCAATTCCATCTCTTAAGGGAAAGCGGGTTCTGGTGACGGGTGCTTCGTCAGGGATCGGCTTTGAAACGGCGCTCGCGTTCGCGCGCCAGGGGGCAAACCTGATCCTGGTTGACATCAACGCGCCGGCACTCGAAATGGCCGCGAACGCTGTTCGCGAGCACGGCGTGAATTGTCTGACCTGGAAGGCCGACGTTTCCGATGCTCAGGCAATGAGAGAGCTGGCTAATGCGGTGCACGAAGCCGTCGGTGCGCTCGATGTGCTGATCAACAACGCCGGCATTGCGTTTCTCGGCGCATTTCTCGAGACACCGGAGCAAGCGTGGCGCCGTATCCTCGACATCAACGTGATGGGCGTGGTGCACGGATGCAATGTTTTCCTGCCGCAGATGCTCAATGCCGACGGTCCACGCCATATTGTCAATGTGGCTTCGGTCGCGGGTTTGGCACCGGCCTATCAGATGAGCGTCTACGCGGCATCGAAGCATGCCGTCGTCGGTCTAAGCGAAAGTCTCGCGATGGAACTTTCTGTCTCCTCGGTCGGGATGTCCGTGGTTTGCCCGGGCATCATCAATACGCCGATCGCCAATCCAGGCACGGCGAGTGTAGGAAAGAGCGTGACACATGCACAGTTGCAGCGACTCGCAGCGTTTTATCAAAGCAAGGGCGCACATCCGCGCCTGGTCGGGGAATCGATCGTCGACGCGGTCCAGACCGGCAAGGGCATCGTATTGGTCGGGCCGATAGCTCGTCTCGTCTACAACTTGCGCCGCATTTCCCGCTCGTTGCTGATGAAGGCCATGCTGGCGGAGTCCAAAAAGATCTGGGTTTGAACGGGGTGCGGTCGAAAAGGGCTGGGCCTGCGCGGACGCCAGGTGCCCGGTTTCCTAAGATAAAGAAGCTTTGGAGAGCAAGATAAATGACTCATGCATTGTGGTGTGTCCTCGTCTGAATTGAATCGAAATCCTAAATTTATCTACCCGTCCTTATATTGCTCAGCTATGAAAGCCATCAAGTTAAAATCGAATCCGGTTACCCTGGCGCTGCTTGCATCACTGGCGTTCATGCCTGTGCACGCGTCAGCGGCTGACAACCTCTCTGCGCCGGAAGCGAAGCAGATCGCCGAAGACGCCTATGTCTACGGATACTCCCTCATCACCACCGAGGTCACCGGGGTGCAGATGAGCAACGTTCCCAAGGCGAAGGGTCTGACCGCGCCCATGGGCCAGTTCATCAACGTTCCACGCTATCCGCCGGCCGACTATCGCGGCGTGTCCGCACCCAATGCGGACACGCTGTACTCGGTTAGCTGGGTTGATCTGAGCGAGCCGATAGTGTTCAGCCACCCCGATATGGGCAAGCGCTTCTACCTGTTCGAGATGACCGATCTGTGGATGCACGACTTCGAGACGCCCGGCGCGCGCACCGCTGGCGGTAAGGCGGCGAATTATCTGTTGACCGGTCCCGGGTGGACCGGGAAGGTGCCCGCGGGCATGAAGCAGATCAAATCGGCGACCCGCTACATGGTGATCCTGGGCCGCACCTTCGCAGACGGCAGCGAGGCCGATTACAAAGATGTCAATGCGCTGCAGGCGCAGCTCAAGCTGACGCCGCTTTCATCCTGGGGTAAGTCTTACACTTACGCAGCGCCACCGGTGAATCCCAGTCCCGGTTTCAGCATGACCGACAAACCACAGGCGGTCATCAATGCGATGAACACGTCAACCTACTTCAACATGATGGCGAAGCTGATGTGCAAGGACGCGCCACCTTCGGCGGAAGACGGACCGATGCTGGCGAAGATGGCGCGCATCGGAATCGTGCCCTGCAAGGCCTTTGACATTGCCAGCCTGGACCCGGACGTTCAGGCGGCGATCGAGGACGGCGGGAAGGACGGTTTCGCGCACATCGAAGCCAACCGGAAGAACATGGGGCGCATGGAAAACGGGTGGATAGTCACTACCGGCCTTGGCAGTTACGGCACGGACTACATGAAACGGGCGGTCGTGGCCGCCTACGGTTGGCCGGCGAACCACCAGGAGGATGCGGTCTATCCGTACACGTTTGTCGACGCTGACGGAAGCAAGCTCACCGGCGCAAACAGGTACACGGTGACTTTCCCCAAAGGTAAGTCGCCACCGGTCAATGGCTTCTGGTCGATCACCATGTACCGAGTCGATAACGGCTGGTGGTTTACTCCGAATCCGCTCAACAGGTTCACTATCAGCCCGCGCAATCACCCCAAATACAATCCGGACGGTTCGTTGACGCTTTACTTCCAGAATGAGTCACCGGGCAGCGACAAGGAGGCCAACTGGCTGCCGGCACCGAAGGGCGAGTTCATCCCGATGTTGCGCATGTACTGGCCTAAGCCTGACACGCCTTCGATCCTGAACGCGACCTGGGCGCCGCCTAAGGTGGTGAAGGTTCAGTAGACGTCTTTCGTGCATTGATCCCAGGAGCGCCGCGCTCCTGGTGATGGCGTTCGGGGCGCCGAAGGCCCACCACGCCACGCTCCGCAGACTCAATCCAGTAGCAGGGCGCCCGTTCTGAACGCAGTCGCGCCAGCGACTTGAGCAACCGCCAAACCGGCCGACGCAAACCCAAGTAAATGACGTGCGTAAAGCACGCCGGTGGTCGTCGCGGTCAACGTCGTGACCTGATCCATGAGCGGATCGACGATGTCTGCGATCGGCTGGCCCGCTTCGATCCAGGTCCCCGCTTCCGCGCGAAACACGAGCACGCCGCTCACGGGCGCCACGATCGATTCCGAACCCGCGAACGGTGTGGCGGGGAACAGCAGGGCGGGCAACGGCGCGGCTTCAGCGTCGATGACGCCGCGATAGCTTAAATAGTTGAGGATCGCCTGAGCGTCCTGTTCAGCGAACTCGTATGAAACGTCGCACTGACCGCGCAGTTCCACCGTGACCGAGATGCCGCCATTGGGAATCGGATGCTGCTTGCCGTAACGCGCGCGCAGATTGGACCAGCAGAAGCTGTGAATTTCATCGAATGGATTGCCGGCCGCGTTCAGCGTCAACAGCGACGCTTTGGCGCCGATATAACGCGCGAGGGGTTCGACGTCTTCCCAGGTATCCGGATTGGTGTACAGATGCATCAACGCATTCAGATCGCAATGCAGATCGAGCACGACATCGGCATCGTAAGAGAGCTTTTGCAGCGCGAGCCGTTGCGAATCGAGTTCGGTGACGGGTGTCTGCTCGTCGAGTGCTTCAGCCATGGCGGCGCGCACGGCAACGCGGTTTGCGTCGATGTCGCCCGTCAGGCGTCCTTCGACGCGCGGCATCACCAAGGCCGTCAGATCGTAAAAGTGACGGTTGAAGTTTTGCGCCGTATGCGTTTCAAAGCGACCGAGATGAGCGCCGAGCAGGTGCTGATTGAGACCGATCGGATTCGAAACCGGCACGACGACCACTTCGCCGCGTAGCTTGCCTGCCGCTTCAAGGGCAGCCAGATGCTGGCGCAGACGCCAGGCGACGAGCATGCCCGGCAGCTCGTCGGCGTGCAGCGACGACTGAATGTAAATCTTCTGGCCGCCAGTCGGGCCATAGTGAAAACTGGTCAGGTGGCGTTCGGTACCGAGTGTCCGGGAAATGAGTGGATACGTTCTGGTTTGCATGGATTCAGCCGGTGGAAACGCCGGGGGCACTTCAGGCCCCCGAGCTGCAACGTTATTTCAGGCTGCCGGTAAGAAACTGGCCTAAGCGTTCGCTTTTCGGGTTGACCAGAACGTCTTGAGGATGGCCTTCTTCTTCGATCTTTCCCTTATGCAGAAAGACCACGTGATTCGACACGTTGCGGGCAAAGCCCATCTCGTGCGTGACCACGATCATCGTACGGCCTTCTTCAGCCAGAGCCTGCATCACTTTCAGGACCTCACCAACCAGTTCCGGGTCGAGCGCCGACGTGGGTTCGTCAAACAGCATGACTTCGGGCTCCATGGCCAGCGCGCGTGCAATGGCCACGCGCTGTTGCTGGCCGCCGGAAAGATGGGACGGATACTTGCCTTCCATGCTGGCGTTGAGCCCGACCTTGGTCAGGTACTTGCGAGCCCGCGTCTCCGCTTCAGCCCGGCTCAACCCCAACACGCTGATGGGCGCTTCGACGATGTTTTCAAGCACGGTCATGTGCGCCCACAGGTTGAAGTGCTGAAACACCATCGACAACTTGGTGCGCATCTTCTGCAGTTGCTTGTGATCGCTCACGCGCAAGGAGCCGTTTCTATCCGGCTTGGTCTGGATCTCTTCTGCGTTGAGGGTGATGCGCCCCGCGCAAGGCTGCTCAAGGAAATTAATGCAACGCAGAAACGTGCTTTTACCTGAGCCGCTCGAACCGATGATGCTGATGACATCGCCGGCCTTCGCCTTGAGCGATACGCCCTTCAGAACCTCGTTGTCACCGAACTTCTTGTGCAGGTCGTCGACAATCAGCTTATACATATCTCGATACACTCCATCTTGGCTGAGGGTAGCCAGGTTCAATGCCCTTGCGGCTTCAAATAGGCCAGCAAGCGTGTTTCCATTCTGCGGAACGCCCAGACCAGCGCAAACACGATGCAGGCGTACAGCACGGCTGCAATGCTGTAGGCCTGGAAGGATGCGTAGGTTGCCGAGTTCACGTCGCGCGTCACCTTCAGGATGTCGGGGACGGTGGCCGTGAAAGCGAGCGTCGTCGCGTGCAGCATGAGGATGACCTCGTTGCTGTAGTTGGGTAGCGCGCGCCGCAACGCGGACGGCAGGATGATCCGGGTGTAAAGCTTGAATCGGGACATCCCGTAAGCCTGCGCGGCCTCGATTTCGCCATAAGCGGTGGATTTGATCGCGCCGGCAAATATCTCCGTGGCGTAAGCGCATTCGTTCAACGCGAAGGCAAGCAGCGTACAGTTCATCGCACTACGGAAGAACGTGTCGAGCAGGACGTGCGAGTGGACGATCTGAAGGCTGTAGAGCCCCGTATAGCAAAGCAGCAACTGCACGTAGAGCGGTGTGCCGCGGAATACATACGTATAGAGCCAGACGGGTCCGGAAATGAAGCGGTTGCGCGACGACCGGGCCACCGCCAGCGGGACGGCAAGACAGAAACCCAGTGCAATCGACGCGACCAGCAACCATAGGGTGATGACAAGGCCGCTGTACCGGTAACCGTCGGTGTACAGGTAGGCTTGCCAGTATTGCCTGACGAGTTCGATCACAGTACGGCCCTCCGGACACCTGTCGAGTAGCGTTTTTCCAGCCAGATCAACACGAGGTTAGATACCGTCGTGATCACCAGATAGATCGCGCCTGCTGTCAGCGTGAAAAAGAAAAATTCAAGCGTGCTCTTGCCCGCGTCCTGCGACGCCTTGACCACGTCGGCGAGACCGATGATCGAGACCAGCGCGGTGGCCTTGACCAGCACCTGCCAGTTGTTGCCGATGCCAGGCAGAGCGAAGCGCATCATTTGCGGGAACATGATGCGGCTAAACACGCGCCACGAACTCATGCCGTACGCGAAGCCTGCTTCGAGCTGTCCGCGCGGAACGGAGAGAAAGGCGCCCCGGAACGTCTCGGTGAAGTACGCGCCGTAGATGAAGCCGAGTGTGATGACGCCGGCCACGAAGGGGTCGATGTCGATCTGATCGAAACCGAGGGCGTCAGTCAGATTGTTGAGCAGGATCTGAATGCCGTAGAACAGCAACAGCATCAACACGAGATCGGGAACGGAGCGAATCAGCGTCGTGTAGAGCGTGCCGATGTGAGAGAGGGCGCGGTTCGGCGACAACTTCGCCGCAGCGCCGCCGAGACCCAGCAGGAACGAGGCAGCCAGCGACAACACAGCCAGCTTGACTGTTTCCCATGTGCCCGCAACGAGAAGCGGGCCAAAACCGTGAAAGAACATGTATTGCTATCCTCGATTGCACAGCGTCCCCGTTCGGCGCCGGCGATTCGGGCCGGCGGAACGCGTGACGCTGAACCATGGCATACGGCGGGTAGGCCGACGAAAGGCGCTCAGCTACCGCTTAGCTGCCGTACACGTCGAAGACAAAATACTTCTTCTCGATGGCTTTGTAGGTGCCGTCCTTGATGATGTCGGCGATGGCCTTGTCGATCTTCTCCTTCAGGTCCACGTCGTCCTTGCGCATGCCAATGCCGGCGCCGTTGCCGAGGATCTTCGCGTCGACGATGTCCTTGCCGGCGAACTGGAAGCCCGCGCCGCGCGGCGTATTCAGGAAGCCGATGTCGGCTTGCACTGCGTCTTGCAAGGCGCCGTCAAGACGGCCGGAGAGCAGGTCGGTGTAGACCTGGTCCTGGTTCTGATACGGCACGATCCTGGCGCCCTTCGGCTCCCAATAGGTCTTGGCGTAGGTTTCCTGGATCGTGCCTTGTTCGACGCCGATCGTCTTGCCGGCCAGCGATTCCGGCGTAGGCAGCAGGGTCGAGCCTTTCTTCGCAATGAGGCGCGTCGGCGTGTTGAAGAGCTTGTCGGAGAAGGCGACCTGTTCGGCGCGTTGCGGCGTCATCGACATCGACGACAGCACGCCGTCGAACTTCTTCGCCTTCAGCGCGGGAATCATGCCGTCGAAGTCGTTTTCGACCCACACGCACTTGGCCTTCAGACGCGCGCAGATCTGGTTGCCGAGATCGATGTCGAAACCGGTCAGTTTGCCGTCGGCACCCTTCGATTCGAACGGCGGATAACTAGCGTCGACCCCGAAGCGGATGGTGGACCAGTCTTTTGCGTAGGCGCCAGTTGCGATGGCTGCGAGCGCGATACACAGGGCGAGCTTCTTCATGACTTCTCCAGAAAGGGACTTCGTGACACCGGGTGTTGGGGTTCGAGCCCCCGTTGCATCCGGTATTCGATCTATCGAGGTTGTCTAGACGTATCGAATTCAGGGTACATGACGCGCTGGACTGCGCAACTTGTCTATACAAGATAGCCGCTCAATATTATTCGAAGCAACTGGGGTTTTCTCGTATGCTATTGGCGGAATGTAAGCCTGTGGTAGGTTTTCGGCGCTTACTGGCCAAGCTTGGTTTGCCGAACGTGAGCTGCTCAACGAGGTGGTATATACACCATAGACGTTGAAACGCGTGCGCTAATGTCTATACAAGATGGCGCTGGGATCCACTTGCATGGGGCCGGACGGCCATGCTCCGGTGACGCCGGATCGCATGCGCCCAGGCCGCGAGTGCGGCCTGGGAGAGGGCGGTAAAGGGGATGTGGCCGAGGAGACTGGCGGGTGCCCGGAAAACCGGTCTCCCAAAAGAAAAACGCCCCGCAGGGCGTTTTTCAGAACCTTGAGACAGGGAGCGCATGCTCCCTGCCTGCAAGACATGCTTAGAACTTGTGGCGGATACCGACGCGGAACGCCAGTTGGTTGTCCGCGTTGCCCGACGTATTGAAGTAGCTCGTGCTCGAACCGATCTGTGCCGACAGGTTCCCCTTGCCGACTTGACCCGAAGCGAGCTGGTAGATACCCAGTGCATACACGTCCGTACGCTTGCTCAGCGCGTAGTCGACGCTCAGGTCCGCCTGGCTCCAGTGGCCCGTGTTGGCATCGCTCAGGTGCATATACGTGTAGCCTGCACCCGCCGTCAGCGCCGGCGTGAATGCGTACTTCGCGCCTGCTTCGTACGCAGCGAACGTGGTCGAGCTGCCCGTGATCGGAGCGAAGCGCGTGTTCGTGTACAACGCCCACAGCGTAGCTGCGCCGATCGAGTAACGGCCGCCGACGCCGAACGTGCGCAGATCACGCACGCTGCCCGTCGTCACGTTGGCGATGGTCGTCGAGAATGCCGGGGTTGCCTGGCTCGGGTAACGGATGTCCGTGTACGCTGCGCCAACGCCGAACGGGCCGTTCGCGTAGTTCACGCCAAGGCTATACGCGCGCGACGAACCTGCGACCGGTGCTGCGACTGTGCCGGTTGCCGGTGCGCCAGCGAATGCGCCAGCCTGGTTCGAGAAACCGTACATCGCGCCGAAGGTCAGGCCCGCGAAATTCGCGCTGCTGAACTTGACTGCGTTGTTGATACGGCTCGACGTCAGCTGGTCGACGTCATTGATGTGGTAAGCGTAGTTACCCGCAACGGTTTGGCCACCGGTCGAGTAGTTGCCGCCCAGATAATCCGTCGAAAACGAATACTGGCGACCGAACGTCAGCGAACCAACGTTGTTCTGCGACAGACCGACAAACGCTTGACGGCCGAACAGTGCGCCGCCTTGGCCGAGCGTGCCGTTGCCGCTGTTGAACCCGTTTTCCAACACGAACAGTGCCTTCAGGCCGCCACCGAGGTCTTCAGTGCCGCGCAGACCCCAACGGCTGCCTTGAGCCACGCCGTCGTCGTACTTGACGAGGCTGTCGTGACCGGAAGCGGTCTTCGAGTTGTTCACGTAGCTGATACCGGCATCGATCAGGCCATACAGCGTGACACTGCTTTGCGCATGGGCGGCGCTGGCGAAGACGGCGAGAGTAGCGGCGGTCAATACTTTCTTGTTCAAGACTTTCTCCGATTAAAAATTAAGCGATCGCGACGCCGTGTTCTTTGGCAAGGTCGTGCGATGGCCCGAAATTTAAGGGAACGCAGAGTAAGGTATGTGACAGCTTTCGTTATTTTTGTAATCTGTCGCGCCGGCGCGACACTCACATAGCTTTGCTGGTTGAGATCACGCGAGGCACGCCGCTCATAAGCTTTTTCCAGAGCGCGCATATAAGCGTGTGAAAAACGATTGGTTTTCTGGCGCCGCGGCGGCATGCCACGATCTGCGCCTATCAATCAAAACCGCTCGTGGGGAAATGCATGCAACGCCGGAAAATCATCCAGAATCTGCTCGCTATCGCCGCCGTTTCGCTGACGGCAACGTTTGCGCATGCCGACGATAAACAACTCAAGATCGGCACGATGAGCGGCCCGGACGCGCAGATCTGGTCGGTCGTGACCAAGGTCGCGGCACGAGAAGGGCTGAATGTGAAGGTCATCGAATTCAACGACTACGTGCAGCCGAACGCGGCACTCGACGCCGGCGACCTCGATGCCAACGGTTTCCAACACCAGCCGTTTCTCGATAGCCAGATCAGGCAGCGCGGCTACAAGATCGTCAACGTCGGCCTGACCTACGTTTCGCCGATGGGCTTCTATTCGAAGACGTTCAAGTCGCTGAAGGACTTGCCGGAAGGCGCGAACGTCGGCATCCAGAACGATCCGTCGAATGGCAATCGCGCGCTGTTGCTGTTGCAAAAGTACGGCGTGATCAGGCTGAAGCCGGGCGTCGGCACGAACGGCGTCAATGCCACGCCGCTCGACGTCGCCGACAATCCGAAGAAGATCAAGCTGGTCGAACTCGACGCCGCGCAATTGCCGCGCGCGCTCGGCGACCTCGACGCGGCGTCGATCAACACGGACTACGCGGTCAAGGCCGGCTTGCAGCCGACGAAAGACGCGATCGCGATCGAAGACCTCAAAGGTCCGTACGCGAATCTGATCGCCGTGCGTGCGCAGGATCGCGACAAGCCGTGGGTCAAGAAGCTGGTCGCGGCTTATGAATCGGATGAAGTGCGCAAGTACATCGACACGCAGTTCAAAGGCGCGATCATTCCTGCGTTCTGAGTCTTCCGTTCTTGCGCAACAGACGCGTAAACGCAATCGCCCGCTGAAATAGCGGGCGATTTGCTTTGCGGAAACAGCGCTTAGTTGCTCAGCAACGACCCGCTTCTGAACGCCTTCGCACCGGCAATGCGCGCGAATTCCAGCCCCGCCGTCGCGAAGCGCGTCAAATGCCGCGCGTACAGCACACCGGCCACGCTGCTCTTCAGCGTCACGACGCGATCGGTCAACGGATCGACGATATCGGCGATCTCATGGCCGACATCGACCCAGGTGCCGACTTCGCAGCGGTAAACCAGCACACCGCTGATCGGCGCGACGATCGGCTCGGCGCCGGCCAAAGGCGTGGCGGCGAATTCGAGCGCCGGCAGCGGCGCCGGCGTGCCGTCGATCACGCCACGCGCGGTCAGGTACTCGATGATCGCCTGGGCGTCGCGCTCGGCGTACTCGTACGACACTTCGCGTTGACCGCGCAGTTCGATCGTGACCGAGATCGAGCCGTTCGGAATCGGGAAACGGTCGCCGTAACGGCCGCGCAGATCTGACCAGCAGAAGCTGTGGATTTCGTCGAACGGATTGCCCACCGAATTCAGCGCCAGCAGCGATGCCTTGGCGTCCAGATAGCAGGCGAGCGGCTCGACTTCCGGCCACAGATCGGGGTTCGTGTACAAGTGCATCGCGGCTTCCCAGTCGCAGTGCAGATCGAGTACGACATCGGCGTCATACGAGAGCTTTTGCAACGCCAGACGTTGCGATTCGAGTTCGGTTGCCGGCTGTTGTGCGTTGAGTGCCTCACGCATCGCCGCGCGGATTGCCGTGCGGTTCGCGTCGATGTTGTCGGTCAGACGCGCTTCGATGCCGGGTTGAATCAGCGCCGCCAGTTCGTAGAAGTTGCGGTTGAAGTTCTGCGCGCTGTTGGTCTCGAAGCGGCCCGTCAGATGGCCAAGAAAATGCTGATTCAGGCCGATCGGATTGGCGACCGGCACGATCACGACTTCGCCGCGCATCTTGCCGGTGGCTTCCAGTGCGGTGAGCTTGCGGCGCAACGCCCACGAGACCAGCATGCCAGGCAACTCGTCTGCATGCAGCGACGACTGGATGTAAATCTTCTGCCCGCCGCCAGGACCATAGTGAAAACTCGTCAGATTACGGGCGGTGCCGAGCGTTGGGGCAATCAGCGGATGGGTTTGGGTTTGCATGGTTTTCAAATCCGCGGGCAGGTGGGCCGTGCCGCGCTATGTCGTTGATTACAGAAGGAAAGGGTGTTTCACGGTCGGTCATGGGCGGGCTGTCTCGCGGCGCCGCTATCGCACGATCTTAGCCGATATGACGCGGCGCGTGGCTTTATGCGGCGTCGTCAGGATGACGCGCGGCACATGTGCAGTCCTGTTCGGCCCCATCGTAGCCGAGGCGGCACGGCATAGCGGCCCCGCAAACGAAACGGGCTCCGCATGGTGCGGAGCCCGTTGCCTGCAAGCCGGCAAGCGCGTCGTCAGACGCGCGTGGCTGGCTTAGCCGCCGTACACGTCGAAGTCGAAGTACTTCTTCTCGAGCTTCTTGTACGTACCGTCCTTGATGATGTCGGCAATCGCCTTGTCGACCTTCGCCTTCAGATCGGAGTCTTCCTTGCGCATGCCGATGCCCGCGCCGTTGCCGAGGATCTTCTCGTCGACGATATCCTTGCCCGCGAACTCATAGCCCGCGCCGCGCGGCGTCTTCAGGAAGCCAATTTCAGCTTCAACCGCGTCCTGCAGCGATGCGTCAAGACGACCCGACAGCAAGTCTGCGTAGACCTGGTCCTGGTTCTGATACGGCACGACCTTCGCGCCCTTCGGTTCCCAGTACGTCTTCGCGTAAGTTTCCTGGATCGTGCCTTGCTCGACGCCAACTGCCTTGCCCTTCAGCGAATCGGCGGTCGGCAGGACGCCCGAACCCTTCTTCGTGACGAGGCGCGTCGGCGTGTTGAACAGCTTCGACGAGAAGGCGATCTGTTCAGCGCGTTGCGGCGTCATGGACATCGACGACAGCACGCCGTCGAACTTCTTCGCCTTCAGCGCCGGGATCATGCCGTCAAAGTCGTTTTCG
Source organism: Paraburkholderia solitsugae (assembly GCF_013177695.1). GTDB lineage: Bacteria > Pseudomonadota > Gammaproteobacteria > Burkholderiales > Burkholderiaceae > Paraburkholderia > Paraburkholderia solitsugae. The sequence goes on along the minus strand of NZ_WOEY01000110.1, from coordinate 38,813 downwards.
ATCCACACGCACTTGGCCTTCAGGCGCGCGCAGATTTCATTGCCGAGGTCGATGTCGAAGCCCGCGAGCTTGCCGTCCGAGCCCTTGGACTCAAACGGAGGGTAGCTGGCGTCAACGCCGAAACGGATAGTCGACCAATCTTTAGCGTGTGCGCCAATCGAGACGGTGGCAAGCAGAGCAACCGTCAAAGCCGCTAGCAGTTTTTTCACTGTTTAACTCCTCGGTGTAGTTCAAATACTCCCGTATGCGGTTGTGCCGCTGCGGGACGCCTGGCGCGACTCACGACCAGGCTTGGGTTGAAGCTGCCGGCCGGGGCGGCCAGCAGCGCGCGCAAAGCTTATCAGTTCAAAAAGATTGGGTAGCTAGTGAAACACCGGATAGCGCGCGAGGATAGCGTCTAGAGCCTGAATGTGGTGGGGATCCGACCACGCCGCCAATGCGTATTGGGTTGCCTTCGTCTACCGCCTGGCGCCGCGTAATGACGTCGTAATGGCGCCGTAATGAAGCTGGCCAATAGCGGGATTTTGCCCGAATACTTCGCGTAATGCGTTGTGTCTGCAAATCCAGCATTGAGAATGCCATTATTAACACTGGTTATTACGGCGATCAGGTTTGTTTCAAATGCCTGACGATGAGTTAAAGATTTCGCGTCAAATACCGTTAAATGCCGGTCGGCGCGTTTGTCGAATCGCGGCTGACAGGCTGTTTTTCTCGATTGACGTGCGGCAGTAACCAAAAATGGTTTGCTTGGCGCTATTATCAAGGCTCTGCACGCTCGTCATCGTAGCGTCGGTATCTGTCTGAACAAAGTCGTCGAGCACTACGCCCGCGGTTAAACACCGTGCGACTGTCTGCGCTCGTCGTAACGGCCTTCTGCTAAGTGGTGTTGTATATGCACATGATTTCCATGGCAGATGAAATGCGCTGTTTCAAACCATCGTTCCAGTGTCGAATTGCAGCCGCTGTGGTGCGGGCGAATTCGCTGCGCTACGGCGGATTTTCCGGTTTTTTGACGCTGCTGATAAATCTCGCTTTATGCTGTAGCCTTTTGTCGTCAGCGCCAGTCGTGGCCGCCGACAAAGTTCTGCGTGTATTGGCATGGCCCGGTTATGCGGACGACGACGTCGTTAAGACTTTCGAAACACGCTATCACGCGAAGGTCGAAGTCACATTAGTCGATTCCGACGAGGCGCTATGGGCGCAGATGCATGCCCAGGGTACGCCACCGTTCGATGTGCTCGCTGCCAATACGGCTGAAATCGAGCGCTATACCCGCGCGAATCTGCTGGCGCCGCTCGATCTGACCCGTTTGCCGAATACGAAAAAGCAGTTGCCACGGTTTCAGGCGCTGTCGTCGATCGAAGGGCTGACCTCGGCAGGCAAGGTGTACGCCATTCCATTCACGTATTCGTCGATGGGGCTGATCTATGACCGCAAGCAGTTTGCCGTTGCGCCGCGCTCGATGCGCGAATTGTGGAACCCGCGTTACCGTGGCAAGGTTCTTGACTTCAATAGCGCCCAACATAATTTTTCGTTCACCGCGTTGGCGCTGGGATACCCCCATCCTTTCCAGCTCGACGCCCGGCAGATGCGCATAGTCGCTCACAAGCTCGTCGATCTGCGCCGCAACCTGCTGACCTATTACACGCTGCCGGAAGAAGCGACCGCGTTCTTCATCCAGCATAAAGTTGCCTTGATGTTCGGTAACTATGGCACTCAGCAGGTTGAATCGTTGCGCCGTGCCGGCGCCGACGTGGGCTACGTGATTCCCGACGAGGGGGCGCTCGCGTGGCTGGACTGCTGGTCGATGACGCGTTCCGCCAAGGATCGCGCGCTCGCGCTTGCATGGATCAATTACATGCTCGAACCGGACGTCAGTGCGTTGTTGACGCAACGCCAGGGGCTTGCCAACACGTTGACGGCGCCGGCGGAAAACAGCGACAACGGGCACATCGTCTGGATCGGCCCGGTGGAAGATATTCAGCGGCGCGAAGAACTGTGGAACAGAATCGTGTCCGGCGACAGGTCGGAGCTTTTCTGATGATGCGCCCCGGCCTGACATTCAAGCTATCGATTCTGTTTGCGTGCATCGGCGTGCTCGCGTCCGGCGCGACGGGTTATTACGCGTATCGTGCCAACCGTACGATGCTGGTGAGCGAAGCCGAACGCAGCCTGCTGACTTCAACGGAGCTGCTGGGCCAGCGCGTTTCCGGGGCGATCGACGATGTCGGCGCAGATGCGCAGGTGCTCGCGAGCATGCCGTCTTCGGCGGATATCGCACAGACCGACAACGGCATTGGCGCGAATGCGCCGCGCGAACAACTGGCGCAGGTGTATGCCAGCTTCATGGTTCACCACCCCGAGTACCTGCAAATCCGCTTGATTACCCGCAAGCACTACGGACTCGAACTGATTCGTTTCGACCGCGATGCGGACGGTCTGGTGCGGGTCGAAGGGAACAGCTTGCAGGAAAAAGGCCAGTTCGCGTATGTGTTCGACACGCTGGCGTTCTCGCCCGGGCGCATTTATACCTCGCCGATTTCGGTGAATCACGAGTACGGTACGCATGCCGCCGAGGGCAAACCGACATTGCGGCTCGGCACACCCGTGGCGGACGCGAGTGGCGCCGTGGTGGGCGTCGTGATTATCGACGTCGATCTGGACGATCTGCTCAAACGCTTGCAGAGCGATTTGCCGAGCGACTATCAGGTCTATCTCGCCAACGAATGGGGCGATTTCCTGGTCCATCCGGATGCCTCGAAAACGTTCGGCTTCGACAAGGGCCGCCGCGTTCTGATGCAGGACAGCTTTGGCGCCACCAAGCCGCTCTTCGATCAGTCAGAAAGCGAAATTCTGCTGAATGGACTCGTGCGGCCGCGGCAGGCGGCCGGTCAGGTGCTTGCTTTCGTGCGCAGACCGTTCGGCGCGTCCGCGGGCAACCGTTTTATCGTGCTCGGCCTCGGCAAGCCGCTCGATCATGTCTTGTCCGGCGCCAACCAGTTGGGTGTCAGAATCGTTCGCATGGTCGTGATCTTCAGTGTGTTGGCGCTGTTCCTTGCGATTCTGTTTGCGCGTGCGCTGACCAAGCCTTTGCACATTCTGGCGTACGCGGCCACGCATCTGTTCGCCGGGCACGCGATGGAAACGCTGCCGCTCAAACGTACCGACGAGATCGGCGTGCTGGCGCGCTGCTTCGACCGTCTGCGCAGGGAAATCAAGTCGCAAATGGATGTGCTGCATAACAAGCAACGTGAGCTCGTGCATCTCGCCACGCACGACGGGCTGACCGGCCTGCCGAACCGCATGCTGTTCATGCAGAAGCTCGAGGCGGCGATCGAGGAAGCGACGCGGCGTGAGGAAGGGCTCGCCGTGCTGTTCGTCGACCTCGACCGCTTCAAGCAGATCAACGACCAGTTCGGCCATGCGATTGGCGACAAGGTGCTCGCCGCGGTGGCGCGCCGGCTCAAGCAGGTGCTCTGCACGGCAGATGTTGCTGCGCGTCTCGGCAGTGATGAGTTCATCGTGTTGATCGAGGGGCCGCGGTCCGCGGAGGCCGCACCGGGGATTGCCTCGCGAATCATGGGCGCGCTGAACGAAGAGCTGCTGATCGACGGACAACGCATGACGGTGGGCGCGAGCATCGGCATCAGCCAGTTTCCGGACGATAGTGCGACGGCGGCGGAGCTGCTCCTCAACGCCGACGCGGCGATGTATGCGGCCAAATCCGGTGGACGGTGTGCGTATCTACGCTTCCGGGATGTGCTGGAGGCGCGCAAGCGGGAGCCGGCGAGCGAAGGCGCCACGGAAGGCCACGAGGCGGAGCCGACTGCCTGAAGCGCGGATAAGAAGGCGATGCGCAGCCATCTGCGCGAGGTCCCGATGCCACTCGGTCCGATTGTCGAGCGCATTAATCATACGAATAACCCACCCAAAACCCGAGGCAACTTTGCCTCGATCGGCGCTTCGTCGAGCGCCGACGCAATCGTTTGCGCGGATCTTGAGGTAACTCTGTTTGATTTTCGCCAATGCGTTTTCGACCTATCAACTTTTGACGCGGGCTTGCCGAAAACATCGTTACAGCAACGGGATTGACTGGAGACAGGTGTGAAGCGACAGGTGTGGTTTTTGGTAGCCGTTCTCGCGTTGGCCGGATGCGCACAGATGCCTGCGCAGAATGCGGCACGTAGCGACAAGGCGCCGAACGAGGTCATCAGCTTCGAGATTCCGCCGGATGCGCTCGGGGCACATGACCCGCAGCTCTCCGCCGTACTCGCCAAGGCAGGCGCGCTGGCTGCCGCGCAGCAGCAATCCACGGTCGTGCTGGTCACTGCGCTGGGCCAGGACTTCGCGTACCTGAACCAGGCGGTATGGAAGGGCGTCCCCGTGCAGCGCATGTCGAAGGTGAGTTTCGAAAACCGGACCGCCGGCTTGGGTCAGCCCTATAGCGTGTCGATCAGGACGGTGCAATGAAGGAGGCCATCGTGATGGTTCGGGTGTCTTTACTGGCGGCGGCAACACTTCTGGCGACGCCGGCCTTCGCGGACCCGCCGGGAACGATCCTGCAGTCGGCCAATGCGTTTCCCGCGGCGGCGGACAAGGTTTATCCGCCGTTGCCAACGCTCGCGATGCTGCCGCCGTCGAGCGGCAGTGATGATGACTTGCCGGTGAAGCCGTCGCCGCATCGAAAGAAGTCGCGTGTGCCGATGCAGATGCAGGAACACCGGGGGCCGCCGATGCCGGCTGTCCGGCTCGTCGTGTCCGATGCTTCGCATACGTACCTCGACTCCGTGCAACGGCAGATCGATCAGGCGTTGGTCAAGTAATTCGGCAGCGGCGTGAGCTCACCCCTTTTGCCGCTATTTTGTCGCTACTTTGTCGCTATGAAGCGGAAGGATGAATCGTGTCCTTGAAACTCTTCTGCACCGCGCTAGCGTGGCTGTCGATGTGCGGCGCGGCCCATGCGGCCGACGATTGCTTCAACGAGGCTGCGGCTTATCAGGGCGTCAACCCGTGGATACTGCGTGCCGTTGCGTGGTACGAATCGAAGGGCAACCCGAGCGCAATACATCAGAATGCAAACGGTTCGATCGACGTCGGCCAGTCACAGATCAATTCGATTCATTTCGGTGACCTCGCGCGCGAGGGTGTCCCGCACCGCGCGTTGACCGACCCGTGTGTGAACGTCTACGTGGCCGCCTGGCTGCTGAAGCAGAAGATGGTCAAGCACGGTAATACCTGGCGCGCGATCGGCGCGTACCACTCGGAGTCGCCGAAGGAGCGCGACGCCTACGCTCGCAGCATTCAGCAGGTACTGGTCGCATGGGGGCAGTTGCCGTCAGCCCGTTAGTCACGAAAACGCAGCTTCGACCGATTATCATGAGGCCTCCGACGGCCTCGATTTCACGTGTGACGCAGCGCCATGCGGGCTGCATCGTGCGGAGAAAGCAGGGCCAGGCTGTACTCGCTGAGGCCCTCGTTGATCAGATCACATACGCGTAAAGCGGCAGTGTTGGTGGCGCTTGCCGGTGTCGGCCTTGCCGTCGGCGCGCCTTTCGTTCTCAATTCGCACGCGGCGCTCGGCGGGCTGCGTCAGGTCTCCCTCTACGTGTTCGCCGCGCTGGCCGCGAGTGCGGCAGTCAGCGCGATGGCAAAGGCCGGCAAGCTACAACTGATGCAGACCGCGCTCGGACTCCGGGTCAGTTTCCTGCGCACTTTCGCCATCACGCTGGCGACCGATTTCGCCTTCCTGGCTTCTCCGTTGGGTGCGGCGGGCTATGGGGTCAACATCGGCCTGCTGCAGCGCGCTGGAGCATCCTGGTCGCTCGCGACGACGGTCGTCGGTGCGGATCAGGCACTCGATCTCGCGTTCTTCACGACCGCCGTACCGGTGTCCCTGTTGTTCGCATTCGGGCCGCTGACGCAAGTGGTTCCGCGCGAGAGTGCGCCGCTCGTGTTCGGCGTGCTGGCCGGCGTTGCATGCCTGACCGGTGTCTGCTGGATGAACCGTCGGCGTGTGGCGACGGCGTTGGACGCCGCAGGCCGGCGCGTTCATTGGCTCAACACGCGCCGCACGAGGTTGCGCAGGTTTTTCCACAGTGTTCGCCGGCAATGGCTGGAACTGGTCGCCGGACCCAAGTGGCGGCTTGCCGCGTTGTGCCTGCTGACGACGCTCCAGTGGTTGCTTCGCTATGGCGCCCTCTGGTTTATCTTGCGCGAACTCGGTTACCGTCTGCCGTTAGGTTTCGTGCTGGCCGTGCAGGCGGTCGCTCTGCATGCCGCGTTGTGGACCGGTGTGCCCGCTGGCGGCGGCACCGGCGATATCGCGCTCGCGGCCGCATTCGCGACTTGGGTGCCCCGCGCGAGCATCGCGACAGCGCTGGTGCTGTGGCGCTTTGCGACGCTTTACAGCCCCCTGGTGCTGGGGGCGGCAGGTTTTGTTGCGCTGGCGACGAGGGGACGCAACCCGCTGCCGGCCGCCGACTGAGCGCTTAAGGCTGGGCGCGAACGGGGCGGGGTGGTTCGCCGGGTTCGCCAGGTTCGATCAGCGCTTCAGCGCTTCAGCGCGGACTATCGGACACTCTGCGCATGCGTGCCGCAAAGCTCGCCCGTGGGCCGTGGTCAATCCGCAAGCGAAGCATCTGAAAGGTTTGTGAAATCAGCGCGAGCGGATACACCGCCTTGAAAAGGTCGGCGATCATGCGCCATTCCGCGCGCAGGCCTTTCCAGTAACCGAGCTTCTCGGTTTTGCGTGCCTGAGTGACGTGTGGCCAGTGAGTGACCGCGATGGGCAGGTTGCGTTCGATGATGCGACGGTTCATGAACACCTCGACCCCGAAGCGCGGCATGCCGTGAACCTCCAGCAAGACTTCGCTCAGCAGCGCTTTGGTGACGACCCGTTCGCCGGAGACGAAATCGAGGCCAATCGCGCGAAACGCCAGCAGGCTGTTCTGGCGCAGGCTGAGGCTGACTTGCGCCTTGCCTTGCAAAACGGGCGTGGCGAGTGCGCTGATACCCTCGATGGTCAGCCCTTTCAGATCGGCATCGAGCAGCATGAGCAACTCACCTTGCGCCGCGGCGATTCCGGCTGCCATGGCGGCGCTTTTGCCACGATTTTCCGTACATCGAATCAGTCGGACGGACGCGAAGCCTTCGACTATTTCAGCCGTGCCGTCGGTCGACCCGTCGTCCACCACGATGATCTCGCCGAGCAAAGGATGGGCGCAGGCCACGGCCAGCACGGTGCCGATGCGGGGCGCCTCGTTGTAGGCGCAGATGATGCAAGACATGCGCGGAGAATGATGGTTTGAAGCGCGAGCAGTCATAGGCAGGAGTGTAGTGAGGTGTTGTGAGCAAGCAATGGTGCGATGCAGCACGCTGCCTGTTTTTCAGCTATAGTCGGGATACGGCTTATGTCCAGAGAGGACCAGCATGTACGACGCCGAAATCGCCGCCACCCTGCTGAATCGTTGGGCCACACGTTCTTCAACTGCTGACTTCGACACCTACCTCGACTTGTTGCGCGAAGGCAATCTCAGTTTCACCTATCAATCCGGACACGTGCGCGAAGCGGGCGTTCCCGAGGCAAGCGCGTTCAATATCGAATCGCTCGTGTTTGGCGACGGTTCCCGCACGCTGCGCGTTGAAGCGCCAGACAGGACGCCAGGCTGGACGCGTTGGGCCGCGGTAGAACCGTTGCTGCCCACGCCCAGCGAGGCCTGAAAACATCGTCAAACGATCCGCGCGCCGGCGCGATACGTCGCGCGCGGCACCGGCAGCGTGTCCAGCATCGTCACGCGCACGAAATCCGCGCGCAAACCCGGCTCGATGGAACCGCGGTCGTGCAACCCGGCGGTGCGGGCCGGTTCGGCCGACACAGTCGCCATGGCGCGTGGCAGGGTCCAGCCGGCCTTGCGAACCAACTCGAACACGGCAGTCAGCAAACTGGACGGCACGTAGTCCGACGACAGAATATCGAGCAAGTCCGCTTGCGCCAGTTCGAGGGCCGACACGTTGCCGGAGTGCGAGCCGCCGCGCACGATATTCGGCGCGCCCATGATGGTCGAAATACCGTGCTCGCGTGCCGCCTCGGCGGCGATGCGGGTGGTCGGGAATTCGGCCAGCACGATGCCTTCGGCCTTGGCCTGTTCGACGTGCTCGATCAGCGTGTCGTCATGGCTCGCCACCGGAATGCCGAGCCGCTTGCAGCGCGCGACGATCTCGTGGCGATGCACGTCGGCGTAACGTTCCTGTTCCAGGGACAGTTCGGCCAGCGCGGTCGCCACGTGTTCGTCAGTCAGCTTGCCGTTGCGCTCCTGAAAGCGGCGCCATTGTTCGCGGTCGTGCCATTGACGTTGGCCGGGCGTGTGGTCCATCACCGAGGCAAGCCGCAGCAACGGATGCGCGCACAACGAATCGAATACCTCCACGACATCGGCGGTGGCGATTTCGCAGCGCAGATGCAGAAAGTGTTCGGCGCGCAGCAGCTTGCGTTCGGAGAAGCGCGTGAGGGATTCGGCGCATTGCGTTTGCAGATCGCGGCCGCGCAGCCCGACGTTCGAGCGCGAACCGATTGCGAGGGAATCGAACACCGTGGTGATGCCGGCCGCCGCGACTTGCGCGTCGTGGATCACGAAGGCGGCATCGGTATTCCATTGCACGCCCGGCCGCGGCGCCAGATGCTTCTCGAGGTTGTCCGTGTGCAGTTCGATCAGGCCCGGCAACAGATAGTCGCCGTCCCAATCTTCTGCTTCGCGCGCCGAGGTCGTGCCACGCTCGACGTCGCGAATCACCCCGTCTTCGATGCGTAGCATGCCGGTAAATACTTCGTCTCGCGTCACGATGCGAGCGTTTTTGATCAACATCGACTTGCTCCGTAGTCTGTCTTGAGTGGGGCACCGCAGTGTTTCGACCCGGTGCTTCGACTCAATGTTTCAGCTCTGTGGTTCAGTTTAGTGCCGTTTCGTGTCAATTAGTGACGCAGCGGCGGCTGGAGTTCGAGGCGGCGCGTGGCGACCTTGCTGCGGGTATCTTCGTCGTGAAAGATGCCGACGATCGCCGCGCCACGCTCGCGTGCTTCGACGATCAGATCGGCGACCACGTCACGGTTCTCCGCGTCGAGCGAGGCTGTCGGCTCGTCGAGCAGCAGCAGCGGATGCCCGGCGATCAACCCGCGGGCGATGTTCACGCGCTGCTGTTCGCCGCCGGAGAAGGTGGCAGGCGCTAACGACCACAGCCGCTCGGGCACGTTCAACCTCGCCAGCAGGGCAGCCGCACGCGCACGGGCTTCGTCGTCGGCCACGCCGCGTGACAGGAGCGGTTCGGCGACGAGCGTGAGCGTCGGCACGCGCGGAATCACGCGCAGAAACTGGCTGACGTAGCCGACCACGCCGCGGCGCAGGCGCAACACGTCGTGCGGCTCGGCGCCGGTGATCGACACCGGCGGCTTGTCATCCGCCGCCGCGTCGCGAATCGCAATCGAGCCTGTACTGGCCAGGTAGTTGCCGTACAAACAGCGCAGCAGCGTACTCTTGCCGGCGCCTGAAGGCCCGACCAGCACGACACACTCGCCGCGTTCAACCTCGAGCGACACGCCTGCGAGCGCTTCGATCTGCACGCCGCCCTGGCCGTGCAGCGTGAAGGTCTTGCCAATGTCGACCGCGCGCAGCATCAGTGCATCGTTCTCGCTGAACGCGCGTTCAGCGGCGTGTGATTCCTTGCTTGTTTCAATGGATCGCATTGTGAGCCTCAAACCGGCAGAACCGAGGAAACCAGCGTTTGCGTGTATGGATGCTGCGGATCGTCGAGCACCTGGTCCGTCAATCCGGCCTCGACCACTTCGCCGCCTTGCATGACCATCAGGCGATGCGCAAGCAGGCGCGCCACGCCGATATCGTGCGTCACGATCAGCACCGACAGATGCAGTGTGGACGTCAACGTGCGCAGCAAATCGAGCAGGCGCGCCTGCACCGAGACGTCGAGACCGGCAGTCGGCTCGTCCATGAAGACGAGGCGTGGACCGGTGACGAGATTACGCGCGATTTGCAAACGCTGCTGCATGCCGCCGGAAAACGCTGAAGGTAATTCGTCGATGCGTGTGGCGTCGAGTTCGACGCGCTCCATCCACTGCGTCGCCGTGTGGCGGATATTGCCGTAGTGGCGGGCACCGACGGCCATCAACGGCTCGCCGATATTTGCGCCGGCGGAGACGCCGCTTCGCAGGCCGTCGCGCGGATTCTGCTGCACGAAACCCCACTCGGTACGCATCAACAGACGCCGGCGCGGTTCGGACAAGGCAAGCAAATCGAGTTTTTCGCCATGGGTGGCCGTGTAGTGGAGCGAGCCGCGATCGGTTTCAGTTTTCAGGGCGAGTGCATTGAGCAGCGTGGTCTTGCCCGAGCCGGATTCGCCGACGATGCACAGCACCTCGCCAGGATACAGATCGAAGCTGACGTTCCTGCAGCCGTTGCGGCCGCCATATTGTTTGGTGAGCGAACGGGCGCTCAACAGCGGCGTCATGCGGTTTCTCCTTTGCGCGCTTCGTAAGACGGCAGCTCGAGGTCCTGATCGCCGCGGCGTTCATGGCAGTAGTCGCTATCCGAGCAAACGAACATGCGCTTGCCGGCGTCGTCGACGATCATTTCGTCGAGGAAGCTTTCCGTCGATCCGCACAGCGCACACGCGTGCTGCCACTTTTGCACTTCGAATGGATGATCGTCGAAGTCGAGACTGCGCACGGCGGTGTACGGCGGGATGGCGTAAATGCGCCGCTCGCGGCCGGCGCCGAACAATTGCAGCGCGGGGTTCATATGCATCTTCGGGTTGTCGAACTTTGGAATCGGCGACGGCGAGCTCAGATAGCGGTGGTTGACCATCACCGGATAGTCGTACGTGGTGGCGATGCTGCCGTGATGGACGATGTCCTCGTACAGCTTCACACTGATCAACCCGTAATCGGCCAATGCGTGCAGCTTCTTGCATTCGGCGACGCGCGGCTCCAGTCGATATAACGGTTCGGGCATCGGCACCTGATAGACCAGAATCTGCTTATCGGTGAGCGGCGCTTCGGGAATCCGGTGGCGTGTCTGGACGATCGTTGCTTCGATCGTGCGGCGCGTGGTCGCCACGCCCGTGGTTCGCGCGAAGAAGCGGCGGATGTTGACCGCGTTGGTGGTTTCGTCGGAGCCCTGATCGATGACCTTCAGCGTATCGTTCTTGCCGATGATCGCCGCGGTCACCTGAATGCCGCCCGTGCCCCAGCCATACGGCAAGGGCATTTCGCGCGAGCCGAACGGCACCTGATAGCCCGGCACGGCGACCGCCTTGAGCAACGCGCGGCGCAGCATGCGCTTGGTCTGTTCATCGAGGTAGGCGAAGTTGTAGCCGTCCGCGGCGCTGTCGTACGACGCAGTGGTGAGCGATGTGTCCGGCGCGTTCATGCGGCTTGCTCCTGCTGATCCTGATCCTGATCCTTGTCCTGACTTTTATCCTCTGCGCCGTGTTGTGCGCGCAGGCGTCTTACGAGTTCGAGTTCGGACTGGAAGTCGACGTAGTGAGGCAATTTCAGATGCTGAACGAAGCCGGACGCCTCGACGTTATCGCTATGCGAGAGCATGAACTCGATGTCCTGCGTCGGCGACGCGAGCGTTTCGCCGAGTTCTTCAGCGCGCAATGCGCGGTCCACCAGCGCCATCGCCATCGCTTTGCGTTCCGAGTGTCCGAACGCGAGGCCATAGCCTTGCGTGAAAGCAGGCGGCACGTCGCCGCTGCCGGCGAACTGGTTGATCATCTGGCATTCAGTCACATCGATGTCGCCGATTTCGACCGTCTCGCCCAACTCGTCGAGTTCCATTTCGACGGCGATCGTGCCGAAGCGGATCTCGCCGGCAAACGGATGCGAATGCGCGTAGCCCCGTTGGGTGGCGTAGCCCATGGCGAGCAGGAAGCCTTCGTCGCCGCGCGCGAGATTCTGCAAACGCGTGGCGCGGCTCGCGGGAAACGCGAGCGGTTCGCGCGAGAGGTCACCGGGTTCCGGTGCTTCCGGCGTGGGGCGTTCCTGTTCGATCAAGCCTTCCTGGTCGAGCAGGGTGACGACGCGCGGCATGGCTTCGGCTGCGGACTGCGCGGTTTGGATGGAAGACGGGGCGGCGGTCGCATTGGCTCCGCCATCGCCATCGCCATCGGCGAGCAACACGAAATCCAGCAGACGTTGCGTGTAATCGTAAGTCGCGCCGAGCAATTGGCCGCCGGGCACGTCCTTGAACGTGGCTGAAATGCGGCGTTCCACCTGCATGGCTTCCGTGTCGATCGCCTGCGTGTAGCCGAAACGCGGCAACGTGGTGCGATAGGCACGCAACAAAAAGATCGCTTCGACCAGATCGCCCGCGGCCTGTTTGATCGCGAGCGCGGCGAGTTCTTCGTCGTAGACCGAGCCCTCGGTCATGACTCGCGCGACGGCGAGGCGCAATTGTTCGCGAATCTGCGCGGCGCTGAGTTCGGCCAGCCGCGTATCGCCGCGGCGTGCCTTGTCGAGCATACGCCACGACGCTTCGATCGCACGTTCTCCACCCTTGACGGCAACGTACATCAGTTCACCTTCGCTTGAGTTGTGCGCGGCAGGCCGATCAACGTGCTGCCGCAGACGAGATAACAATCGATGCCGCACGGAAAGAGCGGCGCGAGGGCGGCGCGTTCGCGCCAGAAATGCTCGGGCAGGCCGACCGGTGCGATCGTTGTGGTGTGCTGAATGCCGGGACCGCTCAGCACGACCGGAGTGCCGCCCGTCAGCGCTTCGACGCGGATCAGCAGCGTCACAGAGTGCTCAGGGGACTCCGCTTCACCGAGCGGAAAGCTGTCCAGCGCCGGCATTGCGCTTGCGTCGTGGATATAGGCGAAGGCGGCCTGTCCTGGTTCGTCGACGAGCGGCGCGCCGGTATGAAAGCGCAGGGCCGAACCCAGCGCCGTATCGGGTTGCGCGAGCCATACGGGCGTTGCGTAGTCACACAGTGTCAGCAGCGCGGCGAAGGCGGCGAGTTCGGCGCGGGTGGCCCGCACCTCCGGCAAACCGTTTTCGACGACACCGATCGTACCCGGACGAGACAGCGCGTCGAGCAGCGTGCGGAATACCGCCTGGGTGTCGTGGACCGGGTCCACAAAACCAGGTGTCAGTGTGGACAATGCAATCTGTGAGTTTTCCATCAGTCGCCCCGGACCATCGTGAAGAATTCGACGCGCGTGGCTGCGGCGTCCTGTCTGCGCTCGGCGCGTTGCACGGCTTGCTGTTCGGCAAACGGCCCGATCAATTGCTGATGCAAGGCGGCGTGATGCTCGGGCATTTGCAGCAGCGCATCTGCTAACGCAGCCAGTTCGGCGCGGCGGCGGTCGCGGCCCAGATGACACGCAACGCCGACGGCTGCGGTTGCGTCACCCGTGACGCGCAAACGCAACGTGGCGCGCGTGACGGTGGCTTCGCCAAGATTGAACGGGTCGCCGCTGCCGCCGACGCGGCCGCGCACCATCGCGAGGCCGATTTCGGGTGGCCGCAGCCAGTCATAAGCGGGGGGCGGGACGCCTTGCAGCGCGGCTTCGAGATCGGCGCGCGGCGTGCGGGCCAGCACGGCCATCCATGCGCGCCGCATGGCGGAGGAAGGCGAGGCAGAAGTGGCACTCATCGAAGTTCCTGTTGATCCAGCGAGTGATCATTTAAGCATCTATTCGTCTAAACGTCTAGACGTTTGGAGGCATGCTTGTCCAGCGTTATAGCGCAGATCTGCCGTTTCACATTTCCATCACGGCTTGCGCACTACAATGCATGACATAGCGAATATTTGAACCCAAGGGAATGACAGCACCATGACATCGAACGACAACGCGACGCCGGGCACGCTGCTCGAACGCGGCGCGGGCGTTGCCGTCTGGCGGCAGATCGAGCAGATTCTGGCGGCGGAAATCGCAGCGAGCGGTTTTGGCGAAGAAGGCCGTTTGCCGAGCGAGGGCGAACTGGCCAAACGCTTCGACGTGAACCGGCATACCGTGCGCCGCGCCATGCTCGGTCTGGCCGCATTGGGCCTCGTCAGCGTCGAGCAGGGGCGGGGCACGTTCGTGCAACCTGGCGCGATCGACTACACGATTGGCCGGCGCACACGGTTTACAGAAAACTTGCGGCAGCAACATCACGTGGCAGGCGGCACGATGTTGTCGGCCTCCCGTGTGAAGGCCGAGCCGAATGTCGCGAAGGCCCTGAGCCTGCGGGCGGGCGCGTCGGTCTACCGGATCGAGACGCTGAATGCATCGGATGGGGTGCCGCTGACGTTCGCGCGCAGCTGGTATCCGGCCGCGCGTTTTCCGAATTTGCCGGAAGTCCTGGAGCGCACCGGCAGCATCACGAAGGCGTTGGCTGAATTGGGCGTGACCGATTATCTCCGTAAGTGGAGCCGTATCGGCAGCGTGTTGCCTGAGCCGGAAGTGGCGCGGCGTTTGAATATCAACCGGCAGCAACCGGTGTTGTGGGTCGAAAACGTCGACGTCGATCTGGAAGGCACACCGGTCAAATACGGCTTCACGCATTTTGCGGCGGACCGTGTGCAGTTGCTGGTGGAGCAAGACATATGAGCCGCGCGGCATGGGGCGCCGAGGCACGTTTCGCGGTGTATTACGCGCCGTCGCGCGAGTCGGCATGGTGGCAGGCGGGGTCGGCGTGGTTGGGGCGTGATGCGGAAAGCGGCGAGCGATGTGTGTCGCCACAACCGGAAGACCTGGCGCGTCCTCTGGCCGATCTGACCGAAGCGCCGCGTCGCTACGGCTGGCACGGTACGCTGGTCGCACCGTTCCGTCTAGCTGAAGGCGTGACTCAGCACGATCTGCTGGGCGCGACGCGCGAATGGGCCAGTACGCAAAGCCCATTCGCGCTAGCGGTCGAAGCCGCGACGCTTGGCGATTTCGTCGCACTGCGCCCGGCCGAGTCGGATGGCGAAATGAAGTTTCGTCAGGTTGCAGCAAGTGCGTTGCAAACGCTGCACGGATTGCGCGCGAAGGCGTCTGCCGCTGACCTCGCGCGCCGACTCGCGGCACCGTTGAGTGAACGGCAACGCGCATTGCTGATCGAATGGGGTTATCCGTACGTCTTCGACGAATTCCGTTTTCACATGACGCTATCCAATTCTCTCGCCGATGCCGCTGAGCGCGCGACGCTGGTTGCCTGGTGGCAGGCGCGAACGCCTGCGCTCGGACCGCTCGCTATCGATCACGCGGCGCTCTTTGTCGAACCTTTGCCGGGTGAGCCGTTTGTCCTGTGGCAGCGCGTGCCGTTTCAGACCGGCGAGGTGAAATAAGCATGGCAGGTCGTCTGATTTATGTAATGGGGCCGTCCGGCGCGGGTAAGGATTCATTGCTGGTTTTTGCGCGTCGCCACCTGATGGGCGAGCCGATTCTGTTTGCGCATCGCTACATCACGCGGCCGAGCGGCAACGGTGAGGAGCATGTTGCGTTGAGTGTCGAAGAGTTCGCGGCGCGTTCGGTACTCGGTCTGTTCGCGCTCGAATGGTCGAGCCACTCACTGCGCTATGGCATCGGCATCGAACTCGATGCATGGCTTGCTCGCGGTTGCACGGTGGTCGTCAACGGGTCGCGTCAGCATTTGCAGCATACCTTGGCGCGTTATCCGCAGACGGAAGTCGTGCACGTGGACGCAGCGCCGCATATTCTCGAAGCACGGCTTAGCGCGCGGGCGCGTGAGTCCGCGGAACAGGTTGCGGCCAGGCTTGCACGACGGGCACCGTTTTCGCTGCCGGATGGGATTCGGTGTACGACGATCGATAACTCCGGGACGCTGGAAGAGGCGGGGCACGCGCTGATTGCTTTTTTGCAGGCGCAGGCAGATGTACCCGAGATTCGCGACGTTCGTAACGTTCGCAACGTTCGGTAGGCCCGACTAGCCAGCCACTGCCATTCGCTCCCGGGTCGCTTCCTGCAAGCACGACACAAACTGCAGCACGGCCGGGGTGGGCAACAGATTACGTCGAGAAATGATGCTGAGATCGTAATTCGGCAGCGCTTCTTCGATCTGCGCAACGCGTATGCCCAGCGGCGCGACCATCTGCGCGAGCGGCCGCGTGAAGCAGCCGATCACATCGGTCTGCGACACCAGCCCGAGCGTGACCGCGAACGACGACGGCGCTCGCACCAGCCGCTTTGGCACCGGCAAGCCGTGTGCGTTGAACATTGCCATCATCACGCTGTGCGGAAAATGATCGGCGCCCACCGTCACGATCCACTCCGCGTCGAGCAATTCGTGCAGACGCATGACGTTCGCCAGCGGATGCCCGGCGCGCATCGCGACGACGAACTGGGTCGAGTAGAGCGGCGCTTGCACCAGATCGCTGTCGAGCGCCTGCACATGATGGATCGCCGCGATATCGAGCGTGCCGTTACGCAAACGCGCGACGGCATCCGGGATCGTGACTTCCTCCAGATGCAGATTCACCAGCGGCATCGCGCGGCGAAACTTCGAAACGGCGTGCGGCAGGGCAGTCAAGGCGATCGACGGCATCGTGCCCACGCTCACCTTGCCGGCCAGTTCGCCCTTCACCTGTTCGACCGCTTCGACAGTGCGGCGCATATCGCCCAGCAACTGTTCCGCACGCGGCAACAGCGCGAGCCCGCACGCCGTCAACTCGATGCCGCGCACGCTGCGCACCATCAACTCGGCATTCAGCACGCTTTCCAGCTCGCGGATCGTATGCGTGACGGCCGGTTGCGTCACGCCGAGCTCGCGCGCGGCGGCGCGCAGACTACGGTGATGAGCGGCGGCGACGAACGCTTGCAGCTGTTGCGGCTTCATAAGGGTAATCCCGTATATAAAGCTTGTTAATCAGGGTGAAAAAAACATCATCTTATTCGAACAAAACGGCGTGGCTATAGTGCTTGCCTGTTTGCCGCGTGATGCGGCGTGAATTTCCATGGAGCGATAGATGAGCGAAGCCGCGCGTTTTACTGAAGTGTCCGACCTGGTGCCTGCCGCCGAGAGCCTGCGCGAGATCCGCCATCACATCCATCACCACCCGGAACTGGCCTACGAGGAAGTGCAAACCGGCGCCCTGGTGGCTGAGAAGCTCGAACAATGGGGGTGGCAGGTCACGCGCGGGGTCGGTCAAACCGGCGTGGTGGGCACGCTGAAGATGGGCGACGGCACGCGCCGCATCGGCATTCGCGCCGACATGGACGCGCTGCCGATCATCGAACAAACCGGTCTGCCGTATGCGAGCGGCACGCACGGCAAGATGCACGCCTGCGGCCACGACGGCCACACGACGATGCTGCTCGGCGCCGCGCAGCACCTCGCCGCCACGCGCAATTTCTCGGGTACCGTGCATCTGTACTTCCAGCCGGCTGAAGAAAGCGGCATCGACAGCGGCGCGATGAAGATGATCGACGACGGCCTGTTCGAGCGCTTCCCGTGCGACGCCGTGTTCGGTCTGCACAATCACCCGGGCGAGGAACCGGGGGTGATGCTGTTCCGCAAGGGGCCGTTCATGTCGGCGGGCGACAAGGCGATCATCACGATCGAAGGCGTCGGCGGTCATGCGGCGCGTCCGCATCTGACGGTCGATCCGGTGGTGGTGGCGGCGAGCATTGTGATGGCGCTGCAGACCATCGTCGCGCGTAACGTCGACCCGTCGCAGCCGGCGGTGGTGACGGTTGGCTCGATGCATGCGGGTACGGCGAACAACGTGATTTCGAGCAGCGCGAGGCTGGAGTTGAGCGTGCGTTCGTTCAGCCCCGAAGTGCGCACGCTGCTGAAAAAACGCATTACCGAACTCGCCGAGAGCCAGGCCGCGAGCTATGGCGGCAAGGCGGTGGTGGAGTACATCGAAGGCTATCCGGTGGTGATCAATTCGGATGCCGAAACGGACTTCGCGGTGCAAGTGGCGCGTGAGCTGGTCGGCGACGACAAGGTCGTCGAGCAGACCGACATCCTGATGGGCAGCGAAGATTTTGCCTTCATGCTGCAGAAACGGCCCGGCACGTTCCTGCGGCTCGGCAACGGTGCGGGCGAAGACGGCTGCATGGTGCACAACCCGCATTACGACTTCAACGACCGCAATCTGCCGGTCGGCGCGGCCTTCTGGACGCGGCTGGTGGAGCGGTATCTTGGGCAATGAGGGGGCAGTGAGGAGCCTGAGGCGCGAATGGGGTGCCTCAGGTGCTGACGACGAGCCGATGAGCGGGCATTGAGTTCGCACCGCCGGCCATCCAACCGCATGCACTCAACCGCGCCGCGCCACCATCTCCGAGACCGTCTGGGCGGCCTGCTGCAACGGCTCCAGAAACGCCTTCACCATCTGCTTGGCCGAATTGCGCTGAGCGTTGCCGCTAATATTCATCGCGGCGATCACGCGCCCCTGGCGGTTGCGAATCGGCGCGGACAGCGAAATCAGACCGCCTTCCAGTTCCTGATCGACGATGGCCCATCCCTGGCGGCGCACTTGCGCAATCAGCTTTTTCAGCTCTTCCTTGTCAGTCACCGTACGCGCCGTGTGTGCGTAGAGGGGCGCCGAACTCAGGGTCGCGTCGAGCGTGTCGTCGTCCAGCGCGGCCAGCAGGACACGGCCCATCGACGTGCAATACGCCGGCAAGCGGCTGCCGATCGACAGGTTGATGGTCATGATCTTGTGAGTCGGCACGCGCAGCACGTAGACGATTTCGGTGCGATCGAGCACAGCCGCCGAGCAACTCTCGTGAACTTGCGCCGACAGACTTTCCATCACCGGTTCGGCGAGATTCCAGAACGGCATCGAGGTCAGATACGCGAAACCGAGGTCGAGAATCTTCGGCGTGAGGCGGAACAGGCGGCCTTCGGCCTCCACGTAGCCGAGCGTCTGCAACGTCAGCAGGATGCGGCGAGCGCCGGCGCGCGTCAGCCCGGTGGCGGCGGCGACGTCGGTGAGCGTCTGTTCGGGGCGGCTGGCATTGAACGCGCGGATCACCGAGAGGCCTCGCGCGAACGACTGCACATACGAGTCGCCCGGTTTGTCCGAGGCCGGTTCGGCGTTGTCAGGAACGGCGGAAGACGGCGGCAGGGCTTTGCTCATGGACCTTGAAAGATGCGTTCGAAGAAGGGCGCACGGCGCTCGCGCGGTTCAGCCGGCGCGATGCTGTGCAAAGGCGTGACGATAGCTTAAGCCTTCTGTTTCGCCAAATTTGCACGCGGCGCACATCAGTGGAATCCCTTAACGACGCTACCCGATGGTAGCGTTACCATGCGTGTCATTCAGAAGCTTCGACGGATTCAATTCGCGAAGCGTGATGGTATCGCTACCATGGAGATGTCCGTGTCATCGACCCGCAAAACACCTGAGCAGCTTCGCAGCTACCGCTGGTACGGCGTGAACGATCTGCGTTCGTTCGGCCACCGTTCGCGCACGGCGCAAATGGGTTACCACCCGTCGGATTACATGGGCAAGCCGGTGATTGCCGTCGTCAACACGTGGAGCGAGATCAACTCGTGCCACACGCACTTCAAACAGCGCGTCGAAGAAGTGAAGCGCGGCATCTGGCAGGCGGGTGGTTTTCCGGTCGAAATGCCGGTGATGACGCTCGCCGAGCCGTTCCAGAAACCGACCACGATGCTGTATCGAAACTTCCTCGCCATGGAAACCGAGGAATTGCTGAAGTCCTATCCGTTCGACGGCTGTGTCCTGATGGGCGGTTGCGACAAGACCACGCCCGGTTTGCTGATGGGTGCGATCAGCATGAATCTTCCGTCCATCTATCTGCCGGCGGGGCCGATGCTGCGCGGCAACTGGAACGGCCGTACGCTGGGCAGCGGTTCGGACACGTGGAAATACTGGGCCGAACTGCGCGCCGGCAAAATCACTGAAGACGAGTGGAAGGGTATCGAGAGTGGCATCGCGCGCTCGCCGGGCCATTGCATGACGATGGGCACCGCGTCGACGATGACCAGCGCCACCGAAGCACTCGGCCTGACGCTGTCCGGCTTCTCATCGATTCCCGCAGTCGATTCGCGGCATGCGCAGTTCGCTTCGCTGACGGGACAGCGCATCGTCGAGATGGTGTGGACCGATCAGAAGCCGTCGGACATCCTGACCGCCAAATCATTCGACAACGCGGTGACCACCGTGCTGGCCATGTCCGGTTCGACAAACGCCATCGTCCACCTCGTTGCCGTGGCGCGGCGCGCCGGTATCGATCTGACGACGGCACGCTTTGACGAACTCGCGCGCATCACGCCGGTGCTCGGCAATCTGCGTCCCGCGGGCCAGTATCTGATGGAAGACTTTTTCTATGCCGGCGGCCTGCGCGCGCTGCTGGTCGAATTGGGCGAACTGATCGACGGCACGCAGATGACGGTCAATGGCGCGACGCTCGGCGAGAACATTGCAGGCGCGGAAATATTCGACGACGACGTGATCCGCAAGCGCGGCAATCCACTCGTCGCCAGCGACGGCCTCGCGGTGCTGACCGGCAATCTTGCCCCGGACGGCGCGGTGATCAAACCCGCGGCGATGGAAGCGCATCTGCAGAAACACCGCGGTCCGGCGGTGGTGTTCAAGGATTACGCCGACATGGCGGCGCGTATCGACTCGGAAGACCTGGACGTGAGCGCCGATTCGGTGGTCGTGCTGCAACACGCGGGTCCCGTGGGTGCGCCCGGTATGCCGGAGTGGGGCCAGTTGCCGATTCCGCAAAAACTGTTGAAGCAGGGCGTGCGCGACATGGTGCGCATTTCCGATGCGCGCATGAGCGGCACCAGTTACGGCGCGTGCGTGCTGCACGTGGCGCCGGAATCGTTCGTCGGCGGGCCGCTCGCGCTCGTCAAGGATGGCGACATGATCGAGATGGACGTGCCTGCCCGGCGTTTGCATCTCGAAGTCAGCGATGCGGAACTCGCGGCGCGCAAGGCCGCGTGGCAACCGCCCAAACCTCCATTCGAGCGTGGCTTCGGTGTCATGCATCAACTGCACGTGACGCAGGCCAACAAGGGTTGTGACTTCGACTTCCTTGAAGAGCCGGTGAGCGCAAGCGAGCCGCACAGTCCAATACAGGCCACGCAGACGGAGCAAACTTCTCCGGCCACGACGCGCACCGAACCCGAAATTCACTAACTCGATCCGGACTTCTCATGACTGCATCCAACATTGCCATCAGCGACGCCACACTCGAAGAGCTACGCCATGTCAGCACGGCAACGCTAACCACGCAACTTTTCAAGCGCGGCTTGCGCAACGTATTCCTGCAAGGCGTCGCACCGCTCGTCAAACCGGCACCCGGCGCACCCAACGTTGTCGGCCCGGCGTTCACGCTGCGTAACATCCCGGCACGTGAGGATATCGACCACGTCGGCGTGTTTCAGGACCCGGACCATCCGCAGCGTAAAGCCGTTGAAACCGCGCCGCCTGGCAGCGTGCTGGTGCAGGACTGCCGGGGTGAACGCGCGGTCGCGTCGGTCGGTTCGATTCTCGCGCTGCGTCTCGCGAAGCGTGGTGTGGCCGGCATGGTCTCGGACGGCCCGGTGCGCGATAGCGGCACGATCGCGGAACTGGGTTTGCCGATCTGGTGTGCCGGCGCGAGCGCGCCACTGAATCTGGCCAAGCATCATGCGGTCGATATGAATGTACCGATCGCCTGTGGCGGCGTGCCGGTGTATCCCGGCGATATCGTCGTCGCCGATGTGGACGGCGTGGTCATCGTGCCGCGCGAAATGGCAACCGACGTCGCGCGTGACGCCACCGAGCAGGAGCAGCTCGAATTGTTCATCACGCAGCGCATCGAAGAAGGCCGGCCGCTGCGCGGCACGTATCCGCCGAACGAGGAAACGCTGGCTGCTTACGCGCAATGGCGTGCACAAAAACAATAATGCGCTGAGGCTGTTGCGAGCCGTCAAATAGCCATTGCTCGCGCGAACGGCGCGAGCGCAGGAGACATAGTGAATATCACGACACCGGCGATCGACGAATCGCGTCTGATCAATCGCCTGGCATTCCGCTTGATGCCGCTGCTCGGGGTGCTCTATCTGGTTGCCTACATCGACCGCTCCAACATCAGCTTTGCCAAGCTGCAGATGCTCGGCAGCCTCGGGCTTTCCGAAGTCGCATACGGGCTGGGTGCGTCGCTATTTTTCATCGGCTACCTGTTGTTCGAAGTGCCGAGCAATGTGCTGCTGCACAAGTACGGCGCGCCTCGCTGGATGGCGCGCATCATGTTCACGTGGGGTGTCGTCACGATACTGCTCGCGTTTACGCAGAACGCGACGATGTTTTACGTGCTGCGTTTTCTACTCGGCGCGTCGGAAGCGGGTTTGTATCCGGGCGTGATCTACTACCTGACTTTGTGGTTTCCGTCGCGGCATCGCGTGCGCATGCTCGGCTATTTCACCGTCGGCAGCAGTCTGGGCAACATGGTGGGTGCGCCGATTTGCGGCTGGTTGCTCGACAAGGGTGGATTCGCGGGACTGCACGGCTGGCAACTGGTGTTCATCGTCACGGGTCTGCCGTCGATTCTGTTGACGTTCGTCGTGCTGTTCCTGTTGCCTGCCTCGCCGAAACAGGCGAAGTGTCTCTCCGCCGACGAAAAACAATGGCTCACCGATACGCTCGACGCGGAACGCGCGCAGATGAAGGAACGCTACACCGGTCATTCCTCGCTGCTGAGCGTGTTGACGGAGCCGCGTGTGATTGGCATGGCGCTCTACTACATGATGCTGTCGATTTCCGTCTACGGCGTGAGCTATTGGCTGCCGACACTGGTGAAAGGCTTCGGCGTCAGCAATACGACCAACGGCCTGCTGAACATCATTCCATGGCTGATGGCGACCATCGTGCTGGCGTGGCTGCCGTCGAAGCTGCGCGGTGGCAATCGTGCGATCGTCGCGATGCTGGTGGCCGCGTTGCTCGGCGTCGCGTGTTTCCTGAGCGCCGTGTTTCTGCCGACCAACACGCTGCGGTTTGTCGCGCTCTGTTTCGGCGCGCCGTGCATGTATCTGCTGATCCCGTGTTTCTGGACGCTGCCGCCGAAGTTCCTGTTCGGCGCGCGTGCCGCGGCCGGCATTGCGGCGATCAATTCGCTCGGCAATATCGGCGGCTTCATTGCGCAGAATCTGGTGCCGTGGGTGCGTCAGACCACGGGCAGCGTGAAGGCGCCGATGCTGATTCCGGCGACCTGTCTGCTGGTGTTTGCCGTCGTCACGCTGTTCATCCTGCGGCGTAATCGAGGCGCTCCCGTAGCGCAAAGTCATGTGCCCGTGACCGAGTAGATCTGCATTGCGGCGCTGAGACCCGGCCCGCTGGAGCCTTTCGTCGCCGGCGCTCCATGGCGGTCTACAATACGCGCGAACCATTACCTAGCCACCGAGCCATGCCGAATCACAAGCCTACCGCCGCTGCCAGCCCAGATACGCCGGAGACGGCGGCGCCAGCGAAACGCTTGCGTGGCGGTCCCAAGGTCCTGCGTATCACGGATGTCGCCGCGCAAGCAGGCGTCGCGCCGATTACGGTGTCGCGTTTCTTCAATAGCCCGGAGACCGTCGCGCCCGAAACGCTTGAACGGGTGCGGCAGGTCGTGCAGAAGCTCGGCTATGTACCGAATCGCCTGGCGGGCGGATTGTCGTCAGCGCGTTCAAGGTTGATCGCGGCGATCGTGCCGACCATCGCTCACTCGCTGTTTTCCGAAACGATCCAGGTGTTCAGCGAGACGATGTCGCGCGCAGGCTATCAGGTGCTGCTGGCCTTGAGCGGCTATAGCAATTCGAGCGAAGAGGCGCTGCTCGACGCGGTGCTGAGCCGGCGTCCGGAAGGCGTGCTGCTGACCGGTGTCGCTCATGCGGACTCGTTGCGCGAACGCCTGCGCAACGTGGGCCTGCCCATCGTCGAAACCTGGGATATGACTGACACGCCGATCGACATGCTGGTCGGCTTTTCGCACTATCAGATCGGCGCCGCTGTGGCTGAGCACTTTCTACAACGCAACGCGCGGGCACCCGGCCTCGTGTCGGCGAACGACGACCGCGCACTCGCACGCCGCAACGGTTTTCGCGACCGGCTTGCGCAGGCGGGCATTCACGACATTGCCGAGGTGCTGGTGCCGCCACCGAGTTCGGTCGCCGTCGGCAAGGCCGCGTTGCCGACGCTGCTCGAGCAGGCGCCACAGCTCGACGCCGTATTTTGCGGCTCCGATCTGCTGGCGATCGGTGTGCTTGGCGCGAGCAAACAGCTCGGGTTGAGCGTGCCATCGCAACTGTCGATCTGCGGTTTCGGCGACCTCGAATTCACCGCCGAAACCACGCCGCAACTCACCACGGTGCGCGTGGACGGCACCCGCATCGGACTCACCGCCGCACGCTGTCTGCTCGATCGTCTGGCCGGCGACAGCAACGTCAAAGTGACCGACGTTGGTTTTCATATCGTCGAGCGCGAAACGACCTGAAACACCGTTACTTGACTCACCTCGTCAGGCGAGTGGCCTATTTAACTCGCGTTTCATGTATGGATTCTTCTCGACGGCGGTGACCTATCCGCTGATGTTCGCCATCAGTGTTGCGATGACGCCATGGGGTGAGATCGTCACGGCTTTTCACTGGGTCAATAATCTTCGGTAACCCGTGGCTGAACCTGGGGTTTGCATCGATGCAGCCACAGTCTCAAATTTGTATGATGACCCGACAACATGACCCATCGGGACATCCATGTTCGACAAGATTCCTGTTCGCGCACTGAGCGATACCGTCGCGCAGCAGTTGCTCAAGCAGATCGACAAAGGCACGTTCGCGCGCGGCGGCAAGCTGCCGACCGAGGCGGTGCTGGCGCAGCAGTTCGGCGTGAGCCGCACGGTAATCCGTGAGGCGATTTCGCGGCTGAAGAACGAGGGCGTGGTCGAGCCGCGCCAGGGCAGCGGCGTTTTCATTGCCGCGCACGGCGCGATTCGGCCGCTGCGCATCGACTATGCGGAAGCGGTTGAAGCGGGCTCGGTGCTGCAAATTCTCGCGCTGCGGCGGGCGATCGAGGCGGAAGTCGCCTCAGAGGCCGCCATGCGCCGCAGCGACGCGGACATGATGTCAATCGATGCAGCCCTCGCCAGGATCGACGAAGCGGAGGCCGAAGGCGAGAACGGCGTCGCCGAAGATGTCGCCTTCCACCGCGCAATCGCTGCGGCCACCGGCAATCCGTATTTCCTCAAGACGCTCATCTTCCTGAATCAGTACCTCGAAGCCGGCACCGTGGTGACGCGGCGTAACGAAGCGCTGCGCGATGACTTCTCACGTCAGGTGCGGGAAGAGCATGCGGCCATCGTCGCGGCGATCCGGGCGGGCGATCCGATGGCGGCGCGCAATGCAGCGAGTACCCATATGAATAACGCGGCCCGGCGGCTCGCGGAAGCGGGTATTTGCTGAGCAGAACTGAGCCGGGTCAGGTTGGGTTCCATCGGGGCGTTCGCGGCTAACCAACGGAGAAGTCAAGCATGTCCAGACATGTCGGTGTCATCGGTCTCGGGGCGATGGGCATGGGCGTCGCGCGCTCATTGCTGCGCTCGGGCTTTCAGGTTCACGCGTGTGATCTGCGCTGCGAGATCTTGCAAGCGTTCGTTGCGGCAGGCGGCGTCGGCTGTGCGTCGCCTGCCGAGCTTGGCGCGCAATGCGACGTGGTCGTCACGCTGGTCGTCAATGCCGCCCAAACCGAAGCCGTCCTGTTCGGCGCGCAAGGCGCGGTCGCCGCGATGAAACCCGGCAGTGTGGTGATTGCGAGCGCAACCGTGGCGCCGGACTTCGCGGTCGAGCTCGGCAAGCGTATCGAAGCCGCCGGTTTGCAGATGCTCGACGCGCCGGTGTCCGGTGGCGCGGCGCGCGCCGCGTCCGGCGAAATGACGATGATGACGTCCGGCCCGGACACCGCCTATGCCGCGTGCGAGGACGTGCTGGCCGCGATGGCGGGCAAGGTCTATCGGCTGGGCTCGGCGCACGGCGCGGGTTCGAAGGTGAAGATCATCAATCAGTTGCTGGCCGGTGTGCATATCGCCGTGGCCGCCGAGGCCATGGCGCTCGGTTTGCGCGAAGGCGTCGATCCTGATGCGCTGTACGAGGTCATCACGCATAGCGCGGGCAATTCGTGGATGTTCGAGAACCGCGTGCCCCATATTCTGAGCGGCGATTACACGCCGCTCTCGGCGGTCGATATTTTTGTGAAGGATCTCGGCCTGGTGCTCGATGCCGCGCGCCGCTCGAAATTCCCGTTGCCCTTGTCGGCGGCGGCGCATCAGATGTTCATGATGGCGTCGACCGCGGGACATGGTGGCGAGGACGATTCCGCGGTGATCAAAATTTTCCCCGGCATCGACTTGCCGGCGGCGACGTAAGCGCGGAGTCTGCCATGACCACTTCGTCCAGACGCGCGCTGCTCGGCTGCATTGCCGACGATTTCACCGGCGCCACCGATCTCGCCAACATGCTGGTGCGCGGCGGCATGCGCACGGTGCAGACCATCGGCGTGCCCGCGTCGAATGATGTCGTTGAAGCCGACGCGCTGGTCGTCGCGCTGAAATCGCGCACGATTCCCGCCGCCGATGCCGTCGCGCAATCGCTCGCCGCGCTCGACTGGTTGCGCGCGCAAGGATGCCGCCAGTTCTTTTTCAAATACTGTTCGACGTTCGATTCGACCGACGCCGGTAACATCGGTCCGGTCACGGATGCCTTGCTCGATGCATTGTCCGCCGAAGTGGGCGCAAGGGCTTTCACGATTGCCTGCCCGGCGTTTCCGGAGAACGGCCGCACGATCTATCGCGGTTATCTGTTCGTCGGCGATAGGTTGCTGAGCGAATCGGGTATGGAAAACCATCCGTTGACGCCGATGCGCGATGCGAACCTCGTGCGCGTGCTCCAGCGGCAGACCGGATCGAAAGTCGGCCTCGTACGTTACGACACCGTAGCAAAAGGCGTGTCGACCGTGCGCGAAACCTTCGATGTGCTGCGTGGCGATGGCGTGCGAATAGCGATTGCCGATGCGGTATCGGACGCGGATCTTTACGTACTCGGCGAGGCATGTGCCGACCTCACGCTGATCACGGGTGGCTCCGGTGTTGCGCTGGGTCTGCCCGGCAATTTCCGTCGCGCCGGTTTACTCGCGGAAGGCAACGATGCTGCGCAATTGCCGCGTGCCGAAGGATTGTCGGCGGTGCTGGCCGGCAGCGCCTCGACAGCGACCAACTCGCAAGTGGCGGCCTGGCGCGAAACGCGGCCCGCGTTCCGCATCGATCCGCTCGCGGTGGCGCGCGGCGAGCCGGTGGTCGAGCAGGCACTGGCCTTTGCACAGCCGTACCTGGATAAACACGAACCCGTGCTGATCTACGCCACCGCAACGCCCGACGAAGTCAAAGCGGTGCAACGCGAACTCGGCGTCAACGAAGCGGGGCACCTGGTCGAATCCACGCTGGCGTCGATTGCACGCGGTTTGCGCGAACGCGGCGTGCGCAAGTTCGTAGTGGCGGGCGGCGAGACCTCGGGCGCCGTGGTGCAGGCGCTCGATGTGCGCACATTGCGTATCGGTGCGCAGATCGATCCGGGCGTGCCCGCCACCGCAACGACGGACGCCGAGCCGCTCGCGCTCGCATTGAAATCCGGCAACTTCGGCACGATCGATTTTTTCGAAAAAGCACTGCGTCACCTCGATGGAGCCGCGCAATGACCGGCACGCCCGCACTCCACACGACGAACGAAGCACGCGTGCGCGAAGAAATCTGCGTGACCGGTGCGAGTCTCTACCAACGCGGCTACACGGTGGGTAGCGCCGGCAACATCAGCGCGCGCCTCGACGACGGCTGGCTGATCACGCCGACCGATGCCTGCCTCGGCCGGCTCGACCCGGCCGATATTGCCAAGGTCGATTTCGATGGCAACACGGTGTCCGGCGGCAAACCGTCGAAAACGCTGGCGTTGCATCGGGGCATCTATGCACGCAACGGCGAGGCGCGCGGCATCGTCCACACGCATTCGACGCATCTCGTCGCATTGACGCTCGCCGGCGTGTGGCGCGACGACGACGTTCTGCCGCCGATTACCCCGTATCACGTGATGAAAGTGGGCCATGTCCCGCTGATTCGTTACAAACGTCCCGGCGACCCGCAAGTGGCCGCGCAGATCGCCGCTCTCGCAGGCACCGTTCGCGCGGTTTTGCTCGAGCGCCTCGGCCCGGTGGTGTGGGAGCGCTCCGTGGCGCAGGCGTCGTATGTGCTTGAAGAGCTCGAAGAGACCGCGCGCCTGTGGCTGATGACGAACCCGCGGCCCGCGCCACTCGACGATGCGGCGCTCGAAGAACTGCGGACGGTGTTCGGCGCGCGCTGGTAGGCGCTGACAAAAACAAAGCCGGGTGGCGTTGCCACGCTGGCAGATAGGACCCGACATGCAGGTGATCGGCGCAATAGCGGCGCGGCCCAATGAGGCGACACCCTCCCGTTGCACGATCGAAATCGTTCCGCCGGGGGCACGCATCCATTGGATGTTTCCGCGCTGAACCAAACCGTTTTCAAGGAGTTTTCACCATGCTTCGCTTCGCCGCTAACCTGACCATGATGTACAACGAGCACGCTTTCCTCGACCGTTTCGCCGCTGCGACAAAAGACGGCTTCAAGGCCGTGGAGTTTCTGTTTCCCTATGATTTCCGTGCCGGGGAAATCAAGGCCCGGCTCGAAGCGAACGGTCTGACGCAGGCGCTCTTCAATGCGCCACCCGGAGACTGGGCCGCGGGCGAGCGCGGCATCGCTTCGCTGCCGGGCCGCGAAGACGAATTTCGCCGCAGCATTGAAACCGCGCTCGATTACACGCGCGTACTCGGCAATCGCAAACTGCATGTGATGGCCGGTTTGATTGGCGCGGATCAGCCGCGGGCCAAACATCGCGAGGTGTATCTGAAGAATCTCGCCTATGCCGCAAAGGCTGCGCAAGAGGACGGCGTCACCGTGGTGATCGAGCCGATCAATACGCGTGATATGCCGGGCTTCTTTCTGAACCGCCAGGATGACGCGCAGGCGATTTGCGCGGAAGTGGGCGCGCCGAATCTCAAGGTGCAGTTCGACTGCTATCACTGCCAGATCGTCGAAGGCGACCTCGCGGTCAAGCTCAAACGCGATATGGCTGGCATCGGTCACATTCAGGTCGCTGGCGTGCCGGAACGCCATGAACCTAACCTCGGCGAAATTAATTATCCGTATCTGTTCGATCTGATCGACGCGCTGGGCTACGACGGCTACATCGGTTGCGAATACCGGCCGCGGGCCGGCACATCGGCGGGGCTCGATTGGCTCAAACCATATCTGAACGCCGCTGGCTAATAAGCGATCAAGCAAGGACAACGCACATCATGAAAATACTGATTACCGGCGGTGCGGGTTTTCTCGGCCAGCGTCTTGCGCGCGAACTGTTGGCGCGCGGCGCGGTGAAGGATAAGCACGGCAAGCCGCAAGCGATTACCGAACTGGTGCTGCTCGACGTGGTGCACGGCAGCGATTTCGGCGACAGCCGTGTGCGCTCGGAAGTGGGCGACATCGCTGAGCGCAGCGTGCTCGATCGCGTGATCGACGACAGAACCGCGGCGATCTTCCATCTTGCCGCGATCGTGAGCGGACAGGCCGAGGCGGATTTCGATCTCGGCATGCGGATCAATCTGGACGCGTCGCGCTTGCTGCTGGAAACCTGCCGGCAGCGTGGACACACACCGCGGGTGGTGTTCACGAGTTCAGTAGCCGTGTATGGCGGCGATCTGCCCGAGGTCGTGCAGAACGACACCGCGCTGAATCCGCAATCGTCGTACGGCGCGCAGAAGGCGATCGCGGAGTTGTTGCTCAACGATTACACGCGGCGGGGTTTCGTCGACGGCCGGGTGTTGCGGCTGCCCACCATTAGCGTGCGGCCCGGCAAGCCGAATGCGGCGGCCTCGTCGTTTGCGAGCGGCATCATTCGCGAGCCGCTGAACGGCGAAGCGGCGGTGTGCCCGGTAGCGGGCGCGACGCGGTTGTGGCTGCTGTCGCCGCGCAAGGCCATCGAAAGCCTGATCGCCGGACTCGAACTCGATTCCGCTGCACTCGGTAACCAGCGCGTGTTGAATCTGCCGGGGATTTCGGTGAGCGTCGACGAGATGGTGGCCGCGCTGCGCGAGGTGGCGGGCGACGAGGCCGCGAAGCGGATCGTGTGGGCGCCGGACGCGCGAGTGGAGAAGATTGTCGGCAGCTGGCCGGGGCAGTGGGATCCCTCGCGTGCCGAGCGGCTCGGGTTGACCGGCGACCGCAGCTTCGCCGATGTGATTCGCGGTTATATCGCGGACGAGCAGATTCAGATCCGCTGATAGCGCCTGTGCAAGGGCGGGTGTTTCAGAGACATTCTGGGCAGCAGAACGGTCCAGAGCCTTGTGCCGGCAGGCATAGAAGCATGTTTGCCTCCATAGGCACGTCAATCTTCATATCGTTGACGTTGCCATGAAAGGGGTCGCCGGCCTGCGCGTATTCCCTGGTCCGAGGCTGGCTTTGCTTGACATGGTTTCGCGCACACGCCTATTATCGTGCCTAGTTGTTCGATATATGACCGCGTGTTCGTATAAAGAACAAATGGCCGCCGTCCAGGGCCCATCGTTCACCATCCTGCGCTAAGCTGAATTGAAGTGACGGTTGCCATGCGGCCGTTTTTCATGCGCATCGCCGGGTCGAAGATGCAGAGCATCCGGCTCGCGCCAGCGCCAGGCAGCCGGCGCCACTAACGGCTATCCGCTAGCGGCCCAGCGCACGCAGCACACCAACTGGAGACATCACATGACCGAAGCATTCCTGTGCGACGCGATTCGCACCCCCATCGGCCGCTATGCCGGTTCGCTGTCGTCGGTTCGCGCCGACGATCTGGGCGCAGTGCCGCTCAAAGCGCTGATGGAGCGCAACAAGGACGTCGACTGGAACGCGATCGACGACGTGATCTACGGCTGTGCGAACCAGGCCGGTGAAGACAACCGCAACGTCGCGCGCATGTCGCTGTTGCTGGCCGGTTTGCCGCAAGGCGTGCCGGGCTCCACGGTGAACCGCCTATGCGGCTCGGGCATGGACGCCGTTGGCATCGCCGCGCGCGCGATCAAGTCGGGCGAGGCCGCGTTGATGCTGGCCGGCGGTGTCGAAAGCATGAGCCGTGCGCCGTTCGTGATGGGCAAGGTGACCAGCGCGTTTTCGCGCCAGGTCGATATTTTCGACACGACCATCGGCTGGCGTTTCGTGAACCCGTTGATGAAGCAGATGTACGGTGTGGATTCGATGCCGGAGACCGGCGAAAACGTCGCGACCGACTACAAGATCAGCCGTGCCGATCAGGACGCGTTTGCGCTGCGCAGTCAGCAGAAAGCCGCACGCGCGCAACGTGACGGCACGCTCGCGCAGGAAATCGTCGGCGTGACGATCGCGCAGAAGAAGGGCGATCCGATCACCGTGCTGCAAGACGAACACCCGCGCGAAACCAGCCTTGAAACGCTCGCCAAACTGAAGGGCGTGGTGCGCCCGGACGGCACCGTCACGGCAGGCAACGCGTCGGGCGTGAACGACGGCGCGGCGGCGTTGCTGCTGGCCAACGAAGACACAGCGAAACGCTTCGGCCTCACACCGCGTGCACGCGTGCTGGGTATCGCAACGGCAGGTGTCGCGCCGCGCGTGATGGGCATCGGCCCGGCGCCTGCCACGCAGAAATTGCTGGCTCGCCTGAACATGACCATCGATCAGTTCGACGTGATCGAACTGAACGAAGCCTTCGCCTCGCAAGGTCTTGCCGTGCTGCGCACGCTTGGCGTCGCGGATGACGACGCGCGCGTGAATCCGAATGGCGGGGCGATCGCGCTCGGCCACCCGCTCGGCATGAGTGGCGCGCGTCTGGTGACCACCGCGATGTATCAACTGCACCGCACGCAGGGCCGTTTTGCACTGTGCACGATGTGTATCGGCGTCGGGCAAGGCATCGCGATCGCTATCGAACGTGTTTAATGGTTTTGGTTTAGCGTTTGTGCAGGGAAGTGCCACAGCGTCGTTCGCGTTGATGCTTCTCGTATAGCGCTTCTGTGGCCGCATGATGAACAGCCCCTTCGCTCAGGCGACGGGGCTGTTTTATTTGGCGCAGCGCATGCCGTAATCGGCTATTGAATTTGTGTTTAATAGGTGTTAATGACGGTTTTCGATTGCATTGTGGCGAATGCCGTCGATAAAAAATAATGAACCGCCGGACTGCCATACAGTATGTGTTTAATGCTGTATGAATAGAATGTATTGTCGCCGTATATGGCTGGGCGGGAGAGTTAAAGCCGTGTTGTCAACCGGCAAGATACCGCTGCGACACCGCCCTACGGCATTTCTTATCATGCCGCCCGTTGATTTGAGAATCACAATATAAACAATCTTCGCTTCTTGTAAGGCATGTACAATCGTCGCGCCGTACCCATTTAGTAATTGCCACCCTGAAGCTGTATGCATTCCTGGCGTTAATCGGCATCCTGCGGTTTCAGATCGCCGTTACGCCAGTTCGGACAATT
Organism: Paraburkholderia solitsugae; assembly: GCF_013177695.1. GTDB lineage: Bacteria > Pseudomonadota > Gammaproteobacteria > Burkholderiales > Burkholderiaceae > Paraburkholderia > Paraburkholderia solitsugae. Next base: position 6,273 of record NZ_WOEY01000110.1, on the reverse strand, counting down.
TCTCGAGGAGAGCGTAAATGAAGGCAGCGACGATTGGAGCAGCGTTGATGGTAGCGGCTTTCGCCGCAGCGCAACCGGCGTGGGCGCAAGATGCCATGGCCAGTGCCGCACAGGGCATCGTCAGCGAAGTGCAACCGGTGCATGTGAAGGCGGAGATCGTCGGTATCGATCCGGGCACCCGCACGCTCACGCTCAAAGGGCCGGGCGGCAACGCGGTGGTCGTGCTGGTGAGCCAGGAAGTTGCCGGCTTCGATCAGCTGAAGATCGGCGATCGGGTCGATGTGCTGTACAAGAATGCGTTGTTGCTGAAGGCCGAGAAGGTCACCGGTGCGGATAAGGGCATTCGTGCACGCGTCGATACGCAGGTGTATGCCCCGGCCTCGGGCGGCTTTGCGTCCGCGCGTCAGGTCGAAGTGCTCGCCACCGTGCAGAAGATCGATCACAAGAAGCGCCTCGTCACGCTGCGCGGCGCCTATCAGACACAAACGCTCCACGCTGGACCGGACGTCGATCTGAAGGGCGTCAAGGTTGGCGATACGATTCACGCGGTATTCGTTTCGGCAGCGGCCGTGCAGGTGACGCCGCAGTAAATGCCACGCCAGTAAGCGGCACGTGTTCAGGTAGTCCGCGTTCAGGCAACCCGCGTTTGAGCAACATCAGGCAACCGGGCAACACGGCATGCCTGGCGCCTCGGAGCCGGCATGGCTGATCAGCAAGCACCCCTCATTGCAGGGGTGTTTGCTTTTCTGCGGGTCGAAAGTTTGACCATCGAGTCACGGCGGGGCACGCTATCGAGCCGCTGGTGTGCCAAGGTCCAACCATGCGAGCCGTCCCAGCCAACGCCTGACGAGACCACGTCTGGCAGGCAGCGCGCAACTCAACGACACGCGCGCGGTGTGTTCGCTATCCGTGCTGAGCCACACGCGTTCGCCGCGTTGCAGCCGGAACGCGTTGCCCGGTTCGAGCCAATGATCGTAAGGCGAGTTGATGCGTGTGAGCCATAGGCGCGCGCCGTGCACACGGAGCGTGCTGTCGGCATCGACACGCCACGTCAGCGTTGTGCCTGGTACTACGGAAAAATGTACGACTACTTTCGGCTGATGCTCGTTCTGTTGATATGCAGACAGACTTGAGTCGTCATCCATGCACTGCGGGCTTGCCTGATCCATCTTGCTCTCCGTCATCGAGCCGGCGGACGGAGGAGGCAGCCACAAAACAAAAGGCCCCTTCCGTTACCGGCGGGGCCTTTGGGTCTTGTTTTGCAGATTCAGACTGCTAACGCGCACATGCTCCCAAATGCCTGCCGATCGTGGCATGCATTGTTGGGTTTTTAATCGCGAAGGCGATGGAGGTGTGCGTCAACATGCGAATGAGTGTGCCGTTTTGTCGCATGTCTTGTCAATAAAAAATTGCAATGAATTCAAGCGACAACGCGAGGCACGCAGAGTCGGCTCGTCTTGCTTGCCGTGACGCTCATGCGAATCTGCGCGGCGAGTGCGCTTCGCAATGCGTAACGCTTGCGGCGGGTTGCGTCACCGGTCTTGTCACCCTGGCGTTCGGCCAGATAGCGCGCCGGCGGTGCGAGGACGAACCAGCCGTTCCAGCGTGCGAGCGCCCCGCACTCGATCGACAGTCGATCGTAGTCCGCGGCCACGCGACGCTTTCTCAGGCAATAGCGCCAGTTCGCATAGATGTGCGCCTGCTTCGAGACGATGAAGGTACCGCCCGCATCGAGTGCCGCGGCGACACATTGCGCAAGGTAGATCACCAGCATTTTCGGCCGCAGTCCGTGCCACCGTTTGGTGAGCGCGCGAAACAGTTCGCGGCCGTTGACGGACGTGTCCGGGCCCTGCACGGAGCCGATGCAAACACGTGGCCGCCGCACTTTACCGCCGAGATAGGCGAGACTGAAGGTGCAGGAGACGATGCGCTGGTCTCGCGCATCGCGGATGCACAAGGTCCAGTCGCCTTCCTTCTGAAACTGTTCGATCGACTCGAGCGACACATGCCAGCGCTCGGCGCCCACCTCGAACGATGCGATCGGCGCCGAGCCGACTGCGGCGATGCGCGCGGCGAGTTGCGGCACGCGCTGCTGTGTCAGCGCGTGATGATCGAGGCTCGCCATGAGGCGTTCGCGCGGGCTGAAGCGGGTATGGAGGAACGGCCGATGCATGCGTTCGAGCGCGGTGGGATGACGTTGCACCAGATCGTGCAAGGGCGAAATGGCACAGCGTTTGAGCCATACTTGCGTCGAGCGCCACGACATCAGCGAGCGCAGCCACAGACGCATGCGCCGCCAGCGATGAAACATGCTGGTGCCGGGATAGAGTGCATGAGCGGTTTGCTGAATAACCGCAAAGGACGCAGTGGCTCTCGCGAACCACGGCGAGCGGGCGTGAGCCCGTTGGTTGGAAACAGTCGACACGGCAGATCCTTGAGCTATTTCAACCGGGGGGATGCTAGTGGCGCGGATCGCGTGTCCGTGTCGAATTGCTTGTGTGTTTGTCGAGTTTTGTCTAGCGTGTCGCATGATGTGCGGCGCATCCGCTATGCTGTGCGTCGAGCCAGCCCGTCCGTCCGTTGCCGGCGGGTGCGGTCTTTTCATATTGATATTGAAACAGTCAGCCCAGAACGATTCGCCCCATGCCATTTCGGATCCTGCTTGTCGAAGACGATGACCGCCTGTCCGCGCTGGTCGCCGGTTATCTGCGCAAACACGAATACGAAGTCGAGACCGTGCTGCACGGCAACGACGCCGTGCCAGCCATTCTCAAGCGCCGCCCGGATCTGGTGATTCTCGACGTGAACCTGCCTGGCAAGGACGGTTTCCAGATTTGCCGCGAGGCGCGCGAGCAATTCGACGGTGTGATCATCATGGTGACCGCGCGCGACGAGCAGTTCGACGAAGTGCTGGGCCTCGAATTCGGCGCGGACGACTACGTGCATAAGCCTGTCGAGCCACGCGTGCTGTTGGCGCGCATCAAGGCGCAACTGCGCCGCGTGACCGCGCGCACGCCGGAGCCTGGCCAACCTGAGAGCTACACCTTCGGCAAGTTCGAGATCAGCCGGGCAAGCCGCACGGTCAAGCTCCCCGACGGCAGCCTGCCCGATCTGACATCGGCCGAATTCGATTTGCTGTGGGCGCTGGTGAGTTGCGCGGGCGAAGTGGTGAGCCGCGACGAGCTGATGCGGCAACTGCGCGGCATCGAATTCGACGGGCTTGACCGTACCATCGACGGCGGCATTTCCAAGCTGCGCCGCAAGCTGCATGACGACGCCGGCACCCCGCAGCGGATCAAGACGGTGCGCGGCAAGGGCTATCAGTTCAGCAAGCTGGCATGGGATTGAAGGCGCTTGCAGCGATCGCGGTTGAGTTGCCGATGAGGTTCTGGCGAGTTGGCGTTGAGTTTCGCATGAGTTTCAATTGAGTTTCGCTTGAGTCTGGACTTTAGACACCCGAACGGAGTCCGCGACCATGGTTGACGAATGGTCGTGGAGCAGCGAACGAGACCGAGATTGCGATGAAACGTTTGTGCGGGGCCGCAGAAGCGGCATCACACGGAAAGTCAAGGGGCGGGACGCGGCTGGGGCCAGCGGAATTTCTGGGACTTGCCGCCCACGGGAAGGTGACAGGCAAGTCCGGTAAATTCCCGGCGCAGCCATTGGGCGACGAGGCCTGCGGTGACGGGCTTGCCGATCCGCCACGGCGCGATCTTGTCCATCGGGAACGCGTCGCCAATCGCCAGGCTGAGCAGCTGGGTAAGCGTCCAGGCGCACGAACGGATCTGCATCCACAACTCGAGCACGGTGCGCGTCTGCTGCCAGAGATTGTTGATGCCCCACCAGCGCTTGAGGCTGTGGAACAGCGGTTCTATCCCCCAGCGGCGGGCATACAGCTGGGTAATCGTCTCGGCACTCAGGTCCGTTTCGGAGGCCAGCATCAGGCGCGCCTTCGTCCAGGACTGCCGTTTGTCGTCGTAGAACTGACACCACACGGCGCGCACCGCAGTCCCTTTGAGGAAGCGCGCCACGGCCACTGTCGAGCGCAGGCGCACGCGTTGATCCTTGCCGTAGAGCCTCATCGTCAATTCGGACGCGGGCAACGTTTCGATGGCCTCGCGGGTCAGGCGCTCCCCATAGATGCGCGGTCGTCCACGCCGGGGCGCCTCGGGCGTTGCGGGCGGCAGGAACAGCGCGGTATCGATACGCGCCTGACCGATGACATGCATGTTCCGGCGCAGCAGCGGCAGGACCAGCCGCGCGCGCATGAACCACGAGTCGAACAGCACACGGATGGGCCTGTCGGTCACGCCGCTGAGTGCACGCACAAGTGCCAATGCGATCTTGAGCTTGTTGGTGTTGCCCGTGTCGGGAACCAGGCGCGAGAGGATGGGCAATGCCATGCCGACGCCGCCATTGCCCAGTACGCTCACGCCCAGGGTCACGATGCACTGCGCCCAGACGTATTGCGGCCGGTTGGTCTTGCCGCTGTGTTCGCGTCGCCAGGCCACGCCGGGCGCCTTCTTCGAACAGCGCATGTTCAGCGTATCGTCCAGGACCAAGGTAAGCACATCGCAGGGCAATACCGCCAGCACCAGCTTCAACAGTGCTCGCGCGAGCCGCACCGTGCGCAGGCTGCCGCGCTGCAGGAGCTTGTAATACGTCGTCCAGTGCCGGGTGCCGCCGGCAGCCGAGATCGCTCGGGTCACCCATCCCTCGGGCGAAATCATGCAGCCGCACAGCAGCTCGATGAAGCAGGCCTGCGAGCGAAGCGGCACGGCGGTGAGCAGAACGTTGATCCATTCGCGAAGGTAAAACTGTGTGCGTTCAGTCAGGGACATGGGCAATTGGCAGAGGACCAGAAACGATCCTCATTGGCCGCCGCGTTGCTTGCGCTAAAACCTCGCGCAAGCAACGCGGCGGCCTCACGACTGCCTGTTCATGTCAAGCTTTTTTCGAATTCCAAACTACTTTTCCACCCCCTCATCGGGGTGCTAAATGTCTAAAGTCCAGGCTTGAGTAATACGTCGAAATATCGGCCGACAAAACTCCACAAACGCGGTATTAAATCGACAGTCATGTGAGGCGGGGCTGATTAGGATCGCAAGCTTGTGCAACGACAGGCTTAGCGATGTCCGCTCGCGTTTCCCCCCTTTCCCGCCATGCCGTGTTGATGATTCACGGTTTGGGAGGCACGCGTCATGATTTCGGCGCGCTCGACCGCAAGTTTGAGCAGATCGGTTGCGACGTGCATTTGCCGTCGCTGCCGGGCCACGGTTCGAACCCTGACGCGTTGAGCCGAGTGACGTTGAGCGACTACATGCAACTGCTGAGCCGCACATACCGCGACCTGGTTAAACGTTATGAGCGTGTGGATGTCGCGGGCATTTCGATGGGCGCGTTGCTTGCCTTGATGTTGAGTGCGCGCGAGCGCATGACGACGGGGCGCCTGATTCTGCTGTCGCCGCCATTGTTCCTTGATGGCTGGGGCGGTTCACGACTGCGTCCGTTGCGCTACCTGATGTACTGCGTGCCGGGGCTCCGCCGCCTGATTCGCGTACCCGAGGGCGAGCCCTTTGGCATCAAGAACACGCGGATTCGCAACCTGATCCGCCGCCATTTGCAGAAGGGGAGCGGCGTCCACTATCCGTACGTACCACTGGCGGCGATCGAACAGGTTGATTGGATGCGCTTCGCGGTGAAGCGGGCGTTGGGCCGCGTAACATGCGAGACCTTGGTGATGCATTCGGAGGAAGACGAGGTGACGAGCATCCGCTCTGCGGAATTCGTGTGCGAGCGCTTGGGAAGCCGCGCAGTGACCTTCGTGCGCTTGACCGACAGCTACCACATGATCACACTAGACAACGAGCGTGACACGGTAGCGGAGCAAACCCTGGCATTTGTACAGAGGGCGTAAGAGACAAACGGAGGGGCGGGGAAAAAGCAAACCTGAGCAAAGTGAACCACCGGTGGCGCGCTGAAGGAACCAAGCTAAACTGCCGACTGGTTTGAGAAATAGGCTTCGGCGCGCGCAGCGCCGCCGGAAGAATGACGCCTTTGTCACTCACGCCGAATGTGCGAGAACACAGATTCCAGATGCACCACTACCGCAACTGCGCGGGGGACCCGCTTAAGAATTAGCGGTGTGAGCCGCTTTCTTTGCTTATCTTTCTTTGCGGCGGCGTAACTATTCAGCAGTTGTAAACCGGAGCCAGGCACTGCATAGTGCTGGACATGACGAAGATGCCTGACATCGAAGACCTGACGCACGAG